>NZ_CP053085.1:2589546-3236932 GCF_013004105.1 Gemmatimonas groenlandica
GCCGATGATGATCGAGCGGCGCAGGGCCGCCACACCGGTATCCACTCCGGCTCGATCCTTCGCGAATATCGTCGCCAGGGGCTCTCCCGCCCGCACGATGTCACCCGGCCGGGCGGTGATCACGAAGCCCACGCTGTGGTCCACGCCGTCTTCGACCTTCGTTCGCTGTCCACCTAGCTCGGTGATGCCGCGGCCGATCGCCCTGGGCTCCACCTGCGCGATCACGCCGTCGCGGGGCGCCAAATACAGCTCGCACTCGGCGGCCTGCGGCAAGATCGATGGATCGTCGACGACTTTTGGGTCGCCGCCCTGGGCCGCGATGATCTCCTGGAACTTGGCCGCCGCCCGCCCGCTTGAAATGGCGACCTCCATGCGGCGTAGAGCGTCATCGCGGTCCGTGGCCACCCCGGCCAGTACCAGCATCTCCGCACCGAGCGCGTAGGTGACCTTCATGAGATCAGGCGGGCCCTCACCGCGGAGCGCCATGATCGACTCCTCGACTTCGAGGGCGTTGCCGCAGGCCCGACCAAGAGGCCGGTCCATCGCGGTAATCAGCGCCACGACGGGGCAGCCATGGTCGGCCCCGAGCGCGATCATGGTGCGGGCCAAGGCGAGTCCGCGATCGAGTTCCGGCAGAAACGCCCCCGAGCCGCGTTTCACATCGAGCACAAGCCCCGTGAGGCCCTCGGCGAGCTTTTTCGACATGATGCTCGCGGAGATCAGCGGAATGCTCTCCACGGTCGCGGTGGCGTCGCGCAACGCATACAGACGGCGGTCGGCCGGTGCGATCTCGCGCGTCTGGCCGATCAGCGCACAACCGATCCGTTCCAGCTGCTCCGTGGCACGGGCCAACGAGAGATCGGTACGAAAACCGGGGATCGATTCGAGCTTGTCGAGGGTACCGCCCGTATGCCCCAGTCCGCGACCCGACATCATGGGCACCGCGACGCCGAGGCACGCGACCAGCGGTGCCAGAACGAGCGACACCTTGTCTCCTACGCCACCGGTGGAATGTTTGTCGACCCGTGCCATCGTCAGATGGTCGAGATCGAGCATCGCGCCGCTGTGCAGCATGGCATCGGTGAGCGCGCCGATCTCGTCGCGATCAAGCCCGTTGAAGTAGATGGCCATCGCCAGGGCAGCCATCTGGTAGTCCGGAACCTCGTCTGTCGCGTACTGCGACATGAGCGTGCGCCACTCAGCGGGAGTAATTCGACCGCCGTCGCGCTTTCGCTCGATCAGCGCGCGTGCCAACATAGAGTGCTCATGATGCAGCCAACCTACATCCTCGCCGTCCGCACCGCACGCCGATGGGCGCTTGGACTCACCGTCGGGGCCGCATCGGTCGCGCTGTCGGCACTGCTATTCGCTCCGCGCGTCCTCGTGGCGCAGAGCGTGAGCGATCTGCTCAGCGCGGGCGATCGGGAGAGCGTCGCACGTCGGCCGTCGGCCGCACTCGGCAACTACGAGCGGGCGGTGAAGGCGGAGCCGACGTCCTATGTGGCGCTGTGGAAGTCTGCGCGCGAAGCCGTGGACCTCGGCGAGTTCGAGAAGAATCCCGAAACGCGCACCGGGCTGTACGCGCGCGCGACCGACTACGCAAGACGGGCGGTCGCGGCCAATGGGAACGATGCCGAAGGGCATTTTCAGTTGGCGCGTGCGGTCGGCCGCACCGCACTGGCGGCGAATCCGCGCGAGCGCGTGAAGTACGCACTCGAAGTGCGTGACGAGGCGCTGCGGGCGCTACAGCTGCACCCCAAACATCCCGGAGCGCTGCACGTGCTTGGCGTCTGGAATGCCGAGGTGATGCGACTGAGCGGGTTCTCGCGCGCGATCGCCAAGACCTTTCTCGGCGGTCAGGTTCTGGGAAGCGCGAGCTGGGCGGAAGCCGTCCGGTACATGGAGCTCGCCGTTGTGGCGGAGCCCAATCGACTGGTGCACGATTTGGACCTCGCGCGCGTGTACCGCGACGCCGGGCGTCGGAACGAAGCGCGCAGCGCCTACCAGGCCGCACTGCGCGCTCCGATCCAAGACGCGAACGATGATCAGTACCGCAAGCTCGCCGACGAGGAGCTGAAGAAGCTCAAGTAGGCAAGGTCCGCGCGTTTACCACGGCGCGACATCACGAGCACGATCACGGACGCGCACGGCCGCTTTGCGACCCTCCTTCATGCCCCGACGCGCCATACGACGCGCCGATTCGTCGGCATCATCCCACCATTCGGAGAGCGTGTCGCCGCCCTGCTCCGCCAGGCGCCGCGCATTGCGTCGGAGTTGGCGACGGGTCTGCTCGCCGGTCGCCGGTGCCATCAGCAATGCCGCGCCGGCACCAATCGCAGCGCCGATGAGAAGTCCAAGGCCGAGTGCACGGCCATCCATTCGATCTCGCTTACCGCTGTTGAACATGCGACCTCCCGCGCCGGAGCGCGTGAATCGTTCGGTGATTTTCCCGTGGTGACGCATCTCTCCTGAAGAGATACATTCCGCACATGAGCGTCGTTCCACTTCCCATCGATCAGCGCGCGGCGGAATTGCGCGAACAGCTGGCCAACGCGCAGCACGAGTATTACGTGCTCGACCGTCCCGCCCTGTCGGATGCCGAGTACGACCGGCTATTCCGCGAGTTGCAGGCCATCGAGCAGGCACACCCCACACTGCGTACAGAAGATTCT
The DNA here is from genome assembly GCF_013004105.1 of Gemmatimonas groenlandica. NCBI lineage: Bacteria > Pseudomonadati > Gemmatimonadota > Gemmatimonadia > Gemmatimonadales > Gemmatimonadaceae > Gemmatimonas > Gemmatimonas groenlandica. The sequence goes on from NZ_CP053085.1 coordinate 2,592,219, forward strand.
CCCACGCTGCGTGTGGGTGCACCAGTGCAAAGCGCGTTCCAGACCCATCGGCACCTCGTGCGGATGCTGTCGCTGGACAACGCGTTCGACGATGCCGAGTTGCTGGCCTTCGAGCAGTCTATCGAGCGTGTGGTGGGTGCGTCGGTGCACAAGAGCGGGTACACCGTCGAGCTCAAGATCGACGGGGCGGCGATCGCGCTCACGTATCGAGACGGCGTCTTGGTGACAGGCACCACGCGTGGCGACGGGACGGAAGGCGAAGACGTGACGGTCAACATCCGCACGATCCGCGGCGTGCCGCTGAGGCTGCTGGGCGACGGTCATCCGCCGCTGATGGAAATACGCGGCGAGGTCTATATGCCGTTCGCCGGCTTTGAGGCAATGAACGAGGCACGCGTAGCCGCCGGCGAACCGGTGTTCGTAAACCCGCGCAATGCGGCAGCCGGTGCCCTGCGCCAGCTGGATCCGTCGATTACGGCGCAGCGTCCGTTGCGATTCTTTGGTTACGCCGCCGTGCTTCCCGACGGCAATGCGCCCGTGCGCTCGCAGTGGGATCTGCTCGAACAACTGACCGCGTGGGGCATTCCGGTGGCGCCGCATCGCGAGCGCTGCCACACGATGGCCGACGTGTCGGTGTGGGCGCATACCGTCGAGCATCAAACGCGGGCACAACTCGGCTTCGCGATCGACGGCGGGGTCGTCAAGGTGAACGACATGTCGCTGCAGGACGAACTTGGCGTGCGCAACGATCGCACGCCGCGCTGGGCGATCGCCCGCAAGTTCGCGCCCGACATGGCGGTCACGAAGCTGATCCGCATCGACGTGAGCGTTGGCCGAACGGGCGTCCTTACGCCCTTCGCCGTGCTGGAGCCGGTGGATGTGGGCGGCGCGACGGTCACGTATGCCTCGCTGCACAACGCCGACCAGATTGCGAAGAAGGATCTGCGCGACGGGGATCGGGTGCAGGTGGTACGCGCCGGTGACGTCATTCCGTACGTGCTTGGTCCGGTGCCCGAGAAACGTGATGGGAGCGAGCAGCCGTGGACCATGCCACCGCGATGCCCGCGCTGCGATTCGCCCACGCATCGGTACGGCGATGATGTCGCGACGTATTGTCCGAATGTCGCCTGCCCCGGTCGCCAGCTCGAAGGCCTCGTGCATTTCTCGAGCAAAGACGCGCTCGATATCGACGGGCTCTCGTACGCGCGCATTCAGCAGTTCCTCCAAGCGGGCTTCATCACCGACTTCGCCGATCTGTTCGACCTTTCAGTCGCGCAGCTCGTGTCACTCGAGCGTTTCGGTACCAAGAGCGCCGAGAATCTGGTGGCGTCGATCGCCGCCGCGAAGCAGCAGCCGCTGTCGCGATTGCTCTTCGGGCTCGGCATCCGTCATGTGGGCGCGCAGGCCGCGCAGTTGCTGGCCAAGCAGTTCGGCAGCATGGACGCCATCATCGCTTCCACGCCCGAACAACTGGGCGCGGTGCGCGGCATCGGCGACATCATCGCGGCGTCGGTGCGGTCGTATTTCGACGATCCCACCTCGCGCGCGTTGGTGGAGCGGTTGCGCGAGCGCAGTGTGCGCTTCGACGAGCCGAACGCGGTGCAGGCCGACGGCCCGCTGACCGGGGCCACCGTGGTCCTCACCGGCTCCCTGCCGTCGCTTTCCAGGACCGACGCGGCGGCCTTGGTGGAAGCGGCCGGAGGGCGGGTGACGAGCGGCGTATCGAAAAAGACCACATTCGTCGTGGCCGGCGAGGAAGCGGGGAGTAAGCTCGAGAAGGCCGTCGAGCTGGGCATCGAAGTGATCGACGAAGCCGAGCTGATCCGTCGTACCGGGCGATGAGACCGATTCACTCCCGGCACCATCCATCACGTCTCCCCCGCTTGACGTGACCCCTTCATTGCGCGAGCGTCACGGGAACATGAGCACTTCGCTTCCTTTCCTGACCACCCGCACCGTCACGGTGCCGGTCGAATTCTTCGACGGGCTCCGCCGGTCTACGCAGCTGGCACATCCTGCCGTTCCGGTCGACGCCGTTCGTGACGCCGGCTACGTGGCAGGACAGGCGCTGTTCGATCATTTTTCGGCGTGGCTGGCGGATCGTAGCGAGCATGGTCCCGATGATCTGCTCGACAGTCGATTTCCGATCCTGCTGCGCGAGTACTTCTTCGAGATCGGCTGGGGGCTGGTCCAGCTCTCGTCGCTGAGCGAAGCGGTCATGGTGCTCGACGCCAACAACTGGGGCGAAGCGGCGGCCGAGGCCAGCGGCTGCCCCGTTTCGACCGGGCTCTTCGCCGGCTTTTTCGGACGGTTGGCCGACGCACCGATCTCGGTGCTCGAGGTCACCCCTGATTCCGCCGCCGAGGGGCAGTGCCGTTTCCTGCTCGGCTCGGTCGACGTGCTGAATTACGTCTGGGAAGCGATGGAACGCGGCATTCCATACGATCGGGCGGCGACCAGCGCCTGATTGGCGCTGGCTGGAGTCGGCTCAGACCTCCGGGATGAGCCCCGCGTACTTCGGGTTGGGCTGGAGCTCCCCGTCGATCAGAATTTCGCGGTCCCATGGCAATACGATCATGCTCTGGGTCGCCAGCGCGAAGTAATCCGGGGCAAAACTGCCCGTCTTGAAGCTGACCGCGGTGCGCACTTCTTTGGCGCCCCCGTTTCCCACCGCCCCGACGGCCAAGCGCATCGTCTGCCCGGAGTCACAGGTCTCGTCCACGACGAGCACGCGCTTGCCCCGCACTTCGAGCGGCGCCGCACCGAACACCGCCGGTGTTTCGCGCACCTGGGACGCGCTGTAGCGACGCGACACCAGAATCGAGTGGAACGGCAGGTCGAGAATGGCCGCGACGGCGGCGCCAGGCACGACGCCGGCCGTCGCGATACCGACGACGAGCTCGGGGGTCCACTCGCGCGCCACGCGCACGGCGAGGGCGCGGGCCAGCTCCCCGAAGAGTGGCCAATCCACGATCATCACGCCCTTCGACGGGTCAGGTGCGTACGGCTGGGGTGCGGTCATCGTGGTGCTCCGGTAGTGGGATCCCGCAGTGTACACCGAGTGTAGCCCCACTAGGGGAATGCAGCAACGCGGATTCCCCGGACAACACGCACGGCAACTTGTTGGCAACGCGCTGTGCCGATAGCTTAGCGCATCGATCGCAGCTCTCCTTTTTTCTTTCTCCGATCCACTGCGAGCGCATGACTTGGTGGCGCCGCCTCGTGGGCGGCTCGTCCGGGCGCGATCCGCGCCACACGGACTTCCTGGCTGAAGCGCTCGATCTCGAGTCGCGCGGCGATTATGCAAATGCCTTGACGTCGTATCGTCTCGCCCTGCGCGAGCGGCCCGACGACCTCGGCGTGTTGCAGAACATCGCGATCGCGTTCTCGAAGACCGGGCAGCCCGAAGAGGCCATTCGGACGTATCGTCGCGCCCTGCAACTCGATGCAGAATCGCCGGGGGCCCACTATGGCCTGGCGTTTCTGCTCCTGAAGCGGGGAGACACGGCGCACGCCGCAATGCATCTCGAGTCGTTCCTCCAATTCAGTACCGAGCAGGACCCGACGTCCGCACGGTTCCGTGCCCACGCCGAGCGTACGCTGGCCCAATTGCAGGGTGCCCCGGACGATGCAGACGGCCAGTATCAGGATCCATCGGCGCGCTCCGGCGATGATGATGGATCGGCCTACACGGACGAGGGCTGACGTGGGACGCGTGCTCTCCATCGTGAGCCAGAAGGGTGGCGTCGGGAAGACGACCACCGCCGTGAATCTGGCGGTCGCGTTCGCGCGCCGTGGGCTCAAGACGCTCTTGATCGACGCCGACCCACAGGGTGCGGTACGGTACGGCGTCGGCCTGCGCCGCGGGCACCCCACGGTCGGGTTCGATGACTATCTGCGAGGCGAGAAAGCGCTGCGCGAAGTGATCCTGCCCACCGCGCTGCCGTGGCTGCGGGTGATTCTCGCCGGAAGCGTCAGCGAATCGGCCGACCACTCGGACTTTCAGCATCGCGTCGGCGAGAGCACGGTGCTCGCCGATCTGCTCGCCATGGCCCGCGAACGCTGTCACGTGGTGGTGGTCGATACGCCGCCGGGGCTCGGGGCCATCACGCGTCGCGTGCTCGCCGCGAGTCAGCACGTGGTCGTGCCTCTGCAGTGCGAGCCGCTCGCGTTGCAGACCACGCCGCAGATTCTGCGCGCCATTCAGGACGTGATCAGCATCAACGACGAGCTCACGCTCGAAGGCATTCTGCTCACGATGTTCGAAGCGGGGAATCCGGCGTCGGAACGTGTCGTGCACTACGTGCGCGAACATCTCCCACAGCATCTCGTGTTCGACACCCCGATTCCGCGCACGCCCGCCACCGCCGACGCCTTCGCCGCCGGTCAGCCGGTGGTGTTGCGTAATCCCGCCGACGCGGCGAGCCAGGCCTACGTGAACATCGCCACGCGCCTCGCCGAGCGCCTCGCCGAGCGCTTCGCGTGACACCGTCGGTACGTGCGCGGCGTCGCGCCAGTTGGCTGCTCGTCTCGGCCGTCGTCGCCGCCACCGGCGTTGGTACGGCCTGCTCAGAAGTCGGGCTTGGACCGAATGAAGCAGCAGCGATCGAACTCGATCCGTTCCCGTCACCGTCGGTGGTGGTCGGCGACACGCTGCGCAACATCGATGGCGTCGCAACACCAGTGCGTGCCCGCGTGTTCAACGTACGCGGCGATCTGATCGACGACGCAGCGCCACGCTATTTGTACGCCGATTTCAACGTCGACTCGGCGCTCACGATCGATTCCGCCACCGGCATTGTCGTCGCGAAGAAGCTGGTGTCGGGCGACAAGCGCATCGCGGCGCGCATCGGCGGATCGCTGCAGGTGTTGCGCGGCATTCGTGTCACGACGCGACCCGACTCCGTCGACGGCGCGAACCTCACGGACATCCTCGGCACGAGCCTGCCGGACACCGGCCGCCGTGGTCTCGACAGCAACTCGACCAAGGCCCTCACCGTCACGGTGCGGCATCGCGATTCGACGGCGTTGACCGGTGTGCGCTCGTGGCCCGTGCGGTTCGAGTTGCTGAATCCGGCCAACCCCACCAACGATACCACGGCGGCGGCGTACCTGATCGACGATCAGGGACGCGCCAGCACGATCGACACGACCGATGACAGCGGTGTCGCCGGGCGCCGCGTGCGTGTGCGCGCCCTGCGGTTTCCAAGCGGTGCGGCCGTGGAGTCGGTGGTGGTCCGCGCAACCGTGACCTACAAGGGGAAGCCGCTCAAGGGATCGCCGGTTCGGGTCACCGCCCCGGTACGTCGCGGGTCCGGATCGTCCTGAGGACTCCCGCCAGACGACGTCCGGGGGCAATTTCAGTTCATCCCACCTGGCGTCGCTCCGGTTCGTTGTGCCGATGCGCCTCTGCCCTGCCTTTCGCTCCAGTCGGAGATGGCGATGACTTCGGTCGCGGCTGATTCCAATCCTGCCCTCAACGTGACGATGAACGGCCTGCCGGCCTCGTCACGCTATGCCTCCGGCGGACCGCGTCCACCACACGGCACGATCAACGCGCTGTTCTTCGACGCCGTGGAGCGGTTCGACCGCGCTGATGCGCTGAGTACCAAGGTACGCGGGGTGTGGGAGCCAATGTCCCACCGCACGATCATGGACCGCGTGCGACGCACGGCGCTCGGCCTCGCCGAGATGGGGATCGTCGCGCAGGATCGCGTGGCGATTCTATCGGAGAACCGCCCCGAGTGGCTGATCGCCGATTTCGCCTGCATCTGCAGCGCGATCACCGACGTGCCGATTTATCCCACGCTTCCCGCCGATCAGCTGCCCTATCTGCTGAACAATTCGGGAGCCCGCGCCATCTTCGTGTCCAACGCCGATCAGGCGAAGAAGGTCGCGTCGATTCGCAGTGAAGTGCCGGGGCTGCAGTGGATCATCGGCTTCGCCGCGACGACCGCCGACGGCTGCGATCTCACGCTCGCCGAGATCGAGGCCAAGGGTGCCGCCGTCGACAACGCCGAGCGCGCGACCACGTTCAAGCGTGATGCGCTGGCGGTGACGCCGGACCAGCTCGTGACGCTGATCTACACATCGGGCACGACGGGCAATCCGAAGGGCGTGATGCTCACGCAGGACAACCTGTATTCGAACGTCATCTCCACCAAGACGACGCTGCATGTAAGCACCAGCGACCTCGCGCTCAGCTTCCTTCCGCTCAGCCACATCTTCGAACGTACCGGCGACTACTTCCTGTTCTCGAACGGCGTACGTATCGCGTACGCCGAGTCGATCGACACCGTGCCGGTCAACATGAGCGAAGTGAAGCCGACCATGATGATGTCGGTGCCGCGACTGTACGAGAAGATCTACGCGCGCGTGGTGGAGAACGCCGTGGCGGGCGGGGGCCTCAAGAAGCGCATTTTCTTCTGGGCCAAGAACGTGGGAGAAAAGTGGGCCGACGAAAAGCTGGCGGGACGCGAACCCGGCGGCGTGCTCGCCATGCAGTACGCGCTGGCACAGAAGCTCGTGTTCTCCAAGCTCAAGGAACGCACCGGTGGGAACCTGCGCTTCTTCGTGTCCGGCGGTGCGCCACTCTCACCCGACATCGCGAAGTTCTTCTACTCGGCGGGATTGATCATTCTCGAAGGCTACGGTCTCACCGAGACGTCGCCGGTGATTTCGACGAACACCTTCGAGAACTACCGGCTTGGCAGCGTGGGCCGACCGATTCCCGGCGTGGAAGTGATGATCGCCGCCGACGGCGAAATCCTCTCTCGCGGACCGCACATCATGCGCGGCTACTACAACCATCCTGAGGCGACGAAGGACGCCATTGACGAGGAGGGATGGTTTCACACCGGTGACATCGGCGAACTCACCGACGGCTTCCTGCGCATCACCGATCGCAAGAAGGACATCATCGTGACGGCGGGCGGCAAGAACATTGCGCCACAGCCGATCGAGAACATGCTGCGGACCAACAAGTATGTGTCTCAGGCCGTCATGATCGGCGACAAACGCAAGTTTCCCATCGTACTCATCGTGCCGAACTGGGATCAGCTTGAGAAGTGGGCCGCCTCGCAGAGCATCGTGTGGACGAGCCGCGCCGAGCTGCTGGCCATGCCGACGATCAACGCGAAGATGGAAAAGGAAGTGAACGCGAAGCTCGAGGGCCTTGCGCACTACGAGACGCCCAAGAAGATCGCCTTGCTGGAGCATGACTTCAGCGTAGAGCGCGGCGAACTCACGCCGACGCTCAAGGTGAAGCGCCGCGTCATCGACAAGAGCTACAAGCCACTCATCGACAGCTTGTACGAGGAGTAGTCTTACTGGACCGATTCAGGTGCGCGCCGGCGGAGCTCGATCAGTCCGCTGGCGCGCACGGTCGTTTCCGCGACCCACTCGACTTCATCACGCGCGAGCTCGCGCATGCCGGCGGGAATCGGTACATCGGCTGGCGCCACCAGACGGCCGCCCAGTCGAAGCGCCCGTGCCGCACTTTCGAGCAACGCGGGGCTGGCGTAGTCCTCGTCGACCGCAATGGCCGCCAGCGTTTCCACGCCGAGCGGTAGGCGATCAGCGACCACGATGTGCGACACGCCAGGGGCATTCGTCGGGGCCCCGCTGTTGACCAGCAGCTGTGGCGCCGCTACAAACGACGCCAGCACGCCGCTGGCGGCCGCATAGCGGCCAACCAGAGCCACTGGCAGCGGGCTCTCGGCGACGCCAAGCATCGCGGCCAGGCGAAGCACCATATCGCTGGTGTAGGGCTCGTCGTCGTCGACGGGCTGGCGATCAGCGAAGAGCGCGACGCCGCCGGTGATCCGGTACTCCGCTGCACACACCGGACAGGCGAGCTCCGCCTCGAGCAGCTCCGGTCCCTCGGCGTGCGAGACCATGGCCACCAGCCAGCTTTCTTCGTGTGTGCCGGGACAGCGCAGGGCGTCGAGCAGATCGCGTTGCATCCCGGAAGATAACGACGGACTACGCCCGGCTGATGCGCACTTCGTCCACATTGACGTGCGGCGCTCGCGTGACCGCCCAGAGCACGGCATCAGCCACGTCTTCGGGGCGCAGCATGGAAACGCGGGGCGGGAAGCCGGGACGGTTGTCTGGATCGATGGGATCCCAGATCGGTGTGTCGGTGGCCGACGGTGCTACGAGCGTGGAGCGAATTCCGCTGCCGCGCAGCTCTTCACGCAACACTTCGTGAAGAGCACGGGCGCCGAACTTGCTGGCGGAGTAGGCGCCGTTGCCGCTGTAGATGCTGCGGTCGGCCACCGAGCCGATGGTAATCACATGGCCACGTCCGGCCGCGCGCATGAGCGGCACGAACGCATGCAGAAAGCGAAACGGCGCAAGCAGATTCGCCTGCAGCGTGTGCTCGAAATTCGCGGGCTCGGTGCTCTCGATGGCGCCGAGCGGGAACACCCCCGCGTTGTTTACGAGGAGCGACGGTCCCTCGGCGCCGTGCTGGAGAATGACGCGCACGGCGCGCGCAACCGCGCCGGCATTCGTGACATCGCACGGCACTGCGACCGCGCCGCGACCGATCTCGTTGGCAGCCTGCGCAAGGTCGCCCTCAGAACGCGAGATCAAGAAGATTCGAGCACCCGCCGAGGCGAGTGCGGCGGACACCGCGCGGCCGATGCCGCGCGATGCCCCTGTCACCACGGCGGATACGCCGTGGAGCATCAGTACGACGCCGACGGGCCGTGCGCGAGGCGCAGAAACTCGCTCCGTGTTTTCGAGTCGTCACGAAACAGCCCGCGCAACGACGATGTTATCGTGCGCGAACTCTGCTTCTCCACGCCGCGCATCATCATGCACAGGTGCACCGCTTCAATCACGACGCCGACACCCTTGGGCTGCAGCACTTCGTCGAGCGCGTTGGCAATCTGTTCGCCGAGCCGCTCCTGCACCTGCAACCGACGCGCGAAGACTTCGACGACGCGCGGGAGCTTGGAGAGCCCGACGATCTTCCCGTTCGGGATGTACGCCACATGCACCTTGCCGAAGAACGGGAGCATGTGATGCTCGCACATCGAATACATCTCGATGTCACGTACCATCACCATGTTCTCGTGATTCTCCGCGAACATCGCGTCGCCGATGACCTGGCGCGCGTCGAGGTCGTAGCCGCGCGTCAGCCAAGCCATCGATTTCGCGACGCGGCTCGGCGTTTTGAGGAGACCGTCGCGCTCGGGATCTTCGCCCAGGAGTTCCAGTTGGCGCCGGATGAGCCCTTCGAATTCCACCTGCGTCGCGTTGTCCGTCTCCATGTCGTCGGGATCGACCGTCGCCATGCTTCCGCGCGCCGCCATTGTCGGTCGGATCACGTTCTTACTCCCCCTCGTAGTCGACATAATTATTTTCGGTTTCCCAGAGACGCAGCCGCACCAGTTTTCCGGGCGCCACGACGGGTTCCAGCACGCGCCACATGCCCACGACCACATTCTCCGTCGTCGGGTTCACGCCCTGCATGTACGGCACGTCGATGTTGAAGTTGCGGTGGTCGGTGACATTGACCACATGCCGTTCCACCGTATCGCGCAGCATCCCGAGATCGATCACATACCCGGTGCGCTCGTCGATCGGCCCCTTGACCGAGACTTCGAGCGTGTAGTTGTGGCCGTGCCAGTTCGGGTTGTTGCACTTGCCGAACAGGCGGGTGTTCTCCTCGTCGGAGAGGGCGGGATTGTGCACGCGGTGGGCCGCGTTGAAGCGCAGCAGTCGCGTCGCGGTAACGATAGGCATACGGACCAAACAGTCCGAAAGGGGGAGAGGTTCCATCCCCAAACTCGTACTCCCGGTCCGCCACGGCAAGCAATCGGGGCGGGCGGTGGACACACGAAAGCCCCGCCGATTGGCGGGGCTTTCGCAAAAGATACGGAACGAAGAGGAGGTCTTGAAGCCCAAAGAATACTGATAAGGTCCTCACCACGCGGTCGCCTTCCCCGCACTGGGGCATGACGTGAACGCAGTCTGTCGGACCTTTTCTTAGGACTTATCGGCTCAAGAGGTAATTCTCTCCGCCCCGCACACTGGTCGAGTATCGACACCGGACGGGCCGTACTACACGCCGATATTGTATATGGTGCGCCACGGCGCGCGCAATGCGAGATTACGGTATGGACTTCTACATGCTTGCCGGAATCGTGATGCTCGTCGCGTGGGGCGGTATCACATATACGACCGATGCCCCCGGTTGGATCCATCTGATGCTGACCGGTGGCGTCTTCCTCATCATCTGGCGAATCGTCGTGCGCGACACGCCCTCCGGTCCGGACCAGAAGCGCTAACGGACGGTTCTAGATCTCCCAGTTCGAGAGCACCATGCCCTCGACGGGAGGGATTTCAGTCCAGCCATAGGCGCTCATCCGTAGGTCCGTCCACCTCACCCGCGCGCCCAAGGCCACGAGAGTGCGGTACGCGTCCGGATAGTCGCCCTGCAATCGAATGGCGACGCGACGCGTGCCCGTCCGGCGCGCCAGATCCGCCAGATTGCCCAGCAACTGCGGCAGACTGCTTCGACGGGCCAGCACGAGCTTGAGGACGCGCAGTTCGTCCCGTGTCCGCCCCTCGACCAGCGGCGCCGTATGGCACACGGCGAAGCCGGTGGGCGCGTCGAGCGGCCCCATCAGAATGGTGTCACCCAGCGTTAAACGATCAGTGAGCTCGAGTTCACGCGTGAAGTCGTACCCCGGCATCACGCGCATCGTGAGCTCGCGGCACGCGGCAATCGCGGCTTCCTTTTCGAGTGCGGACAACCGCGACAGCAGCTCTGGGCCCCGCTCGCCGAGCGCCGCATCAAGCGTGAGCGTGACCGTGAGATGTCCGGGAATGAAGCCGAGATTCGAGTAGAAGCCGATGTTGTCCATCGTGCGTGGCATCGTCTCGAGTCCGATCACCTTCACCGACTGCTGACGCAGCCACCGCATGCCGCTCTGCACGATGATCTTGCCAAGTCCCGCGCCTTGGCTGTCGGGGCGGACGCACAGCGGCCCCATCCAGCCTTCGGTCCCCGAATGGTGGACGATGTTGAACGCGGCGATGCGCCCGCGTTCGTCGCGCCAGCACAACGCACCGTCGCCCGCATCTTCGATCGCGTAGCGCCAGATCGCCGGATTGAGCGGCGGCACGCGCACGCCGGTCATACCGTCCTTCCGATAGCGCTCCGTGAACGCCTCGGCGAACACCTCGTTGAGTTGCGGGATATCCTCGACGGTCGCCACCATCGGCCCCTCGAGCGGACGGGCACTGCGCCAAGTGCGCGACGACACGGTCACGCTTCCGCCAGCGACAGCGTATCGCCACTGCCGGCCCCGAAGAGTTCGGTGTCGAGTGGCTCGTCGACCAACACGGGCGCGCTGGTGTGCACCACACTGCACCCGCGCGTTTCGTCGAAACGCACCAGCAGCACACGATCGAGTCCTTCCCGGACCTGTTCGATGTGCGTAATCACGATGACCTGCTCGAATCGATCATGCAGATGCCGCAGGAGTTCGACCACATTCGCCCGACGTGTTTCGTCGAGTGACCCGAACACTTCGTCGAGAATCAGCAAGGAAAATGCCTGTCCGGCCCGTTCGGCGATCATCTGCGAAATCGCCAGTCGCAGCACGAGATTGCAGAGATCTTCTTCGCCACCCGAGATCACGGGCTTGGGCAGCCCCTCTTCCATCACGAGCACTTTGTACTCTTCGTCGAACTCCAGCGCACTATATCGTCCGTCGGTCAGTCCGTCGAGGAATCCGCTGGCGATTTCGGCCAGTTCCGGGCGCAGCTGGAAGTTGAGATCCGTGCGCAGATCGGTCAGCGCGCGATCGAGCTCATCATGCAGCTGCTTGTCCTTCTCGAGTGCATCGAGTGTTTCCTGCAGACGCGCGAGATCGCGCCGGCCCTGCTCGGCGCTGTCGAGTGCCGCCCGCGCCCGCTCCGCTTCACCCGCTGCGCTGACGGCATCGAGCTCAGCACGGCGGGCCTCGGCGGCGGCGCGCTCATGCGCGTCACGTACGCGCTGATACGACGTGTCATCCATGCCGAGCGCGGTGCGCTGCCGTTCGAGCTCGACGACCTTCGTGCGCGCCGCATCGCGCAACACCGATACGCGCCCGCGCTCGGTGCGCGTGACATCCTCGCGCTCCACGAGCCCGCCCACCCGCGCCGCCTTCGTTTCAAGCTCCTGCAATCGCACCACGTCCTCGCGGAGCGCGCGATGCCGATGCGCATCGTAGCCCAGCGGCAACGCCGCCAGCTGCTCCGTGGCCTGTGCGAGTCGCGCGGCGAGATCGGTTCGCGAGTCGGCCACCTGCGTCGCCTCGACCAGCGCGTTCTGGATCCGCAGCAGCCTCCGCTCGGCGGCGGAGAGCTCCGTCTGCATGGTGCGACGCTGCTCGTCCAACGCCTCGATGGCGGCCGGCACCGCGGCGAGCTGCTCGACGCGCTGGCGGTAGTAGTTGCCATCAATACGCACGGTCTCGATCTGCTCGTTGAGCAGGTCGAGCACGCCCCGATACGACGCGCCGAGCGGCCGCCCGCAGGTCGGGCACGGTGACTCCTCGCCAAGTCCTTCGAGCGTATCACGCTGCTCGGTCAACTCCGAGTACTGGCGTCGGAGGGCTTCGAGACGCGTCTCGGCTTCCTGTCCGTCCCTCGTCCAGGCTTTGCTCTCCGCGTCGAACGTTCGCTCGACCTCGGTCAGTGTGCCACGAAGCGTCGTGATCTGCAGTTGCGTATCACGCTCCAGCGTCGGCGCCGATTCCAGTCGGGCGGCGCGCTCAGCGAGCTTGGCATCTTCCTCGGCCACCGTGCGCACGCGTTCCATGAGCGCCTGCCGACGCGCATCGGCCGCCGCGAGCTGCTCCAACGCTTCCAGTTCGGACCGCAATGAGAGCAGCGGCAGAATGGCATGCCGCAACGGCGCGAGTTCGCGGTGCGCGAGCGCCACGGCATCGAGCTCGCGATCGAGCCGATCGACTTCGCGGGCGAAACCCATCGCCTCGCTCTCGGCCACGCGTAGCTCGGCCAGCAGCTGCTGCATCTGATCTCGCTGCGCCTGGGCATCGAGCCACTGCGGCGCGACGGCGCTCAGCCGCTCGGACGTGCCGACGCGCGCGACTTCGGCTTCCGCTGCGCGCGTGCGCGCGACGGCGAGTCGCGCTTCCGCGTCGGCCACGCCGCGCCAGATGGCATCGGCGTCGGGCATGCCCTGTTTCAGTCCATTGATCTCGGCCATCAGCGCGCGACGACGCTCGCGCGCAATCTCCTGTGCTCCGCTGATGCGGTCGTAACCCAGCACACGCGAGAGAAAGCGGGCCCGCTCCGCCGCACCGAGCGAGGCCATGACATCGAGCTCTTTCTGTCCGGTGAAGTACGTGTGAAAGAACTCGGAGCGCGTCATGCCGAGCCGCCGCTGCAGCAACTCCGTGGCGCCGGTGATCGTGTTGGCGATCGGCACATCGCCGCCGTCGAGAAAGACCTCGGCGTTCGTGAGGCCGCGCATCACCCGATAGCGGTGGCCGGCGAGCTCGAACTCCAGCTCCACCTTCACTGAGGCGCGCGGCGCCGCGCGCGAGAAGCGGATGGAATCGCGTGTGCCGCGCGCCGCCGGTGTGCCGTACAACGACCACGCGATCGCTTCCAGCAGCGTGGACTTGCCGGAGCCGTTGGGGCCGATGATGCCCGTCAGGCCGCGTTCGAATTCGATGCGGGTGTCGGCGTGCTGGCGGAAGTTCTGCAAACGGAGTGAGATCAGTCGCATCCGTCAGCCCTCCAGCACAGGAAGGGCGGCCATGGCCGCGTCTTCGGCCTGCTGCAGATACCGCAGGCCGAGGGAGACCAAGGCCTCGCGATCGACGCCGGGCGGCAACGGCCGCTCGTTGAGGCGCTCCGCGACCAGCTCCGGCAGCGTAGCCCGACGACCCGGTGCGCCTTCGCCCTTGCCGCGACGAGCCAACACTTCCGGCCGTCGCGCGTCGAGATGAAAGTGCGTCGCACGCCGTCGGTACTCACGCAGCGCGTCGTGACTGAGTTCGCGCACGATGTGGCGCGCAATGTTGCGCACCGTCACCCGCACGACGCGATCGTCGATGCCGCCGATCGCACTGTCCACACGCGCGCGCAGCGCGCTGTCGACTTCGGCCGCGCCCATGCCACTCGCATCGATCGGCTCGAGATCGAGTAGCGGGCGCGATGGCGCCACCGGATGAAAGCGATGCGCGCCCGACACCAGATCGTGTTCGATGAACCCCTTGCCCGGGATGCGCTGCTCGCGTTCCTCGCGCAACTCGCCCCAGGGGTTCGAACTCGTGTAGTCGAGTGATCCGCTGTAGTAGGCGCGCGTGGCCACCTCGCGATAGACGTGATAGTGCCCGAGCGCGACGTAACTCCACTGCTCGGCGTGCAGCTCTGCCGGATCGATCTCGATGGCCGCGCGATCGGCCGGGGCCGCGTGCGCGGGCAGCATACCGGCGATCTCACCGTGCAGCAGCAGCACCGTGTGATCGAAGCCTTCGGGGGGCACGAACGGCGGTCGGTCGATGCCGGGAACATCGGGCACCGCCAGTACCGCGAGTGAACGCCCGGCGAAGGTGAACAACTCGGCCTTGGCATCGGCGACATACACACCGATTTCGCGGAACAGCCGCAGGATGCATCCCGTTTCCGACGTGCGCGGCGCATCGTGATTGCCCGCCACCATCACGACCGGGGTGTCGGGGAGTCGATCGCGCAGGGCGGAGAATGTGCGGAAGGCGTGCAGAATGGCGGGGTTCGACGGGCGCACGGTGTGGAATACATCGCCGCCGACCACGATCAGGTCGGGCGCACATTCGATGATCTGGGCCACGGCACGCGACACCGTCGCGGCGACATCCGCCTCGCGCTGGTTGATTCCGGTCGGCGTGAGCCGCTGATACTGGCGGAATCCGAGATGGAGATCGCTGAGGTGGACCAGGCGCATGCTGCAACCTACAGAACGACCCCGTCCGCTCAAAGCGTGGGGGCTGCCCGGCGCCGGTCAGCGAATACGAATGCGCTGGACGATGCGCAGATCGAGCAACATCGGCTGGGCGGCTTCGGCCGGGCCGGGTGTGACTTCGGACTGCACGTCGATGACGGTTCGGGCGTCGACGATCCACGCGCGCAGGCGGTCGAGGACCATCGTGCCGCGCACGGTCCCGGCGGTGACCACCCGCGTGCCGGCCGGCAGTTCACGGGCAGCGCCGTCCCGACGGAGTTCACCCTCCATCGAGATCCATGCACTCCGCCCGCCCTGCGTAAGGGAATCGAGGCGGAAGCGCGTGCGCACCACGCCGTCGGCGCGATAGCCACTGACGGGGAGCGAAGGCAGCACGATATCGCGCACCCAGCGCTCGCCGACCTGCACGGCGTGCTCAGGCAGCAGAGCGGGCATCGAGGCCAGCGTGGCGCCGAGTTCCATAGCGCCCGGTGGGGGATCGCTCACCCGCATCGCCCCGTCGGGAGTGACGCGCACGCGCACCTGCCGCCCATCGGCGGGAAGTGGCAGCATCTCGGGACGTGCCTGTTCGGCGGCGGTCCCGGCCCACATGGCCATCGAATCGGTCGTCGCCAGCAGGGTCGTGGACGTCAGATCACTCGCCTCGACCAAGGAGTGGGCGTACATGACCAGCTTGGTCACACGAAGCGACGCACGTGCACGGCGCGGCCCGTAATCCGGTGACTTCGACGCGGGCGGCAGCGTGCCGCCGGCGCGACGTCCGTCGATACCGGTCCCTGACCCCACGGGCGGAACCGAGGATTGCGTACGGCGTCCGCTCATCTCGATGGTCTGCTCCATCTGCAGACGCAGCAGATCACCCACCCGCGGACGCACGATGAGTGTCACCCCGTCGGGACCCGGCCGCAGTGATTGCGCGGACAGCTGCGGCGTGGCCACGAATAGACCCGCGAGCATGAGCGTGCAGGAACCGGTCCGCACGCAGCACGCCCGGGTGAGCAGCCACTCACGGATTCCACTCGGCGATGTCATCCGCCGTATTCGTCGGGCGAGAAGGAGCGGAGCGCGCGGGGACGCGGTGTCACGGCTTCGACTTCACTGGCGGTCGGTCGCGCGCGACGCGCCAGTTCACGGGTGAAGGCGCGCTTCACGTCGTCAGGGCGCGTGCGCACGACCGCATTGCGCGCCGCCAGCACGACATGTTCGTCGTACAGCAGAATGGTTTGCTGCACGAAGCCAAGATCGATGGTGTCGTCGAGACGGCGCAGCTCGCGCGTGACGGCTTGCGCCAACGAGGGTTCGGGTGCCTGCGGAAACCGCTCCACACCCTCCCGTCCGGACATCACCGAGGGGCGCGGAAAACGCACGAACACCGGCTGTGTGAAATGCGGATGACGCACCATGAGCTGTCCCTTGTCGAGGGTGGCCATACGCGCTTTGATCGCCGGACTCAGCACCTGATACCCCGGTGAGGCCAACTCGTCGCCATCCATGCGCCCATAGAGCGCCGTGCCTGCATTCCCCGTCACGCGACGATGCACCTGCGAGCGAAACTGCTGTGCGCCGAACAGCACGAGACCGAGATACCGACCACGTTCGGCGATATCGAGCAGCATTTTGCGGACATAGGTATCGGGACCATCATGAGGCGCATACTTGTTCAGCTCATCGACGAAGACGATGACATGATCGACGCCAAGCTCCCGCCGCTCGAGTTGTTCACGCAGTCGGGACACCACACGGGCGAAGACGAGGTCCTGCGCGTCTTCCTCCACATTGGCGACATCGACCACGTACACCGCGCGATCCACAAAGCTCCCGAACGGCAGATCGGACACAGCGCCGTCATCGGTGACCAACCCCGCGCAGCGCGTGGACAGATTGGACAGCCGGTTCCGGACTTTCCGTACGGTCGCCGCGTGGTGTGTGCGCCACGTGTCGCCGTTCGAATCCTCGAGCTTGCGGAGCACATCACGGAACCATGCGTCCAGGTCGGCGAACGACTGCACGCGGTGCGTTCGCGAAAAACCCGGCTCCTCGAAGTCCTTGCCGACGACGCGCTCGCGAATGAAGTCGATGAGCGCATCGGCCTTCGCGTCGATGTCGTCCTTGTTCAGCAACACTTCCGCGAACTGCAGCACTTCGCCGAGTCCCCATGTGAGCGGCGACACACTGTCGGCGAGGGCAGGATGCGTGCGCAGTGTGTTCAGGGCGAAGCCGCGGGCCGTGAACGGCGCGAAGTAGCGCACGTCCTGAAACGGCGTCGGGGGTACACCGAGCATCTCGTACATCTCGAGATCGGCCGGCTCGAGCTTTCCTGGCTGGTCGAGGAAACAGAGGTCGGGACCCTTCACGTTGAAGCACACCGCCGCCACGGTACCGCGATGCGCCGGGAAATGCGCGAAGATCGACTGCAACAGCCACTCGATCGCACTGGTCTTCGTCGCGAGACCGGACACGCCGGAGATGTTCAGGTGCGCCGCTTCCGGCCCCACGAGAAAGTCGGCGTCGAGAAAGATCGGCGACCGCATGCCGCCGGCCCGGTACACGCCGACCGGAATGCCCGTCGACGATTCACCGGTGATGTAGCCGTCCATGCGCAGGGCTACGGCGACGTCGGCATCATCAGCGAGGTACACCGCGCCGAGCGGCACCGGTTGCAACGGTTCCTCGGGGATGTGTCGCAACACCGACGCCGTGTACAGCCGGATCTCGGTGCGATCGGTGTGCGACAGCGGTCCGTCGTGGGGCCGCCCATCGTGCCCGAGCACATCGTGCAGCGGGGACTGGAGGTCGCTGTAGCTGAAGCCTTCCACCACGACACCGTACACGCGCGGAATCACGTTCTCCACCGGTGTATTGCCTTCAACGCGCACAATCGTACCGATGCCGATCGGGGCGTCGATGGCCGTCCAGAAATGGAACTCGTGCGGCGTATTGGGTTTCTTCTCCGTCGCCACGACACGACCGAGCGGAAGCGATACAACAGCGGGGACTACGGAAGGCGAGGTCACAGCGTCACGGCGAAGAAGGTCAGTGGCCCACGAGCGCATCGAGATACATCTCACAGGCGTGAATGCCGTAGGTGAGGGTATCCCATCGTGGATCGGGAAGCGAGAGCGGGGCCCGCTCGGCGAGGATGCCGGCGGAGATCCGGTCGCAGTGCGCCGTGAGCCGCGCCCGCGCCTCGTCGGTGATCTGCTCGGGGTCGAGCATATCGGCGGGCGGGGACACTTCCACGCGTACCAGTCCATGCAACGGATCACCACCGGCGGCCGTGCGCAGTCGCAGATACCAACTCGCCACCGCGCGGCGCGGACGATGCCCGACGAGGAAGGCCGGCGAACGCGCCGCTTCTTCGAGCGCGAGCACCGACGCGACCTGTTCCGCGGTACCGTACAGCGTCGTATGCGACTTCACGACGCCGAATGCCGTTGCCCGTTCGTCCACCGCCAGATTGCCGGAAATGCCGCCGTCGATCCAGAGCCATCGCGATTCACTGCGACACCATTCCGCGGCGAGTCGCCGTTCGAGCCCTTCCCGCTCCAGCGCCACCAGATCGAGGGCGCGGGCGCGGAGTGCAAAGGGATGCACCGGGATCGCGTCGTCGGTCATGTCCGCGGTGATATCCACCACGGGGACCCCACTTTCCCGCAGTTGGTTCCACGCGGTCTCGCCGAGCCTGCCGCGCGACACGAACAGGGCGCGACGCACGCTGGGTTCGCGCCACGTCTCCAGTCGGCGCGCTACGCGCTCGCGGACCGCCGCCGCGACCGAGGCATAGATCAACGGCGATCCGGCGACGTAGCCCACCACACGGCTTCGCTGTACCCCGTCGAGAAAACCGGCGACCAACGGCGCGGCCGGCACCGCGACCAGCCGCGCCCCGGGCCCCTCCAGCGGCACACAGGGCGCCACGGAGGGGGGATCACTGCGCAGGGCGATACGTTCGAGCGGCGGACCACTTCCGGCCGACAGCAGCGCCCCGTCGCCGAACAGCGCGCGGAGGGAGCGGAGGGCGCCGCGGAGCGAGGCATCAGCCGGTGGGCGTTCGTCAGTCACGAGGGGCACGCTAGCGGGACGGGCGCCCGCAGACAATCAGCCCGGCGCGTCCGCGACGGCCCCGGTGGTGGACTTCGGCGCCCCGGTCCACGAAACTCAGAGGGTGAGACTCTCCCGACCTTCTGCCATCGTCACCCCGCGACTCCGCGGCGTGGCCCTTCGTGCGCTGCCCCTCGCGCTCGCGCTGCTGTCCGCCGCCTGCGACACCACGGAGCGAGTCAAGAATGCGCTCAAGGCCGACCAAGGCGATCCGGTCTGGCAGGGCGACAGCACACTCCTCGCTCCGCATCCTGAAGTGCTGTTCCGCGTGACGCGTGACAGCACCGGTCCGCGCATCGTGCCGCTGGCCACGATGGGACCGCAGGGATTCCGCCTGCTCACCATGAGCGATCGCGGCTGGCGCTCGTTCGATATCGATTATCTCAACGCGGGCAAGTCACTCACGCCGTATCGCGGTGGTCGGCCGCTGGCGCCGGTCAGCTCCACCCGCGGCATGTGGGAGGGGGCGCCGCTCGACACGATCCGCGGCTGCTCGCTCATTCTCCCTGGCGCGCTGGCATCGATCCCCGATGGCGTCGAGTTCTTCACCAGTGGGAAGCGACCGCCCCTGAAAGCGGTCACGTCGTTGTCGGCGGGAGAACTGCAGACGGCGATCGACGCCATTCCCACCCTGATCGCGCCGGCGGCTGGCATTTCGATGTCGATGCTGCCGCGCTACAAGCGCGAGGTGTTCGTCGCCGAAACCGGCAATGGCCCGCGTCCCACGATCGTCGTGGTGTACGACGACCCCGAAGTCGTGGCCGACAGCGTTCGCCAGATGGGCGCGCGCCCTCGCCACCTGGTGGTCGTGCTAGACAAGGGCGTGTACGGCTACAAGCCGACGTTTACCTACACGACCCTCGGCAACAAGCTGTCACCGCCGCGCTATCGCTATCTCGACCACATCGACGTGGACGATGACGGTAAGTCGGAGCTCTTCTTCGGTCTCAAGATCAAGGGTGCGCCGCTCTATACCATCGTGCTCCGGTACGAAGCGGAGGCGTGGCGTGAGCTACTGCGCAACGAGCGGCAGCGCTGCCACGCCTGACATCGGAGTCGCCTACTCGACTCCGATGTCCCACGCCTGCTCGAGATCGTTGCGGCTGTAGGCGCGAAAGGCCGTGAGCGTCTGCGTCCGGATGATCCCGGGCACTTTGGCAAACTCCTCGGTCACCACGGTCGCGATGCGTTCGAGATCGGGTACGCGCACGATCGCCACGAGGTCCCATGCGCCTGACACCGAGTAGACCTCGCTCACGCCTTCGATGCCCGCCAGCGCCGTCGCACACGCGGGGATGGTTTTCGGATCAGCCTGCACCAGCACGATGGTCGTGATCATGATCGCCTCGAAAAGCGTGAAGTAGTCGGCGCGCGCGAACGCGCTGCCTCAGGTGCCAGTGAGGCAGCGGGCGATGCGCGTCACGCCTTCGACGGCCACTGACTCCGTCGTGGCGTAGCTCGCGCGGATCCAGTCGGGCGTGAGAAACGCGCTGCCCGGTACGACCGCCACTTGGTGTTCCTCGAGCACGGCCGCCGCGAATGCCGCACCGGCATCGGCGGCACCGCGGAACCCGGCAACGTTGATGTACACGTAGAACGCGCCGGCCGGATGCACGTACCGGATCGTCGGAAACTTTGCCAGCGCCGCCACCACCGCATCACGGCGCTGACGGAACTCCTTGACCATGTAGTTCACGGCAGCATTCGCCTCCGACTGCCGCTCGAGGGCCGCGAGCGCGGCATGTTGCGACACGGCCGCCGCGTTCGACGTCGTGTGCGACTGAAACGCCGTCATCGCCTTCGAGACCGCTACCGGCGCGATCGTCCAGCCGATCCGCCATCCCGTCATCGCGTAGGCTTTCGCGACGCCGTTGATCACGATCAGGTTGTCGCGCGTCTTCGCGACTTCGAGCGCCGACTGTGCACCGCCCTCGTACGCAATGCGCAGATAGATCTCGTCGGCGAGCACCCACCATCCCTTCTCGGCCGCAAGGTCGAGAATCGCCGTGAGCTCGTCGCGCGTGTACACCGCACCGGTGGGGTTGCTCGGCGAATTGAGCATGAGCCCCTTCGTTCGCGGCGTCGCGGCGGCGGCTAGCTGGGCGGACGTCACCTTGAGGTCGTTGGCTTCGTCGCCGTATACCGGAACCGATACCGCGCGCGCCAACTCGACCATTTCGAAGTAGCTCGTCCACGCTGGCGTGGGAATCAGCACCTCATCACCGGGGCCAAAGCAGCAAACGCACGCGTTGTAGAGCGACTGCTTGGACCCGTTGGACACTACGATTTCCGCCGCCGTGATCTGCGCGCCATGCGCGAGTAGACGGTTGGCGTCGGCAGCGATCGCTTCACGAAGCGGCAGAATGCCTTCGGTGGCGGTGTAGCGGGTCGCCCCCGCTTCGACGGCCGCCTCGGCCGCCTCACGGATAAAGGCCGGGGTATCGAAGTCCGGCTCGCCGGCGCCAAGGTCGATGATCGCGTGACCGGCAGCCTTGAGCGCTCTTGCCTTGGCGGCCACCGCCAGCGTCGCAGATTCCTTGAGTCGGGCGATGTTGGCGGACGGCTGGAAGACCAGAGACATGATCGAGGCGCGGAACGGAGGTGGATGCCCAGGGCAAACTTGCCGGCCCCCCTGCAGTTCAGGGCCGGAATTGGCTATTTTCAGATGCTGGACATGAAGCAATTAAGCGCGACCGTCAGAGGTGCGCTACGCGGGTGCGGTGTGCTACGCAGGTGTGCGCCATAGGGGCGCGACAATCACTGGCCGTTGGGCGGCCAGGCTGACCGACAATCGATGGGGTGGGGCGTGGGCGAGCAAGAACGGGAAGAGACGTCGCCAGGGGCGACGCGGAGCCAGCACGTTGTGCTGCAGGGACCCGCAGATCTGCGGATGATGACTGCCGCTATGCGTCCGGGGATCGAACGCAGCCGACGCATGCAGGGCGTGGCCGCACCGGCCTGCCTGGTGATCACCCCTACCGTCGAGCAGGCGCTGAGCGCCGCCGAGCAGGCACGCTCGCTGCTGGCTGACGAGAATCTACGGGTTGTGCCCGTGACGTCCGCCACCCGTGCCCGTCGCGTGTTGGCCGCCGGTCCCGTCGCGGTAGTCACCGGCACGGCCGCCGACCTGCTCGCGCTTCGCAAGGAAGCCGCCATCGACCTGCAGCAACTGCAGGTACTCGTGGTGTTCAGTCTCGACGAGATCCTCGCCGACAAGATGGGCGACACGTTGCAGGCGCTGCTTGGCGATTCGCCCGACGAGATGATGCGCGTCGGCACCATCGACAGCGAGTCGGACGAGATCGACGCCTTCCTCGAAGCACAGATGCGCCGGGCGCGTCGTCTCACGCCGATGTTGGCCGGTGACACGCCGCTGGCGATGACGCCGAGCTTCGTAATCACGTCGGCCTCGGGGCGTGCCGATGCGTTGCGCGCGATTCTCGATGAAGTCGATCCGCCCTCGGTCGTAGTGGTCGCCACGACGGAAGCCGGACAGCGCGAGGCGCATGCAGCCATCACGCGCATCGGCATGGTGGTCGATGGGCTCAACGTGCAGGTCGTGCGCCAGGCCACGTCGCAGCACGTCGCACTGGTCGTGCTCTGGGAGTCGCCGGTGTCGTACGACGCGCTGGTCGACGCGCTCGCCGCGCGACCGGTCGATGCGGTGGCCCTGCTGATGGCCGACGAACTCGCGGCCTTCCGTCGCATGACGGCCGGTCTGGCCGAAGCCTGGACGCCGGCCGCCCGCAAGGCGAACGCGGAAAGCCGCGTGCAGGCGTTGCGCGCGGCACTGCGCACGACGCTCTCGAATTCCGGCGGTACGTCGGCCAGCGAAATGGCGTTGCTTGCGCCGTTGCTGGAAACGCATGACTCGCTCGAGATCGCCGCCGCGGCCCTGCGGTTGTACGAAGGGGCCCGTCGCGACCTGGTCACGGCGCGCACCAAGGCCACGATCGCCGGACCGGTGCGTACTCCGCTGGCCGCCGGTCACAAGCCGGACGCGCCGGCCGCTGACGGCAAGCAGCGCGTGTTCCTCGCCGCCGGCAAGCGCGATGGCGTGCGCGTTGGAGACATCGTCGGCGCCGTTGCGAACGAAGCGGGCATCCCGGGCGACCGAATCGGTCAGGTCGAACTGTTCGAATCGCACGCGATCGTCGAACTCAATGCCGACGATGCCGCCAAGGTCGTCCAGGCGCTGGGTTCCGTCTCGCTCCGCGGCCGTCGTCTCAGCGCACGCATCGACGAGCGCAGTGGTGAAGCGCCGCGCGGTGGCGATCGCGGTGGCGATCGTGGCCCGCGTAGTAGTCCTCGCAGCGAGCGCACGTTCGGCCCGCCGCGTCGCGACGCCGGTGATCGTCCGCCTCGCGGCAACGATCGTGGCAATGATCGGGGGGAGCGGCCTGCCCGTCCGTCCTTTGGCGGCGACCGGCCGGCCCGCCCGTCGTTCGGTGGTGACCGTGGTCCGCGTCCGGAAGGCCGCGGCGGCCCGCCGCGTGGTGGCAATGACCGTCCACCGCGTGCCGACGAAGAGCGTCGCGCCTTCGGCGACCGTCCCGTGCGTGAGCGCGCGGAAGGTCGGGAGGAGTGGTCGGAGCGTGGGGCGCGCATGCAGAATGCGAGTCGGAAGCCGCGTCCGAACACCGACGCGAATCCTGAAGGGAAACCCGACGGGAGCGTCGAGAGCTGATCATGAGCGGCAGCTTTCAGGTCTCTGGCGGGTGGATGGAGGTCGTCGCTGGCTCGATGTTCAGCGGCAAGACCGAGGAGCTGTTGCGGCGCGTGCGGCGGGCGACGATCGCCCGCAAGCGCGTGCAGGTGTTCAAGTCGCACCTCGACGACCGGTACGCCGGCCTGTGGAATGTCTCCAGCCACGACCGGCGGACCTTCGAGGCGATTCCCGTCGACTCGTCGTCGCAGATTCTGCTGCGTCTCGACCCGATGGCACAGGTGATCGCCATCGACGAGGCGCAGTTCCTCGATGCCGGGATCGTGCAGGTGGCGTCGAGTCTGGCCGACCGTGGCCGGCGGGTCATTCTCGCCGGCATCGACAGCGACTTCCGCGGTGAGCCGTTCGGGCCGATGCCGCAGCTCATGGCGGTCGCGGAAATGGTCGACAAGCTGCACGCGATCTGCGTGCTGTGCGGATCGCCGGCCAGTCGCAATCAACGACTCATCGGCGGCAAGCCCGCGCCGTATGACTCACCCACGATCATGGTGGGCGCGGCCGATTCGTACGAAGCGCGCTGCCGCGCCTGTCACATCGTGCCACGTCCGAACGAAGGACAGCAGCAGCTGCTGTAGTCAGTTGGCCGCGCGCGCGCGGGCCAGGGACATCGCGTCGGCGAGCTGACCGCTGGTGAATGGCTTGCTCACGAAGGGCACACGTCGCGCGTCGATCGCCGCTCGCGCTCCCGGATTGATGCTGTAGCCGCTGACCGCCACCATCGGCAGGAGCGGATACCGGACGGCCACGGTCTCGATCAGCTCGATACCGTTCATGCCCGGCATCGTCAAATCGGTGACCATCACCGAGACGTCGGCGGCGTGCGAGGCCAGGACTTCGAGCGCATGCTGCGCAGACGGTGCCACCACGACCGCGTGCCCCAGTTTTTCCAGCATTCGCCGACCGAGGTCGAGCAGCATCGGATCGTCGTCCACGAGCAGGATGCTGCGCGCGGCGGGGACCGCGATCGGTATCGTCTCCGACGTGTCGCGAGGCAGTACGCGGGGCGACGACAACGGCGTGACGCGCGGCTCGGGTACCGATGCCGCCGGAAAGTACAAGCGGAGCGTTGTCCCCTCGCCGGCCGCCGACTCGCATTCGATGAAGCCGCGACTCTGGTGCACGAGGCCGTGCACAGAGGCCAGTCCCATTCCCTTGTTCGCGCCGAATTCCTGGGTCGAGAAGAACGGCTCGAAGAGCCGGGCCTTCAATTCGTCACGCATGCCGGTGCCCGTATCGGAGACCGAGAGCAGCGCGAACGGGCGCGGGTCGTCGCCGGCCGCGGCCTGCGGATGCCGCATCAGTACGATCGCCGTCGCCAGTGACAGCGTTCCGCTCTCCGCCTTGGCGATCATCGACGCGCGTGCATTGTCCACCAGCGTACGTAGCGCGTCGAGGAGTCGCGTGCGGTCGACGACCGCAGTGACCGGCGCGTCGCCGACGTCGAGCCGCACGTGAATCGATAGTGGGACTTCTTCGCGAATGACCGGGAGCTGATCGCGGAGCAGCTGATTGAGCTCCACCGACTCCGCCCGCAGCATCTGGCGACGTCCAACCGCGAGCAGTCGACGCGTAAGCTCTTCGGCGCGCTCCGTGGCGCGCTCGATCGCGTCGAGATCCTCGGCGTAGGGCGACGTCGGTCCAAACCCCTCTCGCAGGAACCCGGTCGAACCGCGAATCACCGTGAGCAAATTGTTGAAGTCGTGGGCGATACCACCCGCCAGCTGGCCAACGGCTTCGAGCTTCTGCGCCTGACGCAGGCGATCTTCGGAGCTTCTGGCGTTGGTGACGTCAGTAAAGACGGCCACGGAGGCATAAGGGCGTTGCTCGCCCGAGCGGACGAGCGGATCGGCCGTGACGTTCAGCCAACCAAACGTACCATCGCCCCGCTGCACGCCCATCAGTGACCGCGCCTGGCTCTGGCCGGTCTGTAGGGCGACGATGGCGGGATGTGTCTCGGGAGGCCACGGCGTACCGTCTTCACGCAACGCGCTCCACTCGCGATCCACCAGCTTGAGTCCCAGCAGTTGTGCGCCCGTCAATCCCAGAATGCGCTCGGCACTGGGGTTGTAGGCGCGAATCGCGCCCGTTTCGTCGTGTACCACGACACCTTCCTGCATGCCGGCAATAACAGCGCGGAAGCGCGCTTCCGACTCGCGCAGCTGTCGTTCGACGCGCACACGATCGGTGATGTCCTGAATGATGATGTGCAACACGCGACGCCCCGCGATCGCGACCACGCCGATGAACGCCTCGACCTGACGCAGCTCACGATTGGCGACGCGATGCTCACGCTGCACGCGCAGCCCGGTTCCCGTAGCGATGGTCGAGGTGGTGTCGCGCCAGTGCTCGAGGGCGACCGCTTCGAGGTCCGTCACGTACATCGCCCGCATCGTGTCACGCGGCCAGCCATAGAACGTTACGGCGGCCGGATTCACGTCGACGATGCGGGCCGTCTCGATGTCGGCGAGCAGCTGTACCGCACCATTGTTCTCGAAAAGCTCGCGATGTCTCGCTTCGCTCTCCTCGAGCGCGAGGCGCTCGAGTTGCCGCGGCGTAATGTCACGCGAGGCGATCGCGACGGTGTCCTCGAGCACGGGTACGAGCTGACGTTGCAGCCAGCGGAGCGGCTGCTCGGCCGTTGGTGCGTGCTGCGTCGTTTCCAACGGCGCGCCGGTGATGAGGACCGAGCAGCACTGTTCCCACAGATTCCAGTCACGGCTGTTCGGGAACATCTCCATCAGCGAATGACCGAGGAGCTCTTCACGCGAACGCTTCACCATGCTGGCGGCCCGGGCGTTCACATCGAGAATCTCGAAGCGATCGATCGTGCCGTCGCCGGTGCGGTGGGCGCGAGCAATGACGAAGGCGTCGAGTCCTGCCTCGATAACGCCGCGAAGTCGACTCTCCGATTCGCGCAACGCCTGTGATGCCTCCGCTTCCTCGGTGACGTTGCGCGCGAGCCCCAGCAGATGGGTCGCAGTGCCGTCGGCATCGCGGATCGCACTCAGGCGCGTTTCGAGCACGAGACGGCGTCCATCGAGCGTCACCACCTCGCGGTAGGAGATTGGCCCCCCGATGGCGAGCACTTCCTCGCAGCGCGAACGCATGAGCGCCGCTTCCGCCGGCGGGAAGACCTCCTCCGGGATGCGCCCGACCAGCTGCTCAGCGTCGAGCCCAGCGGCCGCGAGATAGGTCTCGTTCACAGACTCGCAGCGGTACACCCCGGGCGCTTCGATGCGGAGGACGAACGCCATCTCGTGCATGTGCTCCGTGAGCATCCGGAGTCGCGATTCCCGGCGACCCGCCTCGCGCGCCGCAAGCGCCCGCGCCGTCACATCGCGAAGCTGCACCGTCAGGAAGGGCGTCCCGTCAGCGTCCGTTCCGGAGATCCGGAGTGCCTCCCAGACGCGTTCGCGCGCATCGTTTCCGACCGAGAACTCGAACGGTGACGCCACGGCGTCTACGCGGGATTCCGCGAGCCACGCCGAGAACGCGCCGTCGCCCACGTGCTTGGCGCACTGCTCCAGCCGCTGTCCCGTGAGCGCGTCGGGCGGGAAGCCGATCAAGCTGCCCGCGGCCGCGTTCGCGCCGAGAATTCGCCCCTGCTCGTCCGTCACGAACAGGACATCACGCAGGACCATCGCGGCCGACCGGAGCAACGCGGGGGAATCGGGAGGGCTTGGGGGCACGAGGCGAACGCGGACTATTTGAGCCATCTCGGGCGGCGGCGCCGGTGGCGAAGACGGGAAATGTGTAAGGGAGAAGGGGCGTCCGTTAGTGGACAACGGGGCAATCGTGTGACGGATAGTGACCATTGACCAGCCCGCCGCGTCTTTGGGCTGATGTCAGTGTCAAGTCCCCTTTTCCCCGAACGGATCGTCGCATGGGTGTAATCGCGACGCTCCTCGCACACGAGCCCCGACTCGCACGGCTGCGTACCGCCGCGCGGGACCGTTATCGCTTCGTGCCTTGCGAGGACTGGACGTCTCTGACCCGCGCTTGCGAGCGCGGGCCAATCAACGTGGTGGTCTTCGATTTGTATGTCGACGGCCGCGCGGATTTCGAGCGGGTGCGCCAGCTGCGCGTTCGTGTACCGCGAGCGGCCCTGGTGGCCTACGTGGACATGACGCGTGAGCGAGCCAAGGACATGTTCGACGCCGGTCGTTGCGGTATCGATGTGCTCGTGGTCGCCGAGGAAACAGATACGCCGCAGATGCTCGCGGCGCTTCTGGATCAGGCCGAAGCGCGCAGTGTCTCGAGTCTGCTCAAGCCACATCTCGCCGGACTGCGCAGCGTGGTACGCGACGCGGTGATGCTGTCGGTGACCCGGGCGCACGAGCGCCTGACGCCGGACAGCCTCGCGCGCCTCATCGCGGTGTCGCGGCGATTGCTCTCGAAGCGTCTGGAAGGGGCGGAGCTGCCGCCACCCCACCAGCTGCTCACGTGGGGCCGGCTGATCGTGGCCGCCAGCATGTTGGAAGACGGGTCGCGCAGCGCCGACGGCGTAGCCAGTGCCCTCGACTTCCCGTCGGGCAGCGCATTCCGCAACACCTGCCAGCGCTATCTCGGCTGCACACCGCACCAGATCCGATTGCGCGGCGGTGCGAGCTGGGTGATTCAGGAGTTGCTCGTGAACCGTGAGAAGCGGCGCGAAATCTCGGAATCGGAAGACGACATGCACGACAGCGCGGCGGCGTAGCTCCGCTCGCAGCGACCGACGAACCAAAGGGCTCCGGCAATGCCGGAGCCCTTTGGCGTTGGTGGTAAGTTTCCGCATGCTTCACCTCGCGCTCACCGGAAATATTGCCAGCGGCAAGAGTACCGTCGCGTCGCTGCTGGCGGCGCACGGGGCAACCATCATCGACGCCGATCTGCTGGCCCGGGACGCCGTGCGTCCGGGCACCGCGGCTCTCGACGCCATCGTCGAACGCTTCGGACCGTCGGCCGTGCAACCGGATGGCACCCTCGATCGGCCGGCGCTGCGCCGCCGCGTGTTCCGGGACCCGGTCGCGCGCGATGCGCTCAACGCCATCGTGCATCCCGCAGTAGGCCGACTGCGCGACGAGCAGGTGGCGGCGGCCAGGCGACGCGGCGACGCGGTGGTGATTTCCGACATCCCCCTGCTCTTCGAAGTCGGCCTCGAGCACGCGTTCGATGGTGTCATTCTGGTCGACGCTCCCGAGTCGGAGCGCTTGGCGCGGCTCCAGCGCGACCGCGGGCTGTTGCACGAGGAGGCCCAGGCGATGATCGACGCGCAGTGGTCGTCCTCGCGCAAACGGTCGGGCGCGACGTGGATCATCGACAACGACGGTCCGCGAGAGCAGCTTCCCACCCTTGTCGCCGAGCTCTGGCAGACGATTCAGGCGCTTCCCCTCCGCGGCTCCTCTGCGGATACTTCACTCTGACCGTTCTTTTTCCCCATCTGGAGTCCTCGTGTCGAACATCCCCGCCGATCTGCGCTACACCAAGGAACACGAATACATTCGCACCACGGCCGATGCCGCGATCGTCGCGATCGGGATCACGGATTTCGCGCAGGGTGAATTGGGCGACATCGTGTATGTCGAGCTGCCCAAGGTCGGCGCGACGTACGGATCGCACGATGTCTTCGGCACCGTGGAAGCGGTGAAGGCCGTGTCCGAGCTGTACATGCCGGTGGCCGGCGAAGTGGTCGAGATCAACGGGCGCCTCGACGGCGAGCCGGCGCTGATCAACACCGACCCCTACGGCGACGGCTGGATGATCAAGGTGCGCGTCGCGGCCGGCGGTGACGCTGGTCTGCTTTCGGCTACCGAGTACAAGGGCGTGGTGGGCGAGTAAGGCTTTTCGGACGGTTCGTGATACGCGGGGCCCCGGGCTGTGTGCTCGGGGCCCTTTGCTTGTGCTTGCGGCGGGGTGGGTGTGTTCGACCGCCCCGGTCGGACCGTGGGATCCCCTTCGCGGCCTTGCTGTGGCGGCGAACGTCGGCACGCCGCGCGCGGTCGGCGCGCCCGCCACAGAGGGCCGCTCAGTGGACCCACGCCCCTCGCGGGGCTTGAGGGAAGCAGCGCGGCACCAGCGCCCTTCACGGAGGCTGAGCAATTCCACGGGACCGGCAACATCCACGCCCCAGACCGCGATGAGCCCCCAATCGCCCGTGGTGCGCGGGTGCCACTCCCCATCCGCCGCGCGACGTCGTCACACCAGGGGATGGGAGATCCCGTCGCGAGCTTTTCGGTCGTCACACCGTACCGTGCGCGGCGCACGGAGCCGTTCCGTGCCGTGCCCTGCCCCGTCGCCACGCCGAGGCGAGCGGCTGCCGGGCCGGGCGTCCCGTGAGCGGCCCTCTGTGGCGGGCGCACGAACGCTGCGCGGCGTACCAGCGTTCGCCGCCACAGCAAGGCCGCGAAGGGGATGACCCGCGCCCGGAGCCGCGGCTCGCCGCACACCAGCTCCAGCCCAGCAAAGCCCACAGCCCACAGCCCACAGCCGACAGCCAAGAACGGCGTGACCACCGAAGCAGTCACGCCGTTCTCACCTACTCATCACTCAAAACTCACGACGTCGCGTACGACTCGATCGGCGGACACGCGCACACCAAGTTGCGATCCCCGAACGCGCTTTCGACGCGACCGACGTACGGCCAGAACTTCCGCTCGCGCGTGAACTGCGTCGGATACGCCGCCTGCTGACGCGTATACGGGCGATCCCACTCGTCGCTGGTCACATGCGCGGCCGTGTGCGGCGCGCGCTTGAGCACGTTGTTCTCACGATCCGACTCGCCGCGCTCGACCGCCGCGATCTCCTCGCGAATACCGATCATCGCTTCGATAAAGCGGTCGAGCTCCGCCTTCGACTCGCTTTCCGTGGGCTCCACCATCAGCGTGCCGGCCACGGGGAAAGACAACGTCGGTGCATGGAAGCCATAGTCCATGAGACGCTTCGCGATGTCTTCCGCTTCCACACCCGACGCGCTCTTCACGCCGCGCGTGTCGAGAATGCACTCATGCGCCACCAGACCATTCTGGCCGCGATAGAGCACCGGATAGTGCGCTTCCAGCTGCTTCGCCACGTAGTTCGCGTTGAGGATCGCGACCTTCGTCGCCGTCGCGAGGCCTTCGCCGCCCATCAGCTTGATGTACACGTACGAAATCGGCAGGATGCTCGCGCTACCCCACGGCGCGGCCGAGATCGGACCGATCGCGTGCGTGCCACCGGTGGAGATCACCGGATGCGTCGGAAGGAACGGCACGAGTTGTGACGCCACGCCGATCGGGCCCATGCCCGGTCCACCACCGCCGTGCGGAATGCAGAACGTCTTGTGCAGATTGAGGTGGCACACGTCGGCCCCGAGATCACCGGGACGCGACACGCCGACCATCGCGTTCATGTTGGCACCGTCCATGTACACCTGGCCGCCATGCTCGTGAATGATCGCCGTGATCTCCTTGATGCGCGCCTCGAACACGCCGTGCGTGCTCGGATAGGTCACCATCAACGCACCCAGGTTGGCGGCGTGCTGCTCGGCTTTCTCGCGCAGGTCGTCCACATCGATGTTGCCGTCGGTGTCCGTCTTCACGACGACCACCGAGAAGCCCGCCATCACTGCGCTCGCGGGATTCGTCCCGTGCGCCGACTGCGGGATCAGACAGACCGTGCGATGGGCATCGCTACGCGACTGGTGGTACGCGCGAATCACCAGCAGACCGGCATACTCACCCTGCGAGCCGGCGTTCGGCTGCAACGATACACCCGCAAAGCCCGTGACGTCCGCGAGGTCGCGCTCGAGTTCGTCGAACATCTGCGCATAGCCTTGCGCCTGCTCGGTCGGCGCGAAGGGATGCAGCTGACCGAATTCGGGCCACGTCACCGGAATCATCTCGGCCGTCGCGTTCAGCTTCATCGTGCACGAGCCCAGCGGGATCATCCCGTGTACGAGCGAGAAATCGCGCGCCTGCAACGCGTACATGTAGCGCAGCATCTCCGTCTCGCTGTGATAGCGATGGAACGTGGGATGCGTGAGGAACGGCGAGACACGGCGGAAACGCTCGTCGTAGCGCGCATCTACGCCGGCGGCGACCTCGGCGTACGAAAAGTCGACGGTCGCGTTGTTGTTGAACACCGTCCACAGATCGGCGATATCCTGCTGCGTCGTGGTCTCGTCGAGCGCAACCGTGATCGTGCCCGGCTCGAGTACACGCAGATTCATCCGATGCGCCGTCGCGGCCGCCAGAATGTCTTCCTGCCCGTGCGCGCCGACTTCCACGCGAACGGTGTCGAAGAAATGCTCGTGCGTGATCGCGAAGCCGAGACGCTCGAAACCAGCGGCCAGCGTGACCGCATTGCGGTGCACGCGCTCGGCGATCTGCACGAGGCCCGCGGGCCCGTGATACACGGCGTACATGCCGGCCATCACCGACAACAGCACCTGCGCCGTGCAGACATTGCTGGTGGCCTTCTCGCGACGGATGTGCTGTTCGCGCGTCTGCAGCGCCATGCGCAGCGCGGGCTTGCCTTCCGTATCGCGCGAGAGTCCGATGATACGGCCCGGCAGCAGGCGCTTGAATTCATCACGCGTGGCGAAGAACGCCGCGTGCGGTCCGCCGTATCCCATCGGCACGCCGAAGCGCTGCGTGTTGCCGACCACAATGTCGGCACCCCACTCGCCCGGCGGTGCCAGCAGACACAACGCCAGCAGGTCGCTCGCGACGGTGACCAGCGCGCCGGCGGTGTGGGCCGTCTCGCAGAGGCCACGGTAATCGACGACCGCGCCATCGGTGCCCGGATACTGCAGGAGCGCGCCGAACACCGTGTCATCGAACGCGAAGGTGCGCGGATCTCCCACTTGCACCACGATGCCACGGGCCGACGCGCGCGCCTCGACCACCGCGATCGTCTGCGGATGACAGTCACTGCCGATCAGGAAGACGTTGCGCGTGGCACTGCCACGCGATCCAAAGCAGAGCGCCATCGCTTCCGCAGCGGCGGTGCCTTCGTCGAGCAGCGACGCATTGGCGATCTCGAGACCCGTGAGGTCGATCACCATCGTCTGATAATTGAGCAGCGCTTCCAGACGTCCCTGCGCGATCTCGGCCTGATACGGCGTGTAGGCCGTATACCACGCCGGATTCTCCATGACGTTGCGCAGAATCACATTCGGCGTGTGCGTACCGTAGTAGCCCATGCCGATGAACGAGCGGTACACCGCGTTGCGCGACGCCATCTCCTTCAACGACCCCAGAACCTCGGCTTCGCTGCGCTCGGGTCCGGTGTTGAGCGTGCCGCGAAAGCGGATGCTTTCCGGCACGACGGCGTCGATGAATGCTTCAAGGGAGTCGTAACCGAGCGCGGCGAGCATCGCCTGCTGTTCGGCGGCACTCGGACCGATATGGCGCGGAATGAACGAATCGACCGCGACCGGCGCGGGCGAGATGGTGCGCGTACCCATGACCATCCTCAAACGGGCCAAGCCCGCGTAAGCGTCGTGAAATCGTTGGGGGCCACAAAGGCGCGTTTCGCCCGTGACATCATAAATTTAACCGACGTGAGCATTTCCCGAGTCGTTCCCTCGATCGCCACCGAGACAGCGCAGTCCGGACTGGCCGCCGCCAGCGCGTCGCCAGACGTGATGCCACGGCAATGGGGCTTTCTGCGCTCTCCCGCCTCGGACGGCGTCACGAACATGGCCATCGACTCGGCGCTACTGGACCTCGCCAGCGAGTCGGCATGTGCGGTATGGCGCTGCTACGCGTGGGAAAAGCCGACTGTTTCGTTCGGCAGGAATGAGCGCACCCAGGGCACATTTTCGGCGCAGCGCCTGCGCGACGTCGGACTCTGCGCCGTCCGTCGCCCGACCGGTGGTCGCGCGCTCCTGCACGCTCGCGAAGTGACGTACAGTGTGGCCATGCCGCTCGACGAACAGCAGTCGTGGCGAGTGGCGTACGCCGCGGTGAACCAGGTCCTCCTTCGCGCCCTCCAGTCACTCGGCGTGCCAGCACAATTGGTCGCCGACCAGGACGCGGCGGCGGTCGCGCCGGATGGGCCGGTCTGCTTCGACCGACCGGCCGCCGGAGAGATCACGGTGCACGGCCGGAAGCTCGTGGGCAGTGCGGTCTGGCGACAAGGCGGCGCGTATCTGCAGCACGGCAGCATTCTGCTGGCGGACGATCAGGCCCAGCTGGCCGACGCGGCGGACGTGCCGCTGCCACCGCCGCCACCGGCGGCGTCGCTGGACGCCTGTGCGCCGGCGCAGGCGCGGTGGGACCTCGTCGTAGACGCCCTTGCCGCGTCGCTCGCGGCGGGGGCGGCACCACTTCTGTGCACGCGGGTCGTCCCGTTCGTGCCGCCTCCTGACTTTCCGCAACGGGTGGCGTCCCATCGCGCCATCCTTGGCAATGACGACTGGCTCTGGCGCCGATAGTGAGCGTCGGGCATCGTACCCTGATGTGATCGCCACACGGATCGCCCGACCTGTCCTTCACGGAACACCGACTCACATGCGCCTCTCGAAAACCCGTTGGCTGGCTGGTCTGCTCTCGTTTTCGCTGGTGGCCTGTCCCGGCGAAGGCCCGCCTCCCAAGGCCGACGGCGATACCGGCGGCACCTTGATCGTGACGGTGCCGGCTGAACCGTCCACGCTCTTCCCGCCGTTGATGTCGGGAACGCAAGGCGCGGCGATCGTCGGGGTGATCTTCGATCGACTCGCGGAAATCGGTGACGGACTGGAAACGTACGGCGACCAAGGATTTCAGAAGCGCCTGGCGAGTTCGTGGACGTGGTCGACCGACTCGCTCTCGATCGCGTTCACGCTCGATTCGCTGGCGCGGTGGCACGACGGGCAGCCGGTCACCGCCGACGACGTGCGCTACACGTTTCGCGTGTACACCAGCGACTCGCTCGTGCTCGAACAGAAGTCGTTGCTGGATAACATCGATTCGGTGTCGGTGCGCGACCCACGCACCGCCGTCTTCTGGTTCAAGCGACGTATGCCGCGGCAGTTCTACGACGCGACGTACCACATGTATGTGTTGCCAGCGCACCTGCTCGACACCATCCCCATGGCCAAGCTCGAGAGCGCGCCGTTCGGCCGTAATCCGGTTGGCACGGGACGCTTCCGCTTCGCGCGTTGGGAGCCCGGGCAGCGCATCGAGATCATCGCTGACACGGCCAACAGACGCGGCCGGGCTAAGCTGGACCGCGTAATCTGGAGCATCGCGCCCGACTTCGGGGCGTCGACCGTCAAGCTGTTCGCCGGGGAAGCCGATTTCCTCGAGCAACTCCGCCCCGAGAATCTGGCGCAGGTCGCGCGCACCCCATCGTTGCGCCTGATCGACAACCGCACGCTGAGCTACGGCTATCTGGGTTTCAATCTCCGAGACAGCAAGGACCAGGCGCGCCCAAACCCCCTGTTCGGCGATCTGCGCGTGCGGCGCGCCTTGCACATGGCTGTCGACCGCGAGCGACTCGTCCGCAACGTGTTCGATTCGCTGGGGATGGTCGCGCTTGCACCGGCTCCGCGCGCGCTGATCCCCGATACGGCCGCCTTCAAACAGCTACCCTACGACGTCGCCGCGGCGCGCGCGTTGCTCGACTCGGCGGGGTGGCGCGACAGCGACAACGACGGCGTGCGCGATCGCAATGGCGTGCCGCTCGCCTTCGGCATTCTCATCCCCAGCAGTAGTACGTCACGGCAACGGTATGCGGTGCTGCTGCAGGAGCAGTACCGGGCGATCGGCGTGAAGGCGACGCCGCAGGTACTCGAGAACAACGCGTGGAGCGACGCCGTCGACAGCCACGCCTTCGACGCCTATCTCGGCGGGTGGCAGCCAAGCCCCGGGCTGGTTGGATTGACACAAACGTGGGCGTCGCGCGGTAGCTCCAACGCCGGCCGTTATGACAGTCCCGTGTTCGACGCCCTGCTCGACAGCGCGCTCACGACCTTCGATCCGACGGCGAGCCGCCGGTATTGGGCGCGGGCCTTCCAGCAGATCGACGATGACGTGCCGGCGGTCTGGTTGTACGAACAGCGCTCGCCGGTCGCGATCCATCGTCGATTCATCACGAAGCCGTTGCGCGCCGATGGATGGTTCGTCGGTCTCGCCGACTGGCGCGTCGATCCGGCGCAGCGCATCGATCGCGATCGCATCGGGTTGGGGACGCCTCCCTGACCACGATCGCCCGACGCGTGGTCCTGCGCCTGTTGCAGAGCGTGGCCGTCGTCTTCACGGCGGCCACGCTGGCCTTCGTGCTGCTCCATCTCGCGCCTGGCGATGCCGCCACCGCACTCGGCGAAGGCGTTTCGCCCGAGGTGCGTGCGGCGCTCCGCGCCCAATGGGGGCTCGACGAGTCACTGGCCACGCAGTACGGCCGATGGCTCTCGTCATTCTTGCGCGGTGATCTCGGATTTTCACGAGATCAGCATCGACCGGTTGCCGCCGTGCTGGGCGATGCGCTGCCGCGATCGCTCTTCCTCATGGGATGCGCCCTGAGCGTGAGTCTGATCGGCGGCATGCTGATCGGTGCCTGGCAGGGGGCGCGGGCAGGCTCTCGGCGCGATCGCACCACGTCGACCGCCTTGCTGGTCCTCTATTCTCTGCCCGAGTTCTGGCTGGCGCTCGTGCTGCTCGTCGTGTTCTCGTATCACCTCGGCTGGCTTCCCGCCACGGGGATCACCAGCGAGACATACGATTACATGAGTCCGTTCGACAAGCTTTGCGATCGGTTGAGCCATCTGGTGTTGCCGTTGGTCTCACTCTCCCTGGTTGGCGTGTCGGTCTTCGCGCGCTATCAACGCGACGCGATGCAGGAGAGCATGACACAGGCCTTCGTGCGCACGGCGCGGGCGAAAGGACTTACTGAAGCAGGCGTCCGTCGGCAGGCGTGGCGCAACGCGCTCTTGCCCGTCATCACCGTCACCGGCCTGATGCTGCCAGCGCTGATTACCGGCGCCGTGTTTGTCGAGCGCGTGTTCTCCTGGCCAGGCATGGGCTTCGCCATGATCCGCGCGATCGAAGCGCGCGACTATCAGGTCGTGTCGGCCGGCGTGATTCTGGGTAGCGCCGTCACGACATTCGGCGCGGCGCTGGCCGACATCGCACGGGATATCGCCGACCCACGGTTGCGCAGCCAGTGAAGCGTCGACTTTCACCAGCCGTCGTGCTGATCGTTCTGCTGGTGCTGGTCGTGGCGGCCGGTCCGCTGTTGTCGCCGTACGCTCCGAACGCCCAGCTCGATATCATCGCCTTGCGCAGCCAGGCCCCGTCGGTGGCACATCCCTTCGGCACCGATGCGGTGAGTCGCGATGTGCTCAGTCGCGTGCTCGACGGGGGCCGGGTCTCGCTCGCGCTCGCCGTTCTCTCGGTGTTGTTGTCACTCGTCGTCGGAACGTTGTATGGCGCCGTGTCCACCTTGGCCGGTGGCGTCATCGACACCACGATGCGACGTCTGTTGGATGTGGCGTTGTCCATTCCGCGCCTTCTGGTGCTGCTGGCCGTCGGCGCGCTCTGGGGCGCGCTCTCGTTTCCGGCGCTCGTGCTGCTGATCGGCCTCACCGGATGGTTCGACACCGCGCGCCTCGTCACCGATGAGTTGCGCGCGCTGGACGGACGCGAGTTCGCTGTCGCCGCGCGCGCGGTCGGGGTTCGCGGCCCCCGTCTCCTTTGGCGGCACCTGTTGCCCCATCTGCTGCCGACGCTCGTGATCAATGCCAGTTTCGGTGTGGCGGGGACGATCGCGCTGGAAGCGGGTCTCAGCTATCTCGGCCTCGGCATTCAGGCGCCGCAAGCCAGCTGGGGAACGATTCTTCGCGATGGTGCCGGGGTCGTAGAGAGCGAATGGTGGCTGACCCTGTTCCCCGGACTGGCCACCGTCTTCGCTGTTCTCGCCTGCAATGCGCTTGGCGACGCCTTGCGCGAGCGGTTCGCACCGAATCACGTTCCGAGTCTCGACGCCGCGCCTGCCCGCTTGGCCGGCGTTGCGTCGCCGCCCGCCTTCTCCTCTTCTCGCACCGTGCGCCCGTGACGATTTCTGCCACACGCGACTCGACCACCGCGCCCGATCGTCCGCTGCTCGATGTCCATGCGCTGCAGATCGCCTTTCCGGCGGGCAACAGCGTAGCGCGCGCCGTGGACGGCGTTTCGTTCACGGTCGCCCGCGGCGAAACGGTCTGCCTGGTCGGTGAATCCGGATGTGGGAAGTCGCTGACGGCGCTGTCGCTGCTCCGCCTGGTGCCTCCGCCGGGCCGCATCGAGTCGGGAAGCCGGATCATGTTCGACGGCGGTGACATGCTGACGCTCGACGACGAGCGGCTGCGGGCGATTCGTGGTCAGCACATGGCCATGATTTTTCAGGAGCCGATGACGGCGCTCAATCCCGTGCTCACTGTCGGCGATCAGATCGCCGAAGTGCTGCGCGTGCACACGAGACTTTCCCGGCAGGAGACGTGGTCGCGCACGGTGGACATGCTCGCGCAGGTTGGCATCGCCGATGCGGCCGCACGGGCCAAGCAGTATCCGCACGAACTCTCCGGCGGCATGCGACAGCGTGTGATGATCGCGATGGCGCTCATCATGTCGCCGAAGCTCGTCATCGCCGACGAACCGACGACGGCCCTCGACGTCACCATTCAGGCGCAGATTCTCGAACTGCTGCGCGATCTGCGCGCACGGACGGGCATGGCCCTGCTGCTGATCACACATGATTTGGGCGTCGTCGCCGAAATGGCGTCGCGCGTGATCGTGATGTATGCCGGCCGTGTCGTCGAAGAGGCGAACGTGGAAGATCTGTTTTCGGCGCCCAGCCATCCGTACACCGAGGGACTGCTGGCGGCGATTCCGAAGCTGGGGCAGGAAGAAGAACGCCTGCAGACGATTGCCGGATCGGTGCCGCCGCCGACCGCGCTGCCCAGCGGCTGCACGTTTCGCGACCGGTGCCCGTACGCGTTCGAGCGCTGCGCGACGGAGGAGCCGGCCCTGTTGCAGGTGGGATCGGCCCATCGGGCGCGCTGCCATCTGATCGAAGAGCCCGCACGACGCGCCACACGTCACGAGGTCGTACGCACATGAGCACCACGCCGAGCACCACGCCGCTGCTCGAGGTGCGCAACCTCACCAAGCATTTCCCCATTCGCACAGGCCTGCTACAGCGCGTGACCGGCGCCGTGAAAGCGGTGGACGGCGTCTCGTTCGACGTACACGCCGGCGAGACGCTCGCGCTCGTGGGTGAGTCGGGATGCGGCAAGACGACCACCGGCCGCTCGATCCTGCGCCTCGTGGAGCCGACGTCGGGTGAAGTGCGTTTCGATGGGACCGATGTGCTGGCCCTGCGCGGCGAAACGCTGCGCCGTATGCGACGACGTATGCAGATCATTTTTCAGGATCCCTACGGCTCGCTCAATCCGCGCATGACCGTGGGCGCCGCAATCAAGGAAGGCTTGATCGTCCACGGGCTGGCCGAAGGCAGTGCGGCCGACCGTCGCGTCGCCACGTTGCTCGATGAAGTTGGCCTGCGCCCGGAGTATGCTGCGCGCTATCCGCACGAATTCTCCGGCGGTCAGCGACAGCGCATCGGCATCGCACGCGCGCTGGCCGTAGAGCCATCGTTCATCGTATGCGACGAGCCCGTCTCCGCGCTCGACGTGAGCGTGCAGGCACAAGTGGTGAATCTGCTGCGCGACCTGCAGCGCGAGCGCGGCCTCTCCTACCTCTTCATCGCGCACGATCTCGCGGTCGTCGCGCACATGGCGGATCGCGTCGCCGTGATGTATCTCGGCCGCATCGTAGAGTTGGCGCCGCGTCGCACGATCTTCAGCACGCCGCTGATGCCATACACGCAGGCGCTGCTGTCGGCCGTGCCGGTGCCCGACCCGCTGGCCAAGCGCCAGCGCATTCTCTTGCCCGGGGATCCGCCGTCGCCGGCGAATCCGCCCAGCGGCTGTGTGTTTCATCCGCGCTGTCCGAATCCGCTCAAAGATGCGGAGTGCACGCGCGTGGTCCCTCCGCTCGAAGAGAAGTCTCCCGGACATTTCGTGGCCTGCATCAAGCAGCCGCTTCTTCACCTTTGATCCCACGCGTCGTGACCTCACCATCGCACCCTTCGCAGGACCGCGCGTTCTTCGGTCATCCTCGCGGACTCGGCCTGCTCTTCATGACCGAGATGTGGGAGCGCTTCTCCTTCTACGGACTGCGCCCGCTGTTGGTGTTGTTCATGGCGGCGGCACTCGCCGACGGCGGCTTCGGATTCGATCGTCCCGCGGCATCGGCGATCGTGGGCATCTATGCGGCGTCGGTGTATCTCGCATCATTGCCGGGTGGCTGGATCGCCGACCGTTGGCTTGGTCTCCGCCGCTCGATCCTGATCGGGGCCATGCTGATCACGTCGGGACACTTGTCTATCGGTATCTCGGGAATGGCCGGCGCGGGCGTGGGCAAGATCTTCTTCTTCCTCGGCCTCGTGCTGATCGTGCTGGGCACCGGACTGCTCAAGCCGAACATCTCGGCGCTCGTCGGCGATCTGTATCCCGAAGGCGGCGCGCGCCGCGATGCCGGCTTCTCGATCTTCTACATGGGTATCAACACCGGTGCGTTCATCGGGCAGCTGGTCACGGGATACCTGGGCGAGCGGGTGAGCTGGCATTGGGGATTTGGTGCGGCTGGTTTCGGCATGCTCTGCGGCCTGCTGATGTTCTGGCTCAAGGCGAAAGACATGCTCGGCAGCCTCGGGCAGGACATCGTGCGTGATCCCGATCCCGCAGTACAGGCGAAACGCGAGGGCACCGTTCGCATGTATACGATCGCCGGTCTTGCCGTCCTCGCGCTGGTGTTCGTGCTCGCCAGCACGGGTGTCATCACGCTCGATCCGCAGGCGATCGGTGGCGCGATGACATTCGTCCTCGTCGGCATCGCGGTCGCGTTCTTCGGATTCCTGTTTGCGTTCGGCGGACTGACGCGCGATGAAAAATTGCGCTCCGGTGTGATCTTCGTCCTCTTCGCGTTCGCCGCGATCTTCTGGGCGGCCTTCGAGCAGGCGCCGACGTCATTGCAGCTGTTCGCCAACGACTTCACCGACCGCAATCTCTTCGGCTTCGAAATTCCCGCCACGTGGTTCCAGTCGGTGAATTCGGCGTTCATCATCCTCTTCTCGCCGCTCTTCGCAGCGCTCTGGATCATGCTCGCGAAGCGCAACATCGATCTCTCGAGTCCGGCAAAGTTCGCGCTCGGCCTCGCGCTCGCCGGTGTCGGATTTCTCGTCATGATATTCGCCGCCAATCGCGTCGTCGCCAGCGGTGGCACGGTGCTCGTGTCTCCGTGGTGGCTCATCATCAGCTACATGTTCCAGACCCTGGGCGAACTCTTCGTGAGCCCGGTCGGTCTGTCATCGATGACGAAACTGGCCCCGCGTCGCTACGTCGGACAGATGATGGGCATCTGGTTCCTGGCCACTTCGGTCGGCAACCTCGTCGCCGGTCTCGTGGGCGGACACGTCGATCCCACGAAGCTCGACCAGACGCCGCTCGTGTTCACCGGCACCGCCATCGCGCTCTTCGGCGCGACCGTGATTCTGGCGTTGATGATCGTGCCGATTCGCCGCATGATGGCCACGGCGAAGTAGCAACCAGCGGCCGGCTACGGCCAGGTGAAGAGGCTGGACGGTGCGGTGCGCTCGCGTCCAGCCTGCACGTCACGCGGCTCGTTCCAGAACACACGCGAACGGTCGACGCTCGAGAAGCGCACTTCGAATCGACGCTGCGGATCGGCACTGATCGGCAGCGCGAGGTCCACGCGCCATAAGCGACGCGAACGCGGCGGCACCGCGGCCAGCACCGACACACCGACCGCCCCGCGCCACGGTGTCGAGAGCGAGTACGGCACCGACTGCTCGGCCCAGAGTCGACCAGCCTCGGCAAATCCGGCAAAGCCGATGTCGGCCACATTCAGTCGGGTGGGCACCACGAGCCGCTGCTCCGCGCGAAGCACTAGACGCCGCGCGCCGGCCTGACTCGACGCGCGGTGGCCCATGATGCCGCCTTCGCGATCGGCGAGCGACAGCTGGAAGGGCACCCGCATGTCGCGCCCGGCGCTCCACTCCGACTCCACGACGGTGGTCTGCCGCACGGCCGGCCGGAAGTACCAGGCGAGCCTTCCGCTGGTGACAAAGTTGTCCCACACCTTCGCGTCGCGATCGTACCGCGCTTCGGTGACCGCCTGCAGTCCGACAAAGCTGCGCGTACCGCCATATCCGCCATACAGGTTGGCCGCCACGAAATGATCGCGGTCGCGGGCCTGCCGCACGACGATCGATCGACCGGCGACGAGTCCGAGCTGCATGCCGACACGAACGTCCTGCGCGCCGGTCAGTGCGTCGAAGCCTTGCACCTGCACAAATCGAATCGCACGCACGCCGAGCAGCGCGTTGGCGCGCACGACCCGCTGCGGTCGGAAGGTCGGCACCGCGGCGTCGGTCGTGTCCGCGATGACGCCCTCGCGCGTGAGGAGCAACGATTGCTCGTCGGTGCGCTGCACTTCGCGCGTAATCGATGCCCCGAGCAGTTTGAGCCGACCGACCGAACCCAGACGCGAAACCGCGCCGATGTTCGCGAATTCGCGACGCACCGTCAGTGCATTGCGCGGCAGCGCACCGCGCCGGAACTCCATAGGCTCGCGCGTG
The DNA here is from genome assembly GCF_013004105.1 of Gemmatimonas groenlandica. NCBI lineage: Bacteria > Pseudomonadati > Gemmatimonadota > Gemmatimonadia > Gemmatimonadales > Gemmatimonadaceae > Gemmatimonas > Gemmatimonas groenlandica. The sequence goes on from NZ_CP053085.1 coordinate 2,634,668, forward strand.
CCTCCGAGACTGCCGATCCACGCGTACCGCTGCAGGTCGGTGTAGTACGGCCGGACCAGCTCGAGCCGCATGTCCTGCCCAAATCGATTCCGCTGCGCGGAGAGCCGGAATTCGTTTCGCCCACGGCCGAAGGCGTAGTTGGCGAGGTCGATTCCCAACAGATCGTTGTAGGCGCGGCCATCGCGCCAATTGATCGCCGCCAGCGTGGCCGATCCGCCAAGGTTCGAGTCACCGAAGCGCATGCCGCGCACCATCGGCGACTTCGACTGCAACGTCGGCTCGAACACCAGGCTGAAGTCGTCGCGCGTCTCGACCTCGAGCCGCACACCGCCGGCCTCGTCGTCGAACACCCGGATACGAGCGTCGACCAGGAAAGGCTGCGCACGCAGTATGCGCTCCGATTCGGCCCGGCGGATCTGATTACACGCCTCGCCGACCTTCATCAGGAGGAAGCGCCTCACCACGTCGTCGCGCGTGTTCGCGTGCGTCCGCCGGACCGTACGGCGCACCCACTCGAGACGTGTCGGAAGACGTTCCGTGAACGGGGGCTGCGTGATGACAATGATGTCGCTGATCGGCTGCCCGGCGCATCCTGTCACCGGCAAGCGGCCGCGACTCGAGACCGGCGGCTGCTTCTGACCGTTGGCGCGCACCTCTTGCCCAGCCGCGGTACGCCACGGCAGACACATGGACCACAGGACCCCGACCAACACACGGCGGTGGATCACTTGCCCATTCGACGCTTGAGGGCCGCCAATCGCTGCTCGGCGTCTGCCTCGCGCTCGGCGCGCGTGCGGCGCGTCGGTGCGTTCGTCGGATCCGCGTCCGTGGCTGACATTGAGTCGGAGATGGGATCCAACATCGGGTCGTCGAGCTCGCTGTCGATGTCGGCCGCGCCGCCGTGTTCGAACGACGTCCCGGCTGACATGTCGTCTGGCGCCATCGGTTCCCTCGCCGCGGTCGTGTTCGACCGCGCGCCGGGAGCGACACCGGACAGAATCATGCGCAGTTCCCCCGCCATCTCTTCGTAGTCGCGCTCGGCAAGAGAGAGCTCATGTTGTTGCACCATCTGTTTGGTCTCGAGCATTGCGACGCGTTCCTGGTGCTGCACGGCGAAGCGTTCGGCGATCGCGACCGTCTCCTCATCGTGGATCTGCGCGGCCAATCCCTGCCGACGGCGCACCGTCTCGAGTTCCGCACGCTCCGAGGCCAGACGCGCGTTCGTCGAAGCAAGTGACGCGCGCAGGTCGTTGAGCCCCAGCTTCGCGTGCACGAGGGCGTCGCGCATGGCCTGCGTTGCCGTGCGGCGTTCATCTGGATCAAGGCGCGTGGAAAATCCGCGCAAGGCGTCTCGAAGCGGTTCGAACATGGGCGGGAAGGAGATCGGGGAAACTACCCGTCGTGCGTCCGAAGGAGAATCGGGCTAGCTGGAAGCCCGCCACCGCGTGTCGTCGCGCACCTGGCGCATCAGACGTTCGGGCGTGTGCACGTTGGGGAACAGCAAGCGGTCGCTCACGCGGTTGAGAGCCACCCGCAACCGCGGAAAGCGATCGGCCGCGGCAGCGAAGAGTGGGGTCAGACCATGCTCACCCGCCAGCCGATGGTCGGCGGCCAGTCGAAAGCCCCGCTGTCCCATCGTTTCAAAATACTCCAGATCCGGTCCGCCTCGGCGCCAGCGCCGCTGTTCGATGTGATCGGGAAAGAGTCCGCTGAGCCACAACGCATAATTGCCCAGATGCGCTCTGGCCAGAAAGCTCCTCGACGCGTCCCCGCTCTCCAGATCGTTGCCGAGTGAGGCGAGGGTGTCGTAGGTCGCGTCGTCGTGCTCGGCGATCTGCCTCGCCCGCTGCCGCAGTCCGAAGTGAAGCAGGATCGAGGCCACGTAGTCGGCGATAGGGCGATCATCTTCGCCGGCGGTTCGAAGGGCGTGCCGGACCAGCACATAGGTGAACAGCGGCCAGGATGCGTGGGCGCCTTGCCGTGCGCTCAGGAGCCCCTCGAGTAGCCGCGGATCATCCAGCAGTGCATCGAGTCCCTCATCGGCCAACCTGGCCTCGGCGTCGTCCTGCGCACGGCCGGAACCGCGCGAAACGAGCCGAACCACCAGTTGAGCGTCTTCGCGCCCCAGCCGAGCGCGTGTGTTCGCGAGAATCATGGCGTGTCCTCCCAGATTTCACGTACCCCGATCTCCCCTCGCCGGAAACGCTCCGCCGGAGGCCTCTCTCTGTTATTATCGGACGCACCCCAGTACGCCAGCGTTTTTTGGGCTGGCTCGCGCGTCCCGTTACCGGCTCCTGTGCTCTACCTCGCCATTCCCGCACACAATGAGGTCGCCACCATCGGCGTCCTGCTTTGGCGGATCCGCACCGTCCTCGCTGAATTTCCTCGCGAGTACGAAGTCGTCGTGTACGATGACGCGAGCTCCGACGAAACGGCGGAGGTGGCGGAGCAGTACGCGCACGCGATGCCGGTCACCGTGATCCGCGGCACGGCGCACGTCGGCTACGCCGGCGCCCTCGATGCGCTGATCCGGCACGTATCCGCGCAGACGCGCTATCCGCGTCGCGACGCGATGCTGTTGGTGCAGGGTGATTTCACCGATCCGCCGGGTATCGTGCCCGAGTTCGCCCGTCGTTTCGAGGGCGGTGCCGACCTCGTGGTTGGGGAGCGGATGGTGGTCGCCGACGCGCCGGTGCCGGTCCGCCGCTTGTTCAAAGCGGCGCATTGGGCCATGCGTCCGTTCGTGCGGGTCGACGGGGTGAATGACCTCACCGCCTCGATGCGCCTGATCCGGATTTCCGCGCTGCGTGATCTCGTGCGTCAGGCCGGCGCCGAGCCGATTTGTGTCGGTGATTCGTGGACGGCAAACGCCGATCTGCTGCTCAAGCTCGTCCCGCTGGCCCGTCGGGTGGAATCCGTACCGATGGAGCCGACCTACGGCGTGCGCATGCGTGATACACGCCGCGTGGCCGTGCGCGATGCCCTCGCCGCCCTCAAATGGGCCTGGGGAGCGCGCGGCCGACGTGCCGTGGCTGGATCGGCCGCGGAAACGTCGGGCGACACGGAACGCCGTCCGGCCCGCGGAGGCGCACCCGCCGGCAAGCGACGCGAAGAGACCGAACTCTCGGTCGAAAAGCTGCGTGAGCGTGTACGTGACCGGCCGCGTATCGAGGACGAGGAGTCGTTCAACGGCCGGCGCGAAGGTCGGCGTCGCGAGCGTGAACGGGCGAAGGGCGAGCGTCCTGCCGAGGAACAGGGAGACGCGCCGTCCGCTGTTGTCGCGGAGCGCGTCGTGGAGCGCGTCGTGGAGCGCGCGCCGTCCGCTGTTGTCGCGGAGCGCGTCGTGGAGCGCGCGCCGGAGCGGCCGGTGACCGAATCGCGGCCGCCGCGCGCCGAGCGCCCGGAGCGCCCCAAGCGCCCGCGTGGCGAGACGGCCGACGGCGAGGCCAAGCCAGCGCGCCCCGAGCGTCTGCCGCGAGGCGAGCGTCCGGCAAAAAGCGACGCCCCGCGACCGCCACGGCGCGGGCGTGAGGAATCGCGCTCGCCGTATAGCGATCCATCAATCGAGCTCGAGGATCCGTTCGCGGCTCCCTCGGCGAAGCGCGATGGACCCGATCGCGCGCTCGAGCGTGCCCTTGGACCCGTCGATGCGAGCGAGCCGACCACCGGCTCGCGGACGTCCGACAGCGAGACGCCGTACGCTGAACGCAGCGCCATGCCGCCTGCCGTCGATCGTCGCGATGATGATGGCGACGACGGCCGCGAGGTCGATGGTGACTTGGGCGAGCGCACCGAAGGTGCGGAGAGTGCCGAGGGTGAAGACGGCGCCGCGCCGCGCAAGAAGCGCCGGCGTAACCGCCGGTCGCGTCGCGGACGCGCCAAGACGGACGGCACGGCCAATGATGACACCTCCGAGGAAGGCGAGGCCGACGCCGACTCCTCAAGCGAGTCCGGCGCCATCGACGCGGACCTTCCCGTGGCGGGAGCTCCGCCCCGTTCCCGCAGTCGTGCCCCGAAAGCTGACGCGGACGAGGGTGAGAGCGACGAGGAGGCCAGCGGTGCGCTGGCCGAGGTCGACGGCGACGAATCGGACCTCGATAGCGCGGCACGCGCGCGGCGGCGTGGACGCCGCGGACGGCGCGGCGGGGCGCGACGGTCACGCGGGCGTCGCGACAAGGACGGCGGAGAGGGTGGCGGCGCTGATGCCGGCGGCGCTGACGCGGAAGGCTGAGCAACACGCACAGCGCAAGCGCCGAGCTCAGAGCTCAGACAGTCAGGCTCAGGGATCAGACTTTTTATAGCGGTCGGACTTCAGCAACAGCAGTCCACAGTATCGAGGCGTTTGGTTCAGTGTTGAGTGGGCGCGATACATCCGACCGCGCACTCCATCAAACGCCTCGCGACTGTGGACTGTCGTTGCTCGACTCCGAACACTATAAAAAGTCTCAAGCCAGAACTCAGAAAACTGAGCACTGATCCGCCCAATCCGTCGGGTCCGCCCGCCTATCCCCGGATCGCGCGTTCGATCCGCTCCGCCGTGGCCGGGCTCACTACCCGGATCACGAAGTAGATCACGGCGCCGATCAGGACGACGCGGATCGCGAAGCCCAGCAGCATGAACAAGAGCCCAACCAGCGGCCCCAGCAGCCCGAAGACCAACTTCAGGGCGACCAGGCCAAGCATGGCGATCAGGCCGACGGTAAACAGGGTACGGAGCATGGTCTGCCTCAGGTCAAAGTGGGGTTTCTTCCACGTACGCTAGCCGTCCCGCAAAGTTTCCGCACTCCGGCATTCCGTCTATTTTGCGTTTGATGGTTACTGACGTGTTTCCCGAGACCGTGCACCGGGCTACCTTCACCACATCACGTCCCGGACCACCCCGGGCCTTTCCCAGCAGAATATGGCCGAGCAGTTGGTTCAGATTATGGGACGCCACCGCCGCGAAGCGCTCCCCGAGCGTAAGCCATCGTGGCTCAAGGTGAAGGCCCCTGGAGGCGCAAACTATGTGCGTCTCAAGCAGATGATGCAGGAACTCGACCTGCATACCGTCTGCCAGGAGGCCCACTGCCCCAACATCGGCGAATGCTGGGAACACGGCACCGCCACCTTCATGATTCTCGGTGACGTCTGCACGCGCAACTGCGCCTATTGCGCCGTCTCCCACGGACGTCCGCCCAAGTACGACATCGAGGAACCGTCGCGAGTCGGTCAGGCGATCGCCGAGCTGAATCTGCGGCATGCGGTCATTACCTCGGTCGATCGTGACGATCTCCCCGACTTCGGCGCGTTTATCTTCGCCGAAACGATTCGTCAGATCCATCAGCGCCTGCCCGGCTGCTCGATTGAAGTGCTCGTGCCCGATTTTCAGGGCAACGAAGACTCAATCCGCACCGTGCTCGAGGCGCGACCCGACATCTACAACCACAATACGGAAACGGTGCCGCGCCTCTACAAGAAGGCGCGCCCCGGCGGTCGCTACGAGCGGCTGCTGGAAATTTTCCGGATCGCCAAGCGTATCGCCCCCGATATCCCCACCAAGACCGGCATCATTCTGGGTCTCGGCGAGACCAACGAAGAAGTCGTCGAGGTCATGAAGGAGCTCCGTTCCGTCGACGTCGACATTCTCACGCTCGGCCAGTACCTCCGCCCCTCCGACGGACACATCGCGCTCGATCGCTATGTCACGCCCGAGGAGTTCCGCGAGCTGTACCTGGTCGGTATGCAACTCGGCTTCAAGCATGTCGAAAGTGGCCCGCTCGTGCGCTCCAGTTACCACGCGTGGGAGCAGGTGCAGGCCGCCGGCGTCTGACCGGACGCGCATCGCTCGACCTCGTATTTCACACCTGAACACTCCCCATGTCGACCGCGAAAACCCGCAAGAAGGGCGAGACTGTGCGCGCCGATGCCAAGGCTGATGCCAAAGCATCGGAGGTCACGTCGGCCGCCACGAATCGTGAGCTGCTCTATTCGATGCTGTTGCAGCGTCGTTTCGAGGAGCGCGTCGCCGAGATGTATGCCATCGGACGTATCGGCGGCTTCTGTCATTTGTACATCGGACAGGAAGCCATTTCGACCGGCGTGATCTCGTTGCTTCGCGCCGACGATTACATCATCACGACGTACCGTGATCATGGTCAGGCACTGGCCCGCGGCATGACGCCACGCGCCGCGATGGCGGAGTTGTTCGGACGGCAGGACGGCTGCGCGAAGGGTAAGGGCGGCTCCATGCACATGTTCGACAAGCAGCTCGGATTCCTCGGTGGACATGGCATCGTCGGCGGTCACATTCCGATCGCCGCCGGTGTCGGCTTCGCCATCAAGTACCGCGGCGGCGATCAGGTGATTGTCTGTTTCATGGGCGAGGCGGCCGTGAACAACGGCGCGTTCCACGAAGCGCTCAACATGGCGGCGCTGTGGAAGCTGCCGTGCCTGTTCATCATCGAGAACAACCGCTACGGCATGGGCACCGCCGTCGAGCGCGCCTCGGCCATTCACGACATCTACAAGCGCGGCGCGTCGTACGACATGCCGCGCGATGTGGTCGATGGCCAGGACGTGCACGCCGTGCGCAAAGCGACCGAAGAAGCGATCGAGCGCGCGCGCACCGACGGTACGCCGACGCTGCTCGAAATCCGTACGTACCGCTTCATGGGCCACTCGATGTCCGACGCGGTGAGCGGCACGTATCGCACGAAGGAAGAGCTGGAGCAGTACCTCAAGCGCGACCCCATCGCGCTGCACCGTCAGCGCATGGAAGAGGCAGGAGAGATTTCGCCCGCCGACGTGGCCGCGATGGACGAAGAGATCAAGAAGATCGTGCAGGACAGCATCGACTTTGCTGAGCAGAGCCCGGAGTTGCCGCTCGAGGCGCTCATGGAAGACATCCTCGTCGAAACCACGAGCTGAGAGCCCAACGACCATGGCCGTGATCACGTACCGCGATGCGCTCAACATGGCGCTCCGCGAAGAAATGCACCGCGACGACCGCGTATTCCTCATGGGTGAGGAAGTCGCCGTCTATCAGGGCGCGTACAAAGTTTCGAAAGGACTGCTGCAGGAATTCGGTGAGATGCGCGTGGTCGACACGCCGATCACCGAACTCGGCTTCGCCGGCGTCGGCGTCGGCGCCGCGATGGCCGGATTGCGTCCGATCATCGAGTTCATGACGTGGAACTTCGCGCTGCTGGCGATCGACCAGGTCGTCAACGCCGCAGCGAAAATGTTGTACATGTCAGGCGGTCAGTTCCCGATGCCGATGGTATTCCGTGGCCCGAACGGCGCCGCGCTGCAACTCGGCGCGCAGCACTCGCAGGCGTGGGAATCGTGGCTGGCGCACATCCCGGGCCTCAAGGTCGTGGCGCCGGCCACGCCGTACGATGCGAAGGGACTGCTCAAGGCGGCCATCCGCGATGACAATCCGGTGTGCTTCCTCGAAGGCGAAATGCTCTACAACACGAAGGGCGAAGTGCCCGACGATGATTACATCGTGCCGATCGGCAAGGCGGAGCTCAAGCGTGAAGGCGAGCATGTGACGCTGGTGTCACATGGCAAGATGGTGCTGGTGGCCCTGCAGGCCGCTGATCAGATGGCGAAGGAAGGCATTACCTGCGACGTCGTCGATCTGCGCACGATCCGCCCGATGGACGTCGACGCGATCACCGCGTCGGTGAAGAAGACCAGCCGGTGCGTCGTGGTGGAAGAAGGATGGGAAGTGTGCGGCGTGGGCGCGCAGGTGGTGGACTACGTCCAGCGCCATTGCTTCGACTACCTCGATGCACCGGTGCTCCGCGTGCATCAGGCCGATGCGCCGATGCCCTACACCAAGAGTCTCGAAAAGGCCGCCAAGCCCGACTTGCCGAAGACGATCGCGGCAATCCGACAGGTTCTCTACCTCGACTGACCGAGCGATCATGGCAACGAAAGTGATGATGGAGGCGCTTTCTCCCACGATGGAGGAAGGACGCCTCGTGAAGTGGGTGAGGAACGTCGGTGATGCCGTGAAGACCGGTGACACCATCGGTGAAGTCGAAACCGACAAGGCGATCATGGAACTCGTCGCCCGCGGTGACGGCGTGTTGCGCGCGCAGTTGATCACCGAGGGCACCACGGCTGCCGTCGGCGCGGTAATCGGGGTGATCGCCGCCGCCGACGAAGACATCGCGGCGCTCACCGGCGGATCCGCGCCGGCGCCCGCCGCGGCTTCACCCGCGCCTGCTGCCCCTGCTGCTGAACCGGCTGCTGCCCTTGCTGCTGCGCCGGCCGCCGCACCGGCTGTCGAGCCGGCCGCCGACGTCGCGGCGCCATCGGGCCCCGTGCGTTCGTCTCCGCTCGCGCGGCGCATGGCCGCCGAGAAAAGGCGTGAACATCGGCGCCATCCATGGCAGCGGACCGGGCGGCCGCGTAATCCGTCGCGACATCGAAGGCGCAGCCGCCGCGGCACCAGTCGCGGCCGCCGCGCCGGCGCCGGCGCCGTCCGCAGCACCGGCGGCCAACGCGTCGTCCAAGGGGGCGCCGACTGCCGTCGCCACCGCCATGCAGATCGACGGCGAATTCAAGGACGTGGCCCTCACGCAGATGCGCAAGACGATTGCACGTCGCCTGAGCGAGTCCATCGGCCCGATACCGACGTTCTATCTCACGTCGGAAATCGACATGACGAAGGTGGGACAGTTGCGCGAGCAGATGGTAGCGAACGGCGATCAGTACAAGGTGTCCGTCAACGACATCATCATCAAAGCCGTCGCCATCGCGCTCACCCGTCACCCTGAGTGCAATGCACACTGGATGACGGATCACATCCGCTATTTCAGCGCGGCGCACGTCGGCATGGCGGTGGCCACCGACGACGGTCTGATCGTGCCGGTGATTCGCGACGCGCAGCTCAAGGGGCTCGGCCAGATCGGTAAGGAGGCGCGCGAGCTCGCCAAGAAGGCACGTGAACGGAAACTGCAACCGGCCGAGTTCACGGGCGGCACGTTCTCCGTGTCCAACCTCGGCATGTTCGGGATCGATCAGTTCACGGCGATCATCAATCCGCCCGAGGCGGCGATTCTGGCCGTCGGCGCGACGGAGACGAAGCCGGTGTGGGAGAACGGCCAGTTCGTGCCGCGGCAGCGCATGCGCGTCACGATGAGCTGCGATCACCGCGTGATCGATGGCGCGGTCGGCGCCAAATTCCTGCAGACGCTGCGCAGTCTGCTCGAAGCGCCCATGATGATGCTCTTCTAGTTCACGACTCCAACGTTCCAGATCCCGGATCGTTACGACACCGCCGCTAGTATCACCGCCAGTACCCGAACGCACCAATCGCCACGCGCAGTTGGTGCGTTCGGCGTTGTCGATCGTCCTTGACGCAGCCCTCAACGCCCGGTCAATGCGACGATTCTCTACGCGCTTAGCGCTGTTCTGTGTCCTGTCAGTGCTCTCGGCTTGCTCCGGCGGCGATTCGCCGGCCGGACCGACGACGCTGCCTCCGCCCCCCACACCGGCCCCGATTCCGCCGGGCGTGCTGAGCATCGCGGTAGCGGGGCTACCCACCGGCACCAACGCGGATATCACCGTTGCCGGCGCCGCCTTCGCGCGCGCCGCCAGCGGTACCGTGAGCTGGGTCGATGTGCCCGCCGGCCAGCATACGATTTCCGTCCGTCCCGTGCGGACCGCCGACGGCACCTACGCCGCGACGCCGTCCTCGTTCAGCGTCACCGTGGTCAGCGGATCCACACCGACGACCGCGACAATCACATACGCGCCGCTGCCCAGCGCACTCGACCTGGCGATCGCCGGCGTGCCGGGTGGCATCGATGCCCCGGTCACTGTGTCGGCGCCCGGCGGAGGCGATATCGCCGCGCCGGCCTCACGCCTGCTGACCAACGCCAACACCGGCCGCTGGAAAGTCTCCGCCGGCACGCTGCTCTCCGGCGGATTCCGCTATGCGCCGTCGCCCGCGGCCATCGATACGCTCGTGCTGTACGGCGACACGGCGCGCGTGACAGTGCGCTATAACGTGTCCAGTGGTGCGCTGGCGGTTGCGCTCACCGGACTCCCCACCGGCCTGGCCGGCGCGGTGCAGGTAACCGGTCCGGAGGGCTTCAATCGTGCCCTCACTGGCACGGTCACCCTCACCGAGCTCACTCCCGGGGCCTATCAGGTGATCGCCTCGACCGTCACCGCGGGCGGCATCAGCTATCGGCCCGCGGCCGATACCGTGAATGTCACCGTCAGCGCCTCGCTGACCGCAGCGCCGGCGACGGTCGCCTATGCCGCCCAGGTTGGTCGCGTGGTCGTCACGACCAGCGGACTCCCGAGCGAAGCAACGCCGGCGATGACCCTGACCGGCGGCAACGTCGCGCGGGCCCTCAGTGGCCCCGCCACGCTCGATTCGCTCCCCGTGGGCAGCTACGCCCTGTCGGCCGGCCTGCTCACCGTCGCCGGGGTGCGCTACATGCCAGCCACGGCCACTCAGAGTCTGGCAGTCACAACCGGAAACACGACCACCGTCAACGTGGCGTTCAGCGTCGTGCCGACGGTCGTCGAGGTACCCGTGTCCGGTTTGCCGAACGGCACCGGCGCGAACATTTCGCTCACCGCCCCGAACGGCGACGCGTCGCCAGTGACGGCGACCACCCGCGTCAGCCCTGCGGCGGCAGGACGTTGGCGCCTCACGGCCGGCAGTGTCACCAGCGGCGGCGCGAGCTATCTGCCCACGCCGACGTCGCGCGACACCACGGTCACGCCCGGTGACACGCTTCGGTTGCCGGTGCAGTACACGATCACCACCGGGTCGATCGCGATAGTCGTGGGCGGCCTCCCCGGTGGCGCCGCCGGCAGCGTGACCGTCACCGGACCGGGCGGCTACACGCAGAACGTGACCAGCACCAGCACGCTCACCCTGCTCGCGCCGGGCAGCTACACCGTGTCCGCCGCCAGCGTCGCGCCGGCCGGCACCACCTACCTGCCGACGCCCACCTCGCAATCGGTCACCGTGGTGGCCTCCCTGGTGGCCTCGCCCGCCACCGTGTCGTATGCGCTGGCCACCGGCGCCGTGGCTATTTCCACCAGCGGCATGCCGGGCGGTGTCACGCCCACATTCTCGCTTACCGGTACGGGTGCTCCGCGTTCGGCCAGCGGCGCCGGCACGGTGTCCTCGCTGGAAGTCGGGAGCTGGACCATCAGCGCCAACACGATCGTGAGTGGCGCCACCACCTACACGCCAGCGCCGTCGTCGCAGAGTGTGTCGATCACGCCGAACGGCACCGCGACGGCCAGCTTCGCGTATACGACGACGGTGGCCACGAACTACGCGATCACCAACGTCTACCTCACGCAGGCCATTCAGAAACTCGACAACTCGGTCACGCTGGTGGCGGGTCGCGACGCACTGCTCCGCGTATTCGTCCAGGCCAATGCCGCCAACACCGCGCGCCCCGATGTGCGCGTGCGCATCTACGACGGCGCCTCGTTGCTGCAGACCACCACGATTTCGGCTCCTGAGACGAGCGTCCGCACCGCGATGGCCGAGGGCACGTTGACCTCGACGTGGAACCTGCTGGTGGCCGGTGCCAACATCCGCACCAGCACGCGTGTGCTGGTCGATCTCGATCCGACACTCGCAGTCACCGACGCGGACCGCAGCGACAACACGTGGCCGACCAACGGCACGCCGCAGAGTATCAGCGTGAACACCGTGCCGACGTTCAACGTGCGGTTCGTGCCGATCGTCGTCGGCGCGCTCACCGGCAATGTGACGGCGGGCAACAAAGCCTCATTCCTGTCATCGGTGCAGCGCATGTTCCCGTTGAGCGCGGTGTCGTCGGATGTGCGCGCGCCGTTCACCTCGAGCGCCACCGCGATCCAGAGCAACGACGGCAACGGCCAGTGGCTCACCGTGCTGAGCGAGATCAACGCGTTGCGCACCACCGATGGCGCGCCGAGCACGATGCACTACTACGGCGTGCTGAAGGTCTCGTACACCAGCGGCATCGCCGGGTATGGCTACGTGCCCGGGCGCGCCGCCATCGGCTGGGATTATCTGCCCAGCGGCGATCTGGTGGCCGCCCATGAGTGGGGCCATAACTTTTCGCGGCAGCACGCGCCCTGTGGAACGTCGGGCGATGCGAGCTATCCGTATGCAGGCGGTGTGATCAACTTCTGGGGCTGGAACAGCTTGTCGAACACGCTGGTGTCGCCCACCTGGACCGACGTCATGGGCTACTGCGGCAACCAGTGGATCAGCGACTACAACTGGGCGGCCGTGATGCAGTATCGCAGTGCCTCCGGCGGCGTGTCGTCAGCCGACGCGTCGGGGGAGGGCTTGCTGGTGTGGGGCCGGGTCGTGAACGGACAGATTCAGCTCGAGCCGGCATTCCGCGTCACTGCCCCGGTCAGCGCAAGCGCCCCGTCCGCGTCGCACCGGCTCGAGCTGCTCGATGCCGACGGTACCACGCTGCTGGATACGCCCATCGAGGCGCAGCGGGTCGATCATGCGACGGCATCCGACGAACGCCAGTTCGCGGTCATCGTGCCGTGGAGCACGACGCTCGAGGCGCGACTCGCCTCCATCCGGGTACGCGACGTGCGCTCCCCGTTGTCGGCCGTGGCCCGCAAGAGCGCGCGGATGACGGCCCCGGCCGCGGCTGGTACAGGTGGTACGCCGATCGCGCCGCAACTGCAGGCGCAGGTCGAACGCACCACGGACGGACGGGCGCGTGTCACGTGGAACAGCTCGGCCTATCCCATGGCCATGGTGCGTGACGCGTCGACGGGCGCGTTGATGGGCTTCGTGCGGCGCTCCGGCGACGCGGTCGTGACCGGTGGTCGGGCGGTAGACGTGATCTTCTCGGACGGAGTGCGCACGGTTCGCCGGTAGCGTGTGTTTTCCGCTACTTTTCGGGTGCTCTCCCTAGAACACGTCTATCCCCGACTATCATGGCTTTGTTCGACGTCATTATTCTTGGCGGCGGTCCCGCCGGCTACGTCTGCGCCATCCGCTGCGCCCAGCTGGGCATGCAGGTGGCCGTTATCGAACGCGAAGCGCTCGGCGGCACCTGCGTGCTGTGGGGCTGCATCCCGGCCAAGTCGCTGCTCGAAAGCGCCGGCCTCGCGGTCAAGCTCGGCAAGGCCGCCGAACACGGCATCACCATCGACGGCATCACGCTCGACTTCGGCCCGGCGATGAAGCGCTCACGCAGCATCAGCGCTCAGAACTCCAAGGGTGTCGAGTTTCTGTTCAAGAAGTACAAGGTGCAGTGGATCCGCGGTGAAGGCGTGATCGAGAAGGGCAAGAAGGTGAGCGTCACGCTTGCCGACGGAAAGAAGGAGACGCACGAGGCCAAGAAGGCCGTGGTGATCGCCACCGGATCGCGCGTGAAGGGGCTGCCGCAGGCTGGCCTCGAGCTCGACAAGAACGTCGTGCTCTCCAGCGACGACGTGCTCGTCGCCGAGAAGGCGCCGGCGTCGATGGTGGTGGTGGGCGCCGGTGCGGTCGGCGTGGAGTTCGCCGACGTATTTGCCGCCTTCGGCACGAAGGTCACGATGGTCGAAGTCGCTCCCACGATTCTCCCCATCGAAGACGCCGATTGCAGCGCGGAACTCGCGAAGGCGTTCAAGAAGCGCAAGATCGACGTCCTCACCGGCGCCAAGATCACGAGCACCAAGGTCACGAAGACGGGGGCCACGCTGGTCGTCGAAGCCGGCGGCACCACGCACACGCTGGAAGTCGAGAAGGTGCTGGTGGCGGCCGGGCGCGCGCCGAACGTCGAGAAGATCGGCCTCGAGGCGGTGGGCATCGCCAAGTCGGAACGCGGCTTCGTGAAAATCAACCCGAAGTTCGAGACCAACGTGTCGGGCTACTACGCCATCGGCGATGTGGCCGGCAATCAGATGCTGGCCCATAAGGGCTCACGCGAAGGGCACGTGCTGGCCGATCTGCTGGGCGGCGAGCATCCGCATCTCGTGAACTACAACAACATCCCGAGCTGCACGTACTGCCATCCGGAAGTCGCCAGCATCGGCCTCACCGAGCAGGCGTGCAAGGATCAGAAGCTCGATTACAAAGTGGGCAAGTTCCCGTTCTCGGCGAACGGCCGCGCACGCACCAGCGGAGAGACTGACGGCTTCGTGAAGATCATCCGTGACGCGAAGTACGGTGAGATCCTGGGCGCACACATCGTGGGCGCGCACGCCACCGAGATCATTCACGAGCTCGTGGTCGCCCGCGAAAACGAGTTCACCGTCGAAGAGATCGACCTCGCGGTCCACGCCCACCCTACGCTCAGCGAAGCGATCGGCGAAGCGGTGCTGGATTCGTTGGGGAAGATGCTGCACGCGTAAGTAACTGCGAAGTAAGGGGTATGGGGTACGGCGTATGGGGTACTTCCTACTCCGTCCTCCCTACCCCTTACTGCTTCCATGTCTCTGTACGTCCTGGATCTCGGCCTCACCCCCTACGACGTCGCGTGGTCGCTGCAGAAGCGCGCGGCGTTGGCGCGCAGCGCGGGCACGCTCGATCAGGATCTGCTCATTCTGGTGCAGCATCCACCGGTGGTAACGCTGGGGCGGAGTACGAAGCCCGGCAATCTGTTGGTGACACCCGAGTATCTGGCCTCGCGCGGCGTGGAACTGCGCGATGTCGAGCGCGGTGGCGACGTGACCATCCACGAGCCGGGGCAACTGGTGGCCTACCCTATCATTGATCTCAAGCGCCACAAACAGGACCTGCATTGGTATCTGCGGCAGGTCGAAGAATCGATCATACTGGCACTGCGCACGTTTGGCCTCGAGACGAGTCGCGTGGCGGGCCTCACGGGCGTCTGGAGGGAGGACGCCGGCGAGCGGCGCAAGCTGGCCAGCATCGGCGTCCACGCGCGCGATTGGGTCACGTGGCACGGCGTGGCGCTCAACGTAGAGAACGATCTGTCGACCTTCGACCACGTGGTGCCCTGCGGCATCGATCAGGTGCAAATGAGCACTGTCGCGCGCGAGAGCGCGGTCGCCGGGTTGCGGACACCGTCGTTGGGCGAGGTATCACACGCGGTCGCGGGGGGAGTGGCGTCGGTGTTCGGACTCACGCCCGAGCGGGTGACGCTGGAATCGTTGAACGCGATGTTCTAACCGCGCCGTGTCCGAACGTTGCGAAACGCACGAAAGCGGGCCGCTCTCCAGGAGAGCGGCCCGCTTGTCATAGCCGACGCGACCGAATCGAGCGACTTACTTGTTGCCGCCCGACTGCGCCTTGCTGATCGAGTCGAGGCGTTCACGCCCGCGGATGGCGTTCGGAATGCCCGCTTTGCCGGCGAACTCCTCGTAGAAGCTCCATCCGCCGCCCTGGAACTTGCCGTCCTTCAGGACAACGGGCGTTTCTGTGGCCTTCGCGATGGCGTCTTCGAGAGTGCCTGGCTCCTCACGGTACCAGATCACGTCGACCTTTCCGCCGCCGGCGATGTAGGTCTGGCGACGGAATCCGCTGATCAGGCGCACTGAATCGGCCGGCAGCGGCGCCTTGAGTGGACCTGCGCCCAGCTCCGCGATGACCTGCTCGACCGTGCCCTCTTTAGGGATCTTCTTGATCTTGGCGGCACCGAGGTCGGAGCTACATGCGGCCAGTGACGCGAGAACGAAAGTGACAAGCGCGAGTCGCGCTGATTTGACAAAACGAGTGTGCATAGCCTGACGAAAGGGTGAAGCGGAGAATACGTCGAAGTCGTGCAAACGCAAATGGGGGGGAGGCCCGAAGGCCTCCCCCCCACCTTCATGCGATCATGCGATCGAGCGAATTACGGCGTGACCGTGGACGGCGTCACACCAGCGTTCGTCGACAGCGCACGGCCCTTGAGGACCGTCGGAGCGGCGAACGTTCCACCCGTGCCGACCGCGATGAAGCGGCGACCGGAGACCGAGCTCAGGGCAGCAGGCGTGTTCAGGCTGCTGGCACCGTTGACCGGCTGCGTGAGACGGTACGTCCACACGCGGGTCGCGCCGTTGTCGGCGATGTACACCGGGCCCGCGCCAACCGGCGAGACGCTCGGTGAGGACTTGCCATCGACGCTTCCGATGTACTGCCAGTTACCGGCCAGCAACTCGTAGAAGTCGACGCGATCGAACGGCGAGTTGATCTGGTTCGTGGTCGCCGTGACAATCGCCTTGACGCCCGTCGCCGGAGCGTTCCACTGCACGATACCCTGGCCAAGCGTCCAGCTGATCAGGTTCGGGTTGGCGGTCGCCCACGTCTGCGTGTCGTTGCCGACGTTCGCCGAGAGGAGTGCGACGCCCGAGCCGACGCCGACGTAGTAGCCAGTGCTCAGGCCACCAGCGTTGACAACGCGGGCCGTAACGGTGTCGGGGCGATTATCCGTCGCCGAGGCAATGTTACCAGCTGCGTTCGTCTGCTCGATGTTCGTGTAGTAGTTGATGCCCGTCGTGAACGGCGTGCCGATCGTGACGTTGCCATTGATGCCGATGGCATCGTTGAAGCGGGCATTGTACAGCGTGGCCGGGAAGAGCAGGTTCGCGTCGGTCGTACCGTCGGTCAGACCGGAGTACGAGGCGCGGAAGTTGGTGAAGTGACCTTCGACCAGTTCCGTGAAGTTCGGCGTGAACGCGTTCGGGCCAGTGGCCGTGACCGTACCCGGGACGCCAAGTCCCGTGATGGTCGGGTTCGTCGCGCTGTGCAGCACGCGGCGGATGCCCGTGAAGCTGGTGTTACCAGCGCGGTCGATGACCGACGCGCGGTAGGTGTAGTAGCCTTCGGTCGCGATGTTCGCACCCAGCACGCGAGCGATCGGACGGTAACCGTCGATCATCGCGGTGCCGATCGCCGCAGCGGCCGGCGTGCAGTTCGGGGCGGTGATGAACGCCGATCCGATGCCACCATTCGCGGCCGTGAAGGCCGTACCAACGACGCAGGAACCCGTGAGGGCCGCCTGGTTCGCACGCGCCAGATAGTGCTCAGCCGTGTTCAGGCCCGAGCGCTCGTCAAGCGCTTCCGCGCCGAAGATCGTGTCCGTCGCCAACGGAACCGCGAGGAACGAGGTGCCCGTGAACACCGAGTTCGCGAGGACCGTGTACGTCGTCGTGTCGAGAGCCGAACCCGGGCCCTGACCCGGCGTCGCCGGCGTGGCAGAAGCGCCAGAACCAGCAGCAGCGGCCGAGTAGCGGATGGCCGGGGCAACGTTGTCGATGGCGAACTGCGCCGTCGTCGTCGTGCCCGTGTTGCCGAGCTGGTCGTTACCCGTGGCCGTGACCGTGTACACGAGGTTCGTGAAGTTGGTCGCGCATTCCGGGATACCAGCAGCCGTCGTCGGGCTCAGGGCAACGCCCGTCACGCCACAACCGCTGTAGGTCCACACGTTCGCCAGCGTACCCGTGCTCGTGCCGACGCCGTTGTCCGTGGTGGTCGTGTTGGCCGAGAAGCTGAACGGCGAGGCAATCACGCCCGAGAACCACGCGCCGCTCGCGACGCCAGCGATGGCGACGGTCGGGTTGGCGTAGTCAAGACGGATGGCGATCGGAGCCGGCACCGTGATCGACGTGCGGTAGCCCGTCGTGGCCGAAACCGTCGGCGCCGCGTTGTTGCTGTTGTCCTGAGCAGCGGCGACGCGCGGGAAATCGCTCGCGTTCGTCTGCGGGTGTTCCCAGCCAGTGCCGTTGATCGAGTACAGCGTGCTGCTCTTGCCGTAGGTCGTGGCAGCCGTGGCCGAGTACGGCACGGTCGCACCGAAGTTCGACATGTTCACCGAGGCCGACTGCACCGTACGGCCGGCGGTGTAGAACACCGGGACGTAGCGGATCGAGCCAGCGCCCGAGGCGTTCGGACCACCGTAGTAGTTGTACGCCACGCCCGACACCGTGCGCGTCGCCGCGGCGGTCGGGTTCGTGAACTGGACAGCCCAGCCGTCCACGTTCGTGAAGTTCAGGATGCTGTTGTTGTTCGTCGCCGAGAAGTTCTCAGCGCCAGCAGCCGTGCGGACCGACGCCTTGATGACGTGCAGGCCGTTCGTGTACTTGATCGTCGACGTGCCCGTGGCGAAGTCGGCTGTGAAGTCAGCGGTGTTGATCGAGAGCTGCACCGTGCCTTCGTTCGCCGCGTTGCCCGTGTACGTCTGCTCAGCGGCCGGCGCACCACAGTTGTTGCCCGTCGCGTCACACACGTAGACACGAACCGCGCTCACCGCCTGGCCGTTCGGCTGGAGGTTGAGCGAGACCTGGATCTGGTCGCGCGTGTTGTTGATGTCAACCGGCTGGTTGACCTGGGTGTTCGCCGAGAAGGTGATACCCGTGTTGGCCGGGCCACCCGCCGAAGCGACCGGACCCTGCGTCACGTTGGCGATCGTCACGTTCGCCGGAGCGGCAACCGTCACGGCAACCGACGACGACAGCGAGGACGCGGCGAAGTTCGTGTTGGCAGCCGAGGCAGCCGTCACGGTGATGATGGCCGTACCCGGCGCGTTCGCCGTGACAACACCAGCAGCAGAGACCGACGCAACCGTCGCCGACGACGACGTGTACGTGATCGTAGCGGCCGGCGCGCCCGAGGGCTGCGTCGCGTTGGCGCCGATCTGCGCCGTGTTGCCGATCGCGAGCGCCAGTGCAGCCGGCGTCACGTTCAGCGTAGCAATGCCGGTCGGAAGTGCCGTCACCGTGATGGCAACCGCCTGGCTGATCGACGTGCCGCCCGACAGGGCAGTCACCGTGATCGTGGCAACACCCGTACCAACCGCCGTCACAACACCAGCCGTCGAAACCGACGCGATCGTCGCGGACGACGAAGCGTAGGTGTACGTGGCGGTGCGGCCGGCCGGCTGAACGCTCGGCGACAGCGTGAGCGTCTGGTTCACCTGGAGCGACGCCGCAGACGGCGTCACCGTGAGGCCCGTGATCGCCGGAGCGACCGTGACGGACGCCGCGGCCGACTGGCCCGTGGACGCCGTGGCCGTGACCGTCGCGTTACCGGCGGCAACCGCCGTCACGCGGCAGGACGAGCCAGAAACGGCCGCCGTAGCAACCGTCGCCGAGCTCGTCGTGCAGCTGGCGAGCGTCGGGCCACCCGTGGTCGGGCCGCCCGAGATCTGCACGGCAAAGTTCACCGCTTCGCCAACGTTCATGCTGGCAGAAGGCGGCGTGATGGAGAGCGTGACAGGCGGGTTCGGTGTAACAGGCACCGTAACGTCATCGCCGCAAGCACCCAGCGCCAAGGCGCCAAGGCTCAGGGCAACAATCGCCTTGTTCCGAGAAAAGAGTTGCATTCATCCCCCTCTTTCGAGGTCGTGGAGGTAGCTGCCGTCGATGAGGGTGGGTTGCCTCATCCACAACGTCTTGCGATGGCAAGCGCTCGCCGCTTTGGCATGCGCTTCATCATGCGCTTCTCGCAGAGGAGCAGGACTTGGCTCGGGGAGCGGCCGAATCAACTTCCTGTCGTGCGAAAACCATGATGCCCGAAGAACCGAACTGCTGACCTGCGGGCCCTGCATCACGCGTCGCCAACCCAAGCGTCGGTTCCTCGTGACTCCTGCACGTGCGATCGCTCACACGTTTTCATACACACATAACCTGACGCACTTCGGCAGGAAAATGCGCGCTGTCCTCCCGAAGGCTGACACGCACACTTCTCCCGCCATCATCAAGTGCCAAAGCTAGGGGTGATCTGCCACACTAGTCAAGAAGGAGAATCACCCGGCTTTTCGCGACCGCTGTCACAATCCTGTGACCTAAGACCGAAAAGCGCCAGTTATCCACACTACCGGACTCGTCACGCCACCCCTCTCCTTCCGAATTCTGTGATACCAGGAATTGGACGGCCCCGACGGCACAAACGTCACATCCTCGGCAGCCACAGCCACTTGCGTCTATACTACGGCATGGCCGAGCCCCCCCGGATCCACGTCCCCGCTACCCGGGTGGTCCTCCCGCCCGCGCTCTCAGCGGAAGGTCCCGCCCTCAATGCGGCCCAGGCCGCCGCCGCCAGCCACGGCGACACCCCCCTCCTCATCGTCGCCGGGGCCGGCTCCGGGAAAACCCGCACCCTGATTCACCGGGTCGCCCACCTTATAGGTCGAGGGGTACCCGCCGGCCGCATTCTGCTGCTCACCTTCACCCGGCGCGCCTCGCAGGAAATGCTGGGGCGCTGTGAGCGATTGGTCGGCTCGGCGTCGCACCAGGTGCACGGCGGCACCTTTCACGGCGTCGCCCATCGCCTCCTGCGCCGCTTCGGGCCATCCGCCGGCCTCCCGGCCGACTTCACGATCCTCGATCAGGCCGACGCCTCGGATCTGATGGGAATCTCGCGGGCCGCCCTTGGCTACGCCGATCTCAAGAACGCGCCGCGCTCCGCGCCGCGCTTCCCGCGCGCCGAAACGCTGCAGTCGATCTACTCGCGACACGTCAATACCGAGCGCCCCATCGTCGATCTGCTCGGCGAACAGTGGCCGCACTTCCTCGCCTGGACCGGCGATATCGAGCGGCTGTTCGGCGACTACGTGAAGCGCAAAGCCGAGCGCAATCTGCTCGACTACGACGACCTCCTGCTCTCCTGGGCGCTGCTACTCGAGCAGGCACCGCCCATCGCCGAGCAGATTCGCGCGCTCTACGATCACGTGCTGGTCGATGAGTATCAGGACACGAATCCGCTGCAGTCGCGCATCCTCCGCGCGCTCTGCACCAACGGCAAGATCACTGTCGTCGGTGACGACGCGCAGAGTATCTATGCGTTCCGCGGCGCCACGATCCGCAACATCCTCGACTTTCCGCACCAGTTCCCAGGCACGCACATCGTCACGCTCGAGCGCAACTATCGCTCGACGAGTCCGATTCTCGATACCACGAACGCCCTCATCTCACGCAGCCGTGAGCGCTACTCGAAGCATCTCTGGACCGAGCGCACCGGCGGCGAGCCGCCCTGGCTGGTCACGGTGAAGGATGAACACGCGCAAACCGCGTTCGTGGTCGACCGGCTGCTCGAGCTGCACGAAGAAGGAATCCCCCTGCGCGAAATGGCGGTCCTCTTTCGCGCGGGCTATCTGTCGGCGGATCTCGAAATCGAGCTCGCCAACCGGCGAATACCGTACGAGAAGTGGGGCGGCCTCAAGTTCCTCGAAGCCGCGCACATCAAGGACATCCTTGCGTTCCTGCGCGTGCTGGAGAATCCGCTCGACGAAGTGAGTTGGTATCGTCTGCTCCGCCTGCTTCCCGGCGTGGGCGATGCCACGGCGCGCGCGGCGATCGACCTGCTGGCGCAGCACGGCTGGGAACCCATGGCGCTCGGTGCGACCAAGGCCCCGTCGCGCGCGCGGCCGGCGCTGCAGGCATTGGCCGCGCTCCTCGATGGTATGCGTCGCGTGGAACGCAGCAACACTCCGCATTCCCCGGCCGAAACCATCCGGCTGTGCCGTCATCTGTACGATCCGATCCTGCAGGGCACCTACGACGATGCCCCGCCGCGCATGGCCGATCTCGACCAGCTCGAAGTCATCGCGGCCGGCTACCCCGATCGCAGCACGTTCCTCTCGGCCTTGGCGCTCGAGCCACCGTCGAACACCCAGGATCTTGCCGTAGGCAGCACCGATGAAGACGACGCCCTGATTCTGTCCACGGCGCACTCGGCCAAGGGCAAGGAGTGGGATGCCGTGTTCGTGATTCACGCGTCCGACGGCGTGTTCCCGATGGCGCGGTCGGCCAATGACGATGCGCAGATCGACGAAGAGCGTCGCCTGCTGTACGTGGCGATGACGCGCGCGCGGGATCAACTCTTCGTGACGTACCCGTTGCACAGTTATGCCACGCGCACCGGCGCCGATTTCGCCTACAGTCAGCTGTCCCGTTTTCTCGACCCCGGGGTACGCTCCTCGATGCAACGGGTGACCGTTGGAGAGGAGATGCCCCCCGCCCTACCCGCCCTGCGCGGCGACGCGCCACCGCTCGATTTGCGCGCCCTGCTGCGTGGTCGCTTCCCCAGCGAGTAAGTTCCAGCGCACTTCACCTTGACGAGGATCCATTGAGTTTCTTCCGCAATCTCTCGGTCGCCGCGCTCGTCGCCATCACGACCGCCACGACCGCCGGTGCCCAGAGCACCGCGACCAAACCGGCGACCAAGCCGGCAGCAAAAGCTCCGGTCGACTCGTTTGCCTTGTCGTCGGCGTTGCCGGTCGATGCGTCCGTCAAAATCGGCACGCTGCCCAATGGCATCCGCTATTACATCCGACGCAACGCCAAGCCGGAACAGCGCGCGGAATTGCGTCTGGTGGTGAATGCCGGATCCATTCTGGAAGACGAAGACCAGCGGGGCCTGGCGCACTTCATCGAGCACATGGCCTTCAACGGCACGAAGTCTTTCGCGAAGAACGACATCGTGAAATACCTCGAGTCGATCGGCGTGCGCTTCGGCGCCGACCTGAATGCCTTCACGAGCTTCGACGAAACGGTGTACATCCTGCCCGTACCCACGGACAGCGCCGGCATTCTCGAAAAGAGCTTCCGCTTCCTGGGTGACGTCGCGACCGGCATTCTGTTCGACTCTACGGAAGTCGTGGCCGAACGCGGCGTCGTGTTGTCGGAGTGGCGCAATGGCCTCGGTGCCGGTGAGCGGCTGCGCGACAAGCAGTTTCCGGTGATCTTCCGCGGCTCGCGCTACGCCGAACGACTGCCCATCGGCAAGCCCGACATTCTCGAGAAGGCGAACCCGGCACCGCTCAAGCGCTTCTGGCGCGACTGGTACCGTCCCGACCTCATGGCGGTCGTGGCGGTCGGTGATGCCGACCCGAAGAAACTCGAAGCATTGATTCGCTCCACGTTCGGCGGCATTGCCCCGCGGAAGGGGGCCCGCGCGCGCACGATCGCGGCCGTGCCTACGCACGACTCAACGCTGATCTCGATTGCCACCGACAAGGAACTCAGCGGCTCGTCGGTCGGCGTGCTGTGGAAGAGCAAGGGGCGCACGACCCGCACCGTGGGCGACCTTCGACAGGATCTCCTGGAGCGTCTGTACAATCAGATGTTGAATCAGCGGTTCAGTGAGCTCGCACTCAAGCCCGAGACGCCATTCGTTGGCGCGGGCGCTGGCGGCGGCAGCTTCGTGCGCAGCAGCGAGTACTACTCGCTCGACGCACGGGCGAAGGAAGGGCAGCTCATGGAGTCGTTGCAGGCGCTGCTGACCGAAGCGGAGCGCGTGCGTCGTCATGGATTCCTGGCCGCCGAGCTCGATCGCGCCAAGACGAATACGCTGCGTGGCTACGAGCGCGCCTATCAGGAACGCGACAAGACACCATCGGGCGCATTCGTCGACGAGTATATCAACAATTTCCTGCAGGGCGAAGCGATTCCCGGCATCGCCTTCGAGTACGCCGCGATGCAGAAACTGCTGCCCACGGTCACCGTCGCGGAAGTGAACGCGCTTGGTGCCGGACGGGTTGGTGAAGCGAATCGCGTGGTCACCGTGAGCCTGCCCGAGAAAGACGGTCTCAAGGTGCCCTCCGACGCCGACATCCGCGCGGTGTTCGGCAAGGTGAATGCGGCCACGATTGCGCCGTGGGTGGAAACGGTCACGGCCGGCGCGCTGGTGGCCAGGGCGCCCGCCGTTGGACGGGTGGTGAGCGAGAAGAGAACCGAAGCGCTCAATCTCACGGAATGGACGTTGTCGAACGGCATCAAGGTGTTCGTGAAGCCCACCGACTTCACGGCCGATCAGATCGTGATGACGGGGTGGAGCCCGGGTGGTGCCAGTCTCGTGGCCGACAAGGACGTGTTCAAGACGTCGTTGGCGACTACGGTGATCGAGCGCGGTGGCGTCGGCGACTACTCGATCATCGATTTGAACAAGAAGCTCACCGGCAAGGTCGCGTCGGCATCGGCCGTGATTTCGGATCTCAGCGAAGGGGTGAGCGGGCGCGCCTCACCGAAGGATCTCGAAACGATGATGCAGCTCACCTGGCTGCGACTCACCTCGCCGCGCGCGGATACGTCGGCGTTCAAGGCGCTGCTGCAGCAGTTCGATCAGGTGCTCAAGAACAAGGATGCGAATCCGGCCGCGGTGTTCAGCGACACGGTGCAGATGACGCTGGCCGGCGGACATCCCCGTGTACGCCCGCTCTCGGCTGAGATGCTCAAGGAGCTCAACCTCGACGAGATGATGGCGATTTACCGCGATCGCTTTGCCGATCTGGGGGACTTCACGTTCCTCTTCGTCGGCAACGTGGATCTGGCGGTGTTGAAGCCCTTGGTCGAACAGTGGCTCGCGCCGCTGCCGGCCGCGGGTCGCAAGGAGACGTTCAAGGATGTCGGCCCCAAGCTGTTCAGCGGACAGATCGACAAGACGGTGCGCAAAGGCATCGCGCCACAGAGCCAGACGGCCATCCTGATGGCCGGCGCGGCCCCGTGGAGCCGCGAAGACTCGTATCTGCTGTCGTCGGTCGGCGAAGTGCTCGAGATGCGCCTGTTGGACCGTTTGCGCGAATCACTGGGCGGCACCTATTCGGTGTCGGTCAGTGCGCAGTTCTCGCGCAACCCGCGACAGGAATGGCAGCTCGTGATCGGGTACGGTTCGGCACCGGACAAAGCGGAATCGATGTTCGCCGCCGTGAAGCAGGAGCTCGATTCGCTGCGTCGTGTGCCGCCGAGTGCGGCGGAAGTGGAACGGGTGCGCGAGCAGCAGCGTCGTGAGCTCGAGCTGGCGCGCAAGCAGAATGGCTACTGGCTCAGCACCATCCGCGCGCGACTCGAGAACGGTGACGATCTTGGCACCATCGGCAACGAAGATCCGATGATCGCCAGCCTGACCGCCGAGAAGCTGGCCGCCGCGGCCAAGAAGTATCTCACGGAAGCGAACCGTGCGCGGTTCGTGCTGCTCCCCGAGAGCAAGTAACGAGAACTCGCCTCAGCGATCGTTGCGACTCACGGAATCCTTGTGGGTCGCAATGATGCGCTGAATCGCCCGCTTCAAGTCTCGCCCCTCGGCGACATACACCGAGTCGAACCGATCGAGGCGCTCGGCGTACACGCGGCGCGAGAGGAGCACCGCGTTGTTGAGCTTCACCTTCTGCGACCAACCGTCGGGATAGGTGCGAAGCTGCGGCCCGATGCTGTCCACGAGACGGGTGCGCGCGCGCGCGTACACGAGGTCGCGGGCGGCGATCCGCTGCGTGCTCGCTGAATCGGGCAGCGAGGCGAAGACCTGCTCGATCTCGTTCGAGGTACGCTCCCAAAACGCGCCCAGCAACAGATCGTCGTGCCACTCGTCTTCCGCGCGACGCAGTGACGCCGAATCGCCGCGCGCCCGGAAAAAGTGCTCGACGCCGCGGCCGCCCACAAACGTGGCAAAGGACTCGTTGAACGACACGGCTCCCTTGGCGAAGAACGTGTTGTGGAGCAATTCATGAATGATCGTATTGACGAGCGTCACCGAATCGGCTTTCACGGTGGTGCTCACGAGCGGATCATTGAACCAGCCAAGGGTGCTGAAGGCCGATGACGGTCCGACCGTCACGTCGAAGCCCTCGGCGCGCAGCGATTCGGCGGTGCGAAGCGCGCCCGGAAAATCGAAGAAGCCCTTGTACGGAAAGCGTCCGACGACTGGGAACCACCAGGTCTTTCGCTCGAGCCGGTCGCGGTAGGCCGCGGAAACGACCAGCACCAGCGTGTCGCGGTCAAGCCGCGAATAGGCGGTGAAGCTCTTGCCGGCCTTTAAATCGAGCGAGTCGATGGCGAAGCGACGCGCCTCCTCCACCAGACTGAGCTTCGCGCGCAGCACGGGATCGGTGGCGGAATCGGCCACCAGGCGCGCGATGGGCTGGCGCCTCGACAAGATCCGCGCTTCCTCATAGGCCGCGCGGGAGATGTAGCACCCGGTGGGGGTAATACCGAGAACGACGGCCAGCAGCACGGCGGTCGCACCGGAGATGCGGCGCAGTGATCGCCACGAGATCCGGCCGTGCGGCTTCCGTCGCTGCGGCATCCGACTGCGGTTGTCAATCCCGTGTTGCTCGTCGCCCTGCTCGGCTATCATTCTCGGTCCATGTCGTTCGTTCATCTGCACTGCCACTCCGAGTATTCGCTCCTCGACGGCGCGAATCGTATCGATGATCTGATCAAACGCGCACAGCATTACGAAATGCCTGCGCTGGCGATCACCGATCACGGTAACATGCATGCTGCCTGGGATTTCCAGGAGAAAGCGCGCAAGGCGGGCGTGAAGCCCATCATGGGGATGGAAGCGTATGTGGCGCCGGGTGACCGCCGCACACGCGGACGCCCGGGGCCGGGTCAGAAGCCGTACTATCACCTGGTCCTGCTAGCCCGTGATCTCGTTGGCTACAAGAATCTGGTCAAGCTGTCGTCGTTGGGGTACACCGAAGGCTTCTACACGAAGCCGCGAATCGACCGCGAATTGCTGGCCCAGTACTCCGAGGGGCTGATTGTCTCCTCAGCGTGTCTGGCCGGTGAAGTGGCCGGTCACCTCATGGACGACCGCATGGAGGCGGCGCGTGAAGCCGCCGCGTGGTATGCCGAGCTGTTCAAGGACCGCTACTACCTCGAAGTCCAGGCGCACACCAGCGAAGGACAGGCCAAGCTCAACGCCAAGATCCTGTCGCTGGGTGACGAGCTGGGGCTTCCCGTCATTGCCACGAACGACGCGCACTTCCTGAAGCACGAGGATCACGACGCGCACGACGTGCTGTTGTGCATCGGCCTTGGCAAGGATCGCAACGACCGCGATCGCATGAAGTACGACGACGGGTTGTACTTCAAGCCGCCCAACGAGATCCGCCCGTTCTTCCCGGGCCGCGAAGATGTGCTCACGAATACGCTGGCCATCGCGGATTCGGTAGACGTGCAGTTCGCGAAGAAGTACTACGTGCCGTCGTTCCCGCTGCCTCCCGGCGTCGAGACCGAGAACGAGTACCTCGTGCGCCTCTCCACCGATGGCGCGAAGGAACGGTACGGCGATCCGCTGCCGGCCAACGTGCAGGAGCGCCTCGACTACGAACTCGGCGTCATCACGAAGACGGGCTACGCCGGCTACTTCCTGATCACCGCCGACTTCATCAAGGCGGCGCGTGACCGCGGCATCCCGGTGGGACCGGGACGAGGCTCGGCGGCCGGATCGCTCGTGGCCTATTCGACACGCATTACCGACGTCTGTCCGCTCGAATTCGACCTGCTCTTCGAACGCTTCCTGAATCCCGAACGCGTCTCGATGCCCGACGTGGACGTCGACTTCTGTTTCGAGCGACGCGGCGAAGTGATCGAGTACGTGCGGCAGAAGTACGGCAAGGATTCGGTCGGGCAGATCGTCACGTTCGGGACGATGAAGTCGCGCGCCGCCGTGAAAGACGTAGGGCGCACCCTCGGCTTCACGCCCGGCGAAACGGACGCGCTGGCGAAGCTGATTCCGAACGCGCCGAACTTTTCGCTGACCGTGAAGGAAGCGATCGAGCAGGTGCCGGAGGTGAAGGCGTTCTACCAGAACGAACCACGCTACAAGCAGCTGCTCGACTTTGCGATTTCGCTGGAAGGCCTCTCGCGACACACCGGCGTGCATGCGGCCGGCGTGGTGATCGCGCCGGGCCCACTCGATGAATTCGTGCCGATCTGCACGCAGGCATCGAAGGGTTCCGGCGCCGGCGACGACGAGCGGGTGATCGTGACGCAGTACGACATGAACGCGCTGGAAAAGGCGGGCATGCTCAAGATGGACTTCCTCGGGCTTACCACGCTGACGGTGATCAGCGATACACTGGCCAGCATCAAGCAGCGCAGTGGCGTGAGTGTCGTGCTTGAAGAGCGTGGCTTCACCGACGAGAAAACGTATCAGTTGCTGCGCGCCGGTCGCACCGGCGGCGTGTTTCAGTTCGAATCGCCGCTCGCCACCGACGTGCTCAAGCGCATGCGCTGCGACCGCTTCGACGACTTGGTGGCGTCGAACGCCCTGCTGCGCCCGGGTCCGCTCGATGCCGGCATGCACAACGTGTACATCCGGCGAAAGCGCGGCGAAGAGCCCACGGTGTACGCGCTGCCCGAGCTGGAACCGATTCTCTCGAACACCTACGGCGTCATCACCTATCAGGAGCAGGTGATGCGTCTGGCGCAGGTGCTCGCGGGCATCTCGCTGGCCGAAGCGGACGTGCTGCGAAAGGCCGTAGGTAAGAAGGACTCCGAGCTGATCAAGAAGGAGCTCGGCAAGTTCGTCACGAAGGCCGTCGCGAAGGGCTACGACCCGAAGATCATCGACGAGCTCTCAGGCCAGATCGAAACGTTCGGCCGCTACGGCTTCAACAAGTCGCACTCGGTGGCGTACTCGGTGGTCGCGTACCACACGGCCTTCCTGAAGGCGCATCACCCGGCCGAGTTCATGGCCGCGTTGTTGTCGTCGAACATCGGGAAGACCGAAGAAGTCATCAAGTACATCGCCGAAGCGCGCGAAATGCAGATCGAGGTGCTCGCGCCCGACGTCAACGAGTCGGGCTGGCGCTTCACGGTGGTGGGGGACAAGCGAGTGCGCTTCGGTCTCGGCGCCATCCGGAACGTGGGCCGCGGCGCGATCGACTCGCTGATCGCGGCGAGAAATGAAGGTCCGTTCACGTCACTGTACGATCTCTGCTCGCGGGTTGATCTTCGCGTCTGCAACAAGCGGGTGTTCGAAGCGCTGATCGCGGCGGGCGCATGCGATGGATTGGGCGGACACCGGGCGCAGCTGTTGGCGGCACTCGACCACGCCATCAACGAGGCGTCGCTTCGGCAGGAAGAGGCCGCCAAGGGACAGGTCTCTCTCTTCGGCGATCTGCTGGGTGGTGACACTGAAGAGACGTCGGGATCGAGCAATGGCGGCGCACCGCCACCGCTCCCGTCGGTCCCGGTGTGGAGCGAAAGCGAGCGGCTCACGCGCGAGAAAGAGCTGCTGGGATTCTACATTTCCGGTCATCCGCTCGAGCCGTACCGAACAGAGTGCGAACTCTTCGCCAGCAGCACGGTGGCGCAGTTGGGCAACTGGACGGGTGACGCGGTCACGATCGGTGTGGTGATCACGGCGATCAAGAAGCAGATTTCCAAACGGTCGGGCGCGGAGTTCGCCCGGTTGACAGTAGAGGATTTTTCCGGATCTTCCGAAGTGCTGGTCTTCCCGGAGGCGTGGGCGGTGATCGCCGAACGTGTCCGGCCCGATGTACCGCTGCTGCTCAAGGGTGGTTATTCGCGGAAGGATCAGGGCGTCGAGAATGCCACGTTCATCGTCGACACGGTCACGCGCTTCGCTGAAGTGCGGGCCAACGGTGAGCTGGCCGTTGCAATCGACCTGAGTCGGGAGCTGGATCTGGCTCCCGGTGTGATGGACGACGTGCGGGCGAGTGTCGAGGCACACGAAGGCTCGGCTCCGCTCGAACTGCGGTGGGACGATGGAACCGGACGAACCATTCGCTTCCGGTCGAAATCGCTTACCGTGGCGGCGTCGCCCGCCATCTTATCCGATCTTCGCGCGCTGCTCGGCGCTGATCGTGTGCGCCTCGTGCGTGCCGGCAGCTAACGAGCGCGGCGTCCCTTTTCCAGGATTGTCATGGCTGCTGCCCCGGTTCTCGAGTTCGAGCGTCCTCTGGCGGAGCTCGAAAAGCAGATCGAGGAGCTGAAGCGACTCGCGTCCGACAGTTCGCTCAACGTCACGCAGGAGCTGGAGCCGCTGCAGAAGAAGCTCAGCGAGCTGCGCGTCGAGATTTATCAGAAGCTGACGCCGTTGCAGCGCGTGCAGGTGGCTCGTATCTCGCGCCGTCCCTTCACGTCGGACTACATCAAGCTCGCCTTCACCGACTTCCTCGAGCTCCACGGCGATCGGCTTTTCCGCGAAGACGCGGCGATCCTCGCGGGCTGGGCGCGTCTCGAGGGCGAGACCGTGATGCTGATCGGGCATGAGCGCGGCCGCGACACGAAGGAGAATCTGCGTCGTAACTTCGGCATGCCACATCCGGAAGGCTATCGCAAGGCGCTGCGGCTCATGAAGCTCGCCGAGAAATTCCAGGTGCCGGTACTCACCTTCATCGATACGCCGGGCGCCTGGCCTGGCCTTGGTGCTGAGGAGCGAGGGCAGAGCGAAGCGATTGCCCGCAACCTGCTCGAGATGAGCAACCTGCAGGTCCCCATCATCGCCACCGTGATCGGCGAAGGCGGCTCGGGCGGTGCGCTGGCACTCGGCGTGGCCGATCGCGTGCTGATGCTCGAGAATTCCGTGTACTCCACGATTTCCGTGGAAGGGTGCGCGGCCATTCTCTGGAAGGACGGCAAGAGCCCGGAAATGCGGGAGAAAGCGGCCACGGCGCTGCGAGTCACCGCCCCCGACCTCATCGAACTGCGGGTGATCGACGAGATCGTCCCCGAGCCGGTGGGCGGCGCCCATTCGGACCACGCCACGACCGCCAACAACCTTCGCGACAGCCTCGTGCGGAACCTCGAAGAGCTGCGCCGGCTGAAGCCGGACAAGCTCGTGCGTCGCCGACGTGAGAAGTTCCTGCGCATGGGGCAGTTCACCGAGTAGCTTTCACGCCGTGGCGCATCTGATCGAAGTCGCGTTCCGCGGCAACCGGAAGGAATTCTTCAGCTGGACAGGCGAGACGGCACCCCCACTCAAGGCGGGGGTGATCGTCGAGGCTGACCGTGGTGAGGATTTTGGTCGTGTACACTCCACCGGTGAGCTGGCCGAGGTCCGCTGCAACGGTTGTGCGCACGGCTGCGGCACCACTCCGCCGCCACGGGCCGCGCTCCGGCTCGCCACGAAAGCGGACGAGCAACTCGACCGTGAACTGACCGCCGAGAACGAGGACGCGCGTCGCAAGTCGATGGAGCGCGTGAAGGCGAACCACCTCGTGATGAAGCTCACCGACGCCGAGTGGCAGTGGGATCGGCGCAAGCTCACGATCTTCTTTACGGCCGAGCGTCGCGTCGACTTTCGTGGCCTCGTGCGCGATCTCGCCGCGCTGTTCCGCACGCGCATCGAACTGAAGCAGATCGGCGTGCGCGATGAGGCTAAGCGCCTCTCCGGTGTCGGACGATGTGGTCGCGAGTACTGCTCAGCGTCGTGGCTGCCCGACCTGCGCCCCGTGAACCTTGGCGTGGCGAAAGATCAGAAGCTCTCGCTCAACCCGCAGCAGATCTCCGGTGCCTGCGGGCGACTGATGTGCTGCCTGCGCTACGAGCACGAGTTCTACGTGCTGAGCCGCCGCAAATTCCCGAAGGAAGGGAAGATCCTCACGACGTCGCTGGGTGAGGAAAAGGTGATCGCGTGCGACATCTTCAACGAGCGCATCACGCTGCGTACAGCCGAAGGCGACAGTCGGGTGATTGCCTTGGCCGATCTGCGGAGCGAGTTGGAAGGGCTCGATCAGCCGACCGATCATGCGCATGATGACGTGCCGTCGCATACGGCCGAGTATCCAGTCGATGCGGCGTTGCATGCGATGCTCGACACGGTCGAGACGGAGATTGCGCCGCTCGCTGCATCGATCGCGGTGATCACGCCGGAGCGCGTGTTCGTGCCCGAGCCCGTGGTCGTGCAGGTGGTCGTGCCCGTAGCCGAGTTCGTAGCCGAATTCGAAGTCGACGTCGAGGTGATCACGCCGGTGTCGGACGAGCCAGCGATCGCTGCGTCAACCGACACGTCGGACACGTCGGACACGTCCGACGCCGAAAGCGCCGACGCCGCGGGCGACGCGACCCGTCGCAAGCGGCGGCGTGGTCGTCGTGGTGGCCGTCGACTCAGAGCCGCGGAACAGCGCCGCCAGTCCGAGGCGGACGGATCACCCATGCCGCCCGATGGCGGTGACGACGCCGACGATGGCGATGACAACGAGGAGTAAGCCGGACGTGCCGCGATTCTATCTGACCACCGCCATCGATTACGCGAATGGCGATCCGCACCTTGGCCACGCTCTGGAGAAGATCGGCGCCGATGTCATCGCGCGCTATCGTCGCCAGTGCGGTGACGACGTGCATCTGTTGATCGGCATGGATGAGCACGGGCAGAAGGTGCAGCAGACCGCGGCGAAGGATGGCGTCGCGCCGCAAGCCTTTACCGATGAAATCGCGGCGCGCTTTCAGGCGATCTGGTCCAAGCTTGGCATTTCGTACGATCAGTTCATCCGCACCACGGAGTCCCATCACAAGACCGGTGTGCAGGCGCTCATCCGCATGATCGCCGAACGCAATCCGGATGACTTCTACGAGCGCTCGTACACCGGCATGTACTGCGTCGGGTGTGAAGCGTTCAAGCAGGACGCGGATATCGTCGAAGGAAAGTGCGTCCTGCATCCCACGCGAACGCTCGAGGAAGTGGAAGAACGCAACTGGTTCTTCCGCCTCTCGAAGTATCAGGGCTTCCTGCAGAACCTACTGGCGACGAATCCGTCGTTCATCGAGCCCGAGAGCCGTCGTAACGAGATCCTCGGATTGCTGGCGCAGGGCCTCGACGACATCTCGGCCTCACGTGCCCGCCTCGACTGGGCCGTGCCGTTCCCGCTCGTGCTCTCGAACGGTGAAACACAGGGCACGTATGTGTGGTTCGACGCCTTGCCGAACTACCTCACGGGCACCGGCTTCCCGGATGCCGGCTACGAAGCGCGCTGGCCCGCCGACCTGCACATCATCGGCAAGGACATCACGCGCTTTCACGTCGTGATCTGGCCGGCCATGCTCGAGGCGGCGGGACTGCCGTTACCGAAGCAGGTGTGGGCGCACGGGTTCGTACAGTTGGGCGGCGAACGCTTCTCCAAGAGTGCGGGCGTGAAGCTCGATCTCGGCGAAGCGATCGACCGCTACGGGGCCGATGCGTTCCGCTATGTGCTGCTGCGCGAAGTGCCCTTCGACAGCGACGGCAACTTCTCCTGGGAGCGCTTCGAAGAGCGCTACACGAGCGATCTCGCCAATGCGTTCGGCAATCTGGCCAGCCGCGCCATCGCGATGGTCGAGAAGTACTTCGACGGCGTCGTACCCGCTGCGGCGCGCCCCGACGCGGAGCTGGACGACGACGCCGACGTCGCCGCCTACCACGCCGGAATGAACGGCTCGCGCGGCTGGCTGCTGCACGAGGGACTGGCGGCCGTCTCGCGGATGACGGCGCGCGCGAATGAGTACACCGCCGCGACCACGCCTTGGGCCGTTGCCAAAGAGGCGGCGCGTACGGCGGAACTCGAGCAGATCCTCGCCTCGCTCATTCGTCGAATTGCACGGCAGACCGTGCTGCTCGCGCCGTTCATGCCCACGAAAGTCGAAGCCGTGTGGACGCAGCTCGGGGCTCCGGGGACGGTCGCCGCTCAGCGGATTGACGCGCTGGCCGAGCTCGAACCGGCCGGCTGGCGGGTGCAAAAGGGAGAAGGCGTCTTCCCGCGCCCCGCACCGCCAACGGCTCCGCCGGCCAAGTAGACCGTCACACCAGCGGCGTTTTAGTTATCGCCTCGCGTCGGGTCGTCACAGGAATCGAGACTTCTCGTTCGGTGTTCGAAATGCCACCATTTGTGAAATTACTTTCATGATGGATTAATCGTACTTCATCTGGCGTACCGATCCTAAGCCAGAGGAAGTGCCATGACGACCCATCGATTCTCGCAGCCGCGGCTGCCAGCGCTCCGCCCTCGTCGAGGCTTTGCCCTCGAGGTGGTGCTGCTCATACTCGTGATGTTCTCCATCATCGTCCTGGCCGGGTTGTCGGCAGTGACGACGATCGCTCGCACCTCGAACGCCGACTAT
This sequence comes from Gemmatimonas groenlandica, assembly GCF_013004105.1. Classification (NCBI taxonomy): domain Bacteria; kingdom Pseudomonadati; phylum Gemmatimonadota; class Gemmatimonadia; order Gemmatimonadales; family Gemmatimonadaceae; genus Gemmatimonas; species Gemmatimonas groenlandica. The sequence goes on from NZ_CP053085.1 coordinate 2,668,367, forward strand.
CGGGGTGCCCGCGCCTCGTACGCGGCTGAGGGCGGCGCCGACGACATCATGTCGCAACTCGACGCGGCGATGCAGGACGGCATCATCAACGGCGAGGATATCGCGTCGATCACGAAGCCGGAGATCACCGGCTTTCGCATGACGCAGAGCACGTCGACGACAGGCACTCCTGAGTCGAGGACCATTACGGCCGGTCCGTTCGCCGGGCTGTACTCCCTGAACCAGCCGATCGACATCACCGTCACGGCTCGCGACACGTCCGGCAACAAGGCCACTGCCGTGTTGTCGGTGAATGCCCAGACGATTCCGCTCTTTCAGTTCGGCGTGTTCTACGAGGACGACCTCGAGATCCTGCCGGGCGCACCGATGACCTTTGCGGGTTGGGTGCACACCAACGGCAACCTGTATCTCTCGTCGGCGAGTGCCACGTTCCAGAGCAATCTCACGACACCCGACAGCGTGTTCTGGAATCGGAAGAACGCGAACGATCGACTCAGTGGCGTGCGAATCAACAATGCCGCGGGTACCGCCGTGCAGCTCGACTTCGACTCGCGCAGTCTGTCCGAGCCGGCATTCAAGACCCGCAGTGAAGTACGCTTCAACGGGCGCCTGATGTCGAAGGCGCATGGTGTACGCCCGCTGAAGCTACCGCTGCCGGCGAACGTAGCCCCCGTCACGCTCGTGCAACCGCGCAGTGCCGGCGACAGTCCGATGGTGCAGGATGTGAAGATGGCCTGGAAGGCCGACTGGTACATCACGGTGAACGCGGCGGTGTTCGACATCGCCAATGCCGCCACGATGAATGCCTCACTGTGCACGACGTACATGACCCACGAGCGCAGCGGCGGTCTGCAGGTTCCCGATGCCGCGTCGTGCGCCAAGATCTTCAAGCTGCGGCGCAACGCGTTCTACGAAGGACGCGAGGACCTGCGTCCCGACCTACTTGACATCAACATGGACTCGCTGCGCATCTGGAGCGACGCTTCGAAGGCGGCGCGCGCACCGCGCATCATCTACGTGAACTTCGTCAACGTCGGTGGCAACACCAACAAGGACTACGTCGCCGTCCGGCTTCGTCAGGGGGCGCAGCTCCCGAAGCCCGGCGTCGCCGCCGACACCGGTGGATTGTCGATGGTGACCGAGCGCCCGATGTATGTGCTGGGCGACTACAACACCATCATCTGGCGCCCCGCGGCCATCATGAGTGACGCGATCACGTTCCTCTCGAATCCGCCGAATCCGGCCATGACGTTGACGGCATCGCCGACGGCGAGCGGTTGCGGCCAGAGCGGACAGACGGGATGGTGCGATACCCTGCAAACCAACTACGCCAAGCGCGTGGCGCGTCCGGCCACGGTGAACGCGGCCTTGTTGGTGGGACATTCGCCCACTACGTGCGACTACGCGCGCGCCGGATGCACGTTGCCAGCGTATGGTGGTGGCCTCGAGAACTTGCCACGGTTCCTCGAGAACTGGAGTGGCGTCACCTTCCGCTACACCGGCTCACTCGTCTCGCTTTATCAGAGTCGCTTCGCCTTCGGACTCTGGGGCAACTCTACCAATCCCGGTAGTTCGGGAGCGCCCAGCGGTGGGTACTACGATGCGCCGACCCGTGCGTGGAGCTTCGACGTGAACTTCCGCTTCCCTGAACGATTGCCGCCCGGCACACCGTCCGTCGGCACCGTGTTGCAAACCGCGTTCCGGCCACTGTACTGATGTCAATCCGCACAGACGCACGGCGTGAACGGCGCGGCTTCACGATCATCGAGCTGCTCGCGGTCGTGATGATCGTGGGCATCATGATGGCCGTGATGCTGCCCAAGTTCCGCATCTCCGAGAAGACCGAAGTTCAGCTGGCCGGCATTCAGCTGGCGCAGGACATCGATATCGCTCGTACCCGCGCCCTGTCTACGCGCGAGCAGGTGCGCGTCGCGTTCAACGGCACGACGCGAAAGTACGGTGGGTATCTCGACGACGACGGCGACGGCACCATTTCCGAAAGCGCCGCCGAGTGGCAGGCGCTGCGCGGCTTCGGCATCCGCGAACTCCCCATTCGCGTGTCGTTCAGCCGGGGCTCGGCGGGCCGGATTCCCGATGATGCCACCACCGGCGGCATCGGACTGACCAATGCACGGATCGAATTCGACTCCCGTGGACTCACCATGCCGATGGGTGCACGCGGCGTGGTGTATCTGGCCAACGACAACGACCCGTACGCGGTCGTGGCGGTGCAGATCACGCCGTCCGGGAACGTGCGTTTCTGGACCTATCACCAGGATGGAGGTTGGCAATGACACCGACGCGAAAGGTACGGCGCGGCTTCACGCTCGTCTCGATGATCGTCGCCATCATCCTCTTGGCGGTCGGCCTGTCTTCATTGGCGAGCGCGAACGCAAGCACCATCAAGTTGCAGACGTTGGCCCAGAACCGGACCAACGCGATTGCCATCGGTCGGGCGTATCTCGAACAGGTGCGCACACGTGACCCGTGGCTCGTGGAAACGGAGTCGGCGGTTCGTTTGGGCGCCGAAGGGACACCGGAGGCCGATGGTCCGTATGTGCGCACCATGACCGTCACGGTGACGCGCCAGAATCTGGTGAAGATCGACGTGAAGGTGGACTACCCGCGCGCGCAAACTCCTGTGTTGCTCACCACGTTGCTGTTCCGCGGCAACGGACTCTCCGGAGCGCAATAATGCGAACATTACCACGCGCCCGTCGCGGCTTCACCTTGGCCGAAGTGCTGATCTCCATGACCATAGGTATGGTCGTGATCGCGTCAGCCACAGCGTTCTCGCTTAGTAGCTGGCAGACGCGTCGATCCTGGACCGTGCGCGAAAACGTCGATCGTGGCGCACGATTCGTCGGTCTCTCCATCGCCCGCGACGTGCAGGAAGCGGGCATCTCGATGGTCGGAACCGCCGTGTTCTCGGCCCTGGGCTCCGTCGGCGACACGGTATCGGTGCTGTCGGTGCCGTTCGATCCGCAGGAAGCACCCGTGTACCCGATCTTCGATGACGGCGACACGCTGCCGAACTACCCGCCGGGCGGCACCTGCGGCGTCAGCTGCATCGACTTCAAGAAGGTGAACGGCGCGTACACGCTCAAAGCGGGTGATCTCGTCCGACTGCAGGTAGGCACGACGCGGCGCCTGTTGCTGCTCACGAGTGTGGCGAATCAATCCGCCAACGTGTTCCGCATTCAATTCCTGCCGGCCACGCGACTCGTCAATCGTGAGGCGGGGCTCGACAATCTGTTGCTGGCCCGATCGGGCACGACCATTCAACGACTGAACGCCGTGATGTACTGGCGAGTGCCGTCCACGAAGCAACTGATGCGCGCCGAACGGCTCACGTCCACCGGTGCACCTGACGGCGACGTCGTGGCGACCGGCGTGCAGGTGTTTCAGAGTCGGCTCGTGTTCATGTCAGGCGCCGAGCATCCCACCTATGACGGGCTCGATGCCGACACCACCAATGACGGAAACGACGTGATCGGCGTGCGCATCCGCGCGAAAATTCGCAGTGACCGCAGCGATCCTGCCGTGAACAAGGGAAAGCCGGTGGATCGGTGGTACGAGTGGCGCGTCGCCCCGCGCAATCTGCTCTACGAGAAGAACCGGATGTAACGGGGCGACCGTGCGTTTACTTCTTGAAATCGACCGTCGGCGCCGCCCGCGAGGCGGCGTCGGTAACTTCGAAGTACGTGCGCGGCTTGGAACCGGTCACCTTGGCGGTGAGAACCGCGGGAAACTTACGGATGTACTCGTTGTACAGCCGCACAGCGCCGTTGTAGTCGGTGCGTGATACAGCGATACGGTTCTCGGTGCCGGTGAGCTCATCCTGCAAGCGAAGGAAGTTCTCGTTCGACTTGAGCTCGGGGTACGCTTCGACCGTTACCGCGAGACGTCCGAGCGAGGTCGTGAGCTGCTGATTGGCGTTGGCCAATTCGGTCGGATCGGAACCGCCCGGCTTCTGCAACGCACCGACGAGACCGGCCCGCGCCTGCGTGACCGCCGTTAGCACTTCGCTTTCCTGCGCCGCGAATCCCTTGACGGTGTTCACGAGATTCGGAATCAGGTCGGCGCGTCGCTGCAGCTGCGCATCGATGTTCTGCTTGGCCTGCGCGGCCTGTTCGTCGTACGACTGGATCGTATTGTAGCCGCACGCGTTCATACCGAGCGGGAGCACGAGAGCGACCGCGAGCACGCGCGCGCGTGAAGCCGCACGCGACGCGAGGCGAGACCAGGAGAATGGACTGGACGGACGTCCCGAAAGTTGCGTGGTGACCATGGGGCTCCTCATGATTGGACTGGGGAATTGACTGCAGGTGCCGCCGTGGGCGGCGTGAATTGATCGAGATATTCGACAAGCACATCCATGCCGCGTACATACCCCGCCAGCACGGATTCCGCTTCGCCGTTGGCGAACGACGTACCGCGCACGAGCGCCGAGACCGACATGAACGGCGCGGCGTCAAAGCCGCACCGCGCGGCCGCATCCTGAATCACCCGCGTCGCGTCGCGCTCGGGCTTCACGCCGTGCAAGCGCAGGACGGCGCGAAAGATCACGAGCAGCGCACTGAAGCTGGAGCGAAGCAGATCGGTTTGCCGCGCCGCATCGGTTCCGGCCACCATCACGCCGCGACGAAGGCGGAGCAACTTGCCCATCGCCTCCTGCTCCGTTTGCAATCGCAGATAGTGGGGATCCACCGCGAGGTCGCTCAGCGACACGGTGCCATGCAACAGCCGGTGGCGTTCGAGAATGTCGGCGTACTCCATCGGGAAGATGTCCGCCGAGCGCAGCCACTCCTGTTCGGTGAGCACAAGGACCGGCGGATTGCCGGCCTCCTGCCACGCGCGCATCGTCTGTCCCAGACTGCGCATCTGGGGCACATCGATCGACGAGACGATGACGAGGACATTGAAGTCGGAGTGCCCGACCACCTGCTCGCCGCTGGCCGCCGAACCGTACAGAACGGCAGCCCGCAGCGCGTCACCGTGGACCTGACGGAGCTGCTGGACGAGATCATCGAGAGACATCGAAGCACGGGCCATGGATCTGTTCACCAGTTGGAGCCGCCACCACCACCACTGAATCCGCCGCCACCGCCGAATCCGCCGAACCCACCGCCACCACCACCACCGCCAAAACCGCCGCTGAATCCACCGCCGCCGCTATGCCACCCTCCCGACGAGGGACCGGGAATCGGAATGGGAATGCAGCCCACGCAGCCTCGCCGGCGGCGTCCGCCGGAGGAGCTGAGCAGAGAGAAGAGAATCACCAGCGCCAGCACAATCATGAACGGTGGAATGCCCCGCGACTGCTGCGGTCGCCGGCGTTGCTGCGGCGGCGGCACTCCATCCAGCGCGACGCCGAAGTTGGCGGCGTAGCGCCCCGCGACGTCGGTCGCGATGCGCTCCAGCGCGCCGGAGTAGTCCTGCGCGCGAAAGAGCGGTGTTTGCTCACGACAGATGTCACCCGACGTGGCGTCGGTGATGAACCCTTCGGCGCCCTGCCCCGCCTCGATGCGGCAGTAGCCCCGGCCGTCATCGGACGTTTCCTTGGGAACCAGCAGGATGATCACACCGACGTTGCGCGCTTGATCGCCGATCGCCGCGCTGGAGCCGACCTTCCATTCACGGCCCAGCCGTAAGGCCACTTCTTCGACTGGGCGACCGTTCAACGACGGCAACGTGACGACGACCATGTCGCCACGGGTGGCCGCGTTGACGCGCGTGGCGAGATCGTCGATACGGGCCGCCGCGTCGGGCGCGAGCACCTTCGCGAAGTCGTTGACATAGCCCACGGGCGCTGGCAACGGCTGACCGGCGGCCGCCACGTGACTCCACGCCAGTGTTGGCGACCCAGCGACGGCCACGATTGCCGCAAGGATCCAGATCATCGCAAACGCCGCGCGCTGAATCGGGCGGGCGTGGTGACGACGGTTATCGGATTGAACCAAGAGGATGTGCACGAAGTGAAAGATACAGTCCCTACGGTCGCCGCAGGGATTCGGTGTCAGGCCGTCGCCCGAGTTACCGCTATAGCATGAGCAGTGCCGACGTCTCTCAATCCGTTAGATTCAGGCGTGTCGCACCGCATCGCTCTTCTCCCGATCCTGAATTTCATGTCCCGATCCCGCTCCGCGTTCCGCCAGTCTGCGCTCCTGCTCTGCGTGGTCGCGCTCACGGCATGCGGCACGGCCGATCCGGCGAAGACCGCGAACGCGGCTGCCGAGCCGGGCCGTACGGCGGAAGTGGCGGCATCGCCGTTGCTGCAGACGACCGCGATCTCTGGTCCGGGCGCAGCGGGCGACACGCTCGCCGACTCGATCACGATTCAACGGGCCGATCGTGGCCGCTTGATGGGCCGGGAAGATGCGATGTGGGTGGTGATGATCAGCGACTTTCAGTGCCCGTACTGCAAGCAGTGGCACGACTCGTCGATGGCCAACCTCAAGCGCGACTACATCGACGCCGGCAAGATCCGCTTGGCGTATCTGCATCTGCCACTTTCGATTCACCGACACGCGAAGGCCCAGGCCGAAGCGTCGATGTGCGCCGCCGTGCAGGCGAAGTTCTGGGAGTACGCCGACGTGCTCTTCCGTGAGCAGCGGGCGTTTCAACCGATCGACAATCCGTCGGCCAAACTCGACGACATCGGCCGTGAGCTGAAGCTCGACATGCCGAGCTTCACGCGCTGCCGGAAGTCCGACGCGATTCGCATGCTGGTGGAGAACGACGAGCGGCAGGCGACGCAGGCACGCGTCCAGTCCACACCGTCGTTCCTGATCGGCGAGTTTCTGGTGCAAGGCGCGTTGCCGTACAAGGATTTCCGCCGGGCCATCGACACGGCGCTGGTGGTGGCGAAGTCGAGGAGGACGCGCTGAACCCGCTGGTCCGCTCCGTGTACGGAGCGGGCGTGCTCGCCGCCCGGCTCGCTACCCAGCTGGCCCCGGCGAGCGGGTCGAAGCTCTGGCGTTCGCTGGCGGCCCGTCGTGGATTATTGGAGCGGATCACGGCCGCCAGTCGCGCCGTCCGTACGCCGAGCCGACCGCTGGTCTGGATGCACGCGCCGTCGGTTGGTGAAGGTCTGCAGGCGCGTCCCGTGGCGCACCGACTCCGCGCGCTCCATCCCGAACTGCAGCTGGCGTACACCTTCTTCTCGCCCAGCGCCGAGACGTTTTCCGCTTCCGTGGGTGCCGACATCACCGACTATCTGCCCTTCGACGGACGTCGCGAAGCCGACGCGATGCTCGATGCGCTGCAGCCTTCGGTGTTGGCGTTCGTGAAGCTCGACGTGTGGCCGACTCTCGTGGAGCGTGCGACGGCACGGGGCATCCCCGTGGCGCTCCTCAGTGCCACTCTGGCGCCCCGATCGGGCCGATCCGGGGCCATGTCACGTCTGCTGCTCCACGAGGCGTACAGCGCCCTCGAGGGCGTCGGCGCGATTGATCAGGCCAATGCCGACCGGCTGGTCGCACTCGGCGTGCGCCCCGACGTGCTCGAGGTGACCGGTGATACGCGCTTCGATCAGGTGTGGGATCGGGCGCAGCGCGTCGACGAGCGACAGCCGATGCTGCGAGCGCTGGCGGGTACCCGACCCACACTGGTGGCGGGGTCCACCTGGCCGGCCGACGAAGCGGTATTGCTCGAGGCGTTCGCACGTGCGCGCCGGGCGGAGAGCTCGCTGCGACTGATCATTGCCCCGCACGAACCCACCGCGACGCATCTCGGGCCGATCGTGGCATGGGCGCTCGCAGCGGGCGTATCGTGTGCCACGCTGTCGCTGGCGGAGTCGGATCGGGCCGCGTCACAGAGCGACGTGATCCTCGTCGACCGTGTCGGCGTCCTCGGCGATCTGTATTCGCTCGCTGACGTGGCGTTCGTCGGCGGCGGCTTTCACGCGGCCGGGCTACACTCGGTGATCGAACCGGCGGCGTTCGGCGCACCGGTGCTCTTCGGCCCCGGCCATGACATGAGTCGCGAGGCGGGACTGCTGATTAGCGCCGGCGGGGCGCGGGTGGTGCGCGATGCGGGCGAGTGCGAGGCGGCACTGCGGACCTTCACGGCGAATTCCGTGGCACGTGAAACGGCCGGCGCTGCGGCGCGAGACCTCGTGCAGAGCGAGCTTGGGGCAACGGAGCGGTCGGTGCGTCTGGTGCAACGGTTGTTGCGGGCGCGACTCTGATCGAGTGATTGCTGACGATCCGGAGAAGACCACGGAGATCGTTGGTTCACGCGAAGGGCGCGAAGGGCCGCGAAGAGGCGCGAAGAACTGCAACCGCTCTTCAGTTTTGCATTTTCATTTTTTGTTTTGCTTTTCTTCGCGAACCTTCGCGCCCTTCGCGGGCTTCGCGTGAATCAGCGAACCGTCAGACACACTGAGTCCGTCCGAATGCACTCCGCCAAACGACGCTCAGTACTTGTCCCCCTTGGCGCGCGTATAAATCACAATCGCGCCCCAGGGCGTGCGGTCGCCGAACTGCACCGCCGATTCGGTTTTTCCGAGCAGCGCGAAGAAATAGACATCGCGCGGATTGATGTTCGGGTAGCTGCCGCTGAGCGGGATGCCGTCGAGCACGATCGTGAGGCAGCGATTGTAGCGCGTGGAGCGGATACAATCATCCCGACGGCTTGGCACCACGAATCCCGGGTAGCCGGTCGAGCGCAGCAGGTCTTCGAACGAGTTCGAACGCTCGCGCAGTTTCTCCACTTCGACCGGTGGGAACACGCGCCAGCCGCGCCGACGCGCTTCCGTGAGACGCAATTCGTTGAACGACGGCGAGGATTTCACGCGCACCGTGTCGGTGCGAATGCCCGTTTCGACGACGTTGAAGTTCACCTCGAGCGTGTCAGTGACACCGATGGTGATTTCTTCGGAGAGCGTCGGCTCCATCCCGATGCGCGTGATCGAGATCGCGAACGGCTTGCCGCCGGCGTTGACGCGGAACTGAAAGCGACCTTTGTCATCGGTGACGGCGCTGCCGATGGACCGGCCGTCGCGGAGTAAGGCCATGACGCGCGCTTGATCGAGCGGTCGGTCATCCCCAACGAGTTTGGCTGATCCGCGCAGCACCTGGGCCTGCGCACTGACCGGGAGCCAGAACATGGCCCAAAGCACAGCGACCGCGAACGGGACTTTCGTCTCGTTCGCGGTCGCGGTTGGCTTCGTGCCGTGCGTACGCACAACCGTATTGCTTACGGGTTGGGCGTCGTGCGCGGCGGCTGCTTGTCGACGAAGTACACCACGCCAGGCGTCGTGAACCGCGTGCCGGCCGAGTTCGCCGGCGTGGCCGGGAATGCGACGGCCGTGATGATCGAGCCGGCGATCGTGGCGCCACCGAGCGGATCGACCGACGCACTACCAGCGGTACCGGCCGGAGCCGCCGCGCTGATGACGGCCGTGGTGGAGCCGGTCGCGGTGACACGGGCCGCGAAGGCTCCCGTGGCGCGCGTGAGATACGCCGACACCGTATTCAACGCGACGTTCGCGAGCAGCGGCGTGCCGGTGATGGCATCCGTGGTCGTCGGCGTCGCGTAGATGTCGACGTTTCCAACATCGAGTCCGGCGTGAATGGCCCGGAACGCGATACCGGCCGGCGTGGCTGGGAGGGCGTCGACGATGTTCACGATACGCTGCTTCGGCGTGGAGCCGGCGCGGGCGTAGCCGAGGTGCAGCAGCGTGTAGTACTTGCCGGCTTCGAACGTGATGGTGGTATCCACCAGGATGTTCGTGTTGCCGGCGGCTGACACGTCGGCGCTGTACGTAAACACGCGGAACTTGCGCGCGCCCGCCGCGGTGGGCTGGTAGTTACCCTGGCCGAGGCCACGGAACTGCACGTTGGCCCATGAGATCGGCGAGTACTCGACCTGGTCGATGAAGCGGACCGTGGTGCCGAGCGTATCGGGGACGGCGTTGATATAGCGAACGTACGCCAGGGGCGGGATGTTCGGTGTCGTGGGCCCATCGCTGGGCTCACTGCAGCCGACCATCGCCGACACTGCTACGCCAAGAATTGCAAATCGGGAGAGCCGCATGAGGCAAGGACTCCGAGAGGAAGCGAAATAGGAACGTTGAGCGAGACGATCGCGCGAGGGCGCGGCCGCTCAGGACTGTTGCGGGCCGTCGCCGGGACGATCGGTGGCGGCATCTCCGAAGAGATCCAACCCACTCTTGAGCGTCCCGAGAATAGCCAAAACAATGACACCAACCAGCAGGAGCGTCTTCACCTTTGAGACTTTGCGGGCACGATAGCCGAGGATGGCATCCTCGGGAATCGACACTCGCTCGCCGGTCCAGGTGGCCGTGTTTCCGCGCAGATCGGTCACGCGATACACATCGAGCACCAGCGACCCGTCTTGCCGGCTGACGACCTTGCCGTCGATCCGGTCGACACTCGCGCCGACCCGATCACCCAACATCACGCGACCGCGATCATTGATCACGACCCCGATCTGCTGGGCAGGCGCGGGTGGCGTGGACTGGACCGGGAGGTAGGAGAAACAGCCGATCTGCAGTGCCAGCGCCAGAGCGCACAGGCCGCTCACGGACCGCTGCGCGATCGTCTCCGATCGGGAGCGCACGCGAACCGCCTGTGAGTCGGACATCAGAACCCGTACGTCCCGCGCGCGGCGCGAACCGTGCCGTTGTAGTATGGCTTTTGACGAGACTGCATTTCCTGGTACGGCACCGGCCACTCGACCGGCGTGCCCTCGACCAGGTCGCCCCAGCCGCGGTTGTCTGTCATCCAGATGAAGTAGCCCGTGTAGGCCGTCTCCATGCGCTTCTCGTACTTCATGGCTTCGAGCAGGCTGCCGCACGCCGTGCTGGTGAAGTTCGGCGCGACCGGCACACGCGGCACGCACGTGGCGAGGTTCGTCGAATACGGCGCCGTGGCGCTCGCCACGCTGCCGATCGCATCCAGACCGTTTTTCGCGCGCGTCACGTTGACGAGAGCGATGGCGGCCGGGAGGTTGTTGGTGCGGATGTAGCCTTCGGCCGCCAGCATGTCCATTTCGGTCTTGGACATTTCGGTGTACGGGCCCGACACGGAGTTGAGCCACTGCGCGCCGTAGCGGCGGTGGTCATACTGCGAGTCACCCGGGCCGGTGAGCGGCACGTCTTCGCCCGTGGGGCGGTTACGGAAGTACACACCGGCCGGGAGGGCTACCGTCGGTCCGACGGCCTGCTGCGCCGCGCGCGTGGCGCCAACCGGCCACCGCTTATCGGGCGAGACCACCGTGAACGCGCGCCGCGCGCCGACGGGCGTGGCGAGCCACGCATCGTACGAGCCAGACACGTCCGCCATGCCGTAGTAGAAGTACGGCACGGCATGCCAGCCACCGGTCACGTACATCTGGTTGAAGTCATACGCCGCGGACCAACCCGTCGTGCCGCCCAACGTCACCGCGAAATCGGCAGTGATGCCGTTGGTGGCATCGGCGATCACGGCCGTCCAATCGACCGCTGCGCGAGCGGTCGGCGTGCGGGCAACACCGGCTCGGATGCGGGCCTTGTACGAGCGCGAGAGCCGCACGAAGTCGTCGCGCGTGACCGCGACGCCGCTAATCCAGGTAGTCGGCAGCGGGAAGCCGTTCGCGCCATTCGTGGCCGCCGCCGAGTTGGCAATGGCGATCGCCGAGTCGAGCATCTGCAGGGCGGCCGTCGCCACTTGCCCAGCACCGGAGAGATCAGGCACTTGGTCGCTGGGCGTCGCCGGCGTGACGATCGCAGCCGAGTCATAGGCCAGCGCCAAATTACCGAGCGCCTGACCGAGGATGTAGAAGCCGAAGGCCTTGGCGCGAGCATCCTGCGCCGGGCTGCCTATCGTCTGGCTGGTGGTGGCCAAGCGATTGACGGCGGCTACGGCGTTCGACGCCGTACGTGCGACACGCTCGAACTGATTGAAGTTCGCGAGGTTGCCGGTCTGGTTGTCGTTACCCAGCTCGTTGGAGATGACCGAGCGCGGAATCTGCGAGCGGGCGGCCATACCGAAGTTGGCCACCGACGCGATGTTCTCGCCGGCGAGGATTCTCGCTTGGGTGTTCACCGATTCAGTGGCACGCTGGGTGTTGAACAGCTGCACACCGAGGCCGGCCACGACACCTTCCACGCCCGCAGGTGTGGCGTAGGCGCGTGCAACGTCTGGGTTGTTCAGATTGGGGACGTTCAGTGAGTCGCCGCTGCAGGCCATGAGCCCCAGCAGTACCCCACTGCCCGCGATGTACTGTGAAACGTGCTTACGCATCGAATCTCCTCAAGAGGCTGTCCACAGGCGCGAGGGCAGTCAAACCCTCGCGCCGCGTGAACTCCGGGGTCAGAAGCTGGTGCTGAGCGAGAACGTGAACTGGCGCAGGTTCGGGAAGGTGAAGCCGTCGGCGGCGTTCAACACGCCGGATCCGAGCGCACCACCGCCCAGGCCCACTTCAGGATCGAAGCCCTTGTACTTGGTCCACGTGATCAGGTTGCGACCGATGAGGGCGAGGTTCCAGTTGCCGATGCCGCCGATCGAGCCGATGCGGTAGCCGACCGAGAGTTCACGGAGCTTCACGAAGCCCGCGTCTTCCACGGTGTTGTTGTTCGGCGCCAGCACGTCGTACAGACCACCGATGCCACCCGTGGAAACGGCGCGGAAGTAGTAGCCGATCGGCTTCGCATCCGCGACCGAGCGTCCCTGCTGGTCGGCGTCGGCATGCATGAAGTCGCCGTACGACCACTGACGACCGACGTTCCACACATCCTTGCCCACCGTGGCGTCGAGCAGGCCGTAGGCCGTGATGCGCTTGTACCGGAAGTTCTGGGCAACCGACCAGCGGAAGCTCGGGAGCGCCTGACCAACGGGGAGCACCGGCACGGCGCCGGTGGCGTCACGCTCGAGGATCGGGAAGCCCCAGTTCAACGGGTCAGCGGTGGTGCCACCAGCCCACGGCGCCTGGGCAGCCGGGAGGCGGGTCATCCACAGGTTCTTCGTGATGCCGTCAGCCAGCGTGTTGCCCTGTCCGACGTACACGATGAAGCCGTCCGAGTTGCGCTGGAAATCAAGTCCCGAGCCGCAGCGGCTCTGGAAGTTCGCGGGGAGCTGACCGCAGTCCTTCACGAACTTGCGGCCGTAGATCTGACCGAGCGAACCGCCCTTGACGATCTTGAACATCGTCTCGGAACCCTGCTGACCGGCGGCCGATACGAAGTACTCGGGAATGTCGAGCTGCGTGATCACCGACGTCGTACGGTCGTAGTTGAAGCGGGCCGAGTAGTCGACGTTGCGCGTGGCCACGATCGGGACGTTGAGCGAGACTTCGAACGTATTGTTCGTGAGCTGACCCGCGTTCGTCCACTGGCTGGCGAAGCCGGCCGCAGCGGGCGGGGGAGGCTGCAGCAGCTGGTCGTCGATCACGTTGTGCGACTTCGTGACCGTGACGCCGTACTTGCTGAACAGCTCAAGGTCCATGCCGTATTCCTGCTCGGTGGACACTTCCGGCTTGAGATTCTTGTTGCCGAGCTGGTTCGGGTTGAGCGCACCACCCGCGCCGATCGTGAACGTCTCGTACTGCGCCGTGAAGTTCGGGCGGTTACCTGCCTGACCGATCGAGTAGCGGAACTTGAGGTCGGAAATCTGGTCAAAATTGAACCAGGGCTCGTCAGACAAACGCCAGGCGGCCGAGGCACGACCATAAGTCTGCCAGCGGTTGGCCGCACCGAACAGCGACGCGGCGTCGCGGCGGACGAGGGCGCCGATGATGTAGCGGCCCTTGTAGTCGAGGTCGAGGTTCGTGAAGAAACCGAGCTGACGCACGATTTCAGACGACCCCGTGGTGTAGAAGTTCGTGATCGCCGCATCGGGATCGGCGAGGCCCGGCACCGCCAGGTTCGTACCGCCGGTACCCTGCGAGCGCGAGTTCTGCGTCTCGTACAGGTAGCGGAGGGTGAGGCGCGAGGTGAGGCTCTCGTCGAACCAGTTCTTACGCGCCGACACGTTACCCGAAGCGTTCAGCGAGTACGCGCGACCGGCACTCCGGTCGATGTCGCCGAGATTGGTCGCACTCAGCGCCGACGTCCGGTAGCCGCGGTCACGCTGCTGTTCCTGGAAGTTGCTGCGAGAGTCATAGCCGAAGTTGAACTCGCCGTCGAGCCACGAAAGCGGCGTCCACCGCGCCGTGGCGTTACCCACGAAGCGGTCGATGCGATTCAGCGGCACGAAGTTCTGCGCGTTGTACGCCGGGTTCAGATTCTGCGCGCCCTGATTCTGCGCCACCGTACGGATGTACAAACGGCCCTTCGCATCGGTCGCGAACAGCTGGGCGTTGGCCGGCTGACGCGTGAGGCCAAACCAGCCGGCGCCGTTGTTGTAGTCGTTGGCGCTGGAGTAGCTGGAGCGCACCGAGAAGTTGACGTTCCCGCCCAACTGTTGGTCGACATTGAGGCGCATCGAGTTACGCGTGTAACCCGGCAGCAGCTTCACGGAGCCTTCCTGGCGCAGCTGATTCACCGAGGCGAAGAAGTTCGTGCGGCCGACCCTACCCGTCGCGTCAAGCGTCGAGTTAATGACCTGGCCGTTCGTGACGAACTGCGCGATCGGGTTGTACGACTTCGGAAACTGATTGACCTGGAACAGCGCGCGCGAGTTGATCGCACCGGGATTCTGCGCGATGCCACCGTCGTTCGAGAAGCGCAACGGCGGCAGTGCGAAGTCACCGCCGTCATTATTGATGCGGTACGCTTCCTGATAGATGTCGACCGTGCGCGAGCAATCAGCCGCTCCGGCCACCGTCACGCAGAAGCGAGAGGCGTTCTCGTCCATCAGCATGAAGTGCGTCGTCGGGTACTGATACTCGTTCTCGATGTCCGACACGCCGTATTCCACGTTGGCGCGGAACTTCACGCCTTCGCTCTGGTTCTTGCCCGAGCGCGTGGTGATCTGAATGACGCCGTTACCGGCGCGTGAGCCGTACAGCGACGAGGCAGCCGCACCCTTCACGACTTCGATGTTCTCGATGTCCTGCGGGTTGATGTCCTGCAGGCCACCCTGCGAGACGACACCGTCGATGATGTACAGCGGATCCTGACCACGGCCCGTCGCGTTGATCGACTGGGGGCCACGGAGAATGATCGCGGGCGCCGTGCCCGGTCGGCCGGAGGCCGACACGATGTTGGCACCGGCCACCTTACCCTGCAGCTGCGACAGCGGGTTGGAGCCCGGAACGGGCATGTCCTTGTCGCTGACCTGCGCCACCGAGAACGCGAGCTTCTTTTGCTCCGTACCCGCGGTCACGCCGGTGGTGACGACTTCCTGGAGGCGGTTGATGTCCTTGGCCAGGGAGAAGTCGAACGTCTGATTGCCGGCCCGCAGCGTGATCGGCTTGGCGTCGGCCTTGTAGCCGATCGCACGGGCGCGCAACTGCAACGCCTGCCCGCGCACGCGATCCGCCGGGATCGACATGGTGAAACGACCCGCCGCGTTGGTACCCACCGAGATGGCGAGTTCAACGATATAGACGTTGGCGTTTTCTAGGGGATCACCGAACTCGCTCTTCACGGTTCCAGTGATAACGGCCGGACCCTGTGCCTGCGCCACAACGGGCATCAGCAACAGGGCAACGGCGATGGGGACCTGCGACAGCCACCGCATAAATCTCGACATGCTCAGCCCTCGGCGCATCTGAAGCCGGAAACGGGGGAGAGGAATCTCACCAACGGGAGTGGAGATCCCGCTGGCCTACAAACCCGGCCAGACTCCTCCGCAGAGGACGAACAGCCAGGGTGCTGCACCGGTCGCGCGAGCGGGTCGCGTGCGCGCCGGGGAACATCAATCGAAAACCCAGGATACGACCCGCTGCAGCGCTGTAAAGCGCGCATCTGGATCGAGCACCAAGGCAGATGTCGAGGGACGAGGGTCGAGCGGTAGGACGGGGACGAAACGCCCGGAAACAGGACTATCCCCCGCCCGTTCCGCTTGTCCCCGCAATTAGAACCGCAATAGTACCGTTCGCGTCACATGTCGGCAATGCCATATCACGGTTCACGGGACAGGACGAAAGATCTGTGACAAAACGAGCGCCCGATCGAGAAAAATCGATCGGGCGCTCGCTGGTTTCGGTCATGGAAGTCGTCAGGCCTTAGCCAGCGCTGCCCATGACGTCAATTGATCATCGATATTTTCCCGCTACTGGATCAGCGGCGCGCCAACGGGGCCGGCATCCAGTTGAAGCCGATGGCGAAGGTGTCCTGAGAACCGGCGAGTTCTGAACCGGTAAACGCGGCCGCGGCGCGCACGGCAAATTGCGAGTTCACCTGGAAGTTCACGCCCAGATCGAAGTTCAGACTGACTTCCGACTGACTGCCGCCGTTGCGACCGCCGCTGCTGGCGATGTCGACCGACGCCCGCGGATGCACGTACGGCGTGATGGCCATGCCCTGCTCGAGATCGAACGTGTGTCCGATGCTGACGCCGACCGGAATGCGGACCAGCGTGTACCCACCCCCGAAGGCGGCTCCGGCACCTGCCGTGAAGAGCAGATCGAGCGGCTGGTCGCCGCGAGCCCGCGCGATCTCCTGGCCGATCCCGCCGCCGACGAACAACGCCAGGTTGTCACTGCCCTTCCGATCGGTCAGACCGGCATCGAGTTGCCAATGCCGACGCGGCTGCCACCCTTCGCGCCACTGGAACAGCGCCGTCGTGCCGGCTCCGCTCGACACGGCCGCGGTGTAATCCCGCGTCGATGCGGTCGGCAGCTGCATGGAGGGATAGTTGGACGCCTGCGCGTCAGCGCGTTCAGTCACGGTGAAGGCGGCCACGAAGGCGCCGAGCGTGAAGGCAACGGTCGTACGCAAGGTCATCATCGATCAGGCTCCGGGGTACAGGAAAGTCAGAAAAGGAATCGGCGGAAATCAACGCCTTCCCACCGTGGTTCGCCACAGCAAGCCGGGACGAACGTGTGTCGTGCAGTTCACTACGCGTGTGACGGCCCACAGATTCTTTCCGGTGAATCCGATCTGGCAGTCTACTCCGTGATGCGTCTCGCGCCTTCTACCTCGCAGGCTCGGCTTTGGTCCACGCGCTTGCCACGTTGCCTGTGCGTTGCGGTGGTCGCGCTCACACTGCACCCGCTGGCCACGCTAAGCGCGCAGACACGCCCGACGGCGCCCTCGGCGGAAATCGACTCGTTGATTCAGCGCGGTCTCTCCCTCGTCGCCAAGGGCGACACCGCCGAGGCGCTGGAAGTGCTCGAGCAAGCCACCGACCGTGCGCCCCGGAATCTCGAGGCGCTGTATCAGCGCGGGCGGCTGCTCACCCGCACGACCTCGCTGGGCTTCAACAACACGCCGCGGCAGGTCCTCGCCTGGCGGCTGCTCAACCGTGGTTCTGATCTCGCCCCACGCGAAGCGCGCTTTTTGCTCGAGCTCGCCCGTCTGCGGCTCCGCACGCCTCTGCTACGCGCCGATGCCGAACGATTGCTCGGCAAGGCGGTCACCGTTGCCGTCGCGGCCGCTGACACGGCCATGATCGCCGAATCGGCGAGTGAGTTCGGTCGTTTGTTTGAGCGACGCTACCGGACCACGCGAAAGCGTCACGTCTATATCGCGAACATCTTCTTCGATCCGTATGCCGCCCGGAACCGCCTGCACTATGTGCGCGAGTTTCTCGAGCATCAGATTCGCCCCATCGAAAACGCCGGTGCCGCCGATCGCGCCGAAGCGGATCGGCTCTACCGGTTGGCGCTCTCGGTCGATCCCGAGCATGTCGCGAGCGCGGTCGGGTTGCTCGGCCTACTGTACGACGAGCAGCGTTACCCCGAGATGCGCGCGGTTGCCGCACCGTTTCTCACGCGCGGTTATGATGTGCGGCATCCGAACCCGATTCCCGGCGAGGCTGACGTCGCGTCGGTGGCATCGATCGCATTTGCTGATGGTCTCGCCGCCGCCCGTCTCGCCGCGCCCGCCGACGCGCAGCGCGCCTTTGCCGTGGGGCTCGCCCGGCTCTCGCCGCGCGAACGTCGCGACCTGCTCGATATTTCCCGATTGCTCACGCGGGGCGACAGTGTGCGGGTGGCCGGCCTCACGGACACCGCCCGTGACGCCACCATCCGCTCGTTCTGGGAGACGGCCGATCCGCTGATCAGCACGCCGGAAAACGAAGCGCAGGTCGAGTACTACGCACGCGTCGCCATCAGCATGCTGCGCTACGACGATGCGGAGCAAGGCGTGCGTGGTTGGCGCACCGATCGCGGTACGATCGTGATCCGCTACGGCGAGCCACCCGTCGAAGTGTTGTTGCCGCCAGCGAATGACATTTCGGCGAGAGACGTGACCGGTCGCATCGTCACGGTCTTTTCCTATCCGGCACTCGAACTCGAGTTCGTGTTTTCAGGGCCACCGGCCATGAACTCGGCCGGTTTCGCCGGCGACTTCCGCGACGTCGCCGATCAGCGTCGCAACGATGAGCCGTTCCGACTCGACGACGTGGCGGCCAGAACGCGCGTCGATTCGATGAGTGTGCAAGTGGCGCGCTTCCGTGGGCGCAGCGCTAACGAGTACCAGGTGCTCACCGCGGCAGCCGCGCGCCCGGCGCGATTCTACGATGGCGTGGAGATCGACCGTGGCCAGCTGTCGATCCGGTCGTTCCGCGGATCACCGGATCGCCTGCGATTAGTCGACTCCCAGCAGGTCACGGTGACGCTTCCGACGTCGCGTCCGGTGGAGTATCTCCGGCTCGATACGCTTCCGGTCGGCGATCACCGCGTGCGTATCGAAGTGGTGGACCCGGGCGTGCAGTCGGCCGCGGCGCGGGCCAGTGTTGCCGTCTCGCTGCCGCCAATGCGCGACACGACGTTGATGCTGAGCGACATCCTGCTCGGCACGCGCGCTCCCGACGGCATGGGCCGCACGCTGCGGTCACTGGCCGACGCTGGCGTGCGCCCATTGTTCGGGACACGCATCGCACCGCGAGATACCTTCTCGCTCTATGTCGAGGCGTATGGTCTCCGCCCCGACGCGCGCGGAGACGTACAGGTGGAGATCACGCTGGCCGTGACGCTCCTGGAGATCAGTCGATCGGGTCCGACCATCGAGCGATGGCTGGGAAACATCGCCGATGTCGTCGGTCTTACTCCCGAGGGCGACAAGCAACTCGGCATGCGCTTCAGCAGAACGGAACGCCTCGATGGACGCGATCGAGTGCCGCTGTTGACGTCCATCGGCATGGGTACGGCACCGAGTGGTCGCTATCGGCTCGACGTGCTCATGCGCGAGATCGGCAGCGACCGTCGCACGCAGGTGTCGCGTGAATTCACCATCGGCTCCATTGGAGAATCCGGGAAATGATGCATTCGAACGGACGCGGCGTGTCGCGTACGCTCTCGCTATCGGTCGCCTTCTCGCTACTGGCAGCAGCGGCGTCCCCCGCGGTCGCGCAGCGCGCGGCCGACGACGCCGGGGGCTCTCCCGTGCGTCGACTGCGATACACCGTGGTCGGTGGCCTGGTCGGCGTGGCCATGGCGGCGGGCTACGCCAGTGTGGTCGACAAGGCGGTGCCGCCATCGTGCGATCCATGGGGCTGTGCGATGCCGTTTCTGAGTTTGAGCGGCGCGATCACGGGCTTATTTCTGGCGCGCGAGATCGATGCGCAGCGCCGGGCAGAGCGTCCACGGGTCGGTATTCGGGATCGCGTGGGACTCGAGTTCGCCGTGCTGCCGGCCATGCCGAATGGCATGTCGCTGCGCGATTCGCTGATCGCGATCGTTTCCGACAGCGGTGTCTCGCTGTTCGCCGCCGAAGCGAAGCCGCGTGCGCTGCGTCGGCGCGGCGTTGGATTGCGCGGTCTGCGCGACGTGGCGCTGTTGCCGGGCAACGAACGACTGCTGCTCAGCAGCGACGTGGCGCTGTACGGTACGAACAGTCGGGCGGGTACCGCCTCGCGCCTCCTGGACGGTGCGATCACGGCCATCGCCGTTGGCGGCGACGGGTGGCTGGCGGCGCGCGGTGCCGTGATCACCATCGAGCGACCGCGCGGCGACGCGGCGGTACGCGATTCGATCGATGTCGGTACGCCGGCGATCAGCGCCGCATACGACGAAAGCTCCGCGTCTTGGTGGGTGGGCACGGACTCGGGCCTCCTTCGACTGGAAGTGAACCCCGACGCCGGAAGGGGCCTGCGCATCGCCGAGCGTATCAACACCGGTGGTGGCGTCCGCGCGATCGCGACGTCCCGCGAGTGGATTGCGGTGGCCCTTGGCGAGGCCGGCGTGACCGCGTGGCGCCGTGTGGGCGCTGGCGGCGGTATCATCACGCCGGTGCGGCTACAGAGCGAGCCCCGATTCGCCTACGACCTCGCGTTCTTCAACGGCACACTGCTGGTGGCCGGCGGCACCGACGGCTTGGTACGCATCGGCCTCGACCCGACACCCACGGTACTTGGCGTCTCGCGCGACCTGCCCTTCGCCACGTTGGTGAAGGTTGATGCGAAGAACGGCGTCTGGGTTGGCGATCGCGGCCGCGGAACGCTGAATCGGGTCACGTATCCGGACACGCCGCGGTAAGGCCATTTCGTCAGTCCGCTCAAGAACAGCATTCACCGCGAATTTGCACGAATCATCGCGGATAGAAACCATAGAGCATCATTGCTATTGAGGCTTCTCACCGACGTGTCACCACACGACGGACGATCCGTG
The DNA here is from genome assembly GCF_013004105.1 of Gemmatimonas groenlandica. NCBI lineage: Bacteria > Pseudomonadati > Gemmatimonadota > Gemmatimonadia > Gemmatimonadales > Gemmatimonadaceae > Gemmatimonas > Gemmatimonas groenlandica. The sequence continues at coordinate 2,689,034 of NZ_CP053085.1, forward strand.
CCGTGTTCGCGTTGATCCGCGGTGAGGCAGTTTGTTTGGCCAATCGCGGAACAGCCTTGACCGCGAATTTGCACGAATCAACGCGGATGAACCGAATCAAGATCGAAGCTCGAAAACGCAAAGCGCGCCCGGCGATGATCGCCGGGCGCGCTTTGTCTGAACGATTACTTGATCAGCGACCGCGAATCGACGGCGGCAGCGTGGCTTCGAGGATCGTCGCAGAACCCATGCGACCTTCGATGCCAGCCTTCGGCTGCAAATTCACGCGCACGAATCCGTAGTTCTTCCACGCCGGCGAACCGGTCGCGTCGGGGATCGTGTCGGCCGAGAGGCGCGACGCCATCGCGAAGATCACGCGCGGGCTGTCGAACACGACGCTCGGCGCCGGGTTGGTCTTGTCGGCTTCGTACAGCGAGATCGCACGATCGGGATACGGCGCGGTGCGACGTCCGAGATACGTGGTGTCGTTGAATCGGCCGGTGGTGTCGAGCTTCACGCCGTACGCGTTGTAGTAGTAACCAACGGGCGGACGGAAGTAGTTCGAATCGTTCAGAATCATGATGTTGCCACGCACTTCCACGCGACCACGCGGAACGATGGTCATCGCGCCGTTCGTGGCGACCACGAACTCCTGATTCGCACCCGGGTTGCCCGGCTGCGCAGGAATGCCGCGGCCGAACGTACCGAAGCGCAGGCTGGACACACGACTCGCATTGGCCTGGCTGCGGCGGGCCCACAACGGACGCACTTCACCCGGCGCGGCACCAGCCGCACCCGGTTCGATGCTGATCAGCACCGTGTTCAGCGAATCCGTCGCTACGAGTGCCGGAGCCGACACGCGGGACACAGCCACACGAAGCGCGATGTTCGAGCCGCCCGCCCTGAAGCTCGCCCCCGTGGTCGTGAAGGTCGTGTTCGTGAACACCGGATCGCCCGCCGCGTTGAGCGACGAGTCACGACGGGTGGCCACGATGTTGAGCGCCGTTGCCGGCGCGAACTTGGTGGCCGAGTCGTTGGCGAACCACACCGTGTAGCTGCCCGTGGTCAGGGTATCGAGACCGGCGAGCGTGATGATCACCGAGTCAGTGGCCGGCGTGGCGGATGCCACGATGGCCACGGGATAGGTGACTGTGCCACGCGGCAGGTTCGTGGAGGTACGGAGGAAATTCGTACCGAAGCCAAGAGCACCAACGGGTTCGGTCGTGATCGACCGTTCGTCGCCGCATGCCGTGGCCGCAGCGACCGCGAGAACGCCGGCTACCAGGAGGAAAGGACGCATGATGCGCATCGGTTAGTTACCCCCGCCAATGCCGCCGGGGATGTACCGGAAGCCCAGCGTGAACATGGTGTTCAACGCAGTCTTCTTCGCCGCAGGAGGCGTCGGGAAGTCTTCCGGGAACGGTTGAATGAGTTCGGTGCGGTCGCGCGCCGGATTCAGGAAATTCCGGTCGTAGCCCTGATACTGCACGGCGCGCACGTCGAACTGCAGGCCGGAGCGCTCGCTGAGCTTGATCCAGATGCCGCCGCCACCGGTGTAGGACACGTCGTTATTGCGCGTCTCCTTGCCGTTGACCTGGGCATCGAGAATCATGACATACGTGCCGACGCCGCCCATCACGAACGGCGACACCTTCTTGCCCGGATAACGCAGCGTAGCGGCGAGCCCGAGGTTGACGGTGTTCACCGGCTGGCCGACGTATTGGTAGCGAATCGAATCACCACCAGCCACCGCGGCCTGACCGAAACGCAGACGCGTGAGGAAATCCTTCTTGGTGGTGTTGCCGCGCGACACGTCGACGGTCGTACCGATGCCCAGATACTTGGACAGCGCGTACTCCGCGTCGAGGCCGATCAGTGCTGCCGGATCGAGACTGGCGGCGCGCTCTGCCTGCAGCGTGCCGACCCGCGTGGTGACCGTAAACTGCTTCGGCGCGATCTGCGCGCCGACGCTCGCTGCGGTCAGCGCGAGTGCAGCGAGAATACCTGCAGCGCGGTTCATCGACCCACCTCGAACGAGAAGATCTGAATGTTCTGGAGCGCGCCGGCCGACTCGTACGAGTAGTCGAATCGAACGTTGCGTCCCTTCGCCGGGAGACGGAGGCCGAAACCACCGGCCAGACCGACCGGCGTGTCGGTGCCACGATCGCGATCATCGTTGTACACGCGCTTGCCGCCGCGCACGAACAGGATGTTGCGATAGCCGTACTCGAGACCGATGGCGTACTGCGTCGTGAAGTCCGTCGATTCGTTGACGGCGACTTCGGCGTTCAACGTGTTGTTGCCGCTGCCCTTGCCGAGCAGCGAATTCGCCGAGCCGAGCAGGTCGGACGCGAGCGACAGACGGAACTCGACGGGGAGTTCGACCTGCGACGTGTACAGCGACACGCGACGGTTGTCGCTGAAGGTACCGCGGTCGGCCGTGCTGATGACGCGCGTGATCAACGCGCCCGATGCGCGGGCCGTGGGACCGACGTTCGAGATCGAGCCACCGAGCGTGAGGCCGTAGAGACCGGTGTTGAACTGGGTGCCGATGTCGCCAGCCACCCACTTCGTACCGGCATCAGGGATGCCCTCGCTGATGTACTTGATCTGTCCACCGACCTGGAGACGGTCGGTGAGGCGCTTGGCGTAGCCGATGCCGACCACGGTCGACGTCCACTGGAAGAAGTTGCCTCCCAGTCGATCGCCAAACGGATTGAGCTCCGTGGTGCGCTTGATGTCGCCCGAACTCAGCGTATTGAAGTGCACGCCGATGTTGCCGCCCAGTGCAGGGATCGAGAGCGCGGCATATGTCTGGCCGAGCCCGAGATCGCCGTACAGGCTCTGACGTCCGGCGACCGCCGAGAATGACTCGGAGGTACCGGCGCCCGACGGATTGGAAAACCACGCCAACGGACCGCTGACCGACGCGGCTGTGGCATTGGCCATCGCGCCGCTACGTGCGCCGACGCCGATGTGGAGGAAGTTGGCGCCACGCGTACCCTGACGATTCGGGGTATCCGCTGGCGTAGGAAGTAGTCCACCGGGCCCCTGGGCGCGAACGGTCGTGCCCAGAAGCAGGGTGGCGGCGCCGAAGGCGCCGATGAGCCGGGTGATTTGCATCGCTGCTCCCTTAGCGGATGATCACGAACTTGCCGCGCTGCACCTGGTCCTTTCCAGCCGTGCCGGTCGCAGTGAGCACATAGATGTAGAGACCTGACGTCATGTCAGTGCCTTCGCGCGTGCGAAGGTTGAACGGCAGGTCACCGGAGGTCGAGTTATTGCCCGCGTAGGTCAGGTCGCTCTTCGTCCACGTCAGCTCCTGGAGGAACTGGCCGGACACGGAGTACACCCGCAGCACGCCCTGTTCAGGCACGTTAGTGAAGTAGATGCGCGGAACCGCGAGTCGCGCACCGTCCACACCATCGTTGTCGGAGCGCACCAGGTACGGGTTCGGCACCACCGAGACCTTGGCCAGATCGGCCTTGGTGATTTCGGCCTTGATGCTGAACGGCGTGGCAACGAGCTGGATGCTGGAGCGCGGATCGAACGTGCGGGTGAGCTCGAACATCTGCTTCCACGTCGGTTCGACGGGCAGATAACCACCCGCCGTGGTGGCACCACGCGTATTGATCGCGAGCGGGTTGCAGCTGTTCTGGTCGACAGAGGCGGCCGGACGAACGCCCGTGCCGTTCACACCACCGGTACACGCCACCAGGAACTTGTTCAAACCGATCGAGTCAGCCAGCACTGGAATGGTGCGGAAGCCGTTCGTGCCATCAGCCTGCACCACCACAACGCGCGTAGTGCCCTGCAACACCGTGCTGTCCTTCTCGACTTTCTGCAGCACGATCAGCGTGTCACCCGGCATCCAGAGCGAATCGGGGACTGACACGCGCACCGTGTCGTTGCCCGATCCAAGGAGACGCGTGTTGCCGACGCCACCCTGCGCAAACGTTTGGCGGGCGAGCATGGCGAACTTGACCTGCTCTTCACGACCACCGACGGGGTCGGTGAACTTCATCGTGAACGGCACGCGGACGCGAACCAGCGGCCGAGCCGTCGTCGCACCGACGAGCGCAGCAACCGCGGCCGACGTCTCGGTGGTCGTCGTGGCCTTCGAGGCGACATCGACCAGCGCCGCCGTGACCGCCGACTGCAGATTGGCGACCGGGTCGAGCGAGAACGCCTTCGCGCCCCACGGATCGGTGAGCCACGTGAGCTCGTAGCGTCCGCCCTTGATCCGCTTGTTGCCGACCAAGGCGCCCGTGGTCGCCGTCGTGAAGTTACCCTGCACCTGCGGTACGAACTGACGGGCGTTGCCGGAGAGCGAATCGCCGTCCTTGCGGATTACGAAGTTGCGATCACGCGAGGCGTTGCCGGACAGGCGCTCGGTACGGAAGCCGTTGGCCGTGTTCGACGAGTCGTCCGGCTGGGCCGTGAAGCCCGGGTACAGCGGCGAGCCAACCTGGTCACGGACCTGGTTGCCACCGTTGGTGCCGTACGGATCGTTGATCGCGAAGATCGGCTTGTTGTCACCCGTCACCCAGACGTAGCCGGGGTAGCCGGCGGGCGAGGAGATCGTGTCGAGGAAGACGCGCGATGCGCCGGTGAATCCGCGGGCGGTGCCGCCGAGCAGCGCGGTGCCCAAACGAACCGGGATGTCACCACTCGTCGTGAACGACTGTTCCTTCGCCACGAAATTCGTGGTGGCAGGAGCGGTGGGCGACGTGGTCGCACTCGGCAGAACCCAACGGGCACTGATGGTCGAAGAGACCGCCCGCGTGACCGTGTCCTGCACCTTTCGGATGATGAACTGATTGCCGAACACCAGGCGCGACGTACCGGTCACGCTGTTCGAAACGGCCTGCACGAGCACCGGCTGCGTGGAGTTACCCACGACCGTGGACGTATCGACGCGAGCGAACTGGCGGCCGGCGGCGTTCGTGATCGGTGCGTACACCGTGAGCGAGGCCGGACCCGACGTGGCGAACGCCGAGTTGATCGTGTCACGCGGGAAGCCGAAGGCATCCTGCGCATTCGTGATGTACAGGCCACGACCCGGGAGCGAGTCGATGACCCGGAAGTAGTCGTCGGAGAAGCCGCGAGTACGGGTCACGAAGACATAGTTGTACGTACGGCCGGCCTGCAGATTTTCGGCATAGTTCGCCGTCTGCGGCACGCCCTTCACGTAGTTCACGGTCGCGACCGGACGCCAGTTGAAGGCCTGAAGGCCGGCATCGATGGTGCGCGTAGGCGCCGACGTACAGGTCGCCGCGTTACCCGTGGTGTTCGTAAAGGTCGTTCCACCATCACACGACTTGAACAGGTAGACCGACGCGAGGTTGTCATTCGCGCGGGCCCTGAGCGAGTCGAGCAGCGTGGGGTTCAGTCGCAGGATGCGTCGGGTCGCGACGTCGCCGGCGGCCGAGTCGGCGCGCAGCTTGTTCACCAAGCCGAGCATGTACGGGTCAGCCGGATTGATATTCGGATAGCGGATGACGATCTGCGAACCGATGGAGGTCGCCGCGCCCGCCGTGAGCGAGTCGAGCAGCTCAGCCGAGTTGATCGTGTACGAGAGACCCGCCTTCACTTCCGGATACGCGATGGGCTGCGGGCCGGCGTAGTTGGTGAGGTACGCTTCGGTCAGGCCTTCGATCGCCTTCCGCGTCGTGGTGGAGTCGGCGTTCCAGGAGAACGCCCACAGGAACTGCGTGGTGTCGCCCGACTTCAGCTTGAACGGACCGGCCGTAATCGTGCCGAGGATGTTGCCATACTCGTTGCGATAGCCGCCGACGATGGTGTCGGAGTACACGACGTGGCAACCGAGCGAACCGCAGCCCGGCACCGAAATCGTGTCCTGCACGCCGTCGTTGTTGTAGTCCCACTTGCCGTACGGCTGGCCGTTGATCGGGTTGATCGTCCCGCCCGGCACGAACTTCGGAAACTTCACACCCGCCGGCGTGGACGGCAGTGAGCCACTCCACTCTTCCGGCGTGACCATGCCGGTGAAGTTGTTGATCGTGAAGTCCGACGGGTTACGCCCGTCGAGAAAGTCGTCTTCCTTTGATGCCACGTAGCCGAAACCAGCGCGCGTGGAGCGCGTCATGGCCTGACTCGCGCGACCGACCGAGCCGGCGTGCGAGTGGTTGAACGTGATCGTGTCGTCGGCGAACGGGCTGCTCGGGTTGTAGTACGGGTCAGCCGGATTGCGCGTGAAACGCTTGTTGCGCACATCGCCCAACGGCGACTTGAGCCACGTCATCGTCCAGACGCCAGCCGTGAAGGCGTCGGTGCTCTGACAGCCGCCCAGCGTGGAGTTGAGGTAGCGCTTGGGGTACGACGTGCTGCAGTTACCGCTCGTGTTGCCCTTCGTGGCCAGCACCGTGTTGGTGTTGTAGTCGAAGTACATCGACGCATACTGACCACCGACCGCGAACAGGAAGCCCGGCGTCGTGCCGAAGTACAGCGAGTCATAGTCGACACCCGTACCGTACACGGCGGCCGACTTGTTGACCATCTGCACCTGGTAGTACTGCGTGTTGCGCGTGGCCGGCGAGGCGAACTGATAGCTGTCTACGCGCAGCTCGAGACCGAGCGGGTAGCCACCATCAAGCGGCGTGCCTGAACCACCCGGCACGATGCCGCCGTAGCGGAGCTTCTGCTCGCGCGAGTAATCGGAGATGAAGCCGTACACGCTCTGCGTGCCGAGGAACTGCGTGGCATCGAGGCGCTCGCGACCGATGCGCCAGTCGTCCCACCGGAACGTGCTCTTGTTCGCGTTGAACGTGTTGAGCCACACCGAGTCCTGCACGACCAACTTGCCCTTGAAGCCTTCAGAGCCCCACGTATCAGGGCAGTCCTTCTGCGCCAGGAGCGAGAAACCCGTCGTGGAGTACACGTTGGCGTCGGAGCGGCAGGACGATCCGTCCTGCGCCGTGACGCCGGCAAAGCTCTTGCCGAACTGTGCGTCGGCGGCACCCCACTTTCTGCTTGAGGAAACGAGCGTTTCCCAGGTGATTGTCGTGTAGCCCAACGACCCGGTCATGTTGTTGATCTGCGGGGCGACGGTGCGGAGCTTCCGGAACTCCGTGGGCGGTGCTGCCACCACGAATCCCATCTGGAAGAACACACTGAAGCCGCCAAGCGTCGGACTCACGGCGCGCCCGGTTTGCACGACTTCGCCCTGATTCTGCGAAACGGGTCCACCTTGATTGGCGACCGCCACGCGCCACGTGCCATTCATGCGCAGCGTACCGAACGCGACATCTTCGGCCGCGAAGAGGTCGAAACCCCTCGTGGCAGGAATAGGGATCTGACGGATCGTACCGTCGGGCAACATCTCTTCGAGATAGTTGACCTTGGGCTGCGAGACGCGTTGCGCCTCCGCCACGCCGGACACGATGGTCGACAAACCGGCCAGCACCGCAAGGGTACCCAGGGCGCGCGAGACTCCGCGCACCCCGAGGCCCTGGGGCTGTCGGTGGGAATTATTGGTAGTGAAACCCATGAGGTTTACGCCGTCCATGCTCAGAAGTTGACCGACAGGCCGGTGGAGATGCTGCGACGCGCCCCGATGAACTCGGGCTGGTCGAATGCGGTCGAGGTGTTGTCGCCGGCGTTGCCGATACGACGGTTCGCGAAGTCACGCAGACCGGCGTCGCAGGTGCCCGTGTTGTTGAAGACCTGCACGCAGTTCTTGCGATCGAACAAGTTGTTCACGCGCACGAAGCCCGAGTAACGCAGGTTGCCGATGCGGAACGCCTTGTCGAGCAACAGCGCCACGTCCTGCGTGGACGGCTGACGCGCCGAGTTCACTTCGCCCTGATTGTTCGTGCCGATCGTGCCGGCTGCACTGCCTCGGAGCGGCGTGTACGGGATGCCCGAGCGCAGGCTGTAGGTGACGGAGCCGCTGAAGTTCTTGAGCAGCTTGCCGGCGTTGAACGGCAGGTTCGGCGCATCATTGCCCACGCGATACTGCAGCGAGGCATTGAAATTCTGCGGCTGATCGATGTCCGTGAGCGTTTCGACATTCTGCGCACGCAGCGCTTCGTCGGTACGCGACACTTCGTTGGCACGATCGGGCGGACGCGCGTTGGTCGTGGAGCGCGAGAGGCCGTAGTTGATGTCGTAGCCCCAGCGATCGGCCAGCCGCCGCGTGAAGCGGATGTCGACGCCGCGCGATGAGAGGAAGTCGCCGTTCACGATGATGTTGTACGTCGGGAACGCGCCGGCATACGTACTGCCGATGTCCTGATTGGCGCGGCTGCTGCGGATACCGGTGAGGCCGGTTTCCGAGCGGCTGAACACCGCCACCTGCACGGAGTAACCCTTGCCGATTTCGCCGGAGTAGCCGACTTCGAACTGCTTGGCCTGCTCGAGGCGAAGGCTCGGGTTACCGACGAACGACGGATTGTCGGGCTGCAGGTTCGGCGTGCATTCAGACGTGCCCGGCTTCACCTGATTGGCGGCGCAATAGTTGTCGCCCGCACCAGCCGTCGTGCCGATACCGGTGTTGCGGTACGTGTTGCCATACAACGGGACCATGGTGTAGCGGCCACCATTGAAGAACACCTGCGACTTCTCGGTGAGCGGAAACGATACGCCAACGCGCGGGCTGAACGCCGTGCGGGCGGGCGACTCGCGGAAGTCGTCGAGCTGGGCAATCGCCGTGGCCGTGTCGAGCAGGCGGGCGCGCTGCGTCTTGGGATCGATCGGTGAGGCCGCACAACCGGCGAGACCGTAGGGCTGACCGGCGGAGTTCAACATCTGCTTGCCAGCAACCGAGGCGCCGTTACACACCTCACGCGCCGTGGTGCCGTTCGACGGATCGAACGGATTGGCCAGCGCCTGACCGCGGGCGCGGTTGTAATCGAAGCGACCACCAAGCTTGATCGTGATGAAATCGTACTCGATCACGCTCTGGATGTATGCCGCCGCTTCGATCGGCTTGCCGCGATACACCTGGTACACGTTGTTCTTGAGACCCGACGTCGTGCTGGCGTCCTGCTGAACATCGCTGTACGCGAAGTCATGATTCACGAACTGGGCGCCGATCTGGATGTTGTTGTGATCGGTGACCTGAGACTGCAGGTCAGCCTTGATCGTACGCGTGGTGTACTTCTCACCGCCGTAGATGCCCGACGCGATGCCCGAGTACGGCACGCGGTCGCAACCGGTGAACGTACCGCAGATCGACAGGAACGACTGGTCGAAGTTGCCGTAGGCGAACGGACCCGGGATACACGTGCCGAGGAAGATGGCGCAGGTGGTGCGCTCGAAATCCGTCTGCGCAACTCGCACCGTGAGGTTGGAGCGGCCGAAGCGCTGTTCGAGCGAGCCAATGAGCAGCTTGCCCTGGTCGCGCACCGACGGCTGGATCAGGTCGCGCGACGCGCGATTGTCGCCGCCCGTGAGGGCGAAAAGCGAGTCGGTGCGGTTGTTCACGAGAGACAGCGGGTCGCCACGGTAGGCGAAGAAGTAACGGCGATCGTAGCCACGCGACTGTCGCTCGGAGCCGACGGCGGTGAATTTGATGGTCGTATTGTCGAACGGCAGGAACGTGAGCTTGCCGACGACCGAGGAGTTCTGGCGCCCACCGAACGCCTGATAGCCCGGTATGAGGTCCTTGGTGGAAACACCAAGGATATCGCCCAGAACGAGCGGCGCGTTGGCCGTGTACACGTCCTTGTCGAACTCCAATACACTCTGGGCCTGGCTTTCCACCTGGCCCGATACCGAGTAGCGCAGCTTGCTCTTCGTGCCCGGGACCGGACCCGAGAGATATCCGCGAAGCAGGTTCTGTGCGCGCAGCTTATCGTAGTCGGTGCCGAAGATGCTGCCGGGGAGCGTCGAGTTCTGAAAGTCGATCGCGCCGGACACTTCGGAGCCGCCTTCGCGCACCGCCTGGTTGATGATGCCGGCCAGCGCGTTGCCGTACTGGGGTTCCATGCCGCCGCGCTGGAAGTCGACCTGCTGCACGGCCAACGCACTCATACTGAGCGCGTCGTTACCGAAGAGCGGGTTGTTGATGGGGATACCGTCGATCATCGACAGCGTCGCGCCACCGCGGCTACCACGCACGCGCAGCGCCGGCGTGGTGCTGCGCTGTTCTTCCGCGAGCGACACGACCGAGGTGTTCTGCGGGACTTCCGTGAAGCCCTGCTGCAGCGCCAGCACACCGGCGATACTGGTCACCGGGAGTGACGTTATCTGATCCGCTGAGATCGTCGTGCGGGAACCGACCTGGCCGCGCTCGACGAGCGGGGCGACGTCGGCCTGCACCGTCACAGCCGCCAGCGTCTGATTCGATGCCCGCAGCTTGAAGTTCTGCTCGCGTGAAATGTCGATCGCGATGCTGACGTTCGTGGCGGTCACGCTCTGGAAGCCGAGGCGACGGGCCTGAACCGAGTAGGATCCGGGAGGAACCTGAATGATGAAATAGCGGCCGCTGGCGTTCGTACTTGAACCCAGCGTCGTCCCTTGAATGACCACCGCAACGCCCTCGACGGGCTTGCCTGTTTCCGCGTCGGTCACAACACCGGTCAACTTACCGGTCTGTGCCTGGGCGGCGGTGATCGGCGCGGCAAGTGCCACCGCGCCTAGGACCGTCGCGATAAACCACATACGACGTCCGAAAGCCCTCATCTGCTCCTCCGGGAGGCTAGTACTGCGAGACAACGTTTCGACCGGTGGGACCGCGCCGAGAACGTCTGCAACGTCATGAAGTGACCCGGGCAACCTTGGGGACGGCTGGGGGTACCGACATGACACTGGAAAACGCCGGCGCAGGGGCGCGTCGGCGGGAAAACACGTGGGCAGGGTACAACAGTGGTGGCACAGCACAGACTTCTGCTCATCACTGAGGGGATGACTGTGACGTAACCGTGGCGGCAAGCTAGCGGTCTGCACGGGACTGTCAATCACCATCGAGTGGAACAGTGACCGCCGCGAAGCCGCCACCACGCCTTTGGACGACGCCATCCGTCCCCGAGGTCGGCACCACTGTTCGGACACCCGCCGTTGTGCTGAAGAACAGCGCTGGGATGCGCCACGTCACCACGGCAATTTGCCCCGTTTCGCTGGGACAGAACTGGGGCGAGACGTGCGCTGGCGAACCCTAAGCGCAAATCCCACGGTCCGCACCGGCCGGTCTCGTAGCGAAGAAGACGGCCCCATCGTGCGGAACTATTCCCGACAACGCAACGAGGCCGCCTGAAATCAGGCGGCCTCGTGCATTGGAAATATTTTGGGACGAACAGCGCCGGTTAACGCACCCGTGACCGGTAGGTCCGTGACAGGCGCAGCGTCGAGCCGTTGCCAAGCATGAGGAGACCATCGCCGCCGGGCAACGGCGACATTTCGCGGACGCGATCCATGTTGACGACGATGCGTCGGTGGATGCGCACGAACTGCCGCGGATCGAGCGCCGACTCGATGGCCGTGATGGTGCCGCGCGTGCGGTACTTCTCACCGGCCGCGTGAACGAGGATGTAGTTGCCGTCGGCCTCGAACCAATCGACATCGGACAGCGGGACAAATCGCGTGCGTCGCCCCTCACGTACCAGCACACGGAGCGGGCGGGCATCGCCGTGGCCCGACGACGCGCGCCCGCCGTCGTCCTGCGTGAGATCGAGCACCGGTTCTTCGGCCTCGTCGCGCGTGAAGCGGGCCAACGAATGCTCGGTGTTCCGCGCCGCCCGCCACGGTGTGGACGGGATCAACGTGCCGGTGGATTGACCGCTGGCACGTTTGCGCCGGCGCGCATCGGCGCTCTCCTCCTGCTCGATCGTTGCCGCCGGTGCGTGACCGTTGCCATTGCCGTTGCCATTGGCATGGCCGTTACTGCTGGCGCGCGTGAACAATGCTCCGAGCTCGAGATTGCCCGACGCGTTCGCCTCGCCGATCAGTCGCTGCAACTCGTCGGCGGTACGCAGTAAGGCCACCTGCAGCACCTGCTGACGCGCGCGGGTAATCGCGTCACTGAGACGATCCGCCACGACCGGCACCGGCACGAAGTCGGTCGCCTGCAACTCGAACGCGTGCACGGCGTCTTCCTCACGCGACGAGGCGAAGACGATCGCCGTCGGACGCTCGGATGGCGACAGTGACTGCACGAACGCAAAGCCGGACATGTCGGCCAGCTCCGCACTCACCAGCGCGATATCGGGAACGGGAGAGAGCGCGGCACGCGCCGACGTGGAGTCGGCGTGATACCCGAGTACCGACACATCGAGCGAGGCCGGTAGGTGGGCCAGCTGTTCGGGCAAAGTCGCCGGAACCTGGCCGAGAACTACGACACGGAGAGCCATGAGTGTTGGTGAAAACGCGAGCAGACATGCTGCGATCACGACCGCGGCGTCGCGAGCTGCCAGACGACAGTGCACACCGGGGGCGCCACAGAGCATACGGACCACGGCGTCCGGACGTTGCGTCTAAATGGCGGAAACATCAGAAATTGCCGCTTGAGGGGTCGCCACAAGCAAAACACGCGGAACATGGTCTAACCCATGTCCCGCGTGTGAGGTCCTTCTGCGTCGACGGCTTACGCCGCAGTGATCGCCGTCGCGTGCTCCGTCACGACGCGAACCTGATCGTCGATGATCTGGAGAAAGCCGCCCTCGATGCCGAAGCGCTTCTCGCCGTCAGCGGTGTCGAGCCGCAGCGTGCCCTTGCCAAGCAGCGTCATCAGCGGCGCGTGCATCGGCAGGATTCCCATCTCGCCGTCGAACGTCGGCGCGATGACGCCCCGCGCGCTGCCCTCGAAGAGCACGCGCTCGGGGGAAATCACCGACACCTTCAGTGAATCGCTCATGCTATCAGCTCTGGAACTTCTTTGCGTTGGCGACCACGTCGTCCACGCCGCCGGCCATGAAGAACGCCTGCTCCGGCAAATTGTCGAACTCGCCGGCGCAGATGCGCTCGAACGAAGAGATCGTCTCCTCGAGCTTCACGTACTTGCCGGGGATGCCTGTGAACTGCTCGGCCACGGCGAACGGCTGTGACATGAAACGCTGCAGACGGCGCGCACGACCCACGATCTTCTTGTCGTCTTCGGACAGTTCGTCCATGCCAAGAATCGCGATGATGTCCTGGAGCTCCTTGTAGCGCTGCAGGATGCGCTGCGTGGTGGTCGCCGCGTTGTAGTGGCGCTCACCGATGTACTGCGCGTCGAGGATGCGCGACGTGGAGTCGAGCGGGTCCACGGCGGGATAAATGCCGAGCTCGGTGATCTTACGATTGAGCACGACCGTCGCGTCCAAGTGCGCGAACGCCGTGGCGGGCGCGGGGTCCGTCAAGTCGTCGGCCGGCACGTAGATGGCCTGCACCGACGTGATCGAGCCGTTACGCGTGGAGGTGATGCGCTCCTGCAGTTCGCCCATTTCCGTGGCGAGCGTCGGCTGGTAACCCACGGCGCTCGGCATACGGCCCAGCAGCGCGGACACTTCCGAACCGGCCTGCGTGAAGCGGAAGATGTTGTCGACGAACACGAGCACGTCGGCGTTCTCGACGTCGCGGAAATACTCGGCGACGGTAAGACCGGCGAGCGCAACGCGGAGACGGGCTCCGGGCGGCTCGTTCATCTGTCCGTAGATCAGCGCGACCTTGTCGAGAATGCCAGCTTCCTGGAATTCGAGATACAGGTCGTTGCCTTCGCGCGTGCGCTCACCGACGCCACAGAACACGGACTTTCCACCGTGTCCCTTCGCGACGTTGTTGATGAGCTCCTGAATGATGACCGTCTTGCCGACGCCGGCGCCGCCGAAGAGTCCGATCTTTCCACCCTTCACGAACGGGGCGACGAGATCGACGACCTTGATGCCCGTTTCGAAGACTTCCGTCTTCGGGAGCAGATCGACGAAGTCGGGACGCTTACGGTGAATGGGCCAGCGCAGCGCGTCCTTCGGGATCGGTGCGCCTTCGTCCACCGGCTCACCGAGCACGTTCAGAATGCGGCCGAGCGCGGGCGCGCCGACGGGCACGGTGATCGAGCCACCGGTGTCGACCACGTCCATGCCACGCGTGACGCCGTCGGTGCTCGACATCGCGACCGCGCGAACCTGATTACGACCGATGTGCTGCTGCACTTCGGCGGTCACGGAGATCACCTGTCCATCAGGCGCCGTGCCTTCCACCCGCACCGCGTTGTACAACTCGGGCAGATGATCGTTTTCGAAGGCCACGTCGATGACGGGGCCGATAACCTGAATGATCTTGCCGACAGTGGTCGGCGCGGCAGTGGTAGCCATGAGACTCTATATGGAGATAGGGAAATCAGCCCTGCAGTGCCGATGCGCCGCCGACGATTTCGGCGATTTCCTGCGTGATCTGCGCCTGCCGCGCGGAGTTGTACGTGCGCTTGAGCAGTTGCAGCATCTCGGTCGCGTTGTCGGTGGCGTTCTTCATCGCCGTCCGACGCGCGCCCTGCTCACCCGCGGCGGTTTCGACGAGCGCCCGGTACACGGTGTTGCGCACATAGAGCGGCAACAGCGCTTCGAGGATTTCGTCGGCCGACGGAGCGAGAATGAAATCGCGCGACAACCCGGCACCCGCCGTGGTCGGTGCCACGACCGGCAACACCTGTTCGGTGGCCGGCGGCGTGGACAGCGCGGACTTGTACTTGGCATACGTCACGTGCACCGCATCGAGATCGCCCGACGCGAAGCGCGTCATGAGCGTGTCGATGAGCGACGAGGCATCGGCCGACGTCGGCTTGTCGCTGATGTCGGCGCGCTGCGACGCGAGATCGCGTCCCAGATACTTGAAGAAGCCGATACCCTTGCGACCCACCACGTGCAGCTCGACGCTGATGCCCTTCCCTTCCAGCTCCGCGAGACGCGCGCGGGCCTCACGCAACAGGTTGGTGTTGAACGCGCCGCACAGGCCGCGATTCGCCGTGAGCACGACCAGCGCCACTTTCTTGATCTGCGCCGGTCGGCGAAGCAGCGGGAAGCGCTCCGCCAATTCCGGCGTGTACACGTGCGACAGCACCTCGCCGAGCGCCAGCGCGTACGGACGCGCTGACGACACGCGATCCGCCGCGCGCTTCATCTTGGAGGTGGCGACCATTTCCATCGTGCGCGTGATCTTGCGCGTGTTCTCGACGGACTTGATGCGCCCCTTGAGTTCGCGGCCTTTGGCCATGTTACAAGCTCTTGGAGTACTGCTCGATGCCGCGCTTCAGCTCCGCTTCCATTTCCTTCGAAAGCGCCTTGCTGGTGCGGACCGTCTCAGCGACCTGCGGGAACTGCGCGCGCATGAACTCGAGGAAGCCCTTCTCCCACGCGCGCACCTTGCCGGTGTCGATGGTATCGAGCAGACCGTTGGTCACGGCGTAGATCACCATCACCTGCTCCTCGAACGGCATGGGCTGGTACTGCCCCTGCTTGAGGATTTCCACCGTACGCGCACCGCGCTCGAGCTGACGCTTGGTGGCGGGATCGAGGTCCGACGCGAAGGCGGCGAAGGCTTCGAGTTCGCGGAACTGCGCGAGGTCGAGGCGGAGACGGCCGGCCACGCTCTTCATGGCCTTCGTCTGCGCCGAGCCGCCAACGCGCGACACCGAGATACCGACGTTCACGGCCGGGCGAATGCCGGCGTTAAAGAGGTCCGTTTCCAGGAAGATCTGTCCGTCGGTGATCGAGATGACGTTGGTCGGGATGTACGCCGAGACGTCGCCGGCCTGCGTTTCGATGATCGGCAGCGCGGTGAGTGAACCACCTGGCTTGAGGATCGTCTTGCCATCGACCACGCCTTCGTCTTCGCGCAGCTTCGCCGCGCGCTCGAGCAAACGGCTGTGCAGATAGAACACGTCACCCGGATAGGCTTCACGACCCGGCGGACGGCGCAGGATGAGCGACAGCTGACGATACGCCGCGGCCTGCTTCGACAAGTCGTCATACACGCACAACGTGGGCTTGCCTTCGTTGTACATGAAGTACTCGGCCATCGCGCAGCCCGAATAGGGCGCGATGTAGAGCATCGGCGCCGGATCGGACGCGGAGGCGGCGACGATGATGGTGTACTCGAGCGCGCCGGCCTGACGGAGACGCTCGACGACCGTGGCGATCGTGGAGGCCTTCTGACCGATGGCGACGTAGACGCAGACGACGCCCTGACCCTTCTGATTGATGATCGTGTCGATGGCCACGGCGGTCTTGCCCGTGGACCGGTCGCCGATGATGAGCTCGCGCTGACCGCGGCCGATCGGGATCATGGAGTCGATGGCCTTGATGCCCGTCTGCATGGGCTCCTTGACCGGCTGCCGCACGATGATGCCGGGGGCCGGGGACTCGACTTTACGGAACGCGGTGCTGCGGATCTCGCCGAGACCGTCGATGGGACGGCCGAGGGGATCAACGACGCGACCGATCAGTTCCGGTCCCACGGGCACTTCCAGTACGCGGGCGGTGCGACGGACTTCATCACCCTCCTTGAGCTGGAGGTAATCGCCGAGGATGATCGCACCGATGTTGTCCTCTTCGAGGTTCAACGCCATGCCGGTGATGACGGCCTTCGTTTCGGAGGCGGTGAACTCGAGCATCTCGCCGGCCATGACCTTGCCCAGGCCATAGACGCGGGCAATGCCGTCCTTCACTTCGAGGATGGAACCGACTTCCTCGACATTGAGATCGGCGAGATCCGCCGCTTCAATTTCGCGGAGGAGGATGTCTTTGATTTCGCCGGGGCGCAGGGCGGTCTGAGTAGCCATGAGGCAGGGGCTTTATATGCGTGGTAACGATTCGGAGACAGCTTGTGAAAATTATCACAAGGGGTGAGTCGGTGCAACCCGGGCTTTGCGCCGCTGGTTTGGGGGGCGCCTTCGGCATTCGAAAACAACAAAAGCAACAGCTCTACCGCGAATTTTCGCGAACAAC
This sequence comes from Gemmatimonas groenlandica, assembly GCF_013004105.1. Lineage (NCBI taxonomy): Bacteria > Pseudomonadati > Gemmatimonadota > Gemmatimonadia > Gemmatimonadales > Gemmatimonadaceae > Gemmatimonas > Gemmatimonas groenlandica. The sequence continues at coordinate 2,705,890 of NZ_CP053085.1, forward strand.
ACGCGGATGGTATCGTCAGCGACGACGATCGGCCCGTCGACGCCAGGCTTTTCTGTTTTCTTGTTCAACAACAAGAAACGCAACGACTTGCAATGGCCCACGGGGCAGTCGGCACGGTCGGGACGATCCGCGCGGTGTCAGCGAAAATTCGCGGTTATGCCGTTTGTTGCGGTTGCTGTTGCGGTTCGTTGAGCTCCGCGGCTTCGACCGAACTAGCTGGCCGCCGGGTCTCCGAACGCGGCCTGGCCGAAGCGCTCCAGGAGGTCGACGGCCCGGAGGCGGGACAGACTGGAGGCGCGGGCGCCGACGAGGCGTTGGGTGGTGCTGGACAGGTGGGATGAGCTCGCGAAGCCCAGGACCTGCGCCACGTCGCGCACGTCGAAACCGGCGTTCTTGGACAGCTCGGCGGCGGCCAACACCCGCACGAGGTCGATGACGCGCTTGAGCGTGGGCGCCTGTCCCACGGCAAAGCTGCGCGAGAGGTGCTCGCGCGACACGCTCAGTTCCTTGGCCAGCTGATCGGTACGTACAGGACGGCCGGCGCGACGGACGACGCTTTGCCAGACAGCAATCTGCAGCGGGGTTTCGAGATGCAGCATGGCCGGCGGCTGGGAGAGCGCGCGCTCGAAGCGGCTGGAGAAGGCGCGACGGAGCACGAGTTCGCGGGCCACGCTGTCGTCTACCCCTTCGACGAGCACGTCGGTCACGCCGGCGTCGGCTGCCCGTGCCACCAACGGGGCATCGGCCGGCAGTAGCGTCGTGATCAGCACGAACGGGAGACTGGGAAACTCTTCGGCGCGAGCGATCAGGCGCTGCGCGTCGTCGCCGGCGCCGGCGTCGATGATCACGACATCGACGAGTTCCTTGATGAGGTACTCCTCCACGTCCACCGCGCTCTTCGCGGCGTGGACATGCGCGCGGCGTCGCGGGAAGGCGGCACGCACCAGCGCGCGCGCCCGCTCGCGTTTGAGGAGCGCCACCACGCACATCGACGGTGCCGAGTTCTCGGCGCCAGTGCGCGCGGGCATCAGCGCGGCGGCTCGGTGTGCACGCCGGCGCGCGGCGTGGGGGCCTGCGCCGGATCACCGGCCGGATCGTCACCACGCACCATGGCATGGGCGCGCATCAAGACGTCACGCGCGTTGGCGTAGGACACCAGCTTCGTGGCCTCGTCGAAGGTGGCCCACCGACAGGCCGTGATGCCTTCGGCGCGCTGCGGAGTGGTGCCAGACGCGTCGCTGCGCATGAGGTAGAAATGACAGACCTTGTGCACGAGCCGACCGCGAAACCGGAAGAACCAGTCGATCGTGTCGATCGCGCCGTCGAGCGCGACGTCATCCAACCCCGTTTCTTCGCGCACTTCACGCAACGCCGCCGCATCGGGCGGCTCATCGATCTCGAGATGTCCTTTCGGGAATCCCCAGTTCTGATAGCTGTCACGAATCAGCAGGAACATCGGTTCGCCGTCCTGCACGCGATACACGACTCCTCCAGCCGACGTCTCGAGCTTGGCACGCCCGGAGCGTTTCTGCGGATCCCGCGACGTCGTCACGGTGATGCTACCGACGGATGCCGCGCGCGGACACGACTCAGCTCGCCGTGGCCGCGACGCCGATGAGCGCCGACGTGCCTTCGAGCGTGGCGCGTCCCTCGATGAACTGCCGCACGAGCGGATCGGTACTGTGCTGGATTTCATCGACGGTACCGACGGCGCGCAGCTGGCCTTCGTACAGCATGGCGATGCGCGTGCCTACGGTGTAGGCGCTGCGCATATCGTGCGTGATGACGATGCCCGTCACCCCCAACTGTTCGCGCATGCGCACCATCAGCGCATCGATGGTGGCCGACGTGACCGGATCGAGACCGGTGGTGGGTTCGTCGTACAGGATGTACTTGGGGCGGAGCGCGATGGCGCGGGCGATACCGACGCGCTTACGCATGCCGCCGGAAAGCTCAGCCGGCATACGGCTCTTCACGTCGGGCAGGTCGACGAGCGAAAGCGCTTCGTCGACACGCGCGGTGATCTCCGACTCACTGAGTTCGCCCTGCTTGCGCAGCCCCATGGCGACATTTTCGCCGATCGTCATGGAATCGAAGAGCGCGGCGAACTGAAACACGTAGCCGATCCGTCCACGCAACGCGTAGAGGTCCTTCCGCGAGAGTTGATCGACACGGAGTCCATCGACCCAGACTTCGCCTTCGTCGGGCTCGAGAAGGCCGACAATGTGCTTGATCGCCACCGACTTGCCGGTTCCGGAATAGCCGATGATCACCATAGTCTCGCCTTCGTTGACCTGAAGGGAGAAGCCACGGAGCACCTGCTTGGGCCCGAAAGCCTTGTGGACGTTCTTGAACTCGATCATGAGATCACAAATGTACCGCCAAAGTTCGGCGAAGGTAGGCGTGAATTCGCGGACGGAACGCAGAAGGGGCGCCCGACCGTCGGACGCCCCTCGTTGTGCATACCCCGCTGCTGTCGCTTTGCTTCGTGACGCGTGCTAGGCGGCGAAGCTGGACAGGGCGCGACCCACATCGCCTTCGCGGAGACGCTTGAGGGCCCGGTCGCGCAGCTGACGGACACGCTCACGGGTGACCCCGAGCATGCTGCCGATCTCTTCGAGCGTGTGCTCACGGCCGCCTTCGAGGCCGAAGTAGAGTCGGAGCACCTTGGCATCGCGCGGCGGCAAGGTGGAAAGCGCCTGCTCGATTTCGTCGGTGAGGAAGCGGTTCATCGCTTCTTCTTCGGTGTCCGGCATTTCATCGGCGACGAACCGCTCGATGAGCGAACGATCGCCATCGGGATCCATCGGGGCATCGAGACGCACATCGCCCGTATTAAGGGCGGCGAGCGACTGCACCACGTCGACCGACAGGCCGGTGACCTGCGCGAGTTCTTCCGGCGACGGCTCACGGCGGAGCTTCTGCCGGAGGATTTCCGATGCCTTGATGATGCGCGACAGATCGGCGGTGCGATTGAGCGGCACCCGCACCGTACGGCCCTGTCGCGCAAGCGACGACAGAATGGCCTGACGAATCCACCACACGGCGTACGAGATGAACTTCACGCCCTGATCAGGATCGAACTTCCGCGCAGCCGTGAGCAGACCAACGTTGCCTTCACCGATCAAGTCGATGAGCGGCAAGCCACGATTCTGATATTTCTTGGCGACGGAGATGACGAAGCGGAGGTTGCGCTTCACGAGCTCCTGCAGCGCGTCCTGGTCGCCGGTCCGGATCTTCTTCGCGAGTTCGATCTCTTCGGCCGCTTTCAGGAGCGGATACGTGCTGACTTCGTAGAGATACTGGTCGAGGATATCGCGCTCGGGTTCACTGGGCGCGATGCCCGCGGGTGCCGCACGACGGCGCTTCCGCTTGACTTCAGTCATGGCGTTCTATGAGACCTTGGGATGAGACATCACCCCTGAAGGAGGAAACGAAATGGAAACGGCTAGCCAACAAACGGCGCCGGTGCCCCACGAGATCCCAACCTGCAGCGACTGGGCAATTACGGGGGTAGCCATGCAAGATACGCCGACGGGAGTCTTTCGCCAGTCTAATTCTGCGGAACTCTGCTTGACGCCGGACATACACCTCACTAGACTGCGCGTTCCTGATGCCCTCGCCGGCACGGTGCTGCTGGGACGGGGTACGGCACGGCGGATGTACAGGGAGCCAGTACCGGGGGCGTAGCTCAGTTGGGAGAGCGCTTGAATGGCATTCAAGAGGTCAGCGGTTCGATCCCGCTCGTCTCCACTCCGGTTGGTGAAGGTTTGCTGCACGCGTTCTGATCCGTCTGCGGGAATAGCTCAGTTGGTAGAGCACAACCTTGCCAAGGTTGGGGTCGCGGGTTCGAGTCCCGTTTCCCGCTTGTAGTACAACGGTGTCTTGGGTCGTTAGCTCAGTTGGTTAGAGCGCCACGTTGACATCGTGGAGGTCACAAGTTCGAGTCTTGTACGACCCATATGCTGGTCTGCTGGTGTTGGACAAACCTGGTGAATGCTCGTCAGTAGCGAGAGCGTGCACGATTCACTAGGTTCCGGGACTCTCTGCGAAGAGAGGCTGTGCGTTGATCGTGGTGCATCGGAGTTCTGCGCCTATAGCTCAATTGGATAGAGCATCTGACTACGGATCAGAAGGTTGGAGGTTCGAGTCCTTCTAGGCGCGTAGTGGTTTGGATGCAGGTAGCACCATGAGATCGCACGGGGCGTAGCTTAGCCCGGTAGAGCGCCTGCTTCGGGAGCAGGAGGTCGCAGGTTCAAATCCTGTCGCCCCGACTGTATAAACTGTATAAATAGAGACCCCGCAACGACTTCGGTCGCTGCGGGGTTCTTTGTGTCAGCCGCCCTGCCCGCTCACCCCTGCGTCCACTTGGTGATCAGTCGCTGCCACGGGATCACCGCAGCCACCAGCGCCAGCGTGAGCAGCGTGCCGACCAGCGCCCGCTTCGCCTTGGTGGCCGAGTCCGCGGCCTTCTTGACCCGCACGCTCGACACCGTCGCCGCGATGACGGCGAGCACCATCAGGGTAGGATGCTCGACCACGAGTCGGCGCAGGGCGGGATCTTTCATCGTCGTGCTCATCGACGCGCGCGCCGCGGCCACCGCCGGACTGACGAACCACAGCCCTAGGCCCGCCAGCAACTGCAGGTGCACCAGCAGCGTCAGCTTCCGCACCAGACCGGTATCGGCCTCCGACCACGTGGCACTTCGGCTTCCCGCCCGCGACAGCACGAGCACGCCGACGATGAGAACGGCCCACGCCAGCAGGTTATGCGCACCAAGCAAGATCCCGTACATCCGATCGCCCTCCGAAGAATGAGACGCACCCGACGCGTCGTATCGCTGTCTCCCAGGTGGGGAATGTTATCCTGCGTACACCCGCTGCGCTGATCCTTCCTCACGACTCCACGCCTCGATGCCGCTAACGCTGTCACGCCAGAAGGCCGGCAACGTGCTCGCGCTCGTGACGGTGATTGCCCTCAACGGGCTCGCCGCCACGGGTGCGATGAGCGGCGATTCGATCGGCGTGATCGCCAACCGGTACCGCTCGCTCTTCCTGCCCGCCGACTACGTGTTCGGGATCTGGAGCGTGATCTATCTCGGGCTTATCGCCTCGGTGGTCTATCAGGCGCTCCCGACGGCCAGCGCGGAGCGTGCCGTGCGGCGACTCGGCATCTGGTGGGCGGTGACCGGCGCGCTCAACGTGGCGTGGATTTCGCTCTTCTCATTCGGCCAGTTCGCGCTCGCGCTGCCGGTCATGGTGATTTTTCTCGTCACGCTGGTCGTGATCGGAGAACGGGTGCGCACGGGAAGCGCACCGTCACTCGCCGAGCAGATATTCCTGGTCTGGCCGCAGGATATCTACCTCGCGTGGATCTCGGTGGCGTTGATCGCGAACAGTTTTCAGTTCGCGCAGGCCGTGCAGTGGGGCGGCTTCGGTATCGCGGAATCGACGTGGGCGGTCGCGATGATGTTCGTGGCGACGCTGCTCGGTACCGTCATGGCGTGGGGGCGCGGCAACTGGCTCTTTCCACTGGTCGTCGCCTGGGCATTACGCGGCATCGGCGCGCGGTATCCGGAGGTCGCGGCAATCGCCGACACCACGCGTTGGCTGGTGCCAGCCGGTGTGGTCGTGGGGATGATCGCCTGGGCGGCGGGGCGGCGGCGCGGCGACAGCCTTACTTCGCGGTAACCTTGGCTAGCGCGGCTTCGAAGGCGAGGCGCGCGGTGTCGTCGCCACTCACACGTTGTGTCGCGCGCGCATACGTGACGTCGGTGAATCCGTGCGATTTGAGCAGCGCGTCGCGCTCCAACCGGTACTTCTCGCGCAGTCCGGCCAATTCCTCCGGCTTCTTGTTCTTCGGTTCGGCGTAGGCGGCATCGGCGCGCTCACGGAGTGCCGTCTGGGCGAGGTAGGCTCGTGCAAACGCCATCATAGCCTCGATGCTGTCCGCCGGCATCTGTTCCGCTGCGGGAACGCCCGTCGGTCGCTTCGGTGCGTCCTGTGCGGACAGTGGAACGGCGCCGGCCGCCAGCAGGGCGAAAGCCAGCCCGACAGTCGCGAGCAGAGGTCGAACAGCGCGCAGCGGCATGAATCTCCTGGAAGCCGGGCGGTACAGAGGGCGGTACGACGAGTTGCGCTCAAGCTCCCGCTCCGGGGACGGTCCGTCAATCGGCGCGGTCAAATTCTTGCTGCAATGCCATCTCGGACCGCATCTTTTACAGGCTGGTCCCTCCCCTCCGCAGTCCCTGCCGTTCCCTTCCCGCATTGAGGTCAGGCATGAAAGCGATCTCCGCATTGGCGGTTACGCTCTCATTCGCCGTTGCCCTTCCCGGCCACAGCGACCCGCGACCCCCGTCGCCTGCGCACGTACCCGCACCACCGGCCGCGCGTGCCGTGGGCCATCCGGTGCTGCCGCGGCCTGCGACCGCGGCGTCGCGTGAGGCCGCGCGTTCCAGGGCGTTACGCATGGCCCCCGCCGAACTGAATGCGGTGGTGAAGCAGTACTGCCAGAAGTGCCACAACCCCACGATGCGTCGCGGCAATCTGTCGCTGGCCGATTTCGATGTGGGCGCGCCCGATGTACAGGCGGACGTGGCCGAGAAGGTGGTCGCCAAACTGCGCACCGGCATGATGCCGCCCGTGGGCTCGGCGCGCCCAAGTGCCGACACCCTGAGCGCGCTGGTCGTCTCGCTCGAACGTCAACTCGATGCGAGCGCGTATGCGCATCCGAATCCCGGACGCCGCACCTTTCAGCGACTCAATCGCGCCGAGTACCGCGCGGCGGTCGCCGACTTGCTGCATCTCGACGTGGACGCCGCGTCGTATCTGCCGCCCGACACCAAGAGCGACAACTTCGACAACATCGCCGACGTGCAGGCGCTTTCACCGACGCTGCTCAGTGCGTATCTGCGTGCGGCCAGTGACCTGAGCCGGCTGGCGGTCGGCAATGCGTCGGCGAGCGCGGCGTCGCACACGTACACGATGCCGAAGATGGCGTCGCAGACAGAGCACGTGGACGGCACGCCGTTCGGCACGCGCGGTGGCATGGCGGTGCTCCACACGTTTCCGGCTGACGGTGAGTACCGCTTCGATGTGAACTTCTTCCACGAGACCACCGGCGCCTTTGCCGGCGGTCTCGCCCGCGGCGAGCAGATGGAGATTTCGGTGGACGGCGAGCGCGTCGCGCTGCTGTCGATTGATCGCTTCATGCATGCGTCGGATCCGAACGGTGTGGCGATGGGTAGCGATCGCGTGCGCATCACGGCGGGTCCGCATCGCATTGCGGCGGCGTTCGTGCCGCCGGGTTTTCAGGGAGTGGCGCAGGACTTGATCAGCCCACTCAAGTGGTCGCTGAACAGCACGTCGAATGCGGTGGCGTACGGCTTCTCGCTGTTGCCGCATTTGCGCGAGCTCACGGTGAACGGCCCGTACGCGGTGACGGGCGTGTCCGACACGCCGCTCCGCAAGAATATCTTCAGCTGCCGTCCGGCCAACGTGAGCGCCGAGCGGCCGTGCGCGCAGTCCATCGTGAATCGGTTGGGGGCGATGGCATATCGTCGTCCGCTCACCGACGACGATCGGGCTGGACTGATGTCGTTGTACGATGGTGGTCGCAAGAATGGCGGCTTCGAAGCGGGCGTGCGTACGGCGCTGGAAGGCATTCTGGCGAGCCCCGACTTCGTCTTCCGCTTCGAGCAGGCGCCGCGCGATGTCGCGGCCGGTGCGAACTATGCGTTGCGCGACATCGACCTCGCGTCTCGCTTGTCGTTCTTCCTCTGGTCGGCACCACCCGATCGGGCGTTGGTATCGGCGGCCACGCGCGGCGCGCTCTCCACGCCGGTCGGCCTCGAACGGGAAGTACGCCGCCTGCTGGCCGATCCGCGCGCGTCGTCGCTGTCCACGCGCTTTGCGGCGCAGTGGCTACGGCTGCCCGATCTCGACATCGTGCAGCCCGACGTGCGGCAGTATCCCGACTTCGACGAGCAGCTGCGCGACGCGATGCGCAAGGAGACAGAGCTGTTCTTCGACGATCTCGTGCGTCGCGACCGGCCCTTGCTCGACCTCTATCGTGCCGACTACACGTTCGTGAATGAGCGGTTGGCCCAGCACTACGACATGCCGAATGTGATCGGTCCGTCGTTCCGTCGCGTAAAGTATCCCGACGCCGGCCGACGCGGACTGTTATCGCACGCGAGCATTCTCACGCTGACCTCGCACGCCGGGCGCACGTCCGCGGTGGAACGCGGCAAGTGGGTGATGGAAGTGCTGCTCAACTCGCCGCCACCACCGCCGCCGCCCGGCGTACCCGACCTCGAAGCGACGCCCGGTGCCACCGACGGCCGCCTGCTCACCGTGCGCGAGCGCATGGAGCAACATCGCAAGAGCCCGGCGTGCAGCAGCTGCCACAAGATGATGGATCCGATCGGCCTCGCGATGGAGCAGTACGATGTGACGGGCCGCCTGCGGGTCCGTGACAACGGCATGCCAATCGATTCGCGCGGTGATTTGTGGGATGGCAGCACCGCACGCAACGTGGCGGAACTGCAGGCCGCGCTGTTGCGCCGGGAAGACGCGCTGCTGCGCACCTTTACGCGCAACCTCATGGCGTATGCGATCGGACGTCGCATCGAGGCGTACGACATGCCGACCGTGCGCGCGATCGTGCGCGACGCGGCGAAGCAGGATCACCGGATGTCGGCGTACATCCTTGGCGTGGTACGTAGCCCCGCCTTCCGTATGCAGCGCGCCGACGCGCCCGCCCCGAAAGCCACCGACGCGTCGCCCGGCCAACAGCCGGGTGCGTCCTTCAACCTGTTCCGGTAGAGAGTTCGACTATGGCCTTCATCTCCCGCAAGGCATTGCCGCGTCGCACGTTCTTGAAAGGACTCGGCACGATGGTCGCGCTCCCGTATCTGGACGCGATGATTCCGACCACGGCGTTCGCGTCGAGTGCACCGGCCAATCCGGCGCGACTGCTGTGCCTCGAAATGGTGCACGGCGCGGCCGGCTGCAGCCCGTTCGGACTCACCGAGCACCTCTGGGCGCCGCCGACCACCGGACGCGCCTTCGACCTGAGCGCGACGTCGTTGTCGCCGCTGGAGCCGTGGCGCAAGTATCTCACGATCGTGAGCAACACCGACGTGCGCATGGCGGAAGCGTACAAGTCGGAGGAGATCGGCGGTGATCACTTCCGATCGAGCGCGGTGTTTCTCACGCAGGCCCATCCCACGCAAACCGAAGGCTCGGACATCTTTGCGGGCACGTCGCTCGACCAGATGTACGCGCAACGCTTCGGACAGGCCACGCCGATTCCATCGATGCAGCTGTGCATCGAACCGTTGGATCGTGCCGGCGGCTGCGCGTACGGTTACTCGTGCATGTACACCGACTCGATCAGCTGGAGTTCGCCCACCGAACCGCTGCCGATGATTCGCGACCCGCGCGTGGCGTTCGAGCAGCTGTTCGGCACCGGTGGTACGGCCGCCGAACGCGCCGATCGCACGCGCAGTACCGGCAGCGTGCTCGATTGGATCACAGGGCGTGTGGCGCAGCTCAACAAGCAACTCGGCGCGACCGATCGTCGTCGCATGGAGCAGTATCTCGACAACATCCGTGAGATCGAGCGGCGCATTCAGCAAGTGGAGGCGCGCAACAGTTCGGGCGAAGCGCGCGAACTGGCCGGCGCTCCGGCGGGCGTACCGGATTCATTCGGCGACCATGTGAAGATCATGTTCGACCTGCAGGTGCTGGCGTTGCAGAGCGACATGACGCGCGTGTTCTCCTTCAAGATGGGCCGCGACGCGTCGGCGCGTGTGTATCCCGACAGCGGGGTCGCGACCGGCTTTCATCCGTCGTCGCACCACGGCAACAATCCGGCACGCGTTCGCGAGTTCGCCGAGATCAACCGGTACCATGTGAGCTTGCTGCCGTATCTGCTCGACAAGCTCAAGACGACGATGGACGGCGATTCGCCGCTCCTCGACAAGACCACCATCGTGTATGGCTCGCCGATGTCGGACAGCAACACGCACAACCACCGTCGCTGCCCGCTCATTTTGCTGGGTGGCGGACATGGTCTGGCGTCGGGCAATCAGCACCTCAAGGCGCCGGACGGCACCCCCATGGCGAATGCGATGCTGAGCCTGATGCACAAGCTGGGTATGGACGATCTCAATACGTTCGGCGACAGCACGGGCGAGTTCACCTTCTGATGCGGATCTGACGCGAGGAGAGAGCAGATGACTGGTGGACTGTGGTGGAAGTGGGTCGCAATCGGTGCGATGACCTCGGCGGTACCGAGCCTGTCGGTCACACCGGCGGCGCCGGTGGCTGATGCCGCGATGCGCGGTGATGCGTCGGCGGTGCGGGCGCTGGTGGCCACGGGTGCCGACGTGAACGCGGCGCAGGGCGACGGGATGACGGCACTGCATTGGGCCGCCGAGCGCGGCGACTCGTCGCTGGCCGCGGTGCTGTTGCGAGCCAAAGCGCGCACGACCACGACGACGCGAGTGGGCGGCTTTCTGCCGTTGCACGTGGCGAGTCAGCGCGGCAACACGGGCGTGATCCGTGCGCTGCTGGCTGCCGGCGCCGATGCGCGCGCAACGACCGCCGACGGCACGACGGCGTTGCATCTCGCCGCGATGGCAGGCGTGCCGAGCGCGATCTCGGTATTGGTTGCAGCGGGAGTCGACGCCAATGTGAAGGAACCTATGTGGGGCCAGACGCCGCTCATGGTCGCGGCGGCGCGCGGTCGTGCGGACGCGGTGCGCGCCCTGCTCAAGGCCGGCGCCGATGCGTCGATCACGGCAAAGACGTTGGACATCATGGCGAGCGCCGCCCAGGATCGGCAGGCGAAGTCGAAGCGTGATGCGGTGCTGGCGAAGCTGCGCGAAGAACAGGGGCAAACGAAGAATCCGAACTGGTTGCCCAACCCGCAGCAGGTGCAGGCCGCGGTGAAGGCATCGCGTGATGTGGAGGTGCAGTCGGCCTCAGCGGCCGCGCTCGACGGAGCGGCGGCTGCGGCTGCGGCCGAAGAGGCACGATTGGCGGCGCAGGGTGGGCGTGGGCTGGATGACGACAATCCGGCCTACAACGAGCTTCTGGGGCCTCAGGGCGGGCACACCGCTCTGCTGCTGGCCGTCCGTGAAGGTCAGATTGCTGCCATCGACGCGCTGCTCGATGGCGGCGCGTCGATCAATCAGGTCAGTGCTGGTGACCAAACAAGCCCGATGCTGATGGCGGCGATCAATGGGCACTACGACATCGTGCTGCGACTGCTCGGCCGCGGAGGCAATCCCAATCTGGCCAGCGACGCCGGGGCGGCCCCGCTCTTCGCGGTGCTGAACAAGGAGTGGGCGCCGAGCACGCGCACGCCGCAGCCGGCGTTCCAACTACAGCAGCACGCCACGTATCTCGAAGTGGTCGACTCCCTGTTGAAGGCGAAGGCCGATCCGAACGCACGCTTGGTGAAGTCGCTGTGGTACACCACCTACAATCGCGACAATCTCGGCGTCGACTTTTCCGGCGCGACACCGTTCTTCCGCGCGGCCTACGCTACCGACGTCGCGGCCATGAAGCTACTTCTGGCGGCTGGTGCCGATCCCACCATTGCCACGATCAAACCGAAGCCGCGGGCTCGGCGCGGTGCCGTCGCCGTGGCGACGGCGGATCCGTCGGGGTTGGCGCCGATCGCGGAAGGCGGCGTTGGCGTGCTGGCGATCCACGCGGCGTCTGGCGTGGGCTACGGTCAGGGCTTCGCCGCCAACGACCATCGACACGTGCCCGATGGCTGGCTGCCGGCGATGAAGTATCTGGTGGAGGTGCTCGGCTTCGACGTGAACGCGCGCGACTACAGCGGCTACACGCCGTTACACCACGCGGCGGCGCGGGGCGACAATGCGATGATCGAGTATCTGGTGTCGAAGGGCGCCGACGTGAAGGCGGTAGCGCGCACGGGGCAGACCACCGCCGACATGGCCAACGGGCCGGTGCAGCGCGTGTCGCCCTTCCTCGACACGGTGGCGCTGTTGGAGAAGCTGGGCTCGAAGAACAACCACAAGTGCATTTCGTGCTGAGCCGCCGAGGCCCACAAGCACTGGAGATTTTTTAACGCGTAAACATTTGCGCAATGCGTCCGTTTGTGGGATGTTAGCCACGCCTCGGCCCTGCATGTTCCCGCTAGCCCCCGCCGTTGGCACGACATTTCTCCCTTCCCGGAGGCCCGCATGCGGCGATGGCTGCGACACGTAGGCAACATCAGGCCATGGATCGGTGCGCTCGCACTGCTCGTGGCGTCCCACCCCGCCGCTGCTCAGGATGGCACTGGCCGCATCCGAGGCAAGGTGACGAACGTCGGCAACGGCGCTCCTATTCCGGCACAAGTCGGCATTCTCGGTGAGCGCATCGGCGCCACGACGGGCGCCGACGGTTCGTACCTGATCACCGGCGTGGCCCCTGGCCAGCGCACCGTTCGCGTGCGCGCGCTGGGCTATCAACAGATCGACAAGGTGGTGTCGGTGACCGCCAACGGCATCGTCACGCTCGACGTCGCGATGACCGCCGCCCCCACGTCTCTGAACGAGATCGTCGTCACGGGCACGGCAGGCTCAGCGCGCAAGCGCGAAGTGGGCAACTCGATCGGACAGGTCAAGCTGGCCGACATTCCGGAAGTCCCGACGAACGTATCCAATCTGCTCTCCGGCCGTGTGGCCGGTGTGACGGTGGCCGGCGGCGTCGGTAACGCCGGTGGCGGCCAGGCGATCCGTCTGCGCGGTGCCACCAGCGTCTCGCTCACGAATCAGCCCCTCATCTACATTGACGGCGTCCGTACGCGCAGCGAAGAGTATCCGCGCAACGGCGTCTTCACCGGCGCGACGCAGCGTGGCGCCAACTCGAACTCGAGCCCGCTCAACGACATCAATCCCGACGATATCGAGCGCATCGAAATCGTGAAGGGTGCCGCCGCCGCGACGCTGTTCGGCACTGACGCATCGGCGGGCGTGATCCAGATCTTCACCAAGCGTGGCCAGTCCGGCGCGGCCAAGTGGAACGTCCAGTTCAACTCCGGCTTCAACAAGCTGCAGAAGTTCGGCACCGACTCGGCCCCGCTGCTGTTCATGGATCCGTTCCTGCGCAACGGCGGCCGCTACGGCACGCAGATGCAGGTGTCGGGTGGCACGGGCCCGAGTCTCAAGTACTTGTTGTCGGTAGGCGCCGACAACACGGAGGGCGTGATGCCGAACGACCTGGAGCGGAAGTATTCGGTGCGCTCCAACATCGACTTCGCGCCGGCCAAGAAGCTGGCCACCAGCTTCAATGTGTCGTACACGAACAACCTGATCAACAACACACCGGCCGGTAACAACGCCCAGGGCCTCACGCTCAACGCGTTCCGCCGCAACCGCAATTACTTCGCGTCGGAGAATCCGGATACCATCCGTCGCGTGCTGACGCAGCAGCTGGCCAGCAACATCGATCGCCTCATCCTCGGCTTCACGAACACCTTCACGCCGATCCAGGCGGTCTCGTCGCGCTTCACCGTGGGCTTCGATCGCGCGGCCGTCGAGAATCGCAACATCCGTCCATACGGCTTTCCGAATGCGCCGCTTGGTGTGGCTCAGAACCAGCGGTGGGCGAACACCACGCTCAGCATGGATTGGGTGAACAACCTCGAGAAGCAGTTCAACGACGATTTCAAGGCGACCGTGTCATTCGGCTCGCAGTATGTGAATTCGGCCGTCGGCGATGTGGTGGCGTACTCCGAGCGCTTCGCCGCGCCCGGCGAGGTCACGGCAGCCAGCGGTTCGCAGAAGTTGTCCGACGAGAATCGTCAGCGCGTGATCACCGGCGGTGTCTTCGCGCAGTCGCTGCTCGGATTCAAGGACCGGTACTTCGTGACCATCGCGACGCGCATCGACGGCAACAGCGCGTTCGGTAAGGACTTCGGATTCCAGACGTATCCGAAGATCTCCGGTTCGTGGGTGGTGTCCGACGAAGGATTCTGGAAGGAGAAGCTCGGCACGCTCAAGCTGCGTGCGGCCTACGGACAGGCGGGACGTGCCCCCGGCGCCTTTGATGCCGTGCAAACGTGGACGCCGGTGGGCTGGGGCGTCGATCCCGCGCTTCGCCCGCTCAACCTCGGCAACGCGAATCTCGGCCCTGAGCGCACGGCCGAAACCGAGCTCGGTTTCGATCACAGTTTGTGGGGTGGCCGCCTGACCACCGACTTCACCTACTTCAACGCCACGACCAGCGACGCCCTGTTCCGCGTGAACGCGCCGCCGTCGCAAGGCTTCCTGAATTCGGTGTTGCGCAACGTCGGTGAGCTGAACAAGCAGGGCTTCGAAATCGCCATGAACGGGACGATTCTCGATCGCGAGAACTGGGGACTGAACGCGGGCATCAACCTCAGCACGAACAAGAGCCTCGTGCAGTCGCTCGGTGGTGTACCGGCCTTCGGCATCGGCAACAACGGTTGGGTGCAGACCGGATCCGCCGCGCCCGTCGTCCAGGGTATGCTGATCCGCAATCCGAACGCGGTCGGCGAAGCGCCGGACACGATGTCGAATTACAACTTCGGCCCGAGTCAACCTACGCACATCATCGGCGGCACGCTGTCGCTGCGCACGTACAAGCGCATCACGATTTCGATGCGTACCGAGTACCAGGGCGGCGCGTACATCAACGAAGATGCGTCGTACCAGGCGCTCTCGCGCTCGGTGGAGTGGCCGACGTGCTTCGATGCCTACAAGAACATCGCCGCGGGCAAGCCAATCACGGTGCGTGAAAACCTCACCTGCAAGGCGACCAACGTGCGCAGCACGATGTTCATCTTTCCGGCCGACTTCTTCAAGATCCGCGACGTGACCGTCGTGGTACCGCTGGGCAAGCTGATCCCGAAGGTGGCCAGCAGCTCCCTCGTCTTCTCGGCGCAGAACTTCTTCCGCCGCAACTACGGTATGCCCCTCTTCGATCCCGAGATGTCCGGCAACGACGGCTTCAACGCCAATCCGCGGTACATCTCGGAGCAGATCCCTGCCCCGGCGATGTACCTGACTTCCTTGCGCCTGTCGTTCTGAGGAGATGACCATGACGCAAACACGTATTCCCTCGCCCCGCGCGGTCCGGGCACTGCGATGGCTCGCTCCTGCGGTGCTGCTTATCGGTACCGGCTGCGCACTCGAAGTCACAAACCCGGGCCCCATTCAGTCGGAGTTCCTGAACAGCCCCGCGGTGCTCAGCAGCCTGGTCAACGGTTCAGGCCGCGACCTGGCGGAAGCGATGAACTGGGTGGCCTATACCGGTTCAGCCGTGTCGAAGGAGCTGTTCCCTGCGGGTTCGACCGGCGCGTTCGGCATCACCGTTCGTCAGCAGGCGGGCAAGCTGGTCGACGATGACGACAACACCCACTGGAACTTCTCGCAGCGAGCGCGCTGGACTGCGGAAAGCGCCGTGGCGCGCATCGATTCGGTGCTCGGCGCCGACGCGGCAGGCAAGAGTGCGACGCAAGCACAAGCGTTGATCTGGGCGGGGTATGCCAACCGGCACCTCGGCGAGAACTTCTGCGAGTGCGTGATCAACGGCGGAGCGCCGCAAGCCGCTAGCGTGTACTTCGAGCGGGCCGAGGGCTACTTCACGCGCGCGATCGCGGTGGCTACGGCAGCCGCGAACGCAAACCTGACGAATGCGGCGACGGCGGCCCGGGCAGCGGTGCGATTGTCGCGCAACAACCTCACCGGCGCCGCGACGGATGCCGCCCTGATCGCGAATACGTTCGTGTACCGCATGCCGTACTATCAGACGGAAGAGGCGCAGTACAACCGCATCTTCTGGGCAGGCGCCAACACGCCGTATCGCGCGCACACGGTGTTCAACACGTTCTACGAGAACTACCGTCGCACGACTCGCGATCCACGCGTACCGTACGACAGCAGCCTCACCGTGTTACAGGGCGACGGTGCCGTGACCTTCAACGGCGTGTCGCAACGCGTGCGCTGGTACTTCCAGACGAAGCACGCCGCGACGACGGCGAATATCAACCTCTCCACCGGCTGGGAGATGCGCCTGATCGAGGCCGAAGCCAAACTGGTCGCCGGTGATGTCACCGGAGCGCTGACGTCGATGAATCTGCGTCGCACGACACTCAGCCTGCCGTTGCTCACCGCCGCGAATTCCACGGAAGCGTGGAGCGCCCTCAAGCGCGAACGCGGCATCGAACTCTGGCTCGAAGGTCGCCGCCTCGGCGATCTCCGTCGCTGGGCGACGAACAACCGGCCGGGAACCGCCGACGATATGACGGGCCGCGATCTGTGCTTCGCGACACCGTTGTCGGAGAAGCGCTCTAATCCGAATTACACGACGCCGTAGTCGTTGGCGTGTCGTGTGGGCGGGGAGCTGGACGATGGGGGTGACGCGCATGAGCAATTCATTGCGCGCCGCCCCCATCCGGCGTTTGCAGGCTGAAATGCGATCGCAATAACTCTCGCATGGCACCGGCCACTTCGTCTTCCATCGCGAAGAGATTTCCCTTCATGCCTTCCAGTCGATCGGCATACAGGGTGAACCCATCAGCGGCATTTACCAGCCGCACCGTGAGCCGAAACTTGTCGCCCTCGGTCTCCACCACACCTTCAACGAGCGTGCGCACCGGGAGACGGGTCGTATCGCCAGCGGCGATGCGCTTCTGCAACGCGTCGGCCGCCGAGCGCGAGATCACGCGCAGCCCTTTCTCCCGCGATAACGCATCGGTGATCGCATCGGCGATCGCCTGCGCGGCGAAGGCCTGCGAGGAATCGGCGCTGAGGTACACGAAAGGGAGCACCGCGACGCTGGGCGTCGTGTCGAGCGCGGTCATCGCCGGGCGTGCGGCGTTCGCGTCGTTCGTCGCGGCGGCGCCGTCACGCGAGCCGGCGATCCACGCCAGTGCCGCGACCAGCACCCCAGCCACACCGGCGAACATCGCGCGCCATCGCTTCGACGGCATGCCTATCGGTACCGCGGCCGTCGCCCCAGTGAGCGCACGAATCGCTTGACTTCCCGAACCATCGTCAGGAATCGGCGTGAACGAGCCGCTGATGACCTGCGGATCGTCGAGTACTTGCGCCAATGTCGCCGCACTGGCGGGTCGATGAAGCGGGTCCTTGGCCAGACACTGCATGATCAGCGAGGCCAGCGCCGCCGGTATGTCCGGGCGATGCCGCTGCACCGGCACTGGCTCCTCGGCGATGTGGGCCGCCATCACCTGCTGTGGCGACCGGCCGCCAAACGGCGGCGCACCGACCAGCATCTCATACGCCATCACACCCACGGCGTAGATATCCACGGGGTACGACGCGTCGGGGTCGGCGGCCACCTGCTCGGGCGCCATATACGCCGGCGTTCCGAGTGAAACACCCGCTGTCGTAAATGGGTCGGTAGCGACGTCGTCGGCGTCATCGTCGCGATCACCGTGTCGCGCTTCGGCAAAGGCCTTCGACACACCGAAGTCCGCCACCACCGCTGCGCCGTTTGCCAGCAACACGTTATCCGGCTTGATGTCGCGATGCACCACGCCACGCGCATGGGCGACGGTGAGTGCGCGCGAGACGTCGCGCAGAATGCGCACCGTGTCGACCACGCCAAGCGATCCGCGCTGCAACCGCGTGCGCAGCGACTCGCCTTCCACGAATGGCATCAGGAAGTACGGCAGCCCGTCGATCTCGCCCGTGTCGAGCACCGGCACAATCAGCGGGTGCTGCAGCGCCGCGGCGGTGAGAATCTCACGACGGAACCGATCCACACTCACGCCGGCCGATAGCTCGGGGCGCAGCAGTTTGATGACCACGCGCCGATCGAGCCGCCGATCGTACGCCACGTACACGCGCGACATCCCCCCGCCACCGAGTTCTCGCTCGATTGCGAAGTCGTCGCCGAGTTGGCGCTGGATCTGGTCTTGAAGGGCGGTCATGGCGTGATGGGGGACACTGGATTGGACACCCCGAACAGGCGAAAACGTTCGTATCGATCTCGAACCGGCGTGATTTCCCGGAACCGATCACACAGAGACAAAGAGAAAAGGAGAACACAGAGCGACCGGCTCCGGTGTTCTCCTTTTCTCTTTTGCTCTTTGCCTCTGTGTGATCGGTTCAGCGATCACGCAGCACCGCGAGTTCGTCGACCTACCGCTTACGGGCGAGCCGGACCCATGATGTTCTTCGCATACAGCGCGATGATGATCGCGACCAGCGCGACCTGGCCAATCGGGCCGATCACGCGGATCAGACCGAAGATCGCCGAGATGAGCATCAACGGCAGCTTGATGATCGGCAGGAGCCAATCAGCGTTGGCGGGATGTGAAAAGAACGGCATGGGTAGTCTCGCGAGGGTTCAGAACGACGACGCGTGAAGGTTAGCAGAGAGCGCTCAGCCCCGGTAGCGCTGGAGATACTGGAGGTCGTCGTCGTCCACGCGAATCGTGTAGACGGTACCGCCGGCGCCGAACCCGATCACGCGGGTCTGCTTGGGCAACACCACCTTGCCGGTCAGTTTTCCAGCCGCCGAGAAAACGTCGTACGTCGGAATGGGATCCGACGCCGTTCGGTTACGGGCAATCCAGATCTCCCCGGCCGGCGTGGCGAAGATCCCGTTCGCGTTGAAGGGCGGCTTGGTTGACGGCCATTCGGCTGGCTCCTCGAACGGTGGTGGCGCTGTGCTGGCGCGCGTCTGCGAACCTCCGGGGCCACCTTCCGACCGTGAGATGGACATCCCACCGGCATTCTTCGACTGATCGCGGTATTCCTGCTTTTCGGCGCTTCCCACTTTCACCGCCGAGAATGCCACGGCAGCGCTGCGGGTCACGGCGCGCGTGGGTGAGACGAGATCGAGGTGATAGTCGCCGACCCGGGCGATCACGAGCGTCCCGTTGGGCAGCACCGTCCAGGCGTCGCGTGCCGGGTACGGGGTGCGTCCGCCGATCCGCACTTCCATGCGCTGGTTGCCGCCGCTTCCGCTCGACTTCACGGAGGCGTTGTTCTTGGGCAGGTGAACCCA
The DNA here is from genome assembly GCF_013004105.1 of Gemmatimonas groenlandica. Taxonomy (NCBI): domain Bacteria; kingdom Pseudomonadati; phylum Gemmatimonadota; class Gemmatimonadia; order Gemmatimonadales; family Gemmatimonadaceae; genus Gemmatimonas; species Gemmatimonas groenlandica. The sequence continues at coordinate 2,724,919 of NZ_CP053085.1, forward strand.
GGCCAAGGTGTCCACGGCTTTGCTGGCGCGATCGTAGCGCACGATCGGCGCGGTGTCAGCCGTCACCGGGCCATTGGGACCCATCGAGATCCCGCCCCCCTCGAAGTAAAGTCGCCCGCGGGCGTCGGAGGCTCGTGGCATGCCGAACCCCAGTCCGCCGATCCGCATGACCTGTCCGCCGCCCTCCGGGCGCTGGCCCTGTTGCGGGCGCGGCGCCGACGACGGCTCGTCGCCCACGCGGAACGACACGCCGGGCTTTCCGTCGGGGTGCACCATGAGATAGCGCTGGTTCAGCGGATCGAAGATCACGCTGCTATCGCCAGGCAGCGCAAAGAGCTGGGTGGGCAGGCCGTACTCGCCGGGACCCGAGCCCTCGCGGCCGACTTTCGTCGCACTGTTGGCCGTGAGATTGACCAGCTGCACGAGCTTGTCGCGGCTGTCGACGACGAGCAGCCGTCCGTCCTTCAGCTCGCGCACCGCAGCGATCTGCGAGAACGGCTCGGCGTATTCGGCGAGCGGTTTGGACAGCGTACGAGTTGGCTGCTGCGCGACGACGGGGAGGGCGGTCGACGCCAACAGCGCGAGAACGCAGGGAGTGCGCATATGGAGAGGGGGGTGGAGGTCACGAACGATAATTCGTCACCTCACCCCCCGCCTGCGGTTGCCTGCGTGTAGCGACTTACGCGACGGTGCCCTGAATCGCGTCCTTGGCGATGACGGCGAAATCGCTGGCACCGAATCCTTCGGCGATTACGGCATCCATGCGGGCCGCGAGCGATGGCAGCACGGCCAACGGCAGGTCACCGGCGGCTTCCATCATGAGTCGAATATCCTTGCGGGCCATCGTGAGTTCGAAGCTCGCGTCGAACTTGCCGGCAGCCATGGTACGACCGCGTCCCTGCAGAATATTGCCGGGGTTGAAGAACTCGAGGAGCTTGAGCGCGTCGGTGGGGGCGATGTCACTGCCCTTCGCGATGCTATACACGTCGCTGAGCAGGGCGCCCATGCCGATGATGAACGCATTGCCCATCAACTTGTAGGCCGCGGCGAGGTCATTGCGCTCGCCGAAGTACTCCACGCGCGCGGCCATGCGGCCGAGGGCGTCCTTCACCGCGTCGTACAGTGCGGTGGGGCCGGCGGCGAGGATGATGCCCTGACTCTGTCGCGCGGCAGCTGGTCCGATGAACACGGGGCAGTGCAGATAGCGCACGCCTTCGGCGTTGAGTCGCGTGGCACGTTCGGCCGTGAGCGCCGGCTGAGTAGTCGTGTGATCCACGATGATCGCGTCAGACGAGAGCCCGGCGCGCAGTTGACCGATGACGTCTTCGACCACCGCGTCATCCTTGAGCACGAGATGCACACGACTCGCCCCGCGTACAGCATCGGCCGGTGTGTCGGCAACGATCGCGCCGAACGACGCGAGCGCGCGGGCTTTGTCGCTGGTGCGGTTCCATACCGTCACCGTATCGCCGCGCTGGCAGGCGGCTTCCACGAAGCCGCTACCGAGCAGCCCCGTGCCGAGAAACGCGATAGTGGTCATTGGTGAAAGATAGCCGATTGCGAACGTGTGCCGCACTTTAGCCTTCCTCCCCGCCCTCCACTTCAGCCCGTCCCGCTCATGCGTCGTTTCGTCGCTCTCCTTGTGCTGTCCACGCTCGCGGTCGCTTGCAAGTCATCCGGCGGCGGCAACGCCAACCTCAGTCCGAAGGCCGACGCGAAGGTCGCGAAGCCGGCGGCCGTCACGCCCGCCGCCGTGGCCATGGGTGACTCGATCTTCAACAACGGCTCGTGCGCCCGCTGCCACGGTAAGGGCGGCGTTGGTGCTACCAACGCGCCGGCGCTCTCCGGGCCGACGTTCCTGCAGATGACCGCGGGTAGCTTCGACGAAATCGTCGGCATCATCGTCAGCGGCGTGCCGAAGGACAAGATCAAGGATCCGTCACACCCCAACGCGATGGGTGCGCGCGGTGGCCGCATGGCGCTCACCGACCCGCAGATCCAGGCCGTTGCCGCCTATGTCTGGACGCTCTCCCACAAGTAGGTCGTTCGCCCGCTCGGTCCGCAGCGTGTCGTAGTAGGACTCGCGAATACCAAGTGCATTGACTTCGCACATCGAGAGCATCTGTCCGCGCACCGGTACGCGGAAGACACAGTGCGCGAGACGTTCCTGCCCCTCGGGGGTCGCGATCTGCTCCCGACTCATGAAGTGATGACTGACGATGGTGAGCGGGGTGAGTCGACGCCGGCCGGAGGCCAGGCCGACCGCCCCGCGCAACGCATTCCCGCCGCCGATGTGCTGCAGCCATCGGTGCGCGAACCGTGGTACGGCTCGCAGCATGAAGCCGGGGGCGTGTCGCACGAGACCCACCGCGCGGGCGAGCGCTTGGTTCCGCCCGTCAAGGCGGAACGAGATACCACCAAAGCGCGCCAGAAATCCGTCAACGACCGCAACATCCGTCGCATTTGATGCGTCGCGGATCGAGCGAAACCGATGACGCCCGTCAGGATCGTGCAACACTGCCCCGTTGACCATGCGATTGCATGCCTCGTGACCGAACCAGACGCCCATCTCACTCATCCGCCGCGCGCCACCGTCAACGTGCAAGCCACGGGCGACTTCTTCCCACACCGACTCGGCGTCGACACCGCCACCGAAACCATCTTCGGTCCGACCGACCTGTGCGATCGGTTGAAAACTGATCAATCGGAATGCATCGCTGTGCTTCGTGAGCCAGCGCATGACATCGCCCACGCCATTCAGATTCTCGCGTGTCACGGTCATCGTGGTCGCGGCGCGCAGGGGCAGCCCAGTGGTGCGTTGCGCGGTCCGAATCATGTCGGCGAACTCTTCGCGTAACGGGTTGAGCTGCCATTCCGAGGTGGCGCGCCGCCACTGGTCGCCGACACGGCCGCGCTGCGAGGTGTCGACGTGAATCGACACCTCGATGAGCCCGCCCCGCACCATCAATTCCTCGAGCAACCCCGGGCGCCGACGGAAGCTGTCTCCGTGCGTCATCAGCATGGGGATGAGACCGAGCGACTGCGCGTACCTGAGCAGCTCGACGATCTCGTCGACCGGACGCAGCGTGACTTCACCGTCAGTGAGCTGCAGGTTGCCGGCATGGCCGAGCACGGGGCGCAACGCGCGCATTTGCGCCTTGATTTCGTCCAGGCTCGCCGCCGGTATCGTGTTGGCCCCGGCGTTCAGATAGCAGCCGCGGCAGGCGAAGTCGCAGCGTGGCATCGCACCGATGGTAGCACCGCACCCGTTGCCCTGTTTGCCGAACATCTGCTGCGGCACGCGCATCGATGGTGCCAGTGAGGTCCAGTTGGCGGCCAGCATCTCCTTCGCTTCCTCGCGAACGGGCGCGCGCATGATTTGCACGTACTCCGACCAACCCGACTGGGTACTCATGAGCCGCGTGGCGACGTGTATGCCCGCATGATGTTCAACGACCAGTTGTACTCAGTGACACGCACGGTGAAGCGACCGCTGTTCAGCAGATCGCGCTCCGCCCCCGCGGGGAAGTAGCGCGCAATGTACCGGCCAACGGTCGCCTGCGACCCGCCGAAGTCCTTGATGTAGTCGCGGAATTCCACGAAGATCGGACTGAGATACGCCACGCGGGCTGACACATCGACCCGATTCTTGGTGGGCGACTGCAGCAGAAACTGACGCGCCTGATCATCGAGCTGCGCGTCGAGGGTCGCGCCCGCATACGCTTCACTTCTGAGCGGGGGGCAGCCCATGGCGGCGCAGACGAGCGCGAAGTGAATCCGCGGTTCGGCAAATCGCTTGCGGATGATGTCCTGCTCGATCTCGTCGAGGCTGTATGCCCTGCCGCCGACCACCGCGAGCTTCTCCTTCCACGGCCCGTAGGCTTTTACGACGCCGAAGCTCTTGTTGATGTTGCGGATCGATTCGCGCTCGTTGTGCGCGTTGATGAGCTGGATGGTGTACGCGTTGTAGGCGTTGATCCACAGGGCCAGCGCGTCGGCCTTGTTGAGCGAGGCCGGATCGGTCTTCGCGAGCGAGGCGAGGTAGGCCTTGAACTCGGGTGCGCGACCGAAGGCGTCATAATCGACGAGGCCGCCGCGCACGTGCGCCTTCAACAGGGCGTCGAACGGGGAATGCGACGGAGCGGGCTGCGGGGTCGCAAGCGAGAGGGCGGCGGCGAACAGGGCGGCGGTCAGCATGATATCAGGGATACGCCGGGCGGGCGCAGCTGGATTTGTGGCAACTACGGATGGCGAGGGCTGGCCTGGGCTGCTATTCCAAATATCGTATGTTCACGCGAAGGACGCGGAGGGCCGCGGAGGAACGCGAAGAACAGCAACGGCATTTTTCTTGTGCTGTTCTTCGCGACTCTTCGCGTCCCTTCGCGAGCTTCGCGTGAACCTACAGACTCGCGGCCGGCACGACGGCCCGTGTGCGCCGCACCCGCCGCCCAACCAGCAGCGCCGGCATTACAAACATTACGCCTAGCGTACCCGCGACGGTTCCCCCGGCGGTGGCGAGGGCGATGGCGCCGAACAGGCGGGTGGCGTCGGTGCCGACCGAGAGCGGAATGAGCGAGGCCATCGCGGCGAGGGTGACGATAAGAATCATGCCTGCCCGGTCGATCGCGGCGTGCAGCACTTGGCCCGCATGCAGGCGCGCATCGAGGCCCGCCTCGCGCAACGCCCGACGTTTCTCGAGGGCAGCGTCGGCCAGTAAGATGGCCTGATTCACGGCCAGCCCGATCACCAGGATCACTCCCACGGCGGCTTCGCGGGTGAAGGCGGTTTTCAGAAACCAGAACGCCGCCACCACACCGCCGATGGCCAGGGGGAGTGACAAGAACACCTGCGCGGCACCCCACATCGAGTCGAACACGAGGGCCACCGAGAGCACCACCAGCACCACGCCGATCGCGAATACGAGATAGAGGCCCTTCTCGCTTTCATCGCGATCGAACGGCGAGCCGTCGGTGAGATCGATGATGCTGTAGCCGGCGGGGGCCGCCAGCGATTTTATGAACGCGGTGTGCGTACGGCGCGCCAGCTTGGCGGGACCGCGGAAATCGTACGACACCTGTCGGATGTACTGCTGGTCTTCGCGCACGATCGTGCTGAGCGCTTCGCGTGCGTCGACGATCGCCACATCACCAATGCGTACCGGTGCTCCGGTGAGCGTAGGCACGATCGCCTCCTGCAGTTCTTCGAGACTGCGATCGCGCGCACCGGCCGCTTTCACCGTGACCGGTAGTTCGTCACCTCCGATTTCGAGCAGCTGCCGCCCCACCGGTCCGCGCACTTCACGGGCGATCGCGCCGGTGAGCAGTGACGCATTCAATCCATAGCGCGTGAGCGCGGCGCGATCGGGTTCGAGGGTGACCTGATAGCCACGCTCGCCGCCGAAGTAGCCGCCGCTGGTGATGCGCACTTCGCGCACGCGCGTGATGCGCTCGAGACGCGACTTGAGATCGTCGGCCACGCGTCCGACGCCGTCGTACGAATAGCCGCGCACCTGAATGCGGAATGTTGCGAAGCTCGAGCCGCCACCGCCGCTCGAGAAGCCGGGGCCGTCGCCGACGACACTCACACTCGCGCCACCGATCAACACCGCGCGTTGCGTGAGCAGCTCCTGCAGCTCGAGTGGCACCGCCGTGAGACCACCGGCGCGCGTGAACAGCACCGACATCTGCGCTGACGTGCCGCTGCGAGCCGCTGCCCGCACCTGCTCGATTTCGGGACGCCCAACCACGAGACGTTCAAACTCCGCCATGCCGCGATCGAGCGTACCGGGATCGGAGCCGCGAGGAAACGACAGCCCCACGCTCAACGATGTGCGTCGCTCGCCGAAGCCACCGAACGACGAGCGCGGCACTTTCTCCACGAAGCCCCACGTGAGCACCGCCAAGACCGCCACCGACGCCACCATGGTAACCGCGCGCCACCGCAGCAAGCGTATGAGCACACGCGCGTACAGACGCCGCAGGCGCGGCCACGCGGCGTTCTGTGCGGCGACACCCTTCCCCAGTGCCGGCACGACGAGCAGCGCCGTGAATACACTCCACCCCAGTGCAAACACGAATGCCGCCGCAAACGGCACGAACGCGGCTCGCGTGTCACCTTGCAGATACAAGAACGGAAAGAGCACGACGGCGGTGGTGAGCGTGCTGCCGATGATCGCCGGCATGATGCGCTGCGTCGCGCGCGCCCGGCCATCGGGCGTATCGGGCTCGGTGCCCAAGCGCTCGACCACCACAAGCCCGTTCTGCACCAAGATGCCGACGCCCATGCCGAGCCCGGCCAGGGTGAGCAGGTTGGCGGGGATGTTGAACAGATAGAGCGAGAGCGCCGTGGCGGCGATCGCGACGGCGGTGGTGCCCATCACCACGGCCACCGCGCGCCAACGGCGCAGCGTGAAGGCGAGCACCAACAGCACGCACCCGAACGCAATGGTGCTACGCAGGGCGAGATCGTCGAGCTCTTCCTTCAGGTCTTCGCTTTCGTCGTTGTTGATGCGCAGCCGTACCGCCGGCGGCATGTTGGGCTCGAGGTCTTTGATCGCGGCCCGCAGCGCCGCCGCCGTCTTGATGGCATCGGCCCCGGGATGCCGCGAGATCTCCACTGCGACGGCTGGCGCACCATCGATGCGAAAGAAGCGGCCGCGCGCGTCTTCTTCGGCGCGCACCGTGGCCAGCTCGCCCAGCTTGAATACGCGCGCGCCGGGTCCACGCACCGGTAACGCCTGCAGATCTTCCAGCGCTTTCGGTTGGTCGCGCAACACGACGTTCTGTGAGGTGGCGTGCGTCGGGTCGCTGCCGCGATCGAGCGCCCCCAACGCCTGCACCATGCGCGCGCCGGCAATCGCCTCTGACAATCGCTGCGGCGAGATGCCGATTCGTCGCAGCTGCACCGGATCGTACGACACCGACACGCCCATGTCGGTACCACCGCGCACTTGCACGCCAGCGACTCCGGGAATGCTGCCCAATCGCGGACTCACGCGCTCTTCGAGCAGCTTCTGCAACGTGCCCGACGTGTACGGTCCGAACACCGAGAGGGACATCAACGGCGCTTCTTCCAGCCCCTCCGGCACGTAGTTGGCCACCGTGGGCGGGCTCGCCCCCGGCGGCAAGTCGGCGCGCAACAGCTCGAGTCGCTCGAGAATGGCCAAGCGCGCCATTTGCACATCGGCGCGCGCTTCCAACTCGACGGTAAGCATCGCGTAGTCGTCGTTGGAATTGCTGGATACGCGCCGAACCCCGCGCACGCCCTGGATGGCCGCTTCCACCGGGCTCGTGAGATACGTCTCGATCACTTCCGGCGACGCACCGGGCCAACTGGCGAAGACGCTGAGCCGCGGTAGCTCCACGGTGGTACGCGTGGCCAGCGGCAATCGCGTAAACGCAATCGCGCCGGCCAACAACAGCGCGACGCAGATCGCCCACACCACCGCCGGCCGGTGGGTCGCGAAGCGAATCACGCGACGCGCGCCGCACCGCGAATTGCACGGCTCGCGGTGCGGCGTTCGGTGCGCCGCTCCAGCACCGCGTAGGCCGTGGGCAACAGGAAGAACGTGACCAGCAGCGCGCTGATGCTGCCACCGATAATGCCGGCCGCCAGCGGCTGGTACAGCGCGCCGCCGCTGCCCCAGCCGAACACCAGCGGCAACACACCGGTCACGGTGGTAATTGAGGTCATCGCAATCGCGCGCAGTCGCTGCTCACCGCCGCGAATGATCGCGTCGTCGATGCTGTGCCCGTCTTCGCGGAACTTGCGGATGGCATCGAGCTTGACCACCGCCTCGTTGTCGGCCATGCCGATCATTACCACGATGCCGATCAAGCTCACGGCGTTGAGCGACTGCCCGGTAAGCCACAAGAAAATCACCGCACCGGCACCGGCCAACGGCACGGTAAGCATGACCACCAGTGGAATCGTGAAGCTCGCAAATTCGCCCGCTAACACCAGGAACATGAGCAGGGCCGCCAACACCGCCACCAGCGTGAGTTCACTGCTCGTACGCTCGCGCTCGGCGTCAGCGCCGCCCACCTGCCACGACACCCCGGCCGGTAGCGTGAGCGCCGCCATGCGCGCCTGCACGTCGGTGGTGGCTTTTGCGGTGCCACCGCTCTCCACCAACCCCTCGATGATCGTAACCGGTCGCTGCCCCACGCGCACCACTTCCAGTGGCGCCCGCGTTTCGCGCACCTGCACCAGCTGCGCCAGCGGCACCCCGCGCAACGGCGTTCTGAGTGCGGTCTCCAGCTCTTCGTTGCGCAGGCCGGCATAGCGCACCATGATCGGCGTGCGACGATCAGTCTCGCGCAGCTCACTCGCACTCACTCCACCCAACGCGCCCGCCAACGCACTGGCGACCTGCTGCGGTACGATGTCACGTTCCGCCATGCGGGCGCGCTCCAGCGACACTTCCACAATCGGCTGCGTCGCGGCGAAGGCATCGCGCACATCCGTGAGCGATGGCACCGTTTGCATGGCCGTGCGCACGGTGTCGGCCCATCGTTGCGATTCCACCAGCGTGGGGGCCGACAGCTCCACGCGCACCAGTCGTCCTTCGCGGCCGATCAGCGAACCGAACTCCGATTGGCCGGCGAGATCGATGGCCAACGCACCCTTCGCCAGGTCCGGCAATTTGGCGCGCAGCTGCTGGGCAAACGCAGCCGCATCGGCACGCGCGGGCACCGGCACGATGAGCTGCGCCGTCGCACTCGATCCGGGATCGGCACCGGCCAGGATCTCCTCGTCGGTGGCCTTGCCCACGCGCGCGTAGATGCCTTTGGCACCGAGCGATCGTGCGGCGCTTTCTACGCGCGCGACCTGCGCCGCCGTGGCTTGAATGCTAGTGCCTTCCGGGAGTTGGACCGCCGCCACCAGCACGCCTTCGTCTACGCGCGGCAGGATTTCCTTCGGCAGCGTGTAAATGAGCACCACGGTGACCGCCAACAATGCGCCGGCCATGCCGAACACCGATCGCGGATGCGACAGCGACCACCGCATCCCTCGCTCATACCAGTCGGTGAGCGTGCGTCCCCATGCGTCGAGGGTGCGCGCGGCAGCCGACGGTGTCTTCGGCGGCGCGATTGGCGCAGGCGCAGCGTTCGCGAGCTTGCGGCGCCCCACGATCATCACCGGCATAAGGGTGAGCGCCAACACCAGCGACGCTGCCACCGTGGTCACCACACTCAAGCTCAAGTCGCGGAACAGCGCCGCGGCGAGTCCACGCACGAAGATGATAGGTCCGAACACCAGCACTGTCGTGAGCGTGCCGGCGAACAGCGGCGCCGCGACTTCATCGGTTCCGGTAACGGCCGCCTCCAACAGCGACATCCCTTCTTCACGTCGGCGCCCCACCGACTCAGCTACCACGATCGCCGTGTCCACCAACAAGCCGGTGCCCAATGCTAGGCCACCTAAACTCAGCACGTTGATGGAGACATCGAGCGCCTGCAGCGCCACCAGCGCCATCAGCACCGACAACGGCACCGTGACACCGATGGCGAGTGACAATCGCCAGTCGCGCAGAAACACGAAGATCACGAGTAGCGACAACAGTCCGCCGGCCACGATCTCCTGCCCCAAATTCGACAGCGCATCGACCACGAAGTCGGCCTGCGCCGCCACCACCGTCATCGAGACGCCCGGGAACTCCTTCTCGAGTTGGGCAATGGCGTCGGTCATGCGACGGGTGACGGCCACCGTATTCGAGCCGGCGTCTTTGTACACCACCATACCGATGGCCGACGTGCCATCGAGGCGCGTGAGCGTTTGCGGATCGGCCAACCCCAGCGACACCGTGCCCACATCGCGCAGCGTGATGCCGGCACCCACGCGTCCGATCGGCGTATCGAGAATCTCCGACGGGTTACGGAACTCCGTGAGCGCCCGCACCGAGAAGCGGAACTGTCCTTTCCGAATGGTGCCGCCGGCACCCGTCGCATTCTCGGCCCGGATCGCGGCCGCCACGTCTTCCGGCGTGAGATCGAGCGCGCGCAGCTTCCCGGGGTCGAGCTCGACGCGGATCTCATCGTCGGGCGCGCCTACTACCGCGACACTCGAGACGCCTTCGATTTGCTCGAGCCGTCGCGCGTGCACTTCGGTGGCCGTACGCGCCAAGCTGCGCAAGTCGCCACCACCCTGCGCCCGCGAGTCCTTCGCCGCCTGCGTCTGCGATTGACGAATGGCCAGCACGGCGATGGGCCGCTCGCCCGGGTCACTGGTGAGCAGTGTGGGGCGATCGGCGCGCTCGGGCAGCTGGCTGCGCGCCGCGTCGAGCCGTTCGCGCACCGACAGCACGGTGGCGCGCATGTCGGTGCCCCACTCGAACCGTGCGGTGGTCGTCACTTCATTGTTGCGACTCACACTGCGCAACTCGGTCAGCCCTGGCGTGGCGCCGATCGCTTCTTCAATCGGCTCCGCCACGAAGCGCGACACTTCGGGTGCCGCGGCACCAGTGTATACCGTGCGAATGGTGAGCACCGGCAGCGACACATCGGGCAGCAGCGACACCGGCAACCGGCTCAACGAGACGGAACCCAGCAGCACGACGGCCAGAATGGCGGAGAGCGTCGCGACGGGGCGACGCACCGCATAGGCGGCGAGACTCACGCGCCGCCCTCCCTATCGCTTGAGTTTCGGCGCACGATCGCTCGGCGCACGCTCACCCGACGCACCGGGAGTGGGCGACGCTTCGCGCGGCGCCGTCACGCGCACCGGCGCATCATGCGTGAGCGTGAGATGTCCTTCGGTGATGATCTGATCGCCGGGATTCACCGGGATCTGTCCGGTGGTGGAATCGGGGAGTACTTCGGTATCGACGCCATTGGTGCGACCGGGTACGATGTACGTCCACTGGGCGCGGCCATCTTTGACCACGAACACCAGCGGTCGTCCGTCGCGCTCAATGACAGCACGCGACGGCACCATGCGGCGTCCCGGCAATCGTGTGGCCTCGAGTTGCACGTCGGCGTACATGCCGGGGCGCAGTGTGCCATCGCCCTGCACGCGCACGATGGCGCGTCCGGCGCGCGTGACCGAATCCACCAGCGGCAACAGCGCATCCACGCGACCTCGCAGCAATCGACCCGGCGCGCCGGCACTGCTGATGCTGGCTTCACCGCCAACACGCACCAACGGCAGGTCGTGTTCGAGCACCTGCGCCTCGATGCGCAGATTGCGCGTGTCCACGACGGTGAGCAGTGCCTGCCCGGCACTGACCTTCTCGCCGGCCGAGATCTCGATGGCGTCGACCGTGCCGTCCACGGGGCTTCGGATCGTGGCGCGATCCTGTTCGTACTTGGCGCGCTCGAGGCGCAACCGCGCGCCCACCAAGCCCGCCTTGTTCATGAGTGCCTTGCGCTGCTCGGGCGTGGGGCCGCGGCCGGTCACCACCGACTCCGGCACGAAGCTTTCCAGAAAGCGCTGCTCCGCTTCATCGGTGCTGGCCTGCGCGTCGCGCACCGAGAGATCGAACGGATACCCATCGAGACGGGCCAGCACCTGTCCCTTGGATACCGCTTGCCCGGGCCGTACCACGAGTTGCGCCACCGTGCCCGCCACCTCGGCGCGCAGCTTCACCGCCGCATCGGAGCGGATCTGTCCCGTGGTGGTTACCCGAAGCACCAGGTCGCCGTCGCGCGCCTCTTCGGCCATCACCGGTAACGCCAGAGCCGGGCGACCGGCTTCCTCCGCCGCTTCCTGCGCGGCGGTGGAGGTGGCGCTCGTGGAATCGGTGGTGGCGGCGGCGTCGCCCTTGTTGCAGGCGACGAGCGCGAGCAGCAGTGGCGCCACAGTCTGCAGGCCGAAGGTCACACGGGTAACGGACCGAGCGAGGCTGAGAGGGAGCATTGGAGTCGAGAGTGGCGAGGCCCGTGCACGCGGGACAGCGGCGACGGGCGATGGCACGCAATTGGTGTCATCCCGCCGGCCAAAGGTTGCCGTCAGGTAAGTCTCGACAAGTATGGAGCGCAGCGACGGATCTCGCGACGGCAAAAGTACGCGGGTGGGGCCATGCAAGCGCACTGAACGCGCGAACGGAGCATTCGAGCATCGGCAAACAATCCGCTAACAAACGGAGACCCCAACTCGCCTAATATGGAGGGTTGCCGCGACGAGTACGCTGCAACCACTCGGCAAGCTCCCGAGCGTCCGAGGGGACTCCTGTCAGCCAGCCGTTTACGATAAGTGTCGGCGTGGCTCGAACGCCGAGACGCCGAGCGAGCTTTATACTCTCGACAACGGCGGCGGAGGTGTCCGATTGCTCTGCGCAGCGAACGAAGGCTGCCGAATCCACGGATTGCACCCTCTTCGCTATTTCGGCGACATTAAAACGACTCAGGGTGTCCTGCACCTCGAACAGTAAGTGATGGGCGAGCGAAAACCTCCCGAGTCTGTTTGCACATTCTGCAACATTCGCCGCGCGCACCGCCTGCGGATGACTCGGCAGCGGGAACTGCAAATAGCCGATCGTCAGTTCGGAACTCGAACTTCGCGCGTAATCGCTGAGCAAACGTTCGAAGCGTTTACACGCGGGACATTGATAGTCAGCAAAAATGAGGAGCGTGTCCGGCGCAGTCACCACGTCTATGCGACTCGCAAGCGAGAAAGGTCGTGCCTCAGCCGTCAAGCGCCGAGCAGGTTCTTGTTGCTCAGAATCGACACGTTGAGGCTGAGGGCGTACGAACGTTTGATAGGCGAGACTCACGGCTGCCAGTAGTGCCGCGAGTACCAAAACCGCGTCCACGATCCCTTTCCAACGCGTACTCACCTTTGGGACTCCGCTGACGGCGGCAGTGTAGAACTGGGGAGTTCTGGTGACGCCCGTTCAAGGCGGTAAACACTGAAAGAAGGTCCGTCTTCGTCTTCGTCGCGGAATACGAGGATACCCTGTTCAGTCGACCGCACGAGTTTCGAACCCGCAGGCAGGCGGACTTCCCCTAAAAACGTTCCGGACGGCGCATCAAAAATATCGACCGGCACGGGCATGCCCATATTCGACGAGCGCGCGATGAACAGGTGATTTTGCGCATCGACTAGCGGCATCCCGGCAAACAAGAACTTGTACGGAGTGATGGGGTACGATTCGAGAGCCATCTCGATAGACCGACGCGCGGCCTCATTAGGCGCCCTCGTCGCCAGACTGCGCCGAAATATCTCGACAGAGTCTTTGTCGGCGTCGGACATCCTGACTACGGGAACTCCCTCTCGTTCGATAAATCCAGCCGGTCGCCCGCCAGCGCTATAGCGAGCGATTCTATATATGGTGTCCGCCTGCACACGCGAGTAGATGGTTCCGTCTGGCGCGACGGCCATCCAGCAATACGTGCAGAGACTACGTTCCGGGTCGCTTGAGAATTGCAGCTCCACCACCGGCGCGGCGGCGGGAGAATCACCCAGCAAAAGTAGGATGCTCGACCGACTGGTTCGCTGCGCGTGCACTCGAACGCCTGCGGTCGTCCGCCACATTCGAGAAACGAATAGCGACGGAAGCGATACTTCGGACTCGCATCGTTCCTCGTTATATAGTTGCACACGCCGATTCTTGGAGTCACTGACGAGAATCTTCCCTTTAGGATCTACAGCAAGTCCACCAGCGAGCGCGAGCTCGCACGGGCCCTGTCCGTAGTGCGCGAGTTCGGCGAACGTGCCGTCCCAGCGCAGGAGCGACAGCCCGCGTCCCCGCCCACTAGCGAAGACGACCCCAATTGCTCCGAGCAAGTCAGCATCGATCAGTTCACCACCGGCGATGCTGTCGGGCACTGTTAGCGTTCGAATCGACTGCAGCCTATACTCAGAAGCCGTCGCGCCATTTTCGTGACTGCAGCCGATCGTTACGAACGCGAGTAGCGAGCAAGCGAAGAGGCGCAGAGCTCTCGCCGCTGTTCGAATCGTCCCAGTTCGTGGAGATCCGCGGGGTACGACTGACAGCGGGTTTGTCACCCATCGAATGCGCTTCGCCTTCATTTTATGTCAGTACGGGTACTGGATCGCACATTGCGCGACGGTCCACGTGTGCGACTCCGAACAGGCCTCAATCGGATATCCGTGACTGGTGCAATACATATACGCGGTTCCCGCCCCTGCGTAACAGCGCGCGAGGTCACCAGGATCCTCCTCACCTTGCGCTGTTCCCGCTGCGAGCACGCTCATGACAATTGTTCCCGCCGAGACTATCCGAATTCGTCGCATGTGACTCCCTACCATGAATGAAGAATTGCACACACCACGCCTACGCGTGGGCAGCACGATGATACTCCATGTTCTTTTGAGCGCTACAACAGAAATCCGTGAGTCAGCGAAGCTCCACCGCATTCTGTAGGCGCATGTATGGCTCCCACGCCTGCAGGGCGAGGCGCTCCAGCCACGCCAGTCCTCGAGATTCGACCTCGGTCCATGAGTGCCCGGTCGTCGAGCTTACTAACCGATAGTACGCGGCAGGATACTCGCCGCGACTGAGCGCCAAGTTGCACAAGGAGGTGCCACGCTCGGCGCGCCTCGCCATTTCGACGACCTGAAACCAATTCTTCAACAGCCGAACGGGTGGCAGTCGTCTCCGCGCGAGGTCGCGTGACAGCTCACTGCGATCGGCAACGCCTATAGTTGCACAGGCGTCAGCGACGGTGACCGCCAACCGCAGCTCGGCGAACAGTTCCGCCAGCGCACCCATCCGAACACGGAGCTCCAGCCAATGCATCTTGACTTCGTCGTCACCGTATGCGCCGGTGTCAAGCAGCAAGCATTCCTCCGCCGACTCCAAATCGCTCCACTCGATTCGCCGTTCAAGACCAAAGTACTCAATACGTGATGCGGCGATTGCGACTTCATACTTGAAGCGGAATCGTTGGTGCGCAAGAGCAAATTCGCAGAGACTGAATTCTCGTTGCCCACCATGTTCTCCAATGGCCCACCGTGTTCGCTTACAACCGCATTTTCGCGCAACGCCGCGTGTTTTCGTCCCTCGCGCTGCACTCAGCACCGCGCGGTCCCAATCACCCACCGCACGATCCACGTACCCGCGGTCTCACCTTCCGCGTGCTGCACCAGCGCCGTGAGCGTATCTCCGCGCATCGCATAGCGCGCCGGAATCTCCGCCGAGACCAGGAGCTGTACTTCGCGGCAGTTGCGCCGCGAACGCCAGCCCACAACTAATACGTGCGCCGGCCCCGTGAAAGTGCCCTTTGCGAAGGTGGGATCGCACGTGATCACCGCCGAACGCTCGCCGGAGAGCATGCCCACGAGCATCGGGAACGACCAGATGACGGCGAATGCCGGCGCCTTCGACGGATCGCGCGGCAGCTCCAGCATCACCTCGGGGCGCGCGCCACGTCGCGTAGAGATTTCCAGCGCCACCGAATCGATCTGCTTTGATGCCAGATGCCAGCGGTACATCATGTTTGACGCTTCGAACACGCCGACCACGGTGCTTTCATCGCGCTCCACTTCCGGTCAAGGGGTCAGAGTCGTTGAACGCCCGTTCAACGACTCTGACCCCTTGAACGGCGCCGACCGTAGGGTTGACGACTATTGGGTCGTCCCTAGTACCAATACGTAGGTCCACACTCGGATGGCGAGGTTGATCGCCTGAAACTTCTACCTCCATTCCGCCGAAGCGTAGTTAATCGCGCACCGGCTGAGTCCACGCGGACAGCAAACAAGCGTTGAGCGTCCAACGAAAGGGTCACGAATCGACCATCCGCTCGAGTGCGCTCCTCTGGGAATCCTGTACCCATATGTCGATCCAACACAGACGAGCCATCGACTAAGCCCGCGAACCAGACATCGTCTGTCGTGACTACAAAAGGCTTACGTGAGCGGATGAGGGGTTCTGGAGTAAGCCTATTTAGGCTGTTGACCAGTGCCTCGCGGTCCGAGGCCTTCCCCAGCTCGTCAGCAGCGGACTCAATGAGCAATCGACGTGCACCAGGACTGAGAGTATCGACCGGAGACGAGAATGGGCGGGATGAACGCGATGACTTCGTACTGAAGCTGAGAAGTGAGTCGATGACGACGACCGAGTCGCCGCACACCGCGAATGCCCTAGGAAACGGAGATCCTGGGATTGCGACCAGCTGACTCGACTGCTGAGTTATCGCAACCAACGCGCGCTTTGATCCGTCGACACGCAGAATGGGCTCAGGCTGCCGATCCATCGGCCCGCTCAGAATGGTCAACACCTCGCGAGACACGGCAACACCGTGGTCAGTTTCGTTCCTGTTCGTTGAGCTGACCCCGACGAACATTCCGTTGTGAAGCCGACCGATGATTCGCAACATGCCAACGCTTGGCCACGCTGAGAGAACGGTCGCGGTTACCACCTGCAGGCTTCCGTCGAAGACGGTTAGCCTCCTGATCTGCGGATCCCAAACGGCTACAGAGTCCCCACCGATTGGAAAGAGAGCCGAAACAGACAGAAACTCGCCTGGTCCGCGTCCCACGCCACCTGATTGCGCCACGACCCCGCCGATGCTGTCGCGCACGCGCAGCACAAACGAATTCGCGTCTATATCAACTGTGCGATTTCGGCCGATCGAGAGGCCTTGAAGCGGACTGTCATCGCTACCATCCGAAGCGAGTTGAGGAGCTGAGTCAGTGACCAGCTTTTCGGCAGGGGTCAAGGTTCCGGTGCGAGTTGTGTCGGGCATGCTACATGCCGCCATCATCGCTAACGCGATGATGGCGGCAGTTACCGACAATCTCCGATCTGTCAGACGCAATTTTCGACCGTGTAAACTGATGTACTAGTCGTCGTGGTACCGTCTCGTACGCACACGGTCGCGACACTGAATCGCGTCCTCGCGCAAGTCGCTTGTATGACAGGGGGACCCGGGTCGATCGTCTTCACGAAGTATGTCGTCGAACTCGAGGACGATCCGGTGCACGTCGTCCCGTCGTCCTCGCAAGGACCGTCACACGGAAGAACTTGCGCAGCAATTGCTGCCGGCAACAAGGCTGTTGCCAATACGGCTGAAATGAATCGACGCTTCATACAAGACTCCGTTTATTAGAGACTGCCTGCTATGCTCGCAATCGCAAGCACGCGGGGATGGTGTGATTCACATCGTGCGAAGTCAACACTGAAGTGTCGTGCGCGGCGTTTCAACCGCTTGCATCTGTATTCCGCTTTCAACGACTCTGACCCCTTGAACAGACCCCAGAGCGCTCGCTTCAACAACTCTGACCTCTTGAACGCCGCTCCAACGAGACGCCACGAAGTCAGAATCGCACCATTTCGTCCCCATGTCGAAAGAAAATCACCGATTTCGGAAAGTCGTTGCCCACGGTGTTCGGTAGTTGCCCACTGTGTTCGGTTGTTTTGGTGAGCACGGTGACATGTTGGGGCATGGTCATGCCGCGTGCCCTCCGTGCCGTTCTGGATTCACTCTCCGAAAAGGGTGATCCGACGCTGCGTATTGTCCGCGACCTCCGCGCCATCACGGCCGATCTCGATGCTGCCATCGCGGACATCGAGCAGGCGCCGAATGACGTGGAGCGCCGTGCCGCACGCCTGCGACGGGTGCGCGCGCTGCGACACATGATCAACACCCTCACCGAGCTCGAGTCCGAATGGACGCGCGCCAGCTAGTCGACCCGAGCGGGGGACGACGCCACGAAATGCGTGAATTCATGCGGATTAATGCATTGGCAGTATTGACCCTTACATTGTCACGTATTCCGGAGCCCTATGCGTAAGCCTCTCTCTCCCCTGCAAGCGTTTGCGGCCGACGCGGGCGGTGCCACGGATCGTGGTGTCGACCTCGGCGCACAGCTCATGTCGTGGCTATCGGTGGCGCAGTCGGCCGATATGCTGGCCGGCGGTTCCGCGCCAACCGAGCAGGCGCTGGCCCAGTCCACGGCGCTGTTGGCCGAGTTCGGCGACCAACGTCCGAGCATGGTGCACGACGCGCTACCGGAACCTACGGTGCCGATTCCGCGCATCGCCGAGCGTTTTCGCGTGGCAGCCGAAGCCATGGAGATTGCCGGCTGCTACGAGTTGGCGTTTACCACGGTGGCAGCGGTGTGCCGACTCACGGCGCACGCCGATGCGGTCACGGCCACGCTGGCCACGTTGCATCTGGGGCGCATCGCGCGACAGATGAACGACTTCGCCGCCGCACAGGACTGCTACGACCGGGTTGTGGTGCGCGCCACGCGTGAACGTGATGCGCCACTGGCCGCGCGCGGCCACATCGGCCGCGCGCTTTTGAGTGACATGCGCGGCAATATACCGGCGGCCGAAGCGAGTTATCGCAAGGCGCTGGATTTAGCCGTGCCCGGTGGCGGGGCGTACACGATGGCCTGTCAGGGTCTCATTACGTTGGCCATCAATCGCCAGCAGTTGGGCGATGCGCTGTTGTACGGATGGCAGTTGCACGACGCGAGTGCCGAAGACTCGGAGTTGCGCTACATCGCGCTGTTCGAGCTGTCAGTCGTGGCCCTGCACGCCGGCTTTCCTGAACCGGCTCTGCGCGGCTTCACGTATACGCTGGAGCGCATCGCTGTCCCACGTCTTCGCTTACTGGTCCTCGGCGGCGTCATTCGCGCTGCCGCGCGCCTCAGACGACCACATGAGGTGGCGGCGACCCGCGAGGCGATCGAACGCACGATCCGCGACGCCAATCAGCCGCACGACGCCGCGCAGGTCCTGATCCAGTGCGCCGGCGCGCTGTACGAAATCAACGATCCCTCCGGCGCTCGAGCGGCTCTCCAGGCCGGACGCGATCTCGCCGCGCGCCACGGATATCACGAGTTCGTGTTCCGCGCCGACGAGATGGAGGCCAGCTGGAGCCGCAGCGCGCCGCCTGAAATCCCCGCCGCAGACGTCGCTCCCAGGGTCCGTCAGCGGGCACTTCGCGTCGGCATCGAACGACTCACCGCCTTGCGGTAGCCGGTGACGTCTCAACCTCAGCCCCACGGCCGCACATCCTTGCGCGTCGTATCCGCCGGCGGAGGCGTGTTCGGATCGTCGCCGTCATTGCCGGTCGGCGTGTGGCAGGCAGCCACGAGCGGGGCGATGGTGAGCAGCGCAACGAGCAGCAGACGGCGGGAATCGATCACGACATACTCCGGGAAGGGGATGTCCTGTGATACGAGATTGATTCCCGAGCGACCTCATCACGGTGGGCAATCACCGAACACCGTGGGCAACGACTTTTTCGCCGCACGATTCACTCTTCCCACGTCGACCCACACGTGACGCCTGAGCTCGGCATCGGATGGATCCCATCGTCGTCCCCGACGATCGATCGTCTCCGCAACATCGTTCCCCAGGGAGCGGTGGTTGTGCCGTGTGCCGATGAGGTCGAGCTGTTGATTGCCGTGAGCAGCGGCCGTGTGGCGCTCACCGTCGTGGAAGCGGGCGGCGGCTCCAATGCCCCGGCGCTGCTCGCGCTGCGGCGCCTGCGTGAGGGGTTTCCGCAGCACCCCGTTGTCGCCTGGTGCGATGTGCGCGCGATCGAGTCGCAGGACCTGCTCGAAATCGCCCGCGCCGGCGTGCAGGATCTGGTCCGCCAGGATCTCGACGAACTGCGCCACGTCTTCGCCCGGATTGTCGCGTCGGCCACGCAGCGGGTCATCAGCCACCGGATCGTGGACGCGTTAGCCGACGTGGTGCCGCATCGACTGCATCCGCTGCTGTCGTATGTGTTGGAGCACTCCGATGAGCATCTCGACCGCGACGGCGTGGCCGCCGTGTTCGGCCTCTCACGCCGCACCCTGCAGAACCGGCTCACCGCAGCACGACTCCCGCCGCTACGGCCGTTTCTCACGTGGTGCCGGATTCTGGTGGCGGCCGGGCTGCTCGACGAGCCTGGACATACGCTCGACTCGGTGGCCGCGCAGCTCGATTTCCACGAGGCGGCGAACCTGCGCATGACGCTGCGGCGCTACACCGGCACGAACATCACGCACCTGCGGGCCCGCGGCGCGTTCGTGCAGGCGCTTCGGGCGTTCCGGGAAGAAATCGACCGCAGCCCTTACGTCGATGCTTCCTTGCCCCAGTCGTCACCAGCCGATTAACTTGTCCCGTCTAGCCGACGAACGGTGTTCCTTCGGGAATGCCTCGATCCGGCGTTGCGCGTGTAGCTCAGTTGGATAGAGCGTCTGCCTCCGGAGCAGAAGGTCGCAGGTTCGAGTCCTGCCATGCGCGTCCGTTCGGCCTGCGGTCACTCTCGTTTCCCATGCCTAGTGCACGTAGCCGAGCTGAAGCGGAAGTCTGTTCCTGAACTCCTGGCGCTGGCCGCGTCATTGCATGTCACGAGTACCAGCGGCCTTCGCAAGCAGGAGTTGATCTTCCGGATCGAGCAGGCTCTGCTCGATGCCGAAACGACGCTGTATGGGGAAGGCGTCCTTGAAGTGCTCCCGGAGGGCTACGGCTTTCTCCGGTCGCAGGACTTCAACTATTTGCACGGCCCGGACGATATCTACGTCTCCCCTTCGCAGGTGAAGCGCTTCGACCTCCGCACCGGTGACACGGTGATGGGGGAAGTCCGCCCGCCGAAGGAGTGGGAACGCTATCTCGCGCTCCTCAAGGTGGAGCGCATCAACGGTGGTGACCCTGAGCAGTCGAAATTGCGTAGCGCCTTCGACAACCTGACCGCGAAGTATCCCGACGAACGCATCCGCCTCGAGCGGAGCAACGGCGAAGTCGCAACCCGGATCTGCGACATTATCGCCCCGCTCGGGAAGGGCCAGCGCGCCCTTATCGTTGCCCCGCCCAAGGGTGGCAAGACGATCCTCATGCAGCAGCTCGCGAACGCGATCATCGAGAATCATCCCGAGATCACGCTCATCGTGCTGCTGATCGACGAACGCCCGGAAGAAGTGACCGACATGCAGGCCAGCTGTCCCAAGGCCGAGGTCATCTGCTCCACGTTCGACGAAACGGCCGACCGCCATGTACAGGTAGCCGACATGGTCATCGAGAAGGCCAAGCGCATGGTGGAGTCGGGCAAGGACGTCGTGATTCTGCTCGATTCCATTACGCGACTGGCCCGCGCCCACAACGCGGTGGCGCCGCAGGGCGGCAAGATCATGTCGGGTGGCATGGAGGCCTCGGCCATGCAGAAGCCCAAGGCGTTTTTCGGTGCGGCCCGCAATCTCAAGGAAGGCGGCTCGCTCACGATCGTCGCCACCGCGCTCATCGAGACCAACTCGCGTATGGACGAGCTGATCTTCGAGGAGTTCAAGGGCACCGGCAACATGGAGCTCGTGCTCGATCGCAAGCTGGCCGACAAGCGCATCTTCCCGGCGATCGACATCAACAAGTCGGGCACCCGTCGTGAAGAGCTCTTGCTCACGCCCTTCGAACAGCAGCGCATCTTCCTGTTGCGCGCGTTCCTGGGCGACATGCCGTCCGACGAGTCACTGCTGTTCCTGATCAAGCGAATGGAACGCGCGCAGAACAACCAGGAATTCTTCGAACAGATGGCGGAAGCCTGAGAATCTCTATGCCCAACACGCCATGAATGCGACGACCGGTCGCCTCCTCGCCGTCGACTGGGGGGACAAGCGTATCGGGCTGGCCGTCAGTGATGAACTGGGCATGCTCGCCTCGTCCGCCGGCGCCATTACGCGTCGCGCGGGCAAACGCCCGCCGATCGCCGAACTGATGCGCCGCGCCGACGAACTCGGTGTGGCGGGCTACGTGTTCGGTCTGCCGATCGATCCCGCCGGTGCGGAAACCGACCGCTGCCGCGAAGTGCGCGACGTCGCTGCCAAGCTGATTTCGCGTCAGCCGCTGCCGGTGCGCCTGGTCGACGAGCGCTTCACCACGTCGGCCGCGCTGCGCAGCATCAAGGAACAGGGAGGCAGCACGCGAGGTCGTAAGGAAGAGGTGGACGCACTGGCCGCCTGCATTCTGCTGGAAGGCGTACTGCGCGCGTCGGCGCAGGGTGTCACGCTAGGCGAGCTGGTCGAGGCGTAAGTGGCACGGCGCTCGCGCTCACGCGGCGGCTTGACCCGTATTCTGTTGCTCGCGGCGCTCGTCGCGGCTGCCTGGTACGCATATGGCGAGATCGAAGGCCGTGGTGATGCGGCGACATCCAGCGAGCGGGTGGTGATTCCCAAGGGCGCGTCGATGCGTGCCGCCGCGGACTCGCTGGCCGCGCACGATGTCATCGGCTCGCCCCGTCTGTTCCGTTGGTACACCGCGGCCGCCGGTCGTGAACGCACGATCAAGCCCGGCACCTATCAGTTCCCGTCGGGTGCCGGTTACGCCTATGTGCTCGACGCGCTCGTGACCGGGCGCGGCATCATGCGCACGGTGGTCATCCCCGAGGGCTTCGATCTGCGCGACATTGCGCCGGTGTTGGCCAAGGCGCTGTCGGTACCCGAAGACTCCGTGCGCGTCGCCGTGACCGACACCACATGGCGACGGAAACTCAACGTGCCGGCCGCATCGCTCGAGGGATATCTCTTTCCCGCCACGTACGCGTTCGCCGATGGCACCACGGCGCGCGAGGCGGTGAATGCGATGCTCGAGCGGTTCGAGTCAGTGTGGAAGCCCGAATGGGACCAGCGCGTGAAGGCGATGGCCATCTCTCGGCACGATGCCATCACGATGGCCTCGATCGTCGAGAAAGAGGCCCGCAAGCCCGAAGAGCGCGCCCTGATTTCGGCCGTGTACTGGAACCGCGTGAAGAAAGGCATGCTGCTGCAGGCCGATCCCACGGTGCAGTATGCGCTGCCGCAGCACGTGGACCGCGTGTTCTTCAAGGATCTCGAAGTCGAGTCGAAGTACAACACCTACAAGTACGTTGGCCTGCCGCCCGGCCCGATTGCGTCACCCGGTGAAGCATCGATTGCCGCCGCGCTCGCGCCGGCCGATGTGCCGTATCTGTTCTTCGTGGCCCGCGCCGATGGCGGTCACGAATTCCGTACCACGTTCGCCGAGCATCAGCAGGCGATCGCCGAGATCAAGCGGGCGAAAAGCAAGGTGAAGCCGTGAGTCGTGGTCCACGCATGGAAGGGGCGGCGGTCGTATCCCGTCGCGCGGTGCAGCGTTTGCGTGGGGGACATCCGTGGGTGTTCCGCTCGGACGTGGAACGCCGGCCTTCGCAGACCGCCGGTATCGTGCCTTTGGAAGGCCCCGACGGTGCGCCACTTGGCTACGCGTTGTGGAGTCCACTGTCGGAGATTTCGTTGCGTCGCGTCGAGACCGATCTGTCGCGCACGCCCGATGCCGCCTGGTGGCATGAGAAGCTGCGCGCCGCGATCGCGCGTCGTGCGCCGTTGGCTGGTGAAGCGAATGCGTATCGACTCGTGCACGGTGAAGGCGACGGCTTGCCGTCGCTGGTCGTGGACAAGTACGGCGACGTGCTGGTGATACAACTGCTTTCGGCCGGCGTAGACGCCTGGACCGATGCCATCGTGTCGTCGCTGGTGGAGCTTACGGGCTGTACCGGTATTCTGGCGCGCAATGATCCCGCCGCGCGCGGTCGCGAAGGGCTGCCGCGTGAAGTGAAGCTGCTGTACGGCGAGGTACCGCGTACCGTGGAAGTGGTGGAGCACGGCGTGCGCTATCTCGCGGCCCCGTGGGACGGCCAAAAGACGGGCGCATTTCTCGATCAGCGCGAGAACCGTGTGCTGATCGGATCACTGGCCCGCGGTCAGGCGCTGGATTGCTTCGCCTATCACGGCAGCTTCGCGCTGCACTTGGCCAAGAAGGCCGACCAGGTATTCGCGCTTGATGTATCGGCGCCGGCGCTGGCGCGCGTGCATGAGCATGCCGAACGCAATGGGCTGACCAACATCGAGCCGGTGGAAGGCGACGCCTTCGATATTCTGCGCGCGTGGTACAAGGAGGGACGCCGGTTCGATACCATCGTAGTCGATCCACCGGCGTTCGCGAAAACCAAGAGCGCCATCGACGGCGCGCTGCGCGGCTACAAGGACATCAACCTTCAGGCCATGCGCCTGCTGGCGCCGGGTGGATTGCTGTTCACCGCCAGCTGCAGCTTTCACCTGTCGCGCGGGCATTTCTTCGAAATGCTGCAGGACGCGTCGGCCGACAGCGGGCGCGCCTTCGCGCTCCGCGCGATCACCGGCCAGCCGCTGGATCACCCGGAACTGATCACCGTGCCGGAGACCGGCTACCTCAAGGGTGCCCTGCTCGAAGCGATGAGCTGAGCGTGCACGTCGCGATCGAAGCCGTCAAGCTGCTACATGAGCGTCGTGGCATCGGTCGCTACATGCGCAACCTGTTACCGCAGTTCGTCGATCGGGACCCGTCGCTTCGATTCACGATGTACGTGCGGCGGGACGACGACATGACACTGCTCAGGGCGCACCTGGCCACGCTACATGCGGCCCTGCCCGATCGCACCACCGTCGCACACGTGCGGGAGTTGCCGCGCACCGATGCCGACGTGGTGTGGTATCCATGGAATTTCATTACCGTGGCCGCACCGCACCGGCCGATGGTCGTCACGATGCACGACGTGGCGCCCATGCTGCAGCTCGACCATCGCTGGTGGAAGCTGCTCAAACGCGTGCGCTTCACGCGCCGCTACCAGCACACCATGCAGCGCGCCGCCGCCGTGCTCACGGTGTCGGAGTTCAGCAAAGGTGAGATCGTGCGCCACCTCGGCGCTGACGCGTCGCGCATTACGGTGACACCGCTCGCCTCCGACGATCTCGATGTCGAGGGCGCCGATGCGCCGCGCCCGCTCGATGACGCGGGGGTGACCGGTCCGTTCTTCGTGACCGTCGGCGGTCAGGAAGGGCGCAAGAATCTGCGCACGCTGTACGCGGCCATGGACGCGCTGCACGCGAACGGGGTGCGCATTCCGCTCGTCCAGTGTGGTCCCGGTATGTCGTCGAACACACGGGCCGTCGCCGGTAGCGCGCCGTGGCTGCATCATGTGGGGTTTGTCAGCGACGCCGAGCTCGTCACGCTGTATCGTCGCGCCGTGGCCCTGGTGCTGCCGTCGCGCTACGAGGGCTTCGGCTTGCCGGTGCTCGAGGCCATGCGCGCCGGGTGCCCGGTGATCTGTGCCAACAGCAGCGCGTTGCCGGAGGTGGCGGGCGACGCCGGACTGCTGTTCGCATGGGATGATGCCGCGGCGTTGGCCGCGCAGATGACGCGATTGGCGAACGATCAGCTGTTGCGGGCCGAACGAATCGCCGCCGGTATCGCACACGCGTCTCGGTTTTCGTGGTCGCGTGCCGCTGACCAGACGCTGGCGTGTTTCGGCAGCGTGGCGTGATGAGCGTAGCGTGACGAGCGGCGGCATGCATCTGGCCATCGAAGCCACCAAACTGCTGGGTGAGCGCCGCGGCATCGGACGCTACGTGCGCAACCTGCTCCGGCAGTTCGTGCAGCAACAGCCGTCGATGCGCTTTACGATGTACATGGCACGCCCCGACGATGCGGCGTCGCTCACCGCGCTGCTGGCCTCGTGGCACGAACAGCTCGCGGCGCGTACCACGGTCGCGCCTATCGATGCGTTGCCCGACAGCGATGCCGATCTCGTGTGGTATCCGTGGAATCTCATTACGACGGCTGCGCGAAGGCCGATGGTGGTGAGCACGCTGGATCTGGCGCCGATGCTGCAGCTGGATGACCAATGGTGGCGTGTGCTCAAGCGACTCAAGTATCGCCGTCGCTATGAGCGCACCATGTCGAAGGCCAGCGCCATTCTTACCATTTCCGAGTTCAGCAAGCGCGAGATTGTGGAGCGGTTGCAGGTCGATCCGTTGCGCATCACGGTGACGCTGCTGGCCGCCGACGACCTCCCGCTCGACGAGTCCCAGGCCCCGCTGCCAGAGCCGGCGGCGGCGGTGACCGGCCCGTTCTTCCTGACGGTCGGCGGTCAGGAAGGGCGCAAGAATCTGCTCACGCTGTACGAGGCGATGACGCTGCTCCATGCGCACGGAATGACGGTCCCGTTGGTGCAGTGCGGTCCCGGGATGTCGCCGGCTACGCGCGCGTTGTACGGCGCGGCACCGTGGCTCACGCATGTGGGATACGTGACCGACGAGCGGTTGGTGGCGCTGTATCGGCGCGCGTCGGCCCTCGTGTTTCCGTCGCGCTACGAGGGCTTCGGATTGCCGGTGCTCGAAGCCATGCGCGCGGGCGGCGCGGTGATCTGCGCCGATGCCAGTTCACTGCCGGAAGTGGTGGGCAATGCCGCACTGCGCTTTGCGTGGAATGATGCCGCCGCGTTGGCCGCGCAGATGATGCGCCTGCTGCAGGAGCCGGGGCTGCGTGATGCACTCATTGCCGCTGGACACGCGCAGGCCGCGCGGTTCTCATGGGCGAAGACGGCGGCCGAAACGCTGTCCTGCTTCGATCGCGCCGCAGCCGAAGGCGTTTCGCGGCCGGTCTAGCGTCGCTGACAGCGCGGGCAGTAGAAGGTGCTGCGTCCCGCTTGCGGCAATCGCTTGAGCGTCGCGCCGCAGCGACGACAGGGTTCGCCCTCTCGGCCGTACACGCGCCAGATCTCGTTCTCGTTCACATCGTCGCGCCCGTAGTAGCGCTCCGTAGGCGCGGTCTCGAGCACGAGGCGCACGGCATCGCGCAGACGCGTCACGCGTTCGCGCGACAACGTGTTGGCGACGGTAGCCGGATGAATGCGCGCTTCCCACAGCGCTTCGGATGCGTAGATGTTGCCCACGCCGGCCACCAGTTTCTGGTCGAGTAACGCCGGCTTGATTGGGCCACTGCGTCGCGCGAGTGCGGCGCGAAAGCCGTCGGCCGTGAAGTCGTCGGTGAGGGGTTCCGGGCCGATCGCCGGCAGCACGAAGGCGCCGGCGGCGTGCAGGCGCACCACGCTGAAGGCTCGACTGTCCACCAGCGACACCCGCACGCCATCGGCTGTTTCCAAGCGGACCCGCTCATAGCGCGGGGGCGCCTCGCCCACGCGGGTGAACTCCCAGTCGCCCGTCATCCGGAAGTGGACCTCGAGAAGGGCCCCGCCCTGCAGATGCACCAGCTGGATCTTGGCCCGGCGTTCCACGCGGTCGATCGTGAGTCCTTCGGCGGCCCGTCTGGCCTCCTCCGGCAGGTGGCGCTGCTGGGAGGGGTGCAGGGCGTCGAGGCGGGCGATCACGCGACCGGCGACCGCCGTGCGGAGTCGCGCGGCTGCGAATTCGACTTCGGGCAACTCGGGCATACGGCGAGGTGGCGGAGGAGACGGGACGGGGACGGCTAGGCAGCACTGTCGCGGCACCATCCCAACTGTAATGCCGAAAGACACTTGGAAGTTCGTGGATCACAAATACGCCGGCAATTTCCTCTTGCGTTCCGGCAGGCGACACCTACTTTATCCACATTCCATCCACACCTCTGGGGCACCGTTATCCAATCTCCCCGATCGCTCAAGTACGAGTACGAGCTGTTCGTCGAACGCGAGATCGAGGACTACAAGGACTCGGTGTCGCGCGGCGCGCTGCTCAAGATCGGCGACGAAGCCGTTGAAGTGCTGCGCAAGCAGGATCAGATCGCGCTCACGGAAATGGTTGTGTGGCAGGAAGTCGACCGGCTGATCACCAAGCGCCTGCGACTGCCGACGTACGCCACTTGGAAGCGGCGTCGGCTCAAGATGCTCGAGCAGTACCAGAAGCCCGAGCACTGGGGCATCGACCCCAACGCCATGTTGGTGCGCGCCCTCGCCGACTCGAGCGATCGCCACGTGTTGGTGGCGGGTGCGGAGCGTGAAGGCCCGGCGCTGTATCTCGCAGCACGAGGGTGCGCCGTCACCGCCGTGGAGCCCGCCGAGGACGCCGTAGAGCGCGTTGTGCGGGCGGCGGAAGCCGCAGGGCTGACCGAGCGCGTTCGTGGCTACTGCGCCGATCTTGGTGGCTGGGCACCCGACGTAGAATTGCACGGCGTGGTCTGCTCACCCACCGCCTTTGCCGGGCTCACCACGCAGGATCGCGCGCGCGTGATCGAAGTGCTGCAGAGTGCGACGGTCGACGGCGGTGTGCATCTCGTGGAAACGATCGCGGCCGGCACCGAGAGCATGCATGACGGCTTCCCGCTCGAGGAGCTGCGCTCGCGCTACCGCGGCTGGACGATCTCCGTCGAGAAGACCGTGGGGCTGCGCGAGACGTTCATGGCGCGGAAGGATTTCGCCGTCGCCTAAGCGGTCGCAGCTCCGGGAACCGACACGTCCCTGTGTCGTTTGCACACACGGAAGTCGAATTTGTGACGTGTCAGTAGGACACCGCCGACGTGGCTCACGTCGGAGTTTGTTTTTAAGTCATTTAATGGCAACCATTTACAAATGCGAACGGAGTGGCATTGGGCGTGCTTATAGAGAGCCCGATCGGTCGCTTCTGTGCGACCCTGCAGTGCTCACACTCGGGGTGGAGGATCACCCACAATGCGTCTCAAAGAGTCAGTTCTCGTGCTGCAACAGCGCGAACCCATGGGGATCGTGATCGCCGACGGTGGACCCGGCGATCGTCCGTCGCGTTTTGCCGCCTTCGTGTGGGGCCCTGTGCCCGACGACGAGGTGCTGGAGATCGAGCGCGTGACGGAGTTCGTCGCCGCCTCCTGAAAAAGATCGGCGGACAGTGAAGGACATCATGGAAACGTGAAAGGCGCCGGCAGACATGCCGGCGCCTTCGCGTTTATACACCTGCAAACGGCACGAACGCGATGTTACGCGGCGACCGGAGCCGGAGCGACAACCTTCTTGGCGCGCTTGGTGGCCTTGCGGGCACCCTTCTTCGCAGCCTTCTTGGCGCCCTTCTTCGCGGCCTTCTTCGTGGCCTTCTTGGCACCCTTCTTTGCAGCCTTCTTGGCAACCTTACGGGTCGCCTTCTTGGCGGTCTTACGGGTCGCCTTCTTGGCCGCCTTCTTCACCGACTTCTTCGCGGCCTTCTTTGCGCCCTTCTTCGCGACCTTGCGGGTCGCCTTCTTCGCGACCTTACGGCCACCCTTCTTTGCCGCCTTCTTGGCGGCCTTCTTGGCAGGAGCCATTTCGAAAATCCTCTCGAGGAGGTTTGGTTCGCACTCCCTTTCCCCCGGTGGAAAGGTGAGCTCACACAAGGCGCGGCGCATGCACCGCGGTCTTATGCGCTACACGGTCTCCAGAGGAGTCGTGCAGGTGGATGTCCGCGTCGACCAGCGACGGGACCAGGCAGGAGCATCGCGCAGCGCAGAAACGCCAAGAGCGTAACGCGGCCGCACAGTTCGTTCACGAAGGACGGGGGAGATGCGCGCGAGGCAACGAATACCGCATCGAATGCCGATGGTGTCGTGGGAAGAGACGACACGAAGACCGCGCGGCTCACGCATCGCGATGGCGACAGCGGAGCAAGCCGTCGCTCCGCGCACAGGCGCGAGCAGCGACGACGAAACCGTGGTCTGAACCGAAACTCGGTTCGCCACGCCAGAGGTGGTCGCCAAAGCGACCGTGGACTGCTCGAGGAACTCGTGCCGTTTTATGGCCACGCGTTGCCGATGAGGATTGCGCACCCTGTTGCCGTGTTGCGGGAACCACGGACACCCGGATGTGGACAGAGCACGCAAGTCGTTGAATTCACGCGAATATACGCGTGGATAATTCAAGAGCGCAATAGCGCGTATAAAGAACGCGCGCGATTACATCACCCGAATTCAAAATCGGACGTCGAAATCCGGCCTTCCACGCGCTCCGCGCGCGTGCGACTTTTCGCCTTCTGACCGCACGACGATCTCTCCTGGGAGTGACATGAAAGCGCTGGTGAAGCAAACGGCTGGTCGTGGACTCACGCTGACCGACGTACCCGAGCCGACGATTCGCGACGACGAGGTGCTCATTCGCGTGCGCAGTGCCGGCGTCTGCGGGACCGACGTGCACATCTACGAGTGGGACGCCTGGGCCGCCGGTCGCTGCAAGCCGCCGTTCATCTGCGGCCACGAGTTCGCCGGCGACGTGGTCGCGGTCGGCAGCTTCGTCGAGAGCGTGAAGGTCGGCGACCGCGTTACGGCCGAGGGGCATATCGTCGACGAGCGCTCGCTGTTCAGCCGCACCGGCAATGCGCACGCCGACCCCTCCACCAAGATCATCGGGGTCGACCGCGACGGGTGCTTCGCCGAGTACATCGCGATGCCGGCCACCAACGTCTGGCACCTCGACGATTCGATCAGCTACGACATCGGCGGTATTCACGACCCGATGGGCAACGCCTTCCACACGGCGCTCACGGCCAACATCCCCGGCGCCGTCGTGCTCATCACCGGCTGCGGCCCGATCGGGGCCTTTGCCGTGGGCATCTGCAAAGCCGCTGGCGCCGCGCGCATCATCGCCACCGACGTGAACCCCAAACGTCTCGAGCTGGCCCGTACCATGGGCGCCCACGACGCCGTACATCCCGACGACGCGAAGGCCGCCGTCATGAAGGCGTCCGACGGCAACGGCGCCGACGTCGTGCTCGAGATGTCGGGCGTTCCCTCCGCCGTGCATCAGGCGTTCGCGCTCTGCCGCCCCGCCGGCCGCGTCAACATGCTCGGCATTCCCTCCAAGTCGATCGACATCGATTTCGCCACCGAGATCATCTTCAAGGGCCTCACGATCTATGGCGTGGTCGGCCGCCGCATGTATGACACGTGGCACCAGATGTCACGGTTCGTCGCCTCCGGCAACTTCGATCCGACCCCGGTGATCACGCACCGCCTCCCGCTCGAAGCGGTCGATGACGCGATGCACCTGATCAAATCCGGCGACGCCGGCAAGATCATCTTCCAGCTGTAGACCAGACTTTCCATGTCACTCAAGACTGAACTGCAGGCCGAGCTCGACGCCCTCAAGGCCGCCGGCACCTACAAGCGCCTCAACTACCTCGAGTCGCCGCAGGGCGCCCGCGTGCGGATGGAAGGACGCGGCGAGGTGATCGTGCTGTCGTCCAACAACTACCTCGGTCTCGCCAACGAGCCGGAGGTCGTCCAGGCGGGCATTCACGCGCTCGAGCAATACGGCGCCGGCACCGCCTCGGTCCGCTTCATCTGCGGCACCTTCGCGCTGCATCGCGACCTCGAGACCGCGCTCGCCCGGTTCGTGGGCACCGAAGCGTCGCTCTCGTTCGTGTCGGCCTGGAACGCCAACGAGGCGCTCACGCCCACGATCACCCGCGAGGGCGACTTCGTGGTGTCCGACGCGCTCAACCATGCCTCGATCATCGACTCGGTGCGCTTGGCCAAGTCGATCACGAAGTGCACGACGGCGGTCTACAAGCACAGCGACATGGACGACCTCCGGGAGAAGCTGCGCGGCGCGAAGGACGCCAAGCGGAAGATCATCTGGACCGACGGCGTATTCTCGATGGAAGGCTCGATCGCCAAGCTCCCCGAGATCCTGCAGATCGCCCGCGAGCATGACGCCATCGTCGTCATGGACGATTCGCACGCCACCGGCGTGCTGGGCAAGACCGGGCGCGGGACGGCCGAGCATTTCGGCGTGATGGGCGAGGTCGACATCATCACGTCCACGCTCGGCAAGGCGCTCGGTGGCGCGGCCGGCGGATTCATCGCCGGACCCGCGGCGCTCTGCGACATGATGACGCAGCGCTCGCGCCCGCAGCTGTTCTCGAATGCGCTCCCGCCCACGGTGGCGGCCAGTTCGCTGGCCGCGGTGGAATTCACGGAAGCGCATCCGGAGTTGGTCACCAAGCTGCACGACAACGCGGCGTACTTCCGCGCGGCGATTCAGGAGGCGGGCTTCCATCCACTCCCCGGCGAAACGCCGATCGTCCCGATCATCGTGGGCGAGACCGCCTTGGCCATCACGGTCAGCGAAATGCTGCTCGACCGCGGTGTATTCGTGACCGGCTTCGGCTTCCCGGTGGTCCCGCAGGGTCAGGCGCGCGTGCGTTGTCAGGTCAGCGCGGCGCACACGCGTGAGGACCTCGACGCGGTTATTTCAGCCTTCAAGGAAGTCGGAAAGTTGGTCGGCCTCATTTCGTAGTTCCCTCTGCTGTTCCCTCTGCGACCTCTGCGCTCTCTGCGACTCTGCGTGATCGGGCACCCTTGGGCACCATCGAGGAACTGATAACGCAGAGCAGCAGAGGTCGCAGAGAACGCAGAGAAGTGCCTTTTGTGATCGTATCACCTGAATCGGAAGCGCCGTGTCCCCAGCCTCCCTCCTGCTGGCCAGTATCATCCTGTCGCTGTCTGTGGCGGCGCTCGTCGCGTACTTCCGTGCGCGCGAGGCGCGTTTGCAACGTGATGGCGCGACTCAGCGACAAGAACTCGACGACACGATCAAGGCCCTCGGCGCGGCGCGCGATGCCGCCACCGAGGCGCAGCAGAAGGCGGAGTCGGCCAGTCGTGCCAAGAGCATGTTCCTGGCGAACATGAGCCACGAGCTGCGCACACCGCTCAACGCCATCATCGGCTACAGCGAAATGCTGCAGGAAGACGCGGCCGACATGACGCCGGGCGAGATCGCCGCCGATGTCAAAAAGATCACCGGCGCCGGCAAGCATCTATTAGGACTGATCAACGATGTGCTCGACTTCTCGAAGATCGAGGCCGGGCGCATGGACCTCAATCTCGAAACGGTCGACGTCGCGACGCTCCTGCGTGATGTCGAGGCCACCGTAGCGCCGGTGGTGAAGAAGCAGGGCAATCAGTTCGTCGTGCACAGCGACGACGATGTCGGCACGATGACGGCCGACCCCGGCAAGGTGCGTCAGGTGTTGCTGAATCTGCTCTCCAACGCCGGCAAGTTCACGACCAACGGTACGGTCACGCTGCGCGCCGTGCGCACCGAACGACACGGCGAAGACTTCCTCGCACTCAGCGTCGAAGACACCGGCGTCGGTCTTTCCCGCGAACAGTTTGGCCGTCTGTTTCAGGCCTTCGCGCAGGCCGACGCCACCACGCAGCGCGACCACGGTGGCACCGGACTCGGGCTCGCACTCTGCCGGCGGTTCACACTCATGATGGGCGGCGACATCGAAGTGGAATCGAAGGCGGGTAGCGGCTCGACGTTCACCGTCATGCTCCCCGCCAAGGGGCCCGCGCCCGACTCCATTGAGTCGGCGGCAGGTGATGAAGTGGACGACTCGGAACCGATTTCCTTCCAGACACGCATGTTCCAGATCCCTCTCGCGACCGGCAAGAGTCTTCATGGCTGACCCCTCGAACCACGACGCGGAGCGCATCCTCGCGCTGTCGCCGCTGACACTCGACCGACTCGGCGACATCCGTCAGTTCCTGCGGGTCACGATGGAGGAACTGGGGTGCGCCGGCGCGACCGACGCCATCGTGCTGGCGGTGGATGAAGTGTGCGCCAACCTCGTGGAGCACGCCGTGGACCACGAGACGGTCGGCATGGCGCCGGGGCCGACGCGCGTTTCCGTGCGGCGGAGCCAAGATGATGCCATCATTGTGGTAGAAGACCGTGGGCACCCGTTTGACCCCGCCGACGCCCCGGCTCCCGACCTCACGTCCGATTGGATCGACCGCCCGATCGGCGGTCTGGGCTGGTTTCTCGTGAAGCAGATGGTGGACGAGGTGCACTACGACTCGGCGTCCACCGAGCAGGGCATGCTGAACCGATTGACGCTTATCAAGCGCGGCGCCGCCGGCGCTTCCTCTTCAGGACCCGTCTGACCATGCAGATATCGATCACACAGCAGGACCATGTCACGATCGTGGCCGTGACCGGCAGCATTGACGCACTCACGGCCGACACGCTGGTGACCGCCCTGCTTGACGAGGTCGCGGCCGGACGCACGCGACTGGTCGCCCACTTCGGCGGCGTGGAGTACACGAGCAGCGCCGGGTTACGGGTGTTGCTCTCCACGCTCAAGGAAGCGCGCCAGCGCGGCGGGGATCTGCGGATCTCCGATATCCGCCCCAACGTGCGACAGGTGCTGGAGCTGAGTGGATTCACCAGCATTTTGAAGTGCTTCGCCGACGTGGACAGCGCGGTCGCGAGCTTCGCCAACATGAGCGGCACCAAGTGACAGGAACCGGCATTGCGCTGGTGATCGGCTCAGGCGGCGTGAAGTGCGCCGCCGCCATTGGCCTGCAGCGATGCCTCGCCCGTGAATCCATCGACATCGACCTCGTGGTCGGTTGCAGCGGCGGGTCGATATACGCCGCGGCGATCGCGCTGGGCAAGAACGCCGAGGACGCAGCTGCCATGAGCACCGCGCTGTGGACGCGCGATGTCACGGCACAGCCCGACCGCGCCGCGCTCATGCGCATGCTCTTTCCAAAGCTGCTGGGGTTCACGGAACGGTTCGGCCTCAAGAAGGACCATCTGGTCTGGGAGCGTCTGACCACGGCGTTCGGCGATCTCACCTTTGCCGACTGCAAGATTCCGCTCTTTATCACGGCCACCGATTTCCGCACCGGCGAGCAGGTCACGATCAGCGAGGGGCGTATCGCCGACGCCGTGCGCGCGAGCATCGCCATTCCGTTTGCCTTCGCCCCGTGGGAAGTGAACGGCCGCCTATGTATCGACGGCTTTCTCTCCGACCCGCTGCCGGTGGGTGTGGCGATTCGTGAAGGCGCGCACGTGATCATCGCCATGGGCTTCGAGAGTCCGTATCAGGAGCGGGTCACATCGGGCGGGCGCTTTGCGTTTCAGCTCAGCAGCATCATGACGAACAACCTGCTCAAGGCGTCGTTCGCCTTTCACGGACTTGCCCACCATAGCGAAGTGATCGCCGTGATCCCGCAGTTCTCGCAACGCATCCGCCTGTTCGACACCGGCAAGATCCCGCTGCTGGTCGACGAAGGCGATGCCGCCATGCGCGAACAGCTGCCGTATCTGCGTCGGCTCCTCGCCGCCGTCCCTACTTGAGAGGACGCTGATGTCCATCCGACTCGGTTCCACCGGCGAACGTTCGCTGGGCGACTTCGGCGAACGCCGTGCGCGCATTGGCCTCGTGATCGGGTCCGGCGGTATCAAGTGCACCGCCGCCGTCGGACTGCTCAAAGTGCTCGAGCGCGAAAAGATTCCGGTGGACGTGGTGGTGGGGTGCAGCGGCGGCGCGATCTACAGCGCGCTCTTCGCACTGGGCGACAGCGCCGCGGACATCGAGCGGCAGACGCTGGTGCTCTGGAAGGACCTGTTTACCAAACTGCACTACCGCTCCCTGCTGCGCGCGATCGCCCCGATGTTCATGGGCTACCACGAGCAGGTCGGCATGGTCGACGACCGGCAGGTCTGGAAAGTGCTCGAATCGCTGTTCGGCGAGCGTACGTTCGCCGATACGAAGATCCCGTTGCTGCAGTCAGCGACCGATTTCCGCACCGGCGAAAAGGTCGTGCTCGATTCGGGGCGCATCACCGACGCCACGCGGGCGAGCGTTGCGATTCCGATGCTGCTGCGCGCCTGGGAAGTGAACGGCCGGATGCTGGTGGATGGCGGTGCCTCCAATCCGCTGCCGATCGACGTCGCGATCCGCGAAGGCTGCGACATCATCCTGGCGATGGGCTTCGAAAGTCAGATGAACGCCGAGGTGCGCTCGCTGGTGAATGCGCTCGGGCGGACGTCCACCATCGTGACCAATCACCTGCTCCGCGCCACGTTCGCCTTCTATAGTGTGGCGCATCACGCCGAAGTGCTACCGATCATGCCCATGTTCGATCGCCACATCGGCCTCACCGAATGGAAGCACATTCCGTATCTCATCGAACAGGGCGAACGCGCCGCTGAAGAACAGATGCCGTACCTGCGCCGCTTGCTGCAGGCCTCGATGGCCGGCCCGCTACCGACGCCCGGCCTGTGACGAATCCGAGTAGCCAGCCGATGACCGAAGACCGGTCGGCCCCGGCCCGCATCATGGTCGTCGACGACGTCGAGGTGAACCGCGATCTGCTGTCGCGGCGCCTGCAGCGCATGGGGCATGTGGTGACGACCGCCAACGACGGACAGGAGGCGCTCGATCTGACGCGGGATCCGTCGTGGGATCTGATCATGCTCGACGTGATGATGCCGGTGCTCGACGGCATCGGTGCACTCACGGCACTCAAGGCCAGCGACGCCACGCGACACATTCCGGTCATCATGATCTCGGCCAACACCGAACTCGAGACCGTGGTGAAGTGCATCGAGCTGGGTGCCGAAGACTATCTGCCGAAACCGTTCGACCCTGTCCTCCTGCGCGCCCGCGTGGGGGCGTCGCTCGAGAAGAAGCGGCTGCGCGATCGCGAGCAGGCCCGTTCGCGTCGTATGCAGAAGGAGCTCGAGGTGGGAGCGCGCATTCAGCGCGATTTCCTGCCGGAGAGTTTACCCACGGTGCCGGGCTATCAGTTCGCAGCCCGCTTTGAACCGGCGCGGGAAGTGGGTGGTGACTTCTACGACGCGTTCCGGTTGCCCGATGGCGCGGTGGCGCTCGTGCTCGGTGATGTCTGCGACAAGGGCGTCGGCGCGGCGCTATTCATGGCGCTGTTCCGTTCGCTGATTCGCGCCGTGAGCGCGTCGCAGATCGGATCGCACACCGTCGAGATGCTGGAGTCGCGCGTGCTGCACGCGGTGACGGTCACGAACGATTACATCGCCAATACCCACGGTCGCGCCAACATGTTCGCGACGCTATTCGTGGGCGCGCTCGATCCGGCCACGGGTACGATCGCGTACGTGAACGGCGGCCACGAGCCACCGCGCGTCGTACGGGCGAACGGCACGGTGCGCACCATGTTGCCACCAACGGGACCGGCGGTCGGCATGCTGCCGGAGATTCCGTTCACCGCCGGTACGATCGTGTTGGAACCGGGGGAGACGCTGCTGGTGCTCACCGATGGGATCACGGAATCCCGCGCGCCGAACGGGTTGTTGTTCGGCGACGACGCCACGGATGCGCTGCTCTCGGCGCCGGCCGACAGCGTCGACGCGCTGCTGGATCGCGTGCTTGATGCCGTGCACGGGCATGCCGCGGGCGAACCGGCGGCTGACGACGTGACGTTGTTGGCGGTACGGAGGGGGTAGAGCGTAGCAAGGAGGTCACTCAGAACCCGAAACTTGAACCCATGACTCGAGACTCACGTGAGTCTCGAGTGGTGAGTCGAAGTATGGAGTCGTGAGTCCGCTCCGAGCCCTGAGGTAAACCCGATGCGATGGCCATCACTCACCGTGTTTCTTCGCTCGCTCGTGGCGGGATTCGCCGCGTGTCCCACGGTGCTCGGCGCGCAAACGCTCACCGGTGCCGCGAACCGTGCGGAGGACGGCACGCCGGTGGCCGGCGCCATCATCGTCGTACGCGCGCTCGACAGCGACTCGGTGCTGGCCAATGCCGTGACCGGTGCCCGTGGGCAATTCTCGGTGGTGGTGGGGCGCACGCAGATTCGCGTGCAGGCGCTGCGCATCGGGCAGCGCCCGTTCGACTTTGGGCCGGTGCAACTTGTCACGCCGCCGGTGCCCATCGCGCTCGTGCTCCCGAATGAGCCCATCCCGTTGGCGAGCATGCGCACCACGGCATCGCGACCGTGTGAGATCGGACCGGAGGCCGGGGCGGATATCGTGACGCTCCTCGAGGAATCCCGGAAGACGCTGCTCGCCTCGCAGTTGTCGCCAACAGAAGGGCGCGCCAGGGCGCAGGTTCGGCTCTTTCGTGAGCTTCGATCGATCAATGGTGAACGACTCACGCTGTTGGAAGAGAGTCAGCGCGCCGGTGAGACGGCGCAGCCATTTCGCAGCCTCTCGGCCGATTCGCTGGCCCGCGTGGGGTACGTCACGGGGGAGCGCGATGGCGTCGTGTATCGCGCCCCCGATGCGGAGGTGCTACTCTCCGACTCGTTTCTGGCGCGCCATTGCTATCGCGCGGTGGCTGGTACCGGCGCGAACGCGGCGTGGGTCGGACTCGCTTTCGAGCCTTCGCAGCACGTCGACAATTTCGTGGACGTCCGTGGCACACTCTGGCTGGACCGCTCCACTGGTGCGCTGCGGCAGATTCACTTCGTGTACGACACGCTCCCGCGGGCCCTCCGCCGCGCAGATCTCGGCGGCACCATCGAGTTCACGCATCTCGACGACGGCCTGGTGTTCATCAGCCGCTGGGAAATCCGGATGCCGCGCGTCGCGATCGAGCGCGGAGCCGATCTATCCGGCACGCGCATCGGCCAACAATCGCGCCGACTTCGACTCACCGGTGTGCAGGCTTCGGGCGGTGAAGTGGTTCAGATGCGTCAGGGCGACGATCTGCTCTTTGTCGGCAGCAGTCGCGCCGTGGATGCCGAAGCGACATCACTGGCGGCGGCCGTTGCCGCCTCGGGCATGACGATGGAGAGCGACACGATTGCCACCGCGTCCACCTGCACCGACGTATCGGGGGGTGAACCCACGGCGCTGGTATACGGCACCGTGTTGCGCGGCGATCAACGCCGCGTGGCCGATGCCGTGGTGCGCGCGGAGTGGAAGCAGGAGTTTCGCCAAACCGGCGCGTTCGGGTGGACGTGGAAAACGCGACAGCAGTCGGCGTTCACTGCATCCGACGGATTCTTCGAGTTGTGCGGAATCCCGCGCGATCGTCCGGTCACGATCCGCGCGCACGTGGGCGACCGCCGCACCCGCCCGCTCGGCGTACGCGTGCCGGCGCTCGACGGTCGCCTGCGCGTCGACCTGCGATTCACGACGTCGGCCGAAGCGACCACACCGCGGGGCGCCCTCCGGATCGCGGTGCGCGATGCCGACAATCATCCAATTCCGTTCGCCACGAT
The DNA here is from genome assembly GCF_013004105.1 of Gemmatimonas groenlandica. Classification (NCBI taxonomy): domain Bacteria; kingdom Pseudomonadati; phylum Gemmatimonadota; class Gemmatimonadia; order Gemmatimonadales; family Gemmatimonadaceae; genus Gemmatimonas; species Gemmatimonas groenlandica. The sequence goes on from NZ_CP053085.1 coordinate 2,763,527, forward strand.
CACCCTCAATGGCGGCGCCATTCGCGTGACGAACGCCGACGGCGACTTGATCGTCCCAAACGCGCCGGATTCCCTCGCCGTCTCCGTGCGACGCATCGGCTTCGTGGCGTTCGACGGGAAGTTGGCCAAGCCCGACAGCGCGACGGCGCCGCCGCAGACGATCGTGTTGCTCCCAATCGCCGAGCGCTTGGCCACCGTATCGGTGAACGCGCGCGGACCCTCGCCACTCGAGACTCGTGGATTCTACGATCGCGTGTTGCGCGCCCAACGCGGGGCGTTCGTGGCGGAGTTTCTCACGCCCGAGGTGCTGGACGCACGAAACGTGGGGAGACTGAGCGACATGCTCGTAGGCCGACGCTACGTCGCGATCTCGCGAAATCCCGCCGGGGTGCGCTACGCCGTCGGGCGCGCGGGCTGTCCGATGTTGGTGCTGCTCGACGGACAAGTCATGCAACCCGAGCCGGGCCGTGGCGTCGCGATCGATCAGATCGCGTCGGCCACGACGATCGCCGCGATCGAGATCTACGCAAGTACCGCCAACGCCCCCGCGGAGCTCGTGCCGCTCACAGGACCCAACGCGAACGGTCAGGGCTCGTGCGGGATCGTGGCGCTATGGACAGGGGGGCGATGAGCGCGACCGACGGGGCGCGACTCGGAACTCCGAACTTGAACCCATGACTCACCACTCACGTGAGTTGGGAGTTTTGAGTCGAAGTTTGGAGTCATGGGTTTACTCGAGACTCCGAACTTGAACTCATGACTCACCACTCACGTGAGTTTGGAGTTTTGAGTCGAAGTCATGACACACCACTCACGTGAGTTGGGAGTTTTGAGTCGAAGTTTGGAGTCCTGGGTTGACTCGAGACTCCGAACTTGAACTCATGACTCACCACTCACGTGAGTTGGGAGTTTTGAGTCGAAGTTTGGAGTCCTGGGTTGACTCGGAACTCCGAACTTGAACTCATGACTCACTACTCACGTGAGTTTGGAGTTTTGAGTCGAAGGTTGGAGTCCTGGGTGCCCTCGTGTACAACGCGGAATCGTAACGGCCATTCCACCGCCTTTGTGATCCCCACCCGCGGGCCCACGACGACCTGATCGTCCGGCACCGGCACTCCGGCGTGAATCGTCAGCGCCGACCCGCCGGTCAGCACGGCCCCGTCAAAGCGGCGATCGATGCCGAGGGCGGCGCAGAGTTTGCCCGGGCCGTCGCACAGCTGCGCATCGCGACGGGCCTTGGGCCGTCGCGCCCGCATCGTCTCGATCCCCTCTTGAGGCTCCAGCGCCCGGATGAGCACGGCGCTGCCGAAGCCCTCTTCGCGCGTGACGGCATTCACGCACCAGTGCATGCCGTACACGAAGTACACGTACGCGACCCCCGGCGGACCGAACAGGTGCCAGGTCCGCGCCGTCCGGCCCACGACTGAATGCGAAGCCGGATCGTGAGGTCCGAGGTACGCCTCGGTCTCCACGATCCGGCCACTGACTGCTCCCAGTTCATCCTCGTGCCGTAGCACGGCGCCGAGGAGTTCGCGGGCCACCACTGCCGGATCCCGGTCGTAAAACCCGGCCGGCAGTGGGGCTCCGAACATCATCTTACCGCTTCTTCGCGGCCTTCTTGGCCGGGGCCTTGGCCGCCGCCTTCTTGGCGGCCGGGGCCGGAGCCTTCGCCGCCGGCTTGGCAGCCTTCGCAGGGGCCTTGGCGGCCTTGGGCGCGGCCTTCGCCGGTGCCTTGGCGACCGCCTTCTTGGCCGGCGCCGGCGACTTGGCCGGGGCGGACTTGGCCGGAGCCGCCTTCACGGGCGTCTCCTTCTTGGCCGCCGGCTTGGCACCACGACCGCGGGCCGGAGCTGTCGGAGCGGCCGGAACCGACGGCGCTTCGACCACGACCGGAGCTGTCGGCGCGGCGACGGGTGAAACCGCCACCGGAGCCACCGGAGCCGCCGCCGTCGTGCCGTTCGTCGCCGGAGCAACCGCTCCGACCGGACGGGCACCGACGACGCCGAACATGAGCAGGTCGGCCGGCGGACCGGCCGGGGCACGTCCACGCGATCCACCGCGCGGAGCGACACCACGGGCACCCATACCACGCGGTGCCTGAGGCAGCAGCGCCGCGGCCGCCTTGGCCTCGGCCTTCTGCGCATCGTCGACCGTCTTGAGCTGCTCCACGATCGACGCCGCATCGGCGGCACGCGCGACTTCGAAGTCGTTTCCACGACGACGGAGGTCGATCATGTTCGCGTCGTGCGCGTCCTGCAGGATGCGCTCGAACATGCGCGAGCTCAACGACTCGCTATCGCGGCCGAGGAGCTCGAACGCCTTCGTGCGCGCCGCGCTGGCGCTCGTCGAATCATCACCCTGCACCAGCGCTTCGACCGCACGACGCACGAGGTCGAACGCCTCGCTGCGGGTGAGCCGTTCACCGCTGCTACCGATGTGACCAGCAACGGCCGAACCAAAGGTCGGCGTCGCTGCGGCCGGCGTGGCCGCCACCGGGGCGACGAACACCGGAGCCGCCACCACGGGCACGGCCGGCACATCGGCGTCGGCGGCCGGAGCCACCTCGCCATCGGCCTGCGCCGCGGCATCCGCCTCGGCGCGCGGCTCACGCCCTTCACGATCGCGGAACCGATCGCGGCCACGGCCACGACGGTTACGACCACGACGCGCTTCCCGCTCGACTTCGCCAGCAGCATCGGCCGCGGCATCGACACCCGGCTCACCGGTCGCGTCGGCTTCCGCCGGCACGTCGACGGCCGCGGAATCGAGCAGCGGCGCGAAGCTGACCAGCTCCGCCGCTTCGGCGGCATCGTCGGCGGCATCATGCTCGGCGTCGGCGGCATCCTGCGTCGCGTCACGCACTTCCCCGTCGACCGGCGTGCGGTCGAAGCGATCGCGGCCACGGCCACGACGGCCACGACGGCCACGACGTTCATCGCGCTCACGATCGCTTTCTTCACGACGCGGTTCGGCGGGCGCAGCGGCACTCGCGCTCGACGCCGGGGCGATGCTGCCATCGGGCGTGTCGATTTCGAGCTGGCCGCTGTCGAGCTTCGTGACCTTGAGCAGCCCCTTGTGTGAGGCGTCCTGCACGAAGCGCGAGAACTTCGGCATGCCGAGGTTCTTCTCGTCGAACGACGAGTCGATCTCCTGCATGACCTGCTTGAGACGGTCGGAGCGCATCACGTCGCCGTTGCGCTTCATGCGATTGACCGACTCGGTCACGAGCTCCCACGGATCCCAGCGGGTCGACTCATCGTCGCCCGTCTTGGTGAGGCCAGCGAGCGCATTGTACGAGTAGTACTCGTCGCAGTTCATCACGAGCAGGTCGCTCGACGACTCACGGATGCCGACGCCGATCACGTACTTGCCGTATTCCTTGAGCTTGATGACCATACTCGAGAAATCGGAGTCACCGGAGAGCAGCACGAACGTGCCGATCTCGGGGCGCGTGAAGACGAGCTCCATCGCGTCGATGGCAAGACGGATGTCGGTCGCGTTCTTCTTCGACGAACCGTAGGCCGGCGCGAAGATCAGGTCGATCGACGACTCGGTGAGCGGCACGATGTACTGCGGGTAGCGACGCCAGTCGGCGTAGGCGCGGCGCACCGCGACCTTGCCCTTGACGATGTCCGACGAGAGGAGGTTGTTGAGCTCTCCCTGCAGGTCGGAACGGATGCCCATCGTGACGTTGTCAAAATCGATGAGCAGCGCGGCATTCGGTGCGTGGGCCGGCGGGGCGGCATTCGGCGACGTCATCGGAGTGACGGCCTGCGGTCCACGATGGAACGGCGCGATGGTACGGGACGGTGCCGCACTGCGGGACCGGGTGTCATGTCGACTCATGTACTAGCCTGGATACGAAACGGAGTGATCGAGCGCGTTGCCATGCAGCGCCGAGGCGCTCATCGTGTTCGCACTCAGCGCGATTGCCCGCGCGAGTTCTCGCCGCCGCACTTTGCCACTTCCCGTCATGGGAAAGACATCGAAGAAGCGGACGAAATCGGGAACCTTGTCGGCAGCCATCGTTTCCTGGGCGAAGCGTTTGATTTCGCCACCCGTGATGACTGCCCCTTCTACTGGCACGATGCACGCGCACACCAGCTCTCCCATGACATCATGGGGCACGCCGATCACGCAGACATCGTCCACTGCCGGATGCGCACGCAGACGATCCTCGAGTTCACGCGGGTAGAGCTGCATGCCCCCGCGTGAAATCGTCTCCTGCCGCCGCCCGACGATCTTCACATAGCCATCCTCATCGATGATGCCCAGATCACCGCTGAGGAAAAATCCGTCCGGCGTCATGACCTTGGCGGTCTCGGCCGGCATGCGGAGATAGCCCCGCATGAGATTGGACCCGCGGACGGCGATCTCGCCGACCGCTTCGGGTCCGTGCAGCTCTCCCGTGATCAGATCCATCGCCATGATCTCGACGCCGGGAAGGGCGCAGCCCACGGTGCTCAAACGACGTTCGTCGTTGTCGGCAAAGCGGGTGATCGTGACGACAGGTCCGGTTTCCGTGAGGCCGTACGCCACGAGCACATCGCACCAGCGACGCACTCGGCGCACCAGCGCCTCGTCCACCGAACTGCCGGCAATGACGCCGGCTCGCAGCGATTTGAGTCGCGACGGGTCGAACGACTCCTCACGCATGAGGAGGTGATACTGCGTGGGCACGCCGTGCAGCACCGTGACCTTCGCGTCGGCGATGAGCGCGAGGGCGCGCGCCGGGTCGAAAGACGGTTGCAGCACGATCGTCGCTCCACGTGCCATCGTGCCCAGCATGATGCCGAAGCCGAAGATGGCGAAGAACGGAACCGCGCCGAGCACACGGTCGTCGGGCGAAATCTCGAGGATTTCCGCCACACGTACCGCGTTTTCCACCAGCGCCCGGTGCGAGAGTGGCACGCCCTTGGGCTTGCCCATCGTTCCCGACGTGTACATGACGGCCAGGTCGGCCGTCTCGTCATACACCGCTGGTCGCGGAACCGATCGTCCGGTACCGCTCGAGACGAGATCTTCGAACTGAAAGATCCGGTCGTCGTACCACAGGTCCTCGTCGCCTACCGTGACCACGTACTGCAGATCAGGCAGATCGCCGAGCAATTCTTCGAAGCGCTGCAGAAAGTCGACGCCGTCCCATTTCTCAATGGTGACGACGGCACTCGCTTCGGCGTGTCGCAGCTGGTAGCGCAGATCATGAATACTGAGCTGCGGACTGACCGGCACTACGACGGCGCCCAGCTTCGCGGCCGCCAACGTAGCAATGATCCACTCGACGCCGTTCGGCAGGTTGACCGCGATGCGATCGCCCATGCCCAGCCCCAATTCGGAGAAAGCAGCAGCCAGGGAGGACGCGTCGGCGTCCACCTGCTGATAGGTCCACGTCCGTTCACCATTCGTGGCGAGCACGCGTGCGGGATGCTCCTGCGCACGTTGCTCGACCAAGGGGGCTAGGGACCACGACGTTGCCATTCCACTCCGGGATCGGGTACAGCCACGTAAATTACTGACTATGAACGAGATGCGGAAGCCGACCGTTGACGAAAGCGGGTCGAACCCTCAGAACCGCCCGGGAGAGAAACCCTCCCCCGAAGGCTCTCGTAGGGAGCGGCGTCGGCTCGCACGCACCGGGGCCCGGGCACCGTTCCGGTCGCGGTTGTTCGCCATGCTGATTCTGTTCGCGCTCGTCCCCACCGTGGCGGTCACGTTGGTGGGCGTCGGTACGGCCAGTCGGGCGCTGTCGATGTTGTCGGCCCGCTCGGCGTGGGAGCGGATCGCGCTCAGTGGTGAGCAGGCGCTGTCCGCCACGCGGTCCGCTCCGCTCACTGTCGAGCAGCGGGCGGCGGTGGAACGACACGAAGCCGAACTGCGCCAGTCGGTGGAGTTGGCGCGTCGCTTCGATTTCGTGGCCGGTCGCTCGATGCGCCTGGTCGTGGCGGGCGCCGTGCTGGTGGTGCTGTTGGTAGCGGTTGGTGCGTCACGCGTGGCCGGTCACTTGAGTCGTCAGCTCAGCCGTCCGCTTGATGAACTGGTGGGATGGACCGGGTTGATCCGCACGGGGCGGCCCATCCCGGAACAACCGGAGCGCCGCGGCGCCCCGGAATTCGAAGTACTGCGAACGGGGATGCGCACTATGGCTCAGGAACTCGACACGGGACGACGACGGGCGCTCGAGGCCGAGCGCGCCGAGGCGTTTCGCGAGTCGGCCCGCCAATTTGCGCACGAGCTCAAGAACCCACTCACGCCGATCCGCTTCGCGGTCGACCGGCTGCGTCGCTCCGCCCCCGATGAGTTGCGCGACACGGTGGAGGTGCTGGCCGAGGAGGCCGCGCGTCTGGAAACGATGGCGAAGAGCTTCGCCCAGTTCGGCCGTCTTCCCGATGGTCCGGCCGCCGACATCGACGTGTCGGAGCTTGTCACGCGAGTCGCGCGCAGCACGGTCCCCGAGCGTCTCACCGTGGCGATCACCAGCGACGATGCATTGCCGTTGGTGTACGGCTTCCACGAGCCGCTGGTTCGCACCGTCACGAACGTGCTGATGAATGCCGTCGATGCCTGTGGCGCGTCGGGACAGATCGATATCGCGCTGCGCTACGCCGTTCCGCACGTCACCATCACGATTCGCGATAGCGGCTGCGGCATCGCCCCCGACGCGTTGGCGCGCATCTTCGACCCGTACGTGACCACCAAGCCGGGCGGAACCGGCCTCGGGCTCGCCATTGCGCGACAGACCATGGAAGCGCATCACGGTTCGATCGACGCCGCGAGCGCGCTTGGCCACGGTACCGAAATCACGCTGCGCCTCCCCATTCGCGAGACCATCGCATGACCCAGAATCAGACCACGGCGGTGAAGGTCACGCCGTTGGGTGACCGCCTGCTCATCACGATGCCGTCGTCCGACGGCACTCGACGCAGTATCGAGGTGTCGTCCGACGGGAAGGCGCTGCTGAGCGTGGACGGCATCGCGACGACCGCCATCGCGCCGCCCCCCCCGCGGTCGCGCCGCGACATTCCGGATGGCGTGGTCGATATCGTCCAGGCGGTGGGAGCGATGACCATGATGGTGGTGGTCTTCGGCCCGCTCGCGCGGGCATTCGCCCGGCGTATCGACAAGCGCACGGTCGCGACGCCGGCGGCGGTGCCAGCCGAAGTCTCGCAGCGGCTCGCGGCTATCGAGCAGGCGGTGGATTCGGTGGCCGTGGAAGTCGAACGTATCAGTGAAGGACAACGCTTCACGACGAAGTTGTTGTCGGATCGAACCAAGGTTGAGATGGAGCGGGTGTTATGAACACAGTGCGCCAACAGCCGGCCTCACCGGGCCTGCCGGCAGAGATCGCCCAGACGATTCGCGAAACACAGCAGGCTACGCGCGATGCGGCGCAAGCCACGCGTGATGCAGCGCAGGCCACCCGAGATGCGGCACAGGCTGACGCCGACGCGGCGCGTGCCCCGGCCGAGCCGCTGCCACCCGGCACGATCGTCTTTACCGGCGACGGCAGCGGCGAGAACGTGCGCATCAACGTAAAGGGCGGCAACGTCGTGCTCTCACAGGGCGACAACACCACCACGATCCCGTTGCGCGACGTCGTACCGCAGGGCCTCGTGCAGATGTCGTGGGCGCTGGCGGCCTCGGTGATCGCCGTGTTCATCGGCTGGCCAATTGCCCGTGCCATCGCGCGCGCAATCGACCGTCGCGGTCGCGCCGTGCGCGCGGACAACGCGCTCGAAGCGCAGCTGCAGCAACGATTCGATGCGATGGAGCGCAACATCGACACCGTCGCGGTGGAGATGGAGCGCCTCAGCGAAGCGCAACGGTTCACCTCGAAACTGCTGGAGCAACGCTCGGCCGCTGAGCAGCGTGCCGCCGTGCCTGTCGACGCGAACCGGTAGTCGACCGCCGCGATGCCCAGTGTCCTGATCGTCGACGACGAACCCAACATCCGACGTATGGTCGGCGCTCTGCTGAGCGCCGAGGGATACGACGTGCGAGATGCCGCCGACGGGGTTACCGGGCTCGCACTGGCGGAAGCGAATGAGCCGGACGTGGCGCTGGTCGATCTCATGATGCCGGGCGACCTCGATGGGCTCGCGCTCTTGCAGAAGCTGCGTGAGCGTCGACCCGATATGCCGGTCGTCATGATGAGCGGTCGCGCCGCACTGACCGATGCGGTGCGCGCGACGAAGCTTGGCGCGTTCACCTTTCTCGAGAAGCCGCTTACCCCCGAGGGCGTGCTGCTGGCCCTCGCCTCGGCGTTCGAGCTGCGCCAGGCCCGCCGGGCCGCCGCCGCACTGCGAGAAGATCTTGGCATTTCAGGCGAGATGGTCGGTGAGTCGCCGGTCATGCACGACGTGCGCGCCCTCATCGCGCGTGTGGGCCCGACCGACGCGCGCGTGCTCATTACAGGCGAATCGGGCACGGGCAAGGAACTCGTGGCGGCGGCGCTGCATCTGGCGAGCCCCCGGCGCGATCGCCCGTTCATCCGGGTGAACTGCGCGGCCATTCCGCGCGATCTGGTGGAGAGCGAAATGTTCGGTCACGAGCGAGGTGCGTTTACCGGCGCCACGGATCGACGCATCGGACGGTTCGAACTCGCGCACACGGGCACGCTGTTTCTCGACGAAGTCGGTGACCTGGGCGCAGAAGCGCAGGCCAAGCTGCTAAGGGCCATCGAAGCGCGCGAGATCGAACGCGTCGGCGGGGGCAAGCCGATCAAGATCGATGTGCGCATCCTGGCCGCCACCAACAAGGATCTGGGCCGCGCCGTCGCTGACGGCAGCTTCCGTGAGGATCTGTTCTTCCGACTGAACGTGATCCCGATTCAGCTACCACCGCTGCGCGACCGGCCGGGCGATCTGCCGGCACTCGTACGGCATTTCTCGGCGCGACATCGCACGCGCACCGGCAGGCCACTCGTGCAATGGCACGACGACGCGCTCGGTGCCCTGAGCAGCTATCGCTGGCCCGGCAACGTGCGCGAGCTCGCCAACGTCGTCGAGCGGCTGGCGATCTTGCACGCGGGTAGTGTGGTGGGGCGCGCCGAGGTATTGCAGGTGCTGCCGACGGTGGCCGCCGACCCGTTCAGTGTGCCCGCAGGCGAGAACGCAGTGCGTGCAGGCGAAACGCTGCCGATCCTCCCACTCAGCGATGCGCTCGACGCGTATGAACGCCGACTCATTTCGGCGGCGCTGGCGCAGAGTGATGGCAACGTGGCCGAGGCCGCGCGACGCCTGCAAACCGATCGGCCGAATCTCTATCGACGCATGCGTCGATTGGGCTTGGCGTCGGCCGGCGAGTGATGACGCGCGCCGTTCAAACCTTTTGCGTGATTCGAATGTCGGCAATGAGATCGCGTATCGGGACGACACACCCGCTGTCCGGAATCGATGACGTTCGCGTCGGCGGCTCCGTCTACGGGCGCGTGGTACACGACGTGCCCTTGGGGGCGGTGAACCTCAGCAGGAGAAACGGATGAAGGCAGCCATGACCCCACGTGGTCAGGCACGGATAGTCCTCGCGGTGATGTGTGTGGCGATGAGCAGTGTGCCACTGGCATCGGCCTGGGCGCAGCGGGATCGCGAGCCCGACCAGGATCGCTCACGACGACTGGGTGGCGTGCCGCGCGAGGTGGCATTGGAAGTCACCGCGGTGTGGAACGCGCCTGCGACGCGCCGTGTGCGCGGCGACTTTGCGCTGGCGAGCACCGATACCGTGCGCGGAGATCTCGCGGTGCTCGGTGGCCGCGCGCGTCTGGCCGGTGTGGTCACCGGTCAGGTGGTCGTGCTGAACGGCGACGCGTCACTGGTGGAAGGCGCGCGGATCGAGCGTTCGCTGACGGTGATTGGCGGCGCCTTCGACTCGCCCGAGCGCCCGAACGTCGGCGGCGAAATCCGCGTCTGGAGCGCGGCATATCGTTACCACGAAGTGGGCGACACGCTGGTGGCCGATCTCGATTTCTTCTCCCGCTGGTCCAGTTGGATGCGGGACGACGAACGCAGCAGCGGCCGGACACGAAGCGACCTGCTGGTCACGACGGCGCACACCTACAACCGCGTGGAAGGGCTGCCGATTTACGTGGGTCCGCGCGTTCGTACCCGCAGCGGCGACACGCGCGTACGCGCTGAGGTGTTCGGCATCTTCCGTACGGGCGATGGGCTGACGTGGAAGCGCGAGAACCTCGGCCACCGGGTGCTGTTCGAAGTGCGCCAGGGCAACAGTGCCGGCGTGGCGATTGGCGGCCGCTTGTTCGATGACGTGGACGCCGTCGAGAAGTGGCAGCTCACCGACACCGAAGTCGGACTCAATGCCTTTCTGTTCACGCGCGATTATCGCGATTACTGGCAGCGCCATGGAGGCCAAGGCTACGTGAGCCTGTTCGCCGGGCGAGGGTCGGAGTTGAAGGCGTCATACGGCGAGGAACGTTGGAGCTCACGTCGGTCGCGCAACGTGCTGTCGATCGTGAACGACAAAGTGCCGTGGCGAGCGAATCCGCTGGCTGACGAAGGCGTGATGAAGCTGCTGACCCTGTCGGCCACCTTCGACACACGCAACAGCTCAAAGGACCCGCGCGCGGGCTGGTATCTGCGCGGCGACTATGAGCATGGCGACGGCACGCTGGCGCGCGTGAATGCGTTGGTGCCGAGTGCGCCGGCACCGGAAAGCGACGCGGTGTACTCCCGCGCGCTACTTGACTTGCGTCGTTACAACCGCCTTGGCCCCAATGGCTCGTTGAATATGCGCGCCGTGTTGGGCGGCTGGATCGACGGCGACCCGCTGCCGGCGCAGCGCCGCTTCTCGGTGAGCGGTATCGATGCCCTTCCCGGCTTCGATTTCCGTCGTCAGCTGAACGATACCGATGTGGGCACCTGCGCCACCGGTGACGAACAGGCGTACACCGCGCGCGGCCGCCCGTCGCTGTGCGATCGCATGGCACTGCTGCAGATCGAGTGGAAGGGCGACTTCCGCGTCAATCTGTTCGGTGACGACGACGATCTCGGCGATCGCCGCTGGGTGTTCGGTCGCGTGAAGGCCGACGGCGCCTGGGTGGTGTTCGCGAACTCGGGACGCGGATGGTTGGTCGGTCCTCGTGGCACGGACAACCTGCTCTACCCGAAGGGATCGATACCCGACATCAAGTCGTGGCGCACCGATCTTGGCGGCGGCTTCGATTTCGGTAACTTCGGCGTGTACGTGGCGCAGGCGGTGTCGGAAAGTGGCCTGTCTCCCAATGTCTACATGCGGCTCAGTCGTCGCTTCTAAATCGCGTCATTCCCGAATTGAACCACTCGGCGCTGCCCACGGCTTCGGCATCGGTGCGAACACTGGTTCGCACGCTGTGCGTCATGCTGCTCCTCCTGTTCGGAGTGAGCCGCGTGGCGTGGGCGCAGTCGCGCCCGGAAATCGATATCCGGGTAGCGCCCACGTCGTATCCGCCAATGGTGGCGATTCGAGGTGTGCTGACCGAGAAACCGTTCGACGAACTGCTGCGCAGCGGCTTCCCGGCGCGCCTGCATGTGCGAGCCGAGATCTGGACGATCGGCCGCTGGTTCGACGACGTCATTGGTCGCGTCGAATGGGACGTCGTGGTTCGCTACGACGCGATCGATCGCACCTACGAAGTGGGTCGCTTCGTGGGCGGTCGACTCGCGTCGCTGGGCAGCTACGTGCGATTTTCCGACGCTCGCGCTGCCAGCGAACTGCCGTATCTCCCCGGGCTCGCCGCGCCGCCACGCGGGCGCAAGAGCTACGTGGCGGTGCAGGCCGAGTTGCAGACGCTCGACGTGAGCGACCTCGACGAACTCGAGCGCTGGCTTCGTGGTGAGGCGTCGCCGGCGGTGCGTGGGAAGCGCAGCCCCAGCACCGCGCTGACGCGCGGTGTCCGGTCGTTGGCCAGCCGTTTGCTGGGCGGTGAAGTACGACGGCTCGAGGCCAAGAGCCCGGCCGTGACGTACTGACTTACGTCGTGACGACCGCGCCCTCGATCTTCTCGAGCTCGCGCAGCGTCTCCTCGCCATAAAACACCTTGATGTACTGCGCCTGAATCGGCGTCAGTCGCCGAACCGCCCAGCTGAGATGCACGAAGTGCGGCTCGGACGGAGCGTGCAATGGCGTCATGCCAATTTCGTAGGGCATGCGATTGGCCTTCTTCGTGTTGCAGCCGCTACAGGCCGTCACCACGTTCGTCCACTCGTTCGAGCCACCGCGCGAAATCGGAATCAGGTGATCGCGCGTGAGCGACTCCCGAGGCTTGAGCTCCGTAGAGCGACGCCCGCAATACTGACATTGATAGTCGTCGCGGGCGAAGAGGAACGTGTTCGTGACCTGTCGACGGAATCGTCGCGGTACGTGCACGAAGCGGGTCAGGCGGATGACCGCCGGGCGCGGAAATGCTTGTCGTTCGGAGCGCACGGGCATGCCCGTGTCGGCCTCGACGATTTCCGCCTTGCCGTCGATCACCAGCCGCAGCGCTCGCCGAAGCGGCACCATGGTCAGGGGTTCATACGACGCATTCAGTGCGAGACATCCGGCGATCACGCCCTACCCTCCACTCTACAGTGTTAAGGTCGATGGGTCCGCTATATGAAGAGTATCATACGGTGGAAGCCTGTCGCCACTGTTGCAGGCGATCGCGCCACGCCGACACTCGTAACGGTAAGGTCTCGTCGCGCTGCACGAGCGCCCCGTTCCGGACCAGCTCCCGGCCTTCCACCGTCACAAGAATCGCCTCGACTTTTCCGGCGAGTGCGTGCACGAGGGCTACGGCGGGATCGAAGAGCGGCTGAGCGTCGTCGTGGTCGAGCGGAAAGGCCGCCAAATCGGCGTCCTTCCCTGTTTCAAGTGTTCCGACCCTCGCGGCTAGCCCGAGCGCCTCCGCCCCACCCCGTGTCGCCAGCGCGAGCGCCTCATGGGCGGACAGGGCATCGGGGGTGCCCACGCGCAGCGACGCAAAGAGGGTGGCCTGACGCGCCTCCCCCAGCAGATCCATGCGATCGTTGCTGGCCACCGAATCGGTGCCGAGACCGGTACGGATGCCGTGCGCCAGCATGCGATCCAGCGGCGCGATGCCGTGGCCAAGTTTCGCGTTCGAGATCGGACAGTGCACGATGGTCGCGCCGGCGTCGGCAATGCGCGCCAGGTCACGGTCGTCGGCCTGAATCACATGAATCAGTAGCGGCCGGGCCGCCAGCAAACCGGTCGCCTCGAGCAGCGCAATCGGCGACTCGGCCTGCGGCGCTACCGCGATCTCGCGCGCCCGCAACCGGTCGGCGAATGGTCCCGAGCCGTCGCGCACGAACAGCATCTCGGCCGCGCTCTCCGCCACGTGCACGGCCATCGGCAGCGACTCGCTCCGCGACAACGCCGCGGTGGCCGCGAACAGATCGCGCGACACCGTGTACGGCGCGTGCGGCGATATGCCCACGCGCACGAGCGCCGTATCGTGGGCACGCGCCTCGCGCACGCGGGCCGCAAGCTGCGCGATGGCCCCCGCGCACTGCACGGGATCGGGGCCGAACACTTCCAGGTAGCCCACGCCGCGCACGCCGTACTCGCGCATCGCCGTCAGCGGCGCACCCGAATCAGTGGTGTCGGCGAGGCAGGTGATGCCGTTGCGCAGTGCTTCGCGGATACCGGCCCGCGAGGCATCAAGCAACACGCTCTCGCTCATGAGATCACGGCGTACCGTGGTGAGGGTGCGCAGCCAATCGCGGAAGTCGAGTCCCTCGAGAAATCCACGCAACAACGTGAGCTCGAGATGCGAATGCGCGTTGACGAGCCCCGGCATGAGCACCGCGTTGCCCAAGGCTACCGTGCGGCCGGCGCTGCTCTCCAGGGTGACCGCGCGTGCGGCACCGACGAACGCGATGCGCCCCTCCTCCACGAGCACCGCACCGTGGCGGATCGGCGCCGACGAGATCGGCAATACCCAGTCCGCCGTGTACAGCGTCCGTACACTCACGCGGGCGGAATCTTGAACGGGTTCGTGGAGTCCGCCTTGGCGCGCAGCTTGGCGACGCTGTCCGTCGAGAGCAGCGTGCGCGGCGACGGATCGGTACACGTGCCGGTCGGCTCGGTGCCCTGCACGAAGAATTCCGTCGTGAGCGCCGTCATGCAGCTGCTGTTCGCGAGCTGCCCACTGAGTGCATCGATTTCGCGCACCACCACGCCGTCGGGGCGCGGCCAGTCGGGCGGCTGCGGCTTGCGGCGATACACTTCGGTCATGAACGACGACCACGCCGGCGACGCCAGCTCACCACCCTGCGCATTCGCCTTGATCTTCTGCGGCTTGTCGAAGCCCATCCAGACGCCAGCCACCAGATCGGCGGTGTAGCCGATGAACCACACGTCGGCGCCGTCGTTCGTGGTACCGGTCTTGCCACCGGCGGGGACATGGAAGCCCGAGCTCCAGATGCGTGCACCGGTACCACGCACCACGACGTCCTTCATCATGCTCACCATCAACCATGATTCTTCGGGCGACAGGACGGCTTCGCGCTCGGTAGTGGGCTGCCACACCACTTTGCCGTCGGCGTTCTCGACTTTGAGAATCGCGTGCGGCGTGGTGCGCAGACCGAGGTTGGCGAACACCGAGTACGCGGCGATCATCTGCACCGGATACACGTCGGCCGACCCGATGAAGATCGACGGATACGGCGGGATGGGTGTGGTGATGCCGAAGCGCTTCGCCATGGAAATGACGCTGCCAGCGCCGACCGCCATACCGGTTCGGATCGCCGCCAGATTTCGCGACTGATACAACGCTTTGCGCATGGGAATGTTGCCCATGAACTTCATGTCGTAGTTCTGCGGCGACCACGTTTCGCCACTCACCTGGTCGAGCGAGATCGGCGAGTCGTCTACGATCTGCGCAGGACTGAACCCCTCGTGCACGGCGGTGGCGTACACGATCGGCTTGAAGGTCGAGCCGGGCTGACGCAGCGCCTGCACGGCGCGATTGAATTTTGAATCGCCGAAATCACGGCCACCGACCATGGCGCGCACGGCACCACTGCGCGGATCGACGGCCACAAAGGCGCCCTGTAGATACGGCGAGTTGGCGGCGCCACGCTCGCCTCCTTCGGCCGACCGTGCGAGATACGCTTCGTAGGTCAGGTGCGAGTACTTGCCGTGGCGTCCAGCCTCGATCGCCTGCAGCTGATTCTCCAACGCGCGCTCGGCGGCACCCTGCATATCGACATCGAGCGACGTGTACACTTTGTAGCCTTCGTCGTAGAGTCCCTTGCCGAAGTGCTCTTCAAGCTCCTGGCGCACCCATTCCACGAAATACGGCGCCACGTCGCCCGACTCGGTGCGTTCGGCCAGCTGCAGCGGATACGCCTTGGCCAGCGACGCATCGGCATCGTTGATCGCGCCCTCGCGGCGCATCAGCTCGAGCACGGTGTTGCGCCGCAGGATCGCGCGATCGGCGAAACGGCGGGGGTTGTAGCGCTCGGGACCCTTGAGCAATCCGGCCAGCACGGCGGCTTCGGCCACACTGACCTCGCGCACCGGTTTGCCGAAGTAGCGCTGCGACGCGGTTTCCACCCCGTACGCGCCGTTGCCGAGGTACACCTGATTCAGATAGAGCTCGAGAATCTTGTCCTTCGTGTAACGCTGCTCGATGGCGCGGGCCACGCGCGCTTCCTTTATCTTGCGCAGCAATGTCTTTTCGCGGGAAATGCGATCGGAGAAGACATTGCGGGCGAGCTGCATCGTGATCGTGGAGAAGCCCTGCACATAGCTGCCGGCTTTCACGTTGCGCGCGAGCGCACCGAACACGCGGTAGTAGTCGATCCCGGAGTGCGAATAGAATCGGCGGTCTTCGGTGATGACGACGGCGTCGCGCACATGCTTCGGGATCTCTTGCAACCTCACAAGGGTGCGACGCTCGAGACCGAGTTCCGTGATGAAACGGCCGTCGGCGGCGTACACCTTGGAGGTCTGGCGGGGGACGTACTGCTCGAGCGAGGCGATCGACGGACAGCGTCCCTCGCGGCAGATGACGCTCCAGGCGCCAAGCAGCCCGCCGGCACCGACCATGCCGCCGAAAATCCCAACCACGAGCAGCCACCCCAGCCACGGGCGCCGCGAAAGAACGGAGGAGAGAGCCATAGGTTGTCTGAAGGCTACCCGCTCACGCGGGGGCGCGCCAAGAGCCGGACCCGCGATAACTTGTGAGAATGTCCGAGCCATCAGCCCCGATTTCCGAACTCGCCTGGCGCGAGCTCCTGTTCCAGCACACCGAGGGCCTTCCGGCCGCCTTCGCGGCGGGCCAGGTCACCGGCTACTGCGGATTCGACCCCACGGCGTCCAGCCTGCACGTGGGCAATCTCGTCCCGGTCATGGGACTGGTCCATCTGCAAAGGGCTGGCCATCGCCCCATCGCGTTGGTGGGCGGTGGCACGGGCATGATCGGAGATCCCAGCGGTCGGAGCAGCGAACGCACGCTCCAGTCGTTGGAAACGATTGCCGAAAACGCCGAGGCGATCCGGCTGCAGCTGGCCAAGTTCCTCGACTTCGAGGGGCCCAACGCCGCCAAGCTGGTGAACAACGCCGACTGGCTCACCAAGTTGTCGCTGCTCGACTTCTTGCGCGACACGGGCAAGCACTTCTCGATCAATTACATGCTGGCGAAGGACTCCGTGAAGTCGCGCCTGGAAAGCGGGCTGTCGTTCACGGAGTTCTCGTACATGTTGCTGCAGGCCCACGACTTCCTCGAGCTGCATCAGCGCGAGGGCGTCACGCTGCAGATCGGCGGCAGCGATCAGTGGGGCAACATCACGG
This sequence comes from Gemmatimonas groenlandica, assembly GCF_013004105.1. NCBI lineage: Bacteria > Pseudomonadati > Gemmatimonadota > Gemmatimonadia > Gemmatimonadales > Gemmatimonadaceae > Gemmatimonas > Gemmatimonas groenlandica. The sequence continues at coordinate 2,780,315 of NZ_CP053085.1, forward strand.
CCGGTCTCGAGCTGATCCGCCGTACCACCAACGGCGACGCCAACGCGCTCACCTTCCCGCTGATCACCAACGCCGACGGCTCCAAGTTCGGCAAGAGCACCGGCGGCGGGTCGGTGTGGCTCGATCCGGCACGCACGTCGCCCTACAAGTTCTATCAGTTCTGGATCGGCGCCGACGACCGCGACGTGTCACGGTACCTGCGCTTCTTCACGCTGTTGGACCGCGCCACCATCGAAGCGCTCGATCAGTCGGTGCGCGCCACTCCCGAGAAGCGCGAGGCGCAGCGTGCGTTGGCCACGGAAGTGACCACGCGCGTGCACGGGGCCGAAGCGGCGCGAGTGGCGCAGGAAGTGTCAGCACTGCTGTTCGAAAAGGCCGACCCGCAGGGGCTGTCCGACGCCGCGCTCGAAGCGCTGCGCCTCGAGATTCCCTTCGCGACGTACGCGGCCCCGGCCGACGGTGGGCCGGCGAACGGGCCAGCGCTTTCCGAGGGCATCGACGTATACGAGTGTCTGACAGCACTCGGCATCGCGGCATCGCGCGGGGCAGCCAAGCGGCTGCTCGAGCAGGGTGGCGTCAGCATCAACGGCACGAAGCTCTCGGCCGCCGATCGTCTGATCGGTGAAGACCGCTTGCTGCGCGGCCGTCATCTGCTGCTCAAGAAGGGCGCACGCGAATTCGGGTTGGTGCAGGTCCCGTAATCGCGTCCGTCTGGCAGGTCTCCACCCCTCCGGGTACCCAACCGCATGGACAAGTCGAAGCTCCCGAGTCGTCACACGACCGTAGGCCCCGAGCGCGCGCCGCATCGCTCGTACTACTACGCGATGGGCCTCGACGAAGCACAGATCGCGCAGCCGATCGTCGGTGTCGTCTCCAGCTGGAACGAGGCGGCACCGTGCAACATCTCGCTGCGCCGTCAGGCCGACGCCGCCAAGCGTGGCGTCAAGGCGGCGGGTGGTACGCCGCGTGAATTCACCACGATCACCGTGACCGACGGCATCGCGATGGGGCACGCCGGCATGAAGTCGTCACTGGTCAGTCGCGAAACGATTGCCGACTCGGTCGAGCTTACGGTGCGCGGGCACACCTACGACGCGCTGGTGGCCATCGGTGGCTGCGACAAGGCGCTGCCGGGCCTCATGATGGCGATGGTGCGTCTCGACGTGCCGTCGGTGTTCCTGTACGGCGGCTCGATCATGCCGGGGCGCTATCAGGGTCGTGATGTCACCGTACTCGATGTCTTCGAAGGCGTGGGCAAGCACTCGGCCGGCAAGATGACGCTCGAGGAGCTTACGGCACTCGAGAAAGTGGCCTGCCCCGGCGCCGGCTCCTGCGGCGGACAGTACACGGCCAACAGCATGGCGTACGTGTCGGAAGCAATCGGACTCGCGCTGCCCGGGTCGGCCAGTCCGCCGGCGGTGCTGGAGTCGCGCGATGTGTATGCCGAACGCGCCGGCGAAGCGGTGATGCGTCTACTGCGCGATGGTCCGCGCCCGCGAGAGATTGTCACGCGCAAGTCGCTCGAGAATGCGGCCGCCGTGGTGGCCGCCACGGGCGGCAGCACGAACGCCACGTTGCATCTACCAGCGCTGGCGCACGAAGCCGGGATCGCGTTCGACCTGTTCGATGTGGCCGAAGTTTTCGCGCGCACCCCGCTTCTGGCCGACCTCAAGCCGGGCGGCAAGTACCTCGCGAAGGACGTGCACGAAATCGGCGGTGTGTCGATCATCCTCAAGGCGCTGCTCGATGGCGGCTATCTGCACGGCGACTGCATCACGGTGACGGGCCGCACGTTGGCCGAGAACCTGGCCGACGTCGTGCTGCCCGAGGGGCAGGATGTTGTGATGCCCGTGTCGCGCGCGATCTCCATGACCGGCGGTCTGGTCGGCATGCGCGGCAACCTCGCGCCCGATGGTGCGATCGTGAAAGTGGCCGGACTGCACACGCGCCTGTTCAGCGGCCCGGCGCGCGTGTTCGACAGTGAAGAAGACGCGTTCGCCGCCGTAACCGAACGCCGCTACGAGGCCGGCGACGTGATCATCATTCGCTACGAAGGCCCGCGCGGCGGACCGGGCATGCGCGAGATGCTATCCACCACGTCGGCGATTTACGGACAGGATATGGGCGACAAAGTCGCGCTCATCACCGACGGTCGTTTCAGCGGCGCCACGCGCGGCCTGTGTATCGGCCACGTAGGCCCCGAGGCGGCGCTAGGTGGCCCGATCGGCCTGCTGCGCGACGGCGATATCATCGACATCGATGCGAACGCGGGCACGATGTCGGTGCGGCTCTCCGATGAGGAGCTCGCCGCGCGCCGCGCCGCGTGGGAGCCACGGCGGCACAACTTCCAGTCCGGTGCAATCTGGCGCTACGCGCAGACGGTGAGTCCGGCGCGATACGGCGCCGTGGTGCATCCCGGCGGGGCGGCGGAGACGCACAATTATATGGACAGCTGAAACTGCCAACCGCTTAGGTAGCAGGGAGGAGGACGTCAGGAAGGAGGGGGCAGGACATCGCCGTTTCCCTGCATCCTCCACCCTGATACCCTCCTTCCTGCTTCCTAAGCTTTTGGCAGTTTCACGTTTCCGCCGGCGTCACCGCATCCACCCGCGTGACGTGCAGCGTCAACGAACGCGCGAACGCCACGAATCCGACGGTGCTGGCGAGGGCGCGCGCGGCCAGATCACCCATGGCGAGACGCACGACGGGAATGAAGCCCTGCTTCAGCACCTGGCGCACGAGGGCGTGAAGCACGGCGCGGCCGTAGCCCATACGCCTGTGCTGCGGCGACACCAGGACGCGGACGCGCGCCAACCGTCCTTGCGGCGCATCGACGGAAGCCAACGCCACCAGCACGCCGCCCTGAAGCGCGCCGACGCGATGGGGCGAGTCGAGGTTGCCGCCGCCTTCGTTCCACTCCAACGGCGACACATCGTGGCGGAGCATGTCGAGTACGTCGCGGCGAGGATCGAACACCAGCATGCCCGCGACCCTCGGCACCGGCGCGATCGTGCACTCGTCGAGCACTTCGACGGCAGCGGGATCCTCGCTCACCGTCAGTCGCGCCGACCTCAGTTCGATCACCGAACCGGGCGAGGCCTCGAGGCGCGTGATGGCGATCAGCTCCTGGACTTCAGCCGGATCGAGGCCGAGGTCGATCTCATCCCGGCAGGGGATGGATACCAGGCCGACCTCGTCACGCACGAACGTCCGAACGACCGGCTGGTCGTCGCCGAGTCGCTGGACGGTCGCGACCCGATGACGCTCGAGAAAGCCGACCGGACATCCGAGCGGCATCGCACAGGACCGCAGCGCGTCCGCAACGCTGCGCATGGCGAGTGAGGACCGTAGGTCGTTCGAGGAGTTCGACATCGTATCAAAAACATGACAGGTTCGGACTCAGAGTCCAATAGGCAGTTTTCAATTGTCAAGAATTTTGAGCACCTGCTCAATCTCCGCGGCGCTGTTGTAGCAGTGCGGCGACAGGCGGATCGCGCCTTCCCGGACGGTATGGGTCACGTGCGCCGCGCTGAGCCGACTGGCCATCGCGCCCAGCGACTCGGAGGCGAACGAGATCACCCCGGCCCGGCGAGCAGGGTCCGCCGGCGTCACCAAACGAACATCGGAGCGGGACTGCGCCCACTCGACGATCCGCGTGCCGAGTGACGTGATGTGCGCCGACACCGCGTCCACCCCGAGGTCGAGCAGGATCCGGGTCGAGGCGTTGGCTACCGCAAAGTCGTGATACGCCAGCGTAACGACCTCGAAGCGCCGCGCATCGTCGAAGAAGTCGTAGTCGTAGTCGGTGAGACGGGTGTAGTCGGTGGACGACTTCATGCAGGCCCATCCCACGTCGATCGGATCAATGGCCGTCAGCAGCTCGCGACGCACGTAGACGAATCCGGTTCCCCACGGGCTGAGCTGCCACTTTTGGGCGCCGCTGGAGAAGATGTCGATCGGCAACGCGTGCAGATCGATCGGGCGCACACCGCACCCCTGAATACCGTCCACGATAAAGAACACGCCGCGCTCACGGCAGGCGGCACCGATACGGGCGAGATCGGCGACATACCCGGTAGCGAACTGCACCCAGGAGACCACCACGGCCACCACGTCTGGGCGCGCGATGGCGGCGACCAGCGCGTCTTCATCCGGGAGTCCGTGCGTCCGCGGGATCAGATCGAGATTGATACCGCGCGATCCTAGTGCCTGAAAGGGATACACGCAGCTCGGAAACTCCCCGTCGAAGGTGAGGATCGTGCCGGGCCGCAACGGCAACGCGCGCGCCGCGAGATTGAGCCCGTAGGTCGTGTTGGGCATGAGGGCGATTTCGTCGGCGTCGGCACCGACCAACGCGGCGAACTGCGCGCGCGCCGTCGAGGCGGCGTGCTGCATCCACTGGAACGGCAGCGAGTGCGGCTGCGCCCGCATGCGGCTCCACGTATTCGCCACCTCCACCGCCGCCGCCGGCATCGGCCCCACGCTGGCGGCATTCAGGAAAATCGCCGGATCATTGGCCATCCAGGCGTATTCACGGGCGCGAAGCGCTGCGACGTCGAGTGATGCAGTCATGATCGGCTCAGCGGAAACGTCCGCGTTCGGGAGAGAGGAGACATCGGTTTACGGCATGCGACGGGCGCCGCGCGGATCGAGCGCGTCGCGCAAGGCATCGCCGAGCAGATTGAAACCGAGCACCGCGACACCGATTGCCAGGCCCGGTGCGAGACTCGTCCACGGCGCATTGCGCAGCTGCGAGAGATCACGGCCATCGGCGATCATCGCGCCCCAGCTCGGCGTGGGCGGCTGCACACCGAGGCCCAGGAACGACAACGCCGCTTCCGCCATGATCGCGCCGGCGATGCCAAGCGTGGCCGCGATCACGACCGGCGCAATCACATTCGGCAGCACATGGCGCAGCAGGATCCGGCGGTCGCGTGCCCCGAGTGCCCGCATGGCCTGCACGTACTCCAGTTCACGCACTACCAGCACCTGCCCGCGCACCAATCGCGCCATACCGGCCCAGCCCACGACGCCGATCACGGTGCACACCACGGTGAGCGAGGGTTCGAACGCCGCCGCCATTGCGATCAGCAGCAACAACGACGGAAACGCGAGCGTGACGTCGGCCAGCCGCATGATGATCTCTTCCGTCCACTTACCGCGATATCCCGCGACAAGCCCAAGCACGAGACCGATCGACAGCGAAATCCCCTGTGACGCGAGTCCGACCAGCAGCGAAATGCGGGCACCATGCACCAACCGCGACCAGACATCGCGTCCCTGCGCGTCGGTGCCAAGCCAGTGCGCGCCACTCGGCTTCTGCAGCGCGTTGCGGAGGTCGATCTGTATGGGATCGGCGCCGTCGATGAGCGGCGCTAGCAGCGCTGCCACAATCAACAGTGCGATCACGCCAAACCCGAGACGGGCCCGACGATCGTCGCGCAGGCGCGTCCACGCGGCATTTCCCGACGCATTGGCCGCTTCGCTTCCGATGGCGGGCGTCATGCTCACGCCGTGCTCAGTGAGGCACGGATCGCAGCCGACGCCACGCGCGAACCGGAGGCCCTAGACAGCACCTCGGCTGCATCGTCCACGAACCGCTGCCAGTCGTGCTGTCTCGATGCGCGCGCCCTCGCGGCATCGCCCATCGCGTCGTACTCATGGCGGTCCGACATCAACCGGGCCAGCTCGGCGACGATGGCCGGGACATCGGCATCCGACGTTACGAAGCCGGTGATACGCGATGCAACGATCGACGCAAACGACAGCGCGGACGGCACGACGACGGGAATGCCACGCTGCATGGCGGCGATGGTAGCGATGGCGCCCTCGTCGCCGTCGGCGGTGATCCACACGGCCGCGGCCTCAACGTCGTCAGCCAGCAGCAGCGCCTCGAGCGGCGCAATCTGCACGAAGGCGGTGAGCCCGAGCGAGGCTGCATGCACCCGCGTGGACTGCAACGCCGCAAGATCGCCGAGCAGCACGATGCGCAGCGACGGATGCCGACCCACCAGCCTCGCCGCGGCCCGTAGTGCCACGGCGGTACGCTCGTCGTGCTCGGCCGGCGGCACGATCCACAACGCAGTGGGAACGGTCTCACCGGCTGGCGTATCGCCACGCAGGTGCGGTGACGACGGCCCCGGCCAACTCACCGCGATCGGATCGCGACCCCACGACGTGAGGCGCGTGCGCGAGCCGGCCAATCGCGTACGCCACGTGCGCGCGGCAGGATGCCGATCGGGTGCATCCTCACCGACGGCCCACCGTCGGACCACTCCACCACGGCGCCCGGTGGCCAGCGCGGCCAAAAGGGCATCGGGTTCACTCTGCACCAACACCGCATCGGGGCGCAGCGCGGCCACGATCCCGCGTGCACTGCGAATACGCGCAAAGGCGCCCTGACCCGTAATGCCGCGCACCGGCAAGCGCGGGAAGGTGGCTTCGACGGAGCGCTCCAGCGCGCCGTGACTCAGGCACGCCACGGTCACGATGTCACCGCGGGCCGCGAGCTCCGCGCCCAGCGTGATCGGCAGGCGAACGTCAGGCGTCCACGACGCCGCCGTGGTGAGAATGAGAACACGCACGGATCACTCGCTACCGCGATTGAACTGCAAGGCATGCAGACGCGCGTACGCGCCATTCCGTTCCAGCAGATCGGCATGCGTACCCTGCTCCACCAGCTGCCCGCGCTCGAGCACGAGAATGCGATCGGCGTGCTGGATCGTGGCCAGGCGATGGGCGATCACGAACACCGTGCGCCCTTCGAGCAGACGGTCGATTGCCTCCTGCACCAGCCGCTCGCTTTCCACATCGAGTGCCGAAGTGGCCTCGTCGAGAATGAGAATTGGCGGGTCGGACAGGAGCGCCCGCGCGATGGCCAGGCGCTGACGCTGCCCGCCCGACAAGCGTGATCCGCGCTCGCCGAGGTTGGTATCCCAGCCTTCGGGCAGTTCCTGAATGAACGACAGCGCATTGGCCGCGCGAGCCGCGGCGTCGAGCTGCGCCTGCGTGACCTGCGTGCGGCCAAAGGCGACGTTGGCGCGCACGGTGTCGTTGAAGAGCACGGTGTCCTGGCTCACGATACCCGTGAGCGAACGCAACGCGTCGAGCGTGATGTGGCGCAGGTCGACACCGTCGAGCGTGATACGGCCTCTGGTGGGTTCGAGAAAGCGAGGCAACAGGTCGATCAGTGTGCTCTTACCGGCGCCACTCGCGCCCACGAGGGCGACGACTTCACCCTTTCGCGCCGAGAACGACACATCGGACAACGCCGGCGCATCGTCGCCATACGCAAACGTCACGTGCTCGAACTCGAGCGAGGTCGCAAACGTCGGCACGGTGATGGTGCCGCGATCTGCCGCCGTCTCCGTGGGCGAGTCGAGCACCTCGAAAATCCGCTCGGCGCTGGCCAGCGACTGCTGCGCCGCCGCCGGTACCTGCGACAGCTGCTTGAGCGGCTGCAACAGGCGCATCACCCAGATCAGGAACGTCACCAGCAGCGCGCCGTCGAGCGACTTCTCGACCAGCACGAGCCGCGCACCGAACCAGAGAATCGCCACGGCCATCACGGCACCGAGCGTTTCCGTGACCGGGCCCGACATCAGCGCGAGTCGACCGATGCGCACGTAGCCCTTGGCGAACGCCGCATTACGCGTCACGAAACGCTGCTCTTCGCGCACCTCGGCGCCGTAGGATTTGATGAGACGGATGCCGCTCACCACTTCCTGCACCATGCTGGTGATCTCGCCCTGCTCATTGCCCATGCGGCGATGGCCTTTGCGCAATTTGCGCAGCACGGGTTGCAGCGAGAGCACCGTGAGCGGCACGACCACCAGCGACGCCAGCGACAACTTCCACGACACGGCGAACATGATCGCGATGGTGGACACCACCTGTGCGGTACTCCAGATCGACCGGGTCACCAATTCAGTGACGACGGCCTTGGCGTTCGTGGTGTCTGTGAGCATGCGGGAGATCACCTGGCCCACCTTGTTGGCGGTGAACCAGCTCATGGGCAAGCGCAGCAGATGCGCATACAGCGCATCGCGCAAATCTCGCACCACGAACTCCTGCAACTGCGCGCCGATCTGCCCACTCAACCACACCAACACGTTCTTGAGCGTGACGGCCAGCAACACCAGCACGATCACGTTGCGCAGCGATCCCATCTGATCGGCGGGATCGAGCAAAAAGCCGATCGTCGTGCCAAGAATGGCCGACACGACCTTGTTGCCCGGAATCAGCTGCGGCTGCTCGAATAGCGCGTTCAGAAACGGAATCAGCAGCGTGAACGAGAAGACGTCGAATACGGCGGCGAGCAGGTTGAGCGACACCACACCCACCAGCTTCGAGCGATGCGGGCGCACGAAGCCCCACAGCCGTCCCCACAATCCCGCAGGCGCGCTCATCGCTTGGGCGTGAGCAGCGCAACCGGCAGGATGCACTCCTCCGGCGTCACACCACCGTGCAGGAATGATCCACGATACCGGCTCTGGTATTCGCGCAGCTTGGTGGGATACACGAAGAACGTGTCACCGGCGGCCATCAGCGTGTTGTTGCCGGGGCCACGATGCGGCAAGCGCAGGTCATCGGGATTCGTGAACAGCAACGCCTGCTCGGGACGTTCGGCCCGTAGATCCTCGCCGAACTTGTAGCGCAGGTTGGCCGTGGCATCGCGCTTGGCGAACACGGTGGCCGGCGAATTACAGTGCAGCGCGCCATGATCGCTGGTGATGACCACTGAAATATTCCGGCGCGACGCTTCCTTCAGCAGTGTGAACAGCGACGACCGCTCGAACCACTGCTTGGTGATGGCACGCAAGGCGATCTCGTCACGCGCGACTTCGAACAGAATCATCGATTCGCTGCGGCCGTGCGTGAGCATGTCCACGAAATTGAACACGAACGCATGAATACCTTCGCCGGCGATGGCGCCCGGCAGGTGGCGCTCGAGGTCGTCGGAGTCGGCGGCGGTTGTGATCTTGTGATAGCGCACAGGAGCCTGAACCTTGAGCTCCTCGAGATGCGCCACCAGCAAATCGCGCTCGTGCATATTGAGCGTTTCGTCGTCCTTCTCGCCCCACCAGTCGGGGAAGCGCGCGGCGATTTCCCCAGGGAAGAGCCCGCTGAACAGCGCGTTGCGCGCGTACGGTGTGGCGGTCGGGAGAATCGAGTAGTAGTGCGTGGTTTCCACATCGTACAGCGGAGCCAGTAGCGGCTCCAGCACGCGCCACTGATCGACCCGTAGGCAGTCGATGACCACGAAGATCGCCTTGCGATCACGCGCCAAGACCGGCATCACGAATTCGGTGACAACGTCTACCGACAGTGGCGGACGGTCGCCTTCGAGCTCACGGAGCCAGCGCGGATACTCGGTGCGCATGAACGTGGCGAACTCGCGATGCATGTCGGGATACAGCCCGCGCAACGACTCGTGCAGCCCCAGCTCGCCGGCCGCGGCGAGATCGACGTCCCACTGCATGAGCTCCGCGAAGCGCTCGATCCAGCCGCGCCAGTCGAGCCCCGCGTAGCGCTCGGACTCGATGGCACGGAACCGTTCCACGAACGCGCGGGCCAACGCCTGCGAGCGAATCAGCGGACCTTCGAGGATGCGCGTGACGACTGTCAGCACCTGTCGCGGGGTGACCGGCTTCACGAGGTAATCGCGGATGTTCACGCCGATCGCTTCCTTGAGCGTCGCGTCCTCTTCGCTCTTGGTGACCATCACGACGGGCATGGTCGGCAGCATCTCGCGGATGTCCTTGTAGGCATCGAGTCCGCGGGTACCGGGCATCTGCTCGTCGAGCAGCACCAGATCGTACGGGCGACGTCGCAGCAGCTCGAGCGCGTCGTCCGCGTTCGTCGCCGTCTCGACGCGATAGCCCTTGTCTCCGAGCAGGAGTCGATGCGGCTCGAGAAGCTCCGCTTCGTCGTCCACCCAGAGAATCGTTTTTGCCATCAGCGCCATCTAGTAAGGTACCTGAGCGGCGGGACTACGGTCCAGCGGGGTCGCCCCGGCTACCGCGCCGCGCCGCGCCGGACGCAATCGGACGCGTTACATTCGGACCGTGCACGCTGAATCCCTTCCCTACGCGCTCGAACCGCTCCGCTTCCCGTTCCCTGCTCTCGCGTCGCTGGCCGGACGCCTGCCGCTGGGTGGCGGACGTGAGGTGGCCCTGGCCGCACTCATGACCGCCCGGTTGGCGCAGGGCGTGATGACCGGCGACGCGCTCCATACCGGTGAGCGGGTCACCCGCGCGGCCGCTGCCAAGGTGTGGCTGGCCTCACTCGCGCTCCCGGCGACGACGCGCGTTCCGTTTGCCCGCTGCGTCGAGTCCACGACCGGCACCTCGCTGCAGGTGGCGGGTGCGATCCGCAGCCTCGTCGCAGCCGCCGGCACGCATCTCGACGGCCCCTCGGTACAGGAACTCGAGAAGCTCGCGCGCCTGCTCGCGGGCTCATGACCCACCGCACCGATATCTCGCCGCTGACCCGCGTCGTGGCGCGCCTCGACCGGGCCAGCGTCGGTGATGTCGACCCGGGTCTCGTCCCCACCCGATTCCCGTCGATCGATCGCGCCATCGGCGGTGGGATGCGCCGCGGCGACCTGATCGTCGTCGGCGGAGACGACAGCGCCGGCTGCTCCGCTCTTGGCCTCGCCATCGCCTTGCGCGTGTCCCCTCGTGCGTTGCTGCTCACCGGTGAAATGCAGGCCGAACGCGCCTACGAGCGCGCCCTCGCGATGGGGGCGAAGGTACCGCTGGAATCGATGCGCCTTGGCGTCGTCAGCGAGGAAGAACGCGCCCGGCTCGCCACCGTCGCGGTTACGCTACGCGACCGGGCGCCGGTCATCGAAACGATCACGTCCGGCACCATGGCCGCCATCGATCGTGCGGTAGAAGCGACGCCCGACGCCTCGTTGGTGGTGGTCGATCCGCTGGAATGCCTGCTGGATCGCGATTCGGGTCGCGACGAAGCACTCGGGTTCGCGGTGCTGTCGCTCAAGCGACTCGCGCTGCGACGCAATGTGGCGGTATTGCTGACGACACACCTGCCGCAGTTGGATCGCGTGCGCCACGATCGCCGTCCCCGTCTCACGGATTTCGGATTGGGCGGAGCGATCGGGACCCACGCCGATCTGGTATGGGGGCTGTATCGCGAAGAGCTGTACGAGGCCGATCTCGGGGTGTCCGGAGCTGCGGAGTTGCTACTGCTGAAGAACCGGGATGGGGCGAGAGGATACATCGATCTGTATTTCGACCAGCGGTACAGCCGGTTCGAGGATGTACTCGAGGAGTGAAGAGGCGGAGGTAGCCTCCCCGCCCTTTTTGACCCACAACCCAGAACCCATTACCTCGAGCCCCCAGCTCGTAGCCCACAGCGGCTGTGAGCTGTTGGCTTGAGGTTTGAGGTACTGGGTGGTGGGTGGTGGGTCACCAGCTCAGAAGACCAGAATTCAAGAACCCACAACCCAGAACCCATTACCTCGAGCCCCCAGCCCATAGCCCACAGCGCCTGTGAGCTGTTGGCTTGGGGTTTGAGGTACTGGGTGGTGGGTGGTGGGTAACTAGGACAGAAGACCAGAATTCAAAAACCCACAACCCAAAACCCACGACCCAAAACCCCCAGCCCATAGCCCACAGCCGCTGTGAGCTGTTGGCTTGGGGTTTGAGGTACTGGGTGGTGGGTTTTGGGTTTTCCGTAACGGGAACCAGCCCACCCAGCAGGGCGGCATTTCAACACCCCACCCCCTCTCGGCATTATTTTCCCCGACATCGATTTGGCAACACCCATATCCGCATTCACGGGGCAGGGCGATGGCAGGACATAGCAAATGGAAGACGATCAAGCGCGCGAAGGCAGCCACCGACAACAAGCGCGGAGCGCTCTTCACGCGACTGATCCGCGAAATCACCATGGCCGCCAAGCTTGGCGGGGGTGATCCGGGCGGCAATCCTCGCCTGCGCACCGCCATCGACAACGCAAAAGCCGTGTCGATGCCCAAGGACAACATCGACCGCGCCATCAAGAAGGGCACGGGCGAACTGGAAGGGGTGGACTACGTCGAAGTGCTCTACGAGGCCTACGGCCCGGGCGGCGTCGCGATCATGATTCAGGCGGTGACCGACAACCCCACGCGCACCGTGGCCGATGTGCGGCACAAGCTGTCGCGCAACCATGGCAACATGGGCTCCAGCAACTCGGTGGCCTATCTGTTCGAGCGGAAGGGGCAGATGTCGGTGTCGGCCGAGGGCGTGAACGAAGACACGCTCATCGAGGCCGCGCTCGAGGCCGGCGCGGACGACGTGGTGCGCGACGATACCGAGTTTACGATCACCACCGAGCCCGGTACGCTGCACGCGACGAAGGAAGGGCTCGAGTCGAAGAAGTACAAAGTGGCCGATGCCGAACTGGCGTGGGTGCCCAAGAGCACCGTCAAGGTGGAAGGCGCGGCGGCCGACCAGCTCATGAAACTGCTCGAAGCGCTCGAAGAGCTCGACGACGTGCAGAAGGTCGACGCGAACTTCGAGATGGACGACGACGCGATGGCCGAGGCGTGAGTCCGTCGCTGGTGCTCGGGATCGATCCGGGCACCGCCGTCACGGGGTACGGTGTGGTCGCGTACGACGGCCGCATCGCCACCCTCGTGGAGTGCGGCGTCATCCGCACGACCGCGAATGACCCGCTGCCCCAGCGTCTACTGGAGATTCACGAAGGCGTCGAGGAGATCCTCGCGCGGCACCGTCCCGACACGATGTCGGTCGAAGACGTGTTCTACGCCAAGAATGTGCGCACGACGATCGTCCTCGGCCACGCGCGCGGCGTGATTCTTCTCGCCGCGCAGAAGGCCGCCCTCACGATCTGCGAGTACCCGCCCGCCGAGATCAAGAAGGCGATCACCGGCACCGGCGCCGCTACGAAAGAGCAGGTGCAGTTCATGGTGGCGCGCCTGCTGCGTCTCAAGAGTGCCCCGCAGCCCGCCGACGCTGCCGATGGCGTGGCCGCCGCGCTCTGCGCCTGTCTCACGTCGTCGCGACCGAAGCTCCCCGAGCTTCCGCCGATGCGTATTCCTCTCTCCAAGCTCGTGAAATGATCGCACTGGTATCCGGCACGCTCGTCCATCGCGAACTCGATCGCGTAGAAATTCTGACGGCGGGTGGTGTGGGCTACGAGTGCCTCATTCCGCTCTCGGTCTTCGAGTCGTTACCGCAGGAAGGCGGAGCGATTACGCTGCATACGCACCTTGCCGTGCGCGAAGACGCGTGGCACCTGTACGGCTTCTCCGATCGCTACGACCGCGCCGTCTTTCAGCGACTGCTCGTGGCCAAGGGCGTCGGCCCGGCACTCGCGCTCGGCATTCTGTCATCGCTCACGCCCGAGCGCGTGGTCCGTGCACTGCGCGAGAAAGACATCACGACCCTCATGCGCGTGCCGCGCGTGGGTCGGAAGAAGGCCGAGCAGATCATTCTCGACCTGGCCGACAAGATGGACACCGTGGGCTCGGCGCCCGCGGCCGCCGGCGCCGCGAAGAGCCCAATCGCCGATGACGCCATCCGAGCGCTCATTGCGCTCGGCTACAACCAGCTGGAAGCCGATCGCGCCGTGCGGGCGGTGGTGGATGGCGGGGCCGGTGGGGATGTCGGGGCGGTGGTGAGGGCGGCCTTAAGTCGCTTGACTGCGAAGTGAGGCGTGGTCGGTGCGCGACGGCGGACACTCACGTGAGTATGGAGTTGTGAGTGAAAGTTTGAAGTTCTGAGTGCAAACTCACGACTCGAAACTTCGACTCACAACTTCAAACTCACGTGAGTGCCAGTGGCTTACCGCCGGTATTGAGTCGCATCCCGCAGCGGCTTCCCACAACTCGGCACCGTGATCACCTGCCCCGGGCGGCCACCGGGAATCGGATCGACCAGCACGCGCGAGCTCTTCTCGGCGTCTTCGCTCGCGAGATACACGAACATCGCGGTGAGCGTCGCGTTGTGCTTCAGATCATCGACAATGATTTTGTCGAACGAGTCGCGGTTCGTGTGCCACGTGCTGTTGCTGTAGTCCCAGTTCAGCGCGCCGAGTCCGACCGCCGGTGCGCCCCAGCAGCGGAACGACGCATCGTCTGATCCGGCGCCGATACCCGACGGGCCCGAGAGCCGGATGTACTTCGTGAGCTGGGACGGCATCTGGCTCATGTACTGCGCCAGGCGCGGTCCATTTTCCGGATGCAGTCCTGGGCCCGTGCTCACCACGCGGCCCGTGCCGTTGTCCTGATTGAAGGCGAACTGCAGTCCCTTGATCACTTCGGGATGGTCGGCCGTGAACGAGCCGGAGCCGTTCAACCCCTGCTCCTCTCCGCTCCAGTGACCGACCAGAATCGTGCGCGACGGCTTCGGATACACCGCATGCAGAATGCGCAGCGCTTCCATCATGGTGATCGAGCCCGTCGCGTTGTCGGTCGCGCCCGAGTGCCCTTCCCAGCTATCGAAGTGCGCTGACAGGACCACGTACTCGTCGGGCTTCGTCGCGCCCTTGATCTCGGCGATCACGTTGAACACCGGCTTCTCGCCGAGCGCTTCCGATTCGGCCATCACGCGCACCTTGGGGCCCTGCTTGTTCTGCGCGAGGCGGAACAGCATGCCGTAGTCTTCGCAGCCCACGTCGAACGTGGGGAGCGCGGCATTGCGCGGCGATCCGAAGATCTTATTCACGCCCGGATACTGCGAGTAGTTCGACTCGAACACGGCCACCGCACCGGCCGCCTTGAGGTCGCTGTAGAACGTCGGCACGCGCTGCGTCACGCCCTGATACGTGGCCGACAAATCGCGCTGCATCGAGTCGAGCGACGCCTGCGTGCTCGGCATGGCGAACTCGGCGAGCTGCGACGCCGGACGGCAAGTAAGACGTGGCGCCGACGCCAGCACGATCTTGCCCTTCACACTCGGCAGCCACGCCGTGAACTCCTCGGGCGACTGATAGGGCTTCACCACCACGACGTCGCCATCGGCCCACTTGCCCGCCGTATTGCCGCTCCACGACAGCATGTTGATCTCGAGCGCCTTCACGCGCGGCGCCGTGAGCTGCGCGAACGCGGCCCCACGCTTCCACGAGTTCCACGTGCCGTACTGTTCCTTGCGCGCCGTCACGCCGAACTGCTTGTAGGTGGCCAACAGCCAATCCTGCGCGCGATTCATATTCGGCGAGCCGGTCAGGCGTGGGCCCACGGAATCGAGGAGCTGCTGCGCCAGCGTGCCGGCCTGCGACCGCTGCATCCCTTCTTCCCACAGCTTCAGCATGACGGGATCGGTGGGCGCTTCCTTCCGCACGTACGACGGCGCCGGATCAACGGGCAACGCCTGAATGTTCTTGGCGACCGGTGCGGGCCCGCGACCGGGCTGCGCGGACGCCGACGACGTGGCGGACGCCGACGCGGCCAGGAGCAGCGCGAAGACAGAGTATGAACGCATCTGAAGTTCTGGTGTTCGGTGAGAAACGAGGTGCGGAGCGGCGCGTCAGGCCCGCGGACTCAATCCATCCACGAGCGACGTGCGATACGCCTTCCACGCCGGCACAAAGCCGATGACGAGGCCCGCACCCATGACAACGGCGAGATAGGTCCATTCCGTTGAGCGGAGCGGGTGCAGCGCGAGATGCAACCCGAAGCGCTGTTCGATCGGCCCCTGCGCCACGAACAGGCCGATGTACACAGCAGCCACGCCGATGATGCAGCCAAGGAACGCCAGCAGCCCACTCTCGAGCACGAGCAGCGAGATGATCATGCGCGGCCCAGCGCCCACCGCGCGCAGAATCGCCATCTCGCGACGCCGCGCTTCGAGCGACGAGTAAAGCGCGACGAGCATCCCGGTGAGGCCGATCGCCACAGCGAAAATCGCGATCACGCGCAGACCGACTTCGGCGCTGCCGATGTTCTGCCACAACTCGCCAAGCGCCACACCGGGAATCACCGCCGTGAGCGGCTCCACCAAGTCGGTGTTCATCTCACGCTGCAACATCAGCGCTTCGAACCGGTTCTTGGTCCCGACAAAGAACGCCGTGATCTGATCGTCACCGTGATCATGCGCCGGTTCAGCCGCGACCGACTCCTTGTCGGCAGGCGCCGTGGCCTTCCGCTCCGCCGCCTTTTGCACCACCGCGGCCGCCTTCACCTCCGGCATCGCACTCGGTGGCGGCTCCGCCCCCGGCACCACCAACGGCGTCCCCGGCGGAGGACTCGCGCCCGGCAACACCAGCGGCGTCCCCGGCGGCGGACTCGCGCCCGGCATCACCATCGGCGTCCCCGGTGGCGGCTCCGCCCCCGGCATCACCATCGGCGTCCCAGCAGGCGGTGCCATCGCCGCCGCCCGCTGTTTGTTCGCCGCAATGATCGCCGCCGCCTTCGCGCTTTTTGCCGCACCCGGCGTCGTCGCGCGTTTGCTGTTGCGCCGTCCCCCCCCCCCCCCCCCCGCCCTGACACCCTCCCTCCTGCTCCCTCCGCCGACGCCATCGACGACCCAGCAACGCCAGTCTCAGGCTCATGCATCGCCTCGATCCCGCCGAGCGTCACGTACACCGACCGATCGATCGGCGTGAACGTGCGACCCAGAATCCCGACCACATGGAACGGGTGCGCCTCATGACTCGACGTACCGATATCGCGGAGCCCGTGCACCACCACCACCGGCGTACCGATCGTGTAGCCCAGCTTCTCCGCCACGTCGCTGCCGATCACCACTTCCGTATCCGCGACGGCGGCGCGTCCGGACACGAAGACGATCCGGCCATCCTTGCGGAACCGATAGCGCTCGTAGAACTCGGGCGTGGTGCCGACTACCCGGAAGCCGCGATGACTGTCGCCGAGGGAGTATGGCACCACCCACTTCACGGCGGGATGCGCCTTCCACCGCTCCATCGTGGACAGCTTTACCGATCCGGAGGGCGAGCCGATGCCGAACACCGCACTGAGCAACACCTGCAGCGTGCCGCCGCGCGCGCCGACGATCAGGTCAACGCCGCGAATCGTGCCGGCGAAACTGTCGCGCACCCCAGCCCGCACATTTTCGATGCCGACCAACAACGTCACGCTGAGCGCGATCGATGCGACCGTCAGCGACGTCGTGAGCAAACGGCTGCGCAGCGACGTCAGCGCCAAACGCAGCAACATCATCGTGAGTCACTCATCGTGATCCACTCACGCGTGATGCAGTCATGCGTCGGCCCCGACTTTCGCCGCCCGATTGATCTCCATCAGTTCCACCGTGCGAGAGAACAGCGGCATCAGCGTGTGATCGTGGCTCACGAACACGAGCGTGGCCTTGGCTTTTTCACAGGATGCGAACAGCAGCTTGAGGAAGCGTTCACGTCGATCAGTGTCGAGCGCGCTCGTGGGCTCGTCGGCGATCACCACCTCGGGACTGCCCATCAAAGCGCGGGCCGCCGCGACGCGCTGCTGTTGCCCCACGCTCAGCTCCGCGATCGGCGAATCGAGATACTGTTCGATATCGAGTTGCGACGCGATATCGCGCACGGCGTCGTCGAGCGAACGTCCGCCCAGGCGCGCGAGTCGCGCCGGCTCGAGTCGCACCGGTAGCAGGATGTTCTCCCGCACCGGGAGATACGGAATGAGGTTGAACATCTGGAACACGTAGCCCAGATGCCTCGCCCGGAACGCGTCTCGCGCGCCGCCCGACATGGTCGAGAAATCCTGACCCAGAATGCGCACGCTGCCGCTGGTCGCCTGCAGCACACCCGCAAGAAGGCCGAGGAGCGTGGTCTTGCCACTGCCACTCGGCCCGTGCAGAAACACCGTCTCGCCGCGGGCGATCGCCAATGAGTCGATGGCCAGCACGTCGCGTCCCTTCTTGTACGAAAATCGCAACGCGGACAGCTCCACCGCCGGCGTCCCGATCACTGCGGAACCGGCGGGAGCTGCCACGGGGGCACCTTCACTCATTTCGACGAGTAGGGTTCGACCTTGAGTCCTTCCAGCTGGTAGCCCACGGTGCCGTACGGGCTCTCGACCGAGGCGATCTTGAGACGTCCCGACATCCACACGGCGTCGAACAGGTTGAGCTTGACGGCCTTCTTGCCACCCATCTCCACCATGACGATCTGGTTCGGCGGCGGCGGCGGCGTGTGCACGCAGGCGCCGTAGTACGGCACCAGCAGGAACTCAGCGCCCTCTTCCTGGAAGTCGTCGAGCGGCACAACGAAGCCCGGAATCCGGACCAGCTTGCCCTCGAGCTTCTTGAGCGTGTCGGTCGACTTACCGTTCGTGTAGTCGAGGCCGGCCAGCACGCGCCAGTCGATATTCACCGCCTCTTCGACGAGCGCCTTCGGCGAAGCTTTCGCTTCAGCCTTCGGGGCCGTCGGCGCCTTGGACACGACAGGAGCGGCCGCGACGCGGACAGGCGGCGTGGAGCGGGCGGGCGTGGTAAACGCCGTCGTAGCCAACAGCACGACGGAGATTCCAGCCAGCGAAAGCACAGGTGAACGGCGGAGCATGGCGAATCCTGGGAGCAGGACGAACGGGAGCCGACGCGACGACGTCGCGGGTCACTCCCGGAAATTTACGCAATCCGGGCGGGAACGCTGAAGGAAGCGAACGCGCGAGCGCTGCCGCCGTTCCTGAAAGTACCCCAAGCGCGGCGGCTCGTGCCCAGTCGACACGGTATATTCCGCCTCATGAGCCGCGCCGAGATCACCACGCCGGAAGCCCTGGCCGACGAGAGCGTCGTCGAGTTGTCGCTTCGCCCCCAACGCCTGGTCGAGTTCATCGGCCAGAAAAAGGTCAAGGACAGCCTCGGCATCGCCATCGCGGCGGCCCGCGCACGCAAGGAACCGCTCGACCACACCCTGTTCTTCGGACCGCCGGGGCTCGGGAAGACCACGCTCGCCGACCTGATGGCCCGCGAACTCGGGGTGAATCTCACCACCACCTCCGGCCCTGCGCTCGAGAAGCCGGCCGATCTCGTCGGCCCCCTCACCAATCTGCGTGAGGGCGATGTGCTGTTCATCGACGAAATCCACCGCATGCGTCCGATCATCGAGGAGTTTCTCTATCCGGCGATGGAGGACTACCGGATCGACATCCGGCTGTCCGATGGTCCCAAGGCGCAGACCGTGACGATGAACATCGAGAAGTTCACGTTGGTCGGCGCCACGACGCGACTCGGCATGCTGACCGCACCGCTCCGCGCGCGCTTCGGCATCGTGCAGCAGCTGGGCTTCTATCCGGTCGACGAACTCGAAGTGATCGTGCGCCGTACGGGCGAAGTGCTCAAGGTGGAGATGGACCCGCTCGGCGCGCACGAAATCGCCAAGCGTTCGCGCGGCACGCCGCGCGTAGCGAACCGGTTGCTGCGTCGCGTGCGCGATTACGCACAGGTGTGCGCCGACGGCCGCATTACGCTCGAGGTCGCGCAGGCCGCGCTCGAGCTCAATAACGTCGACCATTTCGGACTCGACGACATGGATGCGCGCCTTCTCAAGTCGATCATCGAGAAGTTCGACGGTGGGCCGGTCGGGCTCGGCACGATCGCCGCGGCGATTGGCGAGGATCCTGGCACGATTGAAGAGGTATATGAACCGTTTCTGGTTCAGCATGGCTTTCTGCAGCGCACGCCGCGCGGCCGCGTTGCCACGGCCCATGCATATCGCCATCTTGGCTATGTTCCGCCCATTGGTGCTTTCGAACAACCCACCCTGTTCTAAGCTCTCCGCAAAATGATCACAATGTTTGGCACGTCGGTGCGAGCCACTCGGCTTGCACTCGTATTGCTTCTGCCCGTCACGCTGGCGGCGCAGCCGATGGCACCGCAGCCCACACGGCAATCGATCGCGCAGATCGCCGACTCCGTTGCCGCGATCGGCGATACGGCCAGAGCCGTCGCTTTGCTCGATTCAGCCGTTCGCCGCGACAAGCGTGACGCGGCGTCGTGGCATCAGCTCGGCTTGCTGTTGTGGAATCAGGCCCGCAGCGCTCGCAATCCTGACATCATGAAGGATCAGAAGAAGATCCGCATGCTGATTGCGGCCGACACCTCGCTGCGGCTCGCCACGAAGCTCGCCCCCGACAGTGGGCGCTTCTGGCTCAGTCTGAGTCGGTTCAATCTGCAGTCTGGTGTCTCGACCATGCGTTTCGCGTCGACCGGTCAGGCGCGCGAAGTCATGACGGCGGCTGAGCGCGTAAATGACAAGGTCATGCTGGCCGAGGCCGCCGACATGGCGGGGATGGGCGCGTGGCGGCGCTACGATGCGCAGGCCAATCGCGGTCTGCCAACCGGCTTCTCGAAGATTGTCGTTCCAAGTGGCATGGAACGCCGGCTTGCCCGTGACTATGTCAATACGATTGCCAACAAGATCGAGCCGCCCACCGGCGACGCGGATCATGCCGAGGCGCTCGATCTCTTCTCGCGCGCCGTCGGGGCTGATTCAAGTAATCTGATGTACAGCCGCCACCTGTACATGGCGTACGTGGAGCGCAAACGCTGGACCGATGTGGTCACGGTTGCGTCGATGCGCGCACGACAGTTCCCGCTCGACTTTCAGTCGCAGCTGGCCCTCGGACTCGCGTACCACCGGCTCGCCAACGAGAAAGGCGCCACGATCGCCTTCGATAGCGCCTTCGCGCTGATGGACGACAACGAGGCGAATCGATTGAAGAATCTGGTGCGCATCATGCGCCCGCGGCCGCGCGCGAACTTGAAAGGAACAGAGCAAGTCGCTGACTCGGCCAGCTGGGCGAGGTTGCCGTCGTCGCAGCGCGAGGGGTTGGAGGCGATGTTCTGGATGATGAGCGACCCGCTGGCGCTCACCCAGGAGAATGAATTCCGCCTCGAGTTCCTCGCGCGCGTGGTATACGCCGATTTCCGGTGGACGGTCGACGATCTGAACCTGCGCGGCGCCGATACCGATCGGGGCGATGTGTACGTGCGGTACGGTCCACCCGATTTTGAGATGACGATTCCCGGCAGCACCACGGACGGCCGCCAACGGCTGGACGGAGAAGTGACGCTGTTCTGGGATTACACCAACAGCTTCACGTTCTTCTTCGACCTGAAGCCCGGTTACGCTACGGGACGTCTCGCGTTGTTCGACCGCGATTACGTGGAGCGGCTGAACGACGTCGCGCCGGTGTCGTTCGCCAACGTACCGGTGACACGACTGCTCGATACGATTCCGATGCGCATCGCCCGGTTCCGGTCGGGTGCCGACTCGACCGACGCGCTCATCGCCGCGTTGGTACCGATCGATTCGCTGGTGCGCGGAAACGTCCTCGAGCGCGTGCCCGTCGACATCGACCTGCGCGTCTTCGATCAGTTCGTTCGCGTGCGGGGGATGGAATCGGATCAGCTCACCTTCGCACGCGACAGCAGCGCAGGGTCGCTCGGGCGCTTGTGGTCGCGACGGCTTGGCCCCGGCATCAATGTGGTGCGCGTCGAAGCGCTCCAAGGCGACAGCAAACGCGGCGCCCGCGCGATGGCGCGGCTCGACCCGGCCACGAACGTCGGCTTCGGCATGAGCGACGTGCTGCTCGGCAACAAGCCGGAACTCCGCAGTGGTGTCGTCACGCCTTCGCGTTGGCGCGACATCGCTATCACGCCGAGCGTGGGCAGCTACGCGCGCGGCAGCTCGCTCGGACTGCTCTGGGAGATGTACGATCTGGTCCCGAAGGACGGGCAGACGAAGTACCGCGTGGCGATCACCGTGGAGCGTGCGGATCGCGACGGCGTGGCCGGATTCACACTGCGCGTGCTCGACAATCTCGGTCGGGCCGTGGGACGCGCGCAGCAGTCCCGCGATCGCTTCACGATCTCCTTCGATCGGCAGGGCGGCGCGCTGCCGGTGCTGGTGGAATACCTGTCGCTCGATATGACGCAGGCTCCATCCGGCGGCTACCGCATGCGCGTCGAAGTCACCGACCTCGCCAATCAGAAGAAAACGGCTCGTAATACGGAATTCCGGATACGCTGACGCACCAAAACGGTCTGGACTGTTGCGCTCAAGCGCCGATTCGATTGTCTTTCTGCGCTTCCATGACTGCAATGCCTGACTCCATCGACGCGATTCCCCAGCAGGGAACCCGCACCTCCGATTATGACTACGAGCTCCCCGAGGAGCGCATCGCGCAGCGTCCCGTCGAGCCGCGCGATGCGAGCCGTCTGCTCGTGGTCGACCGGCGCGACGGCAGCGTGGCCCATCGCACGTTCCGCGACATCGCCGAACTGATTCCGGCGGGTGACGCGATTGTGGTGAACACCACCAAGGTGTTTCGCGCGCGACTGCTTGGGCATCGGGAGAGCGGCGGCCCGGCGGAAATCCTGTTGCTTCGCCCGGTCAACGGCGATCACTACGAAGCGATGATTCACCCGGGCGGCAAGCTGCGGCCGGGTCGCGTGGTCACGATCGCCCCCGACTTCCGTGTCGAGATCGTGGACACGACGCCGCGTCGCACGCGCATCGTGCGTCTGCACACCAACGGCGACGTGGCCGGTACGATCGAGCGGTACGGGCATGTACCGCTGCCGCCCTATATCGAGCGCGCCGACGAATCGGGCGACATCGCCCGTTACCAGACGGTGTACGCCGAAACGGTCGGGTCGGTCGCGGCCCCAACGGCCGGTCTGCATTTCACCCCTGATCTGCTCGACACGTTGCGCGCGCGCGGTGTCGAAATGGCGCACGTCGTCCTGCACGTGGGGGCGGGCACCTTCCGTCCCGTCAGCGACGAAGACCCGTCGCAGCACGTGATGCACGAAGAATGGTGTGAAGTCACCAGCGATACGGCGCAGCAGTTGAATGCCGTGCGGGCCCGCGGCAATCGCGTGTGGGCGATCGGCACGACCACGGTACGCACGCTCGAAACGGCCACCGATGTGCATGGCGTGCTGCACCCGTTCAGCGGCGAGACGAACATCTTCCTGCGCCCACCCGCCACGATCCGCGGCATCGACAAGCTGGTCACCAATTTCCACCTGCCGAAGTCCACGCTCATCATGCTGGTGGCCGCCTTTGCCGGCTACGACCTCACGATGCAGGCGTACCGGACGGCCGTGGCCGAGAACTACCGGTTCTATTCGTACGGCGACGCGATGGTTGTCGTGTAGGCTTCCAGATGCCCGTGGTGAACTGATTACGCAGAGGCGCAGAGCACGCAGAGAACGCAGAGGGATACCCCTTTGGGGTGGCTCTCTTTTTTATTTTTGCTTTCGCGGTTCTCTGCGTGCTCTGCGCCTCTGCGTTCCCTGCGTGATCAGTTCTACGCCCAATCCGACGTCCCCGACCTCCCGCGAAGCCCCTTAGTGACCGCTCCGTTCTCCTTCGAACTCGACGCCACCGACGGCCTCGCCCGCGCCGGCCAGTTCACGACGCCGCATGGCGTGATGAACACGCCGCAGTTCATGCCCGTGGGCACGCTGGCGTCGGTGAAAGCGCTCGATCCCGAGGATCTGCATCGCCTCGGCGCCACGATGATCCTGGCCAACGCGTATCACCTACGCCTGCGGCCAGGCGACGAGATGATCCGCACCATGGGCGGCTTGCATCGCTTCATGCACTGGGACGGCCCGATCCTTACCGATTCCGGTGGCTTTCAGGTGTTCTCGCTGGAAGGACTGCGCACCATCAACGAACAGGGCGTCGAATTCCGCAGCCACCTGGATGGGTCGCTGCAGCAGTTCACGCCGGAATCCGTCATGCGCATCGAGCGCAACCTGGGCGCCGACGTGATCATGCAGTTCGATCACGTGGTGCCAGGCCAGACGGAGGCGGGGCTGGCCCGCGTCGCGATGGAACGCAGCATCCGGTGGCTGGAGCGCTGCCGGGTAGAGTTCGACCGGCTCATGCGGGAAGATCCCGACGCTCCGACCCCGGTTCAGGCCCTCTTCCCCATCGTGCAGGGCGGTATTCACGCCGATCTGCGACGGGAATCGGCCACGGCCATCCGCGATGCCGCCGACTGGGTTGGCCTCGGCATCGGCGGGCTATCGGTGGGCGAGGCCAAGCCCGACATGTACGCCATGCTCGACGTGGTCAACGAGGCGCTCCCAACGGACCGTCCCCGCTATCTCATGGGTGTCGGCTTCCCGGAGGACCTGGTGGAAGGGGTGGCCCGCGGGGTCGACCTGTTCGACTGCGTCGCGCCGACACGCATGGGGCGGACGGGAGCCTTTTTCACGACCACGGGCCGCCGCAGCATCAAGAACGCCGCCTGGCGCCTCGACCCGGGGCCGCTGGACGACGAGTGCAGCTGCGCGGCCTGCAGCCGCTTCTCCAAGGCCTACATCCGGCACCTGTTCGTGTCGGAAGAGATCCTCGGACTGCGCCTCCTCAGCCTCCACAATGTACATTTCCTTGTTGCGCTGATGCGCGACGCACGCGCCGCTGTTCAGGCCGGCACGTTCCAGGGCTGGAGCCGTGACTGGCTCGCCCGCTATCACTCACGATCGACGTCTTCATGAGCTTCTCCGTCCTTGCCAGCTTCGCCGCCCTGCAGTTGGGTGGCAGCAGTCAGATCGCTTCCATGATTTTCATGTATGGCGCGATCTTCGCGATCTTCTACTTCGTGCTCATCCGCCCGCAGCAGCGGCAGCGGAAGGCGCACAACGAGCTCGTGCAGGCGCTCAAGAAGGGCGACGAGATCGTTACCGCCGGCGGCTTGGTGGGCGAAGTCGTGCACATCAATCCAGTTAACAAGGATGGTGCGGCCAGCATGGAAGACCGCATCACCATCAAGACGGGTGAGTCGAAGGTGATCGTCGAGCGTGGCCGCATTTCGCGCGTCGGCTCCTCCACCCCGGCGGCCTGAGGTATCCGTGTCGTTGCTCGATATTCACGTCCTGGGTTCGCCGATCCTCCGCCAGGAGACGGAACGGGTCGAGCAGTTCACGCCGGAGTTGCGGCGGCTCGTGGACGACATGTTCGACACGATGGACAAGGCCAAGGGCGTCGGACTCGCGGCGCCGCAGGTCGGACGGCGTGAACGGCTGGCGGTTGTCGAGGTGGACGACGCGCGGCTCGTCGTCATCAACCCCGAGATCATCCTGAAGGAAGGCTCGGTGCGCGGCGAGGAAGGCTGTCTCTCGATTCCCGAAGTGTACGCCGACGTGGACCGGTTCTCGCGCGTGATCGTGCGAGCGCAGGACATCGACGGCATCTGGTACGAAGTGGAGGGCACCGAACTGCTGGGACGGTGCCTGCAGCACGAAATCGACCACTTGCACGGCCGGTTGTTCACCGACCGTCTCAGTCTGCTCAAGCGTCGCGCCGCGATGCGCGAGTGGGAGTACGAGAAGGCCAAGTACCCGAAGCTCCTGCGCGTGCTCCCAGTCGGCGATCTGCCGAAAGAGCGCGACGCCACGACATCCGACTCGAAGACATAACCGGAGACCGCCCCACCCGTGCGCATTCTCTTCTGGGGCACTCCCGACTTCGCCGTTCCGCCGCTCCGCGCGCTGATTGGCGAAGGACACGACGTGGTCGGCGTCGTCACGCAGCCCGACAAGCCGCGCGGCCGGTCGCGCACGCAGCTCGACCCGTCGCCGGTCAAACGTGTCGCGCTCGAGGAGGGCATCCCCGTGCTTCAGCCCGAGAAGCCACGGGGCGACGAGTTCCTCGACGCCATGCGCGCGCTCGCCCCGGATCTGTCGGTCGTGGTCGCCTACGGATGCATCCTGCCCAAGGCCGTGATCGATCTGCCGGCGCTCGGCACGATCAACATTCACGGCTCGATCCTGCCCGCCCTGCGCGGGGCGGCCCCCATTCAGGCCGCCATTCTCGAAGGCATGTCGGAAACGGGGATCACGATCATGCAGATGGTGCCCGCGCTCGACGCCGGCGACATGCTGCATGTGCTGCGCACGCCGATCGGATCCGACGAGACGTACGGTGAGCTGCACGATCGGCTCTCCGAACTCGGGGCCCTGGCCATCGTCCAGGCATTGGCCATGATCGATGCGCAGATCATGCAGCCGATCGCACAGGACGACACGCAGTCGACCTACGCCTCGAAGATCGATCGCGATATGGCGCGTCTTGATTTCACCTGGTCGGCCGAGCGCGTGTCCCGTGTAACGCGCGCCTTCGATCCACGCCCGGGGGCGTTCGCCACCCTCCGCGGTGTGGAGACGAAGCTGTTCAGCGTGCGCGTCGTCGGCGACGGCACGAACGACGATCTCGACGAGCCCACATTGGCGAGCCCGCCGGGCACGGTGCGTTCAGCAAACGACGACGGACTGTTGGTCCGCTGCGGCGAAGGCGCCGTACGATTCATGGATGTCCAACCCAGCGGCAAGCCGCGCATGACCGCTGCCTCCCTGGCACGCGGTCGCGGTGTGTCAGTCGGCGATCTGCTCGAGCCCGCGTGAAAAACTGCCCCAGAACCGAATGATGGCCGTCGTCAACACGAAGAAGCCGCACAACATGCTGGGCATCACCGAGTCGCGTGCGTCCGCGGCGATGGTGCTGGCCGACCTGCGCAATGGTGCGATGCTCGACGCCGCCTTCGAACGGTACGTGGCGCCGCTCGATGCGCGCGACCGTCGATGGGTGCAAGAGTTGCTCTGGGGTATGCTGCGCACGCGCAACCGTCTCGATGCGATCCTGGCCGAACGCGTACGCGGTGGCATCGCCAAGATCGACGTCGACGTAGCCGACTTGCTGCGTCTCGGCGCCTATCAGCTGCTTAGCATGGGGAGCGTGCCGGCCTATGCCGCCATCGGACAGACGGTCGAACTCACCAAGCGGCGTCACGGTATCGGTGCCAGCAAGCTGGTGAACGCCGTGCTGCGCCGGATCGATCGCGAACGTGAAACGATCGAACCGCCGGTACCGGGCGAACCGTTGGAAGCGCTGGCACAGCAGTACTCGCATCCGCGCTGGGTGATTTCGCGCTGGGTCGATCGCTGGGGCATGGACGCCACCGAGCGACTGTTGGCGGTGAACAACGAGCCGGCGTCGATCACCGTGCGGCCCTATGGCGTGGACCGCGAGCAACTCGACGGCATGCTCACCGGAGCCGGCGTGACCACGCACGACGTACCGCTGGTGCCCGACTCCATTCGACTCGGGCCCGGCGTCGCACTCACTGAGCTCGGCGCGTTCAAGCAGGGCGCGTTCTTCGTGCAGGATCCCGCGGCGACGCTCGTGGCGAAGTACGCGTATGTGCCAGAGGGCGGCGTGGTGGTCGACCTTTGCGCCGCGCCAGGTGGCAAGGCGCTCGAGCTGTCGCGTCGCGCGCGGCTGGTGTTCGCGGCCGATGCCAAGATGGCCCGCGTGGAGCGCATGCTGACTGGCTTTGGCCGCCTCGACGCCACGAATCTGATTCCCATCGTGTGCGATGCGCGACATCCGGCGATCGGCGAGGCCGATGTCGTGGTAATCGACGTGCCGTGCACGGGCACCGGCACCTTCCGCCGGCATCCGGATGCGCGCTGGCGCCTGCGGGTGTCCGATTTCGCCGTGTTGCCGGCGCTGCAGCGCGAAATCTTGCTCGCGGCCGCCTCGATGGTGAAGGCGGGTGGATTGTTGGTGTACAGCACCTGCTCGCTCGAACTCGAGGAAAACGACGACCAGATCGAGTCGTTTCTCGCGACGCACAGGGAGTTCACCTTGGAACCGCCCCCGCCGGGCACGGTACCTGAAGACGTGTTGGACAACGGCCTTCTCCGCGTGCTGCCGCAGCAGCACGGTACCGACGGCGCCTTTGCGGCGCGGTTACGGAGAGCCGTGTAATGGCGGCGGCGAAGAAGCCCGGCACGCGCACGCCGCGTGGCCCCATGTCGAAGACGACGCGCACGTGGCTCATTCGCGGGGCCGTCGCGGCGCTTGCTGGTCTCATTCTGGGCGGCGCCGGCGGTGTGGTCACCGTGCGCACGCTCGAACCCGGACGCGCGAATGCAGTGGACTCGGTGCAGGCCGTGCTCGACAGCATCGCCCGCGGCGCGATCCCCGAGCCCACGGCGGCTGAACGCGACGTGGAATCGAAACGCCAAGCCGACAGTGCGTCGCAAGCCGCGCAGGCGGCCGAGAGCGTCGCCAAGGAAGACGTGCTGTTGCCAGTCCCTGATGTCGTCGGTCTCGAAGAAGGCCCTGCCCGCGATAAGCTGCTCGAAGCCGGGCTGCTCGTGGGCGACGTGCAGTTCCGCGCCAGCAGCAGCCCAGCCGGCATCGTGCTCGCCACGACGCCGCCCGGCGGCCGTTTGCTCGCATCGAGCGGCACTGTCTCACTCGTGATCAGCGATGGACGTTCCCCCGCTGACACGCTGTTCACCCCTCAGCTCCATCCGGCTCCATGACCGTTCGTATTGCGCCCTCCGTGCTCAGCGCCGACTTCCGCAAGCTTGGGCAAGAGATCGCCATGTGCGACGCCGGCGGTGCTGACTGGATTCACGTCGACGTGATGGACGGTCGCTTCGTGCCCAGCCTCTCTTTCGGCGTGAAGGTGATCGAAGCGGCGCGTCGCTCCAGCACGAAGGTCATCGACGTGCACCTCATGGTCGTCGAGCCCGAGAATTATTTCGACGACTACGTGAAGGCGGGCGCCGATGTGCTCACCATTCACGCCGAAGCCGCCCCGCATCTCGATCGGCAGATTGCGCGCATCCAGTCGCTGGGCTGCAAGGCGGGCGTCGCACTCAATCCGGCGACCCCGTTGTCGGTGATCGAGGAAGTCGCGCACATGGTGGACCTGGTGCTCATCATGAGCGTCAATCCCGGCTACGGCGGACAGAAGTTCATCGAGTACTCCATCGACAAGATTGCGCGCACGCGCTTGCTGCTCGATCAGGCCGACAGCGACGCCGTGCTCGAGGTCGATGGCGGCATCTCGCGCGACACGATTCATCGCTGCTGGGAAGCGGGCGCGGACACGTTCGTGGCCGGCAACGCGATCTTCGGCGCGGCGAATCCGCAGGCCGAGATCGAAGTGCTGCGTGGCCTTTGTGTGGAACAGGTATGACCGCGAAACAACAGTGGCTCGTGGTGCTCGGTATCGTGGCTGTGCTCGTGGGCGGCGCGTTCACCGCCTCGCACTTCCTGAAAGACGAGCTCACCAGCATTTCGGTGGGCTCCGACGCGCCGGGCTTTGCCGCGAAAACGCTTACGGCCACGCCGGCCATGAAAACGCTCACGGACTATCGCGGCGAAGTCGTGCTGCTGAACATCTGGGCCACGTGGTGCATTCCGTGCCGCACCGAGATGCCCAGCATCGAAGCGGTGCATCAGGCGCTCGGACCGAAGGGATTGAAGGTCGTGGCCGTGAGCGTCGATAACGAAGGCGATCAGCAGAAGATCCGCGATTTCGCGAAGGAGTTTAAACTCACCTTCGAGATGTTGCACGATCCTGACGGTTCGATCCAGAGCATCTACCGCACCACGGGCGTTCCCGAAACGTTCGTGATCGGGCGTGATGGCGTGATCCGCAAGAAGTGGATCGGCGCGGAAGACTGGAACTCCGAAGGCAATCAGCGACTGCTCACGTCGTTGCTGGCCGAACCGAAGCCGTAGTGAGCCAGGTCAGTCGGGTGGCGTGGCCGAACGTCGTGCGGGTGCTGTCCGCCATCGTGCTCGCGGTAGCGCTGTGGCTGTACGTGCATGCCGTACATGTCTGACACAACGTCTGATATCGCGCCGCGTCGCGTGCTCGGCATCGAGACGTCGTGCGACGAGACGTCGGCCGCCATTGTGTATGGCACACCAACCGACATGCGTCTCGAGTCGCTGGTGATTCTCTCGCAGGATGTGCATCGCCTGTTCGGCGGGGTCGTGCCGGAGATCGCGAGTCGTCAGCATCTCACTGGCATCGTGCCGGCCGTTCGCACCGCGATGACCGACGCCAACGTATCGTTTGATGATCTCGACGCGATCGCGGTCACGCACGCGCCGGGACTCGTGGGAGCACTGCTGGTCGGCACGAGCTACGCCAAGGCGCTGGGCTACACGCACAACACACCGGTCGTGCCGGTGCATCATCTCGAGGGGCACCTGTTTGCGACGCTGCTCGAGCACCCCGAGGCCAAGCCGCCGTTCACGGCGCTGCTGGTGAGTGGGGGGCACACGTTGCTGCTCGATGTGGAAGCATGGGGACGCTATCGATTGCTCGGTCAGACGCGCGACGACGCCGCCGGTGAGGCATTCGACAAGGTCGCCAAGTTGCTGGGTCTGCCGTATCCAGGCGGCCGTCCGCTCGAGGAGTTGGCGCAGACCGCCCAGTCGCCCGTGCACAAGCATCCGCATCGCTTCCCGCGACCGATGCTGCGGAAGTCGGCCGAACCGGGCGACGATGACTACTACGACTGTTCGTTCAGCGGGCTGAAGACCGCGGCGATGTACGCCGTGCGCGACGCCGAGAAGGCGGGCGTGCTCGACGAGCAACGCGCCAGCATCGCGCGCGGCTTTCAGGATGCGCTGATCGAAACGCTGGCCGAAAAGGTGGCGCGCGCGGCGCGACGCCATCGTCGCACGCGGGTGGTGCTGGGCGGCGGGGTGGCGTGCAATCGCGCGCTGCAGGAGGCGATCCGCGAGCGTGTGGCACCGCGCGGCACCGTGTTCGCGCCGATGCCACGACTGGCCACCGACAACGCCGCCATGATCGCCGCCGCTGGACTGTTCCGGTTCGAAGCCGGCGAGCGGGCTGATCCGACCATGACTGCGCAAGCATCGCTGCCAATCCCCGGTATCTTTTTGTAAGACGGTAGGGCAACTGCACTCCCTACCCCCTACTCCCTACCCCTTACTCCGCTGTGCATCCCATCATCCACCACCCCACGGTCTTCAAGTTCGGCTTTCTCGAACTGACCGGATTCGGACTCGCCGTCCTCATGGCGTTCGTGATCGCGCAGATCGTCTGTCAGCGTGAGTTCTGGCGCCGTGGACAGAACGCGGAAGCGGAGGCGATGCCAGACATCGTGTTGGCGGCGCTGATCGGTACGCTGGTGGGAGCGAAGACGTACTACGTGGCACTCACGGGCGACCCGTCAGCCTTCTTCAGCCGAGGCGGCTTCGTGTTCTGGGGCGGTTTCATCGGGGCGGTCGCGCTCTGCTACGCCACGATCAAGTACAAGAAGCTGAGCTTCCTGAAGATCGCCGACGTGTGCGGGATCGGCATCGCCGCGGGCTACGCGGTGGGTCGGACGGGCTGCTGGGCCGTCGGTGACGACTACGGGCGCCCGTTCAATGGGTTCTTCGCCACTCAGTTCCCCGAGGGCGCGCCGCCGAGCACAGCAGCCGTGATGTCGCAGCAGTTCGGCGTGCAGTTTCCCGCCGGCACCAACATGTCGGATGTGATCGCGGTCTATCCCACGCAGCTGTACGAAACGCTGATGGGGTTCGTGATGTTCGCGATCCTGTGGCGCTTCCGAAAGCACGCGAATCTGCCGGGCTGGCTGTTCGGCATGTACTGCATCGTCGCCGGCATCGAGCGGTTCATCGTGGAGTTCTTCCGCGCGAAGGATGACCGCCTGGTGATGGGATTTTCGACGGCGCAGATCATCGGCATCGCGATTCTGACGATCGGGGTGGTGCTGGTGGCAGCGAGGACGAAGCGGAGTGGTCCGCTGGCGACTGCGTAGTTCGCGTTTTTTACATACCCATTACCCATTACCCAGAACCCATCACCCCAAGCCAACAGCCCACAGCCTGTTGCGCTTTCCGTTGGGCTGTGGGCTGTGGGCTGTTGGCTTGGGGCTGTGGGTCTTGGGTACTGGGTAATGGGTTGAAAAGCGGGGAAAAGCCGACTCCACCGCTCCCCATTGCGAACGAGAGCGGGTGATGTGTATACTCCAATACACGCTTTGAGAACCATTCTCATCTAACGCCGTGGCCCAGATTCAGCTTCCCACCCTGCAGTCGCCAAACACCTCCGCCGCACGGACAACGTGCGCGTTGAACGCGTGTGCGGCGGGAACCCGGGTCACCGTCGTCGACATCGAGTGCTCGGGTGACGAGGCCTGCCGTCTGCGCGCCCTGGGCTTTTGCGAAGGCACCAGCGTCAACGTCATCGACGCCCGCGATGCCATGCTCCTCGAAGTCCGTGGCACCCGACTCGCGCTGGGCTCAGCCCTCACGGCTGGCATCACCGTTCAGCCCGCCATCGCGCGCGCATAGCGCGACTGGCGAGGCGCCCGACACGCGGCCAACGCGCCGCGTCTGCGTCAGGATCCGGTGAGTACTCTGCAGAGCCCCCTGTCGCCCGACGATTCGGCGATCGTTCCCCCACGCGCCACCAGCGACGCCGGCCGCGACGCGCTACGGGTTGCCATCATCGGCAATCCGAACACCGGCAAGACGACGCTTTTCAACGCCCTCACTGGGTTGCGTCAGCGCGTTGGCAACTTCGCCGGTGTGACGGTGGAGCGGGTGGAAGGCGGCTTCAAGGGCCCTGACGGCCGCCGGGTGACTGTACTGGACCTTCCGGGCAGCTATTCCCTGTCGGCCGGGTCGCCAGACGAACAGGTGGCGCTGGAGGTCCTGCTGGGCCGCGACGCCGACCGCTGGCGTCCCGATGTCGTGCTTGTGGTCGCCGACGCGTCGCACCTCGAGCGCAATCTCTTCCTGGCCAGCCAGGTCATCGAGCTCGGTGTGCCGGTCGTGATTGCGCTCAATCAGTTCGATGTGGCCGAGTCCGAGGGACTGCGGATCGACGTCCCGGAGCTGATCCATGAGCTCGGTGTGCCGATCGTACCCACCGTGGCCAAGCGCGGCGAAGGGCTCGAGCCGCTCAAGAAGGCACTCATCATCGCCGCCGGGCTGCCCGCTCCCTCTCGACAGTTCTCGATCCCCGAGCCGGCCCAGAATGCCCTCGCCCCGCTCGAGGCCTGTCTGGTGTCCGACGGGCTCTCGGTCACCGCCGCGCGCATGGAAGCGCTGCGACTGCTTGGCATGCAGCGGGTCGGTCCGCATCTCGATCGCGTGCCGGGTCTCGCCGCAGCCATCTCGGCGGCCTCGGACGAACTGCGCAGTGTCGGGTTCGTCCCCACGCGTCTGGAATCGGAAGTCCGCTACGCCTGGATCGCACAGGTCATCGAGCGCACCGTGACGCGGTCCCGTCCGGTCGGCTACAACGTGAGCGACCGTATCGACCGGTTTGCCCTACATCGCATCTGGGGGCCGCTCATCTTCCTCGTGCTCATGATGATCGTCTTCCAGGCGGTCTTCTCGTGGGCCACGCCCCTGATGGATGGCATCGAAGCGATCATCGCCGCCGCCGGCGGAGCGGTCGGCAATGTGCTGCCCGAGGGTGATCTGCGTTCGCTCATCGTGGACGGCGTGTTCGCCGGTGTCGGATCGGTGCTGGTGTTCCTGCCGCAGATCGCGATCCTGTTCACGTTCATCGGCCTGCTCGAGCATTCGGGCTACATGGCCCGCGCCGCCTTCCTGATGGATCGCATCATGCGCCGCGTGGGCCTGCACGGGAAAAGCTTCATCCCGATGCTGTCGGGCTACGCCTGCGCCGTGCCCGGCATCATGGCCACGCGCACCATCGAAGATCCGAAGGATCGTCTGGCCACAATCATGGTCGTGCCCCTCATGAGCTGTTCGGCCCGACTGCCAGTGTACACGCTGCTCATCGGCGCATTCGTACCGGCCACGTCGATTTTCCCTGGGCTCACGCTGCAGGGCGCGACGATGCTGATCATGTATCTGCTCGGCACCGTCGTGGCCCTCGCGGTGGCCGCCCTCTTCAAACGCACGCTGCTCAAGGGCCCCGTGCGTCCGATGATTCTCGAGCTGCCGCCGTACCGTTTTCCGAGTCTCAAGTCACTCGGCGTGTCGGTCGTGCAGCGCTGCCAGCTGTTCGTGCAGCGCGCAGGCACGGTGATTCTGGCGCTCTCGATTGTGCTCTGGGCGTTGGCTACCTATCCCAAGGCCACCGTGGATTCGTCGCTGCCCGCGGAAGCACAGCAGGAGCAGCAACTCGAGCATTCCGTGCTGGGTCGCATCGGTCACGGGATTGAACCGTTGGTGCGTCCGTTGGGGTATGACTGGAAGATCGGCGTCTCGATCGCCGCCAGCTTCGCCGCCCGCGAAGTGTTCGTCTCCACCATGGGCACGATTTACGGCGTGGGCACCGAGAGTGAGCAGGCACTCACCGAGCGGTTGCAGTCGGAGCGCAACGCGGTCACCGGCCAACGCGCCTACACACCGCTGATTGCGGTTGGTCTGATGGTGTTCTACGTGTTCGCGCTCATGTGCATCAGCACGATCGCGGTCACCGTACGCGAAGCCGGCGGCGGGCGCATCGGTTGGCAGTGGGCCGGCCTGCAGTTCGCGTACATGCTGGCGCTGGCGTGGGGCTCCGCGTGGCTCGTCTACGCGGGCGGAACGGCACTTGGCTTCGGAGGCTCGCGATGATGAACCAACTCAACACGCAACTGATCGTCGTCGTGCTGATCGTCGCGAGCGCGCTGTTCTTCGTCGCGCGACGCGCGTGGCGGTCGATCGCGGCGGCGCGCAAACCGAAGAGCGGGTGCGGCTCCGACTGCGGCTGCGGATAACGCAGCGGCAGATAACGCAGGTGCGGATAACGCGGCTCCGCGAAACCGGCTACCGAAGTTCGGCGGCGATTCCCGTCCAGGCGTCATCGGCCGCCGCGAACACACCGCGTACCGTCTCCACCCATCGCCGCCAATCGGCAATGCGCGTGTCGAGTGCACCGCCGCGCAACGCATCGCCTGCCAGTCCCATGATCTCGATCGCCGCAAACACGGGCGCCGCCTCTTCCTCGATGGCCGCCTCGACCGCGCGCTGCTCGGCCGCATCACCAGGCGCCTTGGTGGCCGCAATCTCGGCGATGGCCCGCTCGATTTCTTTCGTCAGTGCAGCGGCATCGAGCAACATCACCTGACGCGCCGGATCGCTCACACCTTCCACCGAGCGACGGGCGGCCAGGAATGGCGCAAACCATCGATCGTGCGCCGCGATGGGCGTCCCGCGCGACGAGCCGAGGGACTTGAGGCCGCGCGTAAGCTCAGGCATCGCGCAGGCGCGATCGAGTAGCTGTAAGCCGAGCGGCCGGAGCTGATCGTCGCCGCTGAGTTCCAGCACATCGTTGCTGACCAGGTACACCGTGAGCGATGACGGGCCGCCGGCGATCCCCTCGATGCCGCTCAGCGACAGTCGCCACGGTGTCGCGTTCTGCCACGCCAGCACCAAAGTCTCCTGGTCTATCGTGACGCTGGCCGACGTGTCGATCTCCCGACCACGCACGATGCCGACGACGCGCGCCTGCGCCGTGATGACCGAGGTCATCAAGCGAGGATCGCCGACACGACGGCGTCGGTGTCGGCGAGGTTGGCGAACACCGCTGCCGGATTGTGCGCGGCCAGATCCTCGGTGCTGTACCGACCGGTGGCGACGCCGATTGCCCGCACGCCGAGCGAACGTCCGCAGTGAATATCCGCCGGCGTATCACCGATGATCACAATGCGATCGCCGGCGATATCGAGGCCGAGCAGGTCGAGGGCACGGCGCTGCGCGACGGCCGGCAACTCGGGACGGTCTTCGTGATCGCAGCCGAAGGCGTTGACGCGGAACTGGTCGAAGTCGACCTGCACGGCCTTCAGCTTGGCGCGTGCCCCCCGCTCGATATTCCCCGTGAGCAATCCCAGCGTGACATCGCTCTTGCCGCGCAGTGCGTCGAGCAGCGGTGGTATGCCGTCGCACAACCGGGCCGGCGTTACCCCTTCCCGCGTGAGTTCGCTTTGGAGGCCGTGCACGTATTCGTTGAGCAAGTCGTCGAGCCGACTGGAGATCGTGGCGTCGGTGAAGCCAGCTTCGCGCATCTGTTCACGCGCGATCTGCCGGTCGGTTTTTCCGTCGTAACGATAACTGGTATCACCGGTCGTGCCGAACACGCGCAACAAGGCGTTCTCCATGGCGCGGCGGCCAGCGCCGTCGGACCAAAGCAGAGTGCCGTCGATATCGAACAAAACGAGCTTCACGAGGTCTGGACTGAGGAGGAAACGGAAGCGGCGCGTGCCACAATGGGTTTGGCGTGCGCGGTGCGCGACAACAACAGCCCTGCCATGATGAGCGCTGCCCCAAGTATCTGCCACACAGTGGGTCGCTCACCGAGCATGAGCCAAGCGAAGGCGATCGCAACGATCGGCTGCAAGTTGCCGTACATCGCGGTACGCGTGGCACCGAGTACGCGTACCCCGCGATAGAAGAGCAGATACGCCACGACCAACGCCCCGATACCCGCGTAGGTCACCGCGCCCCACTCCACCAGCGACACGGCGCCCCAATCGAGCTTGATGAGATCGGGCAGCGCGATCGAGACCAGCACGAGTGCACCGCTGGCCATGGTGATCGCCGACAAATGCAGGGGATGCGCCGTCTTCGTGTACGGTTGCAGCAGCACGCTGAACGTGGCCCAGGCGATGCTGCCCAGCGCGATCAACCCGGCGCCCAGCATCACATCGCGTCCGCCCTCGAAACCCTGCGCGCTCCCTACCACACACGCCACGCCCAACAGCTGCAATCCAATACCGCTCCATCCACGAAGCGGCAGATGTTCGCGTCCCAGCATGCGCGAAATGATCGCGATCCACGCCGGACCGGCCGCAACCACCAGCGCCGCCACGCCGGCACGTGTGCGCGACATGCCGAAGATGAAGAACAGCTGATAGACTCCGTTGCCGATGAGGCCGAGCAGCGCCAGCGTGATGATGTCCCGACGCGACGGCAGCTTGTCTCGCACGAACGCCGCGATCGCGAAGAGGACGATCGCCGCCATCGACACGCGCAGCCCGTTGAACGTGAGCGGCGACAGCGAGCGGAGGCCCGCCTTCACCACGCTGTAGTTGATCCCCCAGATCAGCGACATCAGCACGAGCCCGAGATCGGTGGTCCCGAAGCCCGGACGGGGTGCAGCAGCTGGAGTCTGAGGCGCAGTCATGATCCCCGAAATCTAGGCACCGCGCGAGCAGCGGGTGGAATCCCCGACGTGGGACCGGTACCTTCCCCACATGCATGTCTCCTTTGCGCTCTTTGCCGACGCGGCGAATATCTCCCAGGAAGGAAAGCTGAACATCCTGGGCGTGTTCGATGCCGTCCATGTGGGTCAGCTCCCGGCCCTGCACCCCCGCGCCACCTTCGTGGTCCGCATCAAGGCCCTCCCCAGCGATGCCGGCGATCACGCCATGACGCTGCGCTGGGTCAACCCGCGCGGCGCTGAGCTGTGGGTGTCGAACGCCGAACTCTCCATCGCGCCGCCACCGCCAGGTACCACCGAGCTCGACATGCCCGTGATCGTGCAGCTCGATCTGCCGCTCGACCTCACCGGCGACTACCGCATGATCGTGGAACTGCGCGACGAAAAGCGCGGCGAAGCGCTACTGCACGTGAAAGGACAACCGGTGGTTCCGGGAGCGACGGCAGGAATGGTGTCTTGAACTGAGTAGGGGCGCTAAGAGTTAACGGCGCTAAGAATTAGGGGCGCTAAGGTGAGGAGCGCTAAGAATAAACAGCGACACCACCAACTGCGCGGTTCTGGGACCTGTCAGGAATTCTGTGTATGAGTCGTGAGCATCGGGTCACGACGTCGCCACGAGTCGGTCGCCGAAGAGGAGCTTGAGATGTGGGAAGGCCGCGCGCCAGTACTTGTCGGGCTTGGCCTTCCACTTCTTGCCGATGTTGCGCAGCGCGAGATAGAGCAGCTTGCCGGCCGCTTCATCACTCGGGAAGTGGCCGCGGGTCTTGATCACTTTGCGAATCTGCATGTTCAGGCTCTCGATCGCATTCGTGGTGTAGAGCACGCGGCGGATTTCCAGTGGGTAGGCGAGGGCCGGCGCGATGCGCTCCCAGTGCCGCTCCCAGATGGCGACGATCGCTGCGTGGCGCTGCCCAAGCGGACTCTCCGCAAAGCGCTGCAAGGCGAGACGCCCAGCCGCCTCGGTGGGCGCGTGGTAGATCGTCCGCAGCGCCGCCGCGACGAGCTTCCGCTCGGTCCACGACACGTAGTGGAGGCTTTGACGCACGAGATGCACGATGCACTGATGAATCACCGTGTGCGGAAACACCGTCTGCAGCGCGTCTGGGAGCCCCGTCAGGCCATCGATCAGCGCGATCAGGATATCGGCCACGCCACGGCCCTGCAGCTCGCGAAACACGCGGTGCCAGAAGGCGGCGCCCTCGGTTTGCGCGATCCAAAAGCCGAGCACTTCCTTCGTGCCATCCAGCTGCACGCCGAGCGCGAGATACACCGCCTTGTTTTGCACGACGCCTTCGTCGCGGATCTTCACGCGCAGCGCATCGAAGGCGACGGCCACGTACGTCGACTCGAGCGGCCGCTGCTGCCACGTCTCGACTTCGGCCAGCACCTCGCTCGTGATCGTGCTGATCAAGTCGGGCGAGACCGGGATCTGATAGCGCTCCTCGAGAAACGCCTGGAGCTCGCGCGTGCTCAAGCCGCGCGCGTACAGCATCAGCACCGTCTCGTCGAAGCCCGGCAAGCGGCGGGCGCCCTTGGGCACAAACTGGGGCGCAAAACTGCCGTCGCGGTCCCGCGGGATGTCGAGCGCAATCGACCCGCTCTCGGTCAGCAACGACTTCGGGGTAAAGCCATTGCGGGCATTGCCATCCGGCCCGCGCTCCCCGCCCTCGGGATAGCCCAAGTGATGCGTGAGCTCAGCCTTGAGCACCCGCTCCGCCATCGCCTTCTGCAACTGCCGCCAGACCAGCTGGAAGTCGGCGGAGGTCTGCACCCCCGCCACCAACTGGTCGAGAATCTCGGGCGTCAGCCCTGCGGGCAGCGGCTCCGCCGCCGCCCGTTTCCGTCGAGCCATAACCACCTCCGTCCTACAAGGTTATGACTCATACACAGAATTTCCGACAGGCCCCGGTTCTGAGTACTGAGTCGCAGTTTATTCCTAGCGCCTTTTACTTTAGCGCCCTTTACTCTTGGCGCAGTTTATTCTTGGCGCCGTTCGCAGTTCACAACGCTCGCCGTACGCCCATGCCTTGTTCCTTCAGCCTTGCCGTGAGTTCGCCCTCCGCGTAGATCCCTCCGCGTGCGAGCGAGCTGTGGATCATGCCGCCGTTGCCCGTGCCGATGCCGACGTGCGTGATGCGCTTGTCGTCGCGGTCGGAGAAGAACAGCAGGTCTCCCGGCGCATGCGCTGCGGTCACGTCGTCGCTCACGAGGACTGTGTCCTCCGCCTGCTGCCATGCATCGCGCCGGAGTGGCACTCCGTGCAGGGCGAAGATCCGCTGCACGAAGCCGGAGCAGTCCACACCCCACGGCGTGACGCCTCCCCACAGGTAGCTGGCACCGGTGAAGAGCGTGAGCGCACTGCGCACGATGGCGTCGCGGTCACGCGGAAACTGTGTGGCGCGGGTTGCTGGGTCGATCGCCATGCCTTCGGCCACCTCGTGTCCCGGCGCCACGCGGGCACCGAGCGGCAGGGCGCGGCGCTGTCCCTCGGCGTCGAGCGTCACGCAGCCCAGCGAGATGCGCCACGTGGCTTCGGTGCCCGTGAACGGCATCAGATAGCCGACGTGGGTCCAGCCTTCATAGTCATCGGCGCCGCGCACGTGCAGCCAGTCGCCGCGGCCATCCACCAATTGCAGCACTTCACCGGCCAGCAACTGCGAGGTGAGGGACGCGGAAATCCGCGCATCGCCGAGGAGTGGAGCGATGGCCGAGCGAACGGTGAATCGGTCGGCAGTGGAAAGCGTCAGTGCAGTGCCCAACGGAGGACTCTCAGCAAAGGGGAAGACTCGTCGCTATGCACGAAGATCGGCCACGCCGGGGATACCGTCGCGACCATGCGCCGTGACGACACCACGTTCGATGGCGCGCTCGACGGCAGCACCAGCCACGGCTTCAATGCGCGCCAGCGGTACGTCATCGGCACCGGCGAAGCCGGGCAGCGCGTCCAATGGTGACGCGGCGAACAGCACGTCGCCGTCGAATGATGTGCCGCACGGCGTGATGCGATGATGCATCGCCGCCGTCGAGGCGCGGGCCAGTTGCGACAGCTGCGCTTTGCTCAGCGGCGTGCTCACCGCCACGAACACCAGCGTCGTGTTACGACGCACCGACGCCATCAGCGCGAACTCGGCCGGTGCATCCTGTCCACGCAACAGACGTACGGCGTCGAGAAATCCGCCGTGGCTGTCGCGCGCCCCGGCAATGATTCGGCCCTGTTCGTCGCGTACGTCGCCGAAAGCATTCACCACCGCGAAGGCCGCGGCCAGCACCCCGCCGCCTTCAGCCACCCCGAGGCCAACGCCACCTTTCATAGCGGCGGCAGGCCCGACCGCCTTCCCCACCAGCGCGCCGGTGCCGGCACCAACACAGCCTTCGGCAATCGACGTGGCCGAGGCCGCGTCGCAGGCCGCGTACGCCATGGCCGCCGTGGGGCGCGCGTCGAACCGGCCCAGTGGCGCCAGATCGAAGATGACGGCGGTGGGGACGATGGGGACGACGCCACCACCTACCGGGAAGCCGCGTCCCCGCTCTTCCATCCAGCGCATGACACCGGCCGCGGCATCGAGCCCATAGGCCGAACCACCGGTCAACAAAATGGCGTCGGTGCGATCGACCAGATGGTCGGGGTCGCAGGTCGCGAGTTCGCGCGTGCCGCTCGCGCGTCCCAGCAGCGCAGCGCTGCAACGGAACGGGGTATCGATACCACGGATCACACTGCATCCGGTGGCGCCTTCATGATCGGTGGCGTGCCCGATCGCCAGGCCGAGCTGCTCCCAGGGGGTCATCCCGGAAAGCTAACGCGACTCCTGGATCAATTGGGCCACGCGAGTCTCGAGCTCGAGCAGCGTGAACGGCTTGGCCAGCACCGGTCGACCCGTCATGCGGATAAAGCGGGATGCGGTCGCGCTGTGTAAGTCGCCCGTCATGAACACGACGCGGCGCGCCTGCTCGATATCCCGCGATTCGATCAGTTCGTAGACCTGTTCTCCCGTGAGCCCCTTCATGCGGAGATCCAGCAGAATCAGATCGTAGGAACGGTCGGCCAGCAGATCGAGCGCCTCGGCGCCACCCTCGGCCACGTCGACCATGTAGCCCGTGTTCCGCAGGAATCGGCTGATCGCGCTCCGCAGCGTGACCTCGTCTTCGATCAACAACAGCGAGCGCGTCGCCGACGGTTCCAGCGCAGCCGTCGTTGAACCGTCGGTCGTCGCCGGCGACGCCACCGCTGCCACGACCGGGAACGACAGCGTGAACGCCGCGCCTTCGCCAGCGCGCGACTGCGCCTCGAGCGAGCCGCCGTGATCGCGTACGATGGCATGCGAAATCGTGAGGCCGAGGCCGCGATTGCCTTTCTCGCTGCGCGTCGTGAACATCGGCTCGAAAATGCGCGAGAGATGGTGC
Organism: Gemmatimonas groenlandica; assembly: GCF_013004105.1. Taxonomy (NCBI): domain Bacteria; kingdom Pseudomonadati; phylum Gemmatimonadota; class Gemmatimonadia; order Gemmatimonadales; family Gemmatimonadaceae; genus Gemmatimonas; species Gemmatimonas groenlandica. The sequence goes on from NZ_CP053085.1 coordinate 2,821,635, forward strand.
GACGTGATGCCCGGGCCGGTATCACTCACCTGCACTTCCACGCCCTTTGCGCCTGCGCGCGTGAGCACGCGGATGCGACGCTCACCATCGTGACCACTGAGCGCCTCTTCCGCGTTCACGAGCAGATTCGACACGACCTGCTGCAACTGGATCGTATCGCCCAGAATCTCCGGCAGGTCCTGCGCGGCGCTGAACTCGACGACGATACCATGCTCGCGCAGTCCATAGCCATGCAGATCGATGGCGCGGCGGATGAGCGCGTTCACGTCCACGAGCTTGCGCTCGCCAGCGGTCTGCGGCGCTTCGCCGGTTGTGTCGAGCAGCTGCGACACAATCCGCGAGGCACGGCGCGCCTCTTCGCAAATCTGTTCGATCGCCCGACGATCCCGAGGGAGCATCGTGGCTGATGTCGCTTGCAACTCGGCCACCGCCAGCAAGCTCGCCAGCGGGTTGTTCAGTTCGTTCGCCACGCGACTGAGCGACTGCCCCACCGCGGCCATCCGCGCTTGCTGCGCATTCGTCTCGCGCGCGATCTCATCGTTCGTGACGTCGCGGATGATGCCGAGCGCGCCAACAACTTCTCCGTTCTCGTGAATCGGGGCAGTGGTGATCAATCCCAACCGCGGACCGTTCACGCTCATGAAGCGCATCTGCAAACGCCGGCGCTGGCCGGCCAGCGTCTCTGCCACCATTGCCAGCGCGGTCGGCCGGTCGGCCGGGTGCACCATCGCGGCGAAGTGCTGCCCGATCACCTCTTCGCGCTGCACGCCGGCTTCGTTCAGGAAGCCCGCGTTCACCGAGGTGAAGAGGCCGTTCACGTCGCAGGTGCAAATCGCATCGGTTGCCGCTTCCACGAGTCGCATGTTCAGCGACTCGGAGCGCTCGCGAGCGCGCGACTCGGCGCGTCGATCGGTGATGTCGTGCAGACAGGCCACCGTGCCCGTGACCTGCCCCAGTTCGAACAACGGCGCCGAGCTGACGCGCACCCATCGACGCTCGCCATCAGCCCGCAGCACTTCGCACTCGTATTGCTGACCCTCGCCGTTTCGTGCCAGCTGCTCAAACTGCTGCACGCTCTCGATCCACTCGGGCGGCGTGAGGTTCGAAACCGCCTCACTCTCGAGATTCGGCCGGCGGAAGAGCATGTGAGACGCCGGATTCGCGAAGGTGATACGACCGTCGAGATCGGTGATCACGATCGCGTCCGATACGGTCTCGAGCACCTTGCGATGCCGCTCGGCCAGCCGGTGTGAATCCGTCACGTCATCGAACGTGATGACACAGCCACCATCAGGGTGCGGCGCCGCGAGCAGCGAGAACAGGCGTCCGGTGGCGTCATCGCGCACGAGTTCGCGTGTGGGCACGCCTTCCGCGAGGGCATTGGAGATGAACCGATCGACTGCGTTCGCATCGAGCGTGTCGCTGCTGCCCACCAGCGCATCGCGGAAGCGGCGGCCCAGTAGTGCCGGAATCGTCGTGCCGCACAGCTCCGCCGCCCGTGAGTTGCAGCGGCTCACCGTGAGCGATTCCTCGAGCACCACAATACCACTCGCCGTGCTGTCGAACGCCACCTTCCACTCGCGCGTCGCCTTCTCGACTTCCTCGAACAGGCGCGCATTCACGATGGCAACCGCCACCTGATCGGCGAGACGCTGCAGTACCTTGCCGTCTTCCTGATCGAACGGGCGCTCGCGATTCATGACCGCGATCGACCCGATCGTGCCACGGCCGGTGATGAGCGGGGCAATCACCATGCGCTGAATGGGCGCGAGGTGCTGCACCATTCGATGAAGCGCGGTTTCGGTGCTCCCTTCGTTCTGGACGATCAGCTCGTTCGACACTACCGAGCGTCCGATCACACTGCCCGTGAGCGGCAGATGTACGCCGCTGAGCACATCGGCACTACCGATCGATGCGACGATGTGCAGATACTCGCCGGTCCGTAGCGCGACGCAGGCGCCTTCGACGCCGAGCAACGAGACGGTATGACGGAGGATCAGCCGCAGGACCTCGCCCAGCCGCAGCGACTCGCCGACGGCGCGCGCCACATCGGCGAGCGCCTCGGTGGTGCGACGTTCGCGTTCGCTCTCGGCATAGCGACGCGCGTTGGCGATCGCCGTAGCCGCCTGCGAGGCCATCGTGGCCAGCACTTCCTCGTCTTCCGCGGTGTAGACGTCGGCATGCGTGGAGTGCACGGCCAGAACGCCGAGCAAGCGAATGCCCACGCGCACCGGCACCGCGAGCACCGACGTGGCCGCACCCGATTCCCCGACCACGTCGTACATCGACAGCGGCGGGATCAGGCCGGCGCGCTCACGGGCCCGGTCGGCGTCGCGATCACCCACGCGCACCGGACGTCCCGTGCGCGCCACTTCCGCCACGATCCCTTCGCCCAGACGCACCGGGCCGCGGGCACGTTCGACACCGCGCACGATGCGCAGGCCAGTCGTCAGGATGTCGGCGTCGAGATCGGGGATCAGCACGGCCACGCCATCGGTGCGCACAGCGAGCTGCACCTGACGCGTGAGTTCGCGCATGATCTCGTGCTCGTCGAGAGAGCGTGTGAGCGAGGCGCCCGCTTCCTGCAGTCGGAGCAATCGCTCGTGCCGCTGTTCGGCGAGAGCACGCAGCGCGTCGTAGGCGACGCGGGCGGCCAGATGACGCGTAATCGCACTGATGTCACGTCGGCGGACTTCGCTGGGGCGACGGCCATCGCGTGGTCCCGCCAGCTTCACAATGCCGAGCAGCTCACCATCGGAGCCGCGCAGCAGCGCGACAATCAGATCGGTGGGCAACCAGGTGTGGCCGTCTCCTGCCGGATGCGCCTCGGCGCCGAAGAATTCGCGGGATACCCACGGATCGCTGCCGTCCAGCAGGTGGAGATCACCAACGCGAAATCGCTCCAGGTGCGACAGGCGACGACGCCACACAGCGCCCGGCAGGGGCTTGAGGGCGAGTCCGGTCAGCGATGCCGTTTCCGGCAGTCCAGCCCGCATGACCGAGATCGGATTGAGCGACGCATCGCGCAACGAGATCACCACCCGGTCGAACCCCATGCCTTGCAGCAGCTCCGCCGTGACGTTCACACGCGCGGCCGTCGACTCGGCGCGATCGATCGCGTCGAGCGACTCCGTCAGCGACAGCGCCGACAGACTGGAGGGGGGAGGCAGGGTTGGTGACATCTGACGCGTAAAGACGAGCGGGCAAAGGCGGTCGAAACAAGATACTGCCCCGTTTGCCAGAACTCAGAAGGTCCAGCTTCTGAAAAAGTCGATGCCGATCTGCGGCGGCGTCTGCTGGAAGGTGCGGCTTATCCCTAGTCGTCCACAGGCCTGGGCGCTGGAACCCGGCTCGAGACCGAGCGCGACGCTGAGGCCACCGTCGAAGCGCCGCTCCACCTTCACCCCGAGCCCCTGGGCAAACAGCGACAAGGCGTCGCCGCCACCCGAGGTCTGGCTGGACAGTCCGCACAGCCCCGTACTGAAGGTGAAGTATGTATTTCGGGCGATTTGACCGCCCACGCCAACCCGGGTCGAGGCGAGGATGCCCAGGCCATTCTCGCGGAGATTGGCGGCATCGCCAGGATTGAGCGCGGTCGGCTCGACCTGAACCACGTCGAACCGACCACCAGCCAACCGGCTCGACAGGTAGCTGCCCGCCAGGCGCAAGGCGAGGGTGGCGCCCTGTTCGGCGTACGGCGTGCCCAACAACGCGTACGCTGGCTCTCCGGTCACGAGGTAGCTCAACATGTCGCTCTCAGGGAGCGGCGGGTTGTCGGCACTGGACAACGCCAGCGAGGGACGGTCGATCGTGCCCGCGATGTTCACGCGAATACGAACGTCCTGCCGGTTCGAGTTCGGTCGCGTCTCGCGGATCGTATGCAGCGCGGTGATGTCGAGCGCGGGCTCGAGATCCGGGTCACCGAAGAAGCGCACGAGTCCGCGTTCGACTTCGAAGCCGGGTCGGGCGATGCCGAGGTTCAGCTGGTAGGTGCCGCGATCCACCGTCAGCGAGTCGGCCAGCGCGAGCCGCGGCACCTGACCGTCGCGCGAGAGCGCACGCGTCACGCGCAGCCCGCCGCCCAGTTTGAGATTCGCTTCCGGTGAGCGCAGCCAGACATCGTCGCCGATACTCACGCGCACGTTGTCGAGCTGCAGATTCTGCATGATCGCGCGCGGTGCCGAAGGCAGCAGGCCATTTACGCCGAAGCGGGTGGTGTCGATGATGTCGAGATTGTCGGTGAGATCGAGGGCCCGACGCTGCGCGAGCGCGCGAATGTAGACGCGTCCGCGATCGATCCGTACCGCGCCCTGCACGCGCGGGGCATCGCGCGATCCGGTCAGTGTGATCGGTGTGGTCGTCGTCATTACGATCGACGCGGTGCGCGGCTTGTCGATCGCCTGAAATTCGTTGGCGGCCAGCCGCAGATTGAACGTCGGGTTCGCGATCTCGCGAATTCCGATCGAGCCACTGATCCCGATCGAGTCCTGCGGCGTGCCACTCGTGGCACCAATCCGGCGAATCAGGATGCTGTCGCCGAACAACCCGATGTCGGCGCGTGCCTTGTCGAGTCGGATCCCCAGATTGTCGAGCGACAGCGAGGCACTGTCGAGCCGCACTTCACCACGCAGACGCGGACGATCCCATGTGCCGGTGAGCGCGACGTCGGTGAAGAGCGATCCGCGGGCACGCGTGACATCGGGGAACACCGACTCCAGCAGGGTGAGATCGGTTTGCTGGGTGACGATGCGACCGGTGAGCGGCTCGTTGATCTGACGCGTGCGGTTGCCGAACAGCGCCAGATCGAGGGGCAACGAGGCGGAGGCCTGCAGTGCCGGCTTTCCACTCAGTCGCAGCGCGCCTTCGACGTTGAGGCGCAGCGAATCGTAGTGGGCCGTGGCGAAGAGATCGCCGAAGCGCACGCGACCGGCGACGGCATCACGCAAGTCGACCGTGCCATCGATACGCGGCTGTTCACGCGTACCACTCAAGGCGATCGTGGCCGACGCCGTCCCGCGAGAGAGCCCTGAGGTGCGCAGCAGACGACCGATATCGGCGAGCGCGACGCGATCCGCATCCACCCGGCCGCTCACGACACCGCCCGCCGCCAGTCCTCCGCGAATCGCGATGCGGCCGGTATCGGTGTGCTGCAGCACCAGTGAGTCGAGCGAGCCGATCGTGCCGTTCGCGCCGGGCATGAAGCGCAGCATCGCCGGCGCCACCAGCGCGAAGCCACGCGGACGCACCGACGCGCTGTCCACGCGCAGCGTGAGGGTGTCGACGGTCACGACACTGGAGTCGCCGTTCCGCGCCACGCCACCGGCGATGGCGACGCGCGATTCCGACGACGTGCGCATCTGCACCCCGAAGCGTTCGGCCAATCCGCCGCGGAGGGTGGATTGCCCCGCCGCCGAGGCGATGTCGATGCCGGCAAAGTTCGCGGAATCCAGCGTGGCGGAGAGGGACCCGTTCGCTCCGCGCAACACATCACGTACGGCAAGGTCGACTGATGCGCGCTGTGTGCGCGAGGTGGCCACGACCACATCGCGGGCATCGCCGCGCAGGCGGAGATCCAGTCCGCGCGAATCGGTCGTATCGATCGAGCCGGAAAGCTGTCCGGACAGTTCGATCGAACCGCGCAGCGTGTCGCCGGCCAGCACGAGGGCACGCTTGGTGGAGTCGGTGGGTGACAGCCATGGCCGCAGTCCACCGAGCGAGTCGACGACCATCGAAATCGAGAGCGAATCGCGCCGGGCCTTGGTGATCCCGAGGCCGCCCTGCGCGGTGAGTCGCACGGCCGAACTCTCGATCGCGAGTGTGTCGGCGCGGACATGCCCGGAGTCGAAGTGCACCACCGCCATGCCACCAAACAGCCGCGCATCGGCCACGCGCGAGAACTGGTCCACCGTCGCGCGCAACGACCCACGCAGCGTTTCGATGGTGGATGCGCTCATGTCGACGGTACCGAGCATGGAGAGTGACGTGATCGGAAACCGGCTGTCGCCGAGCAGATTCTGCAGATTACCGCCGCGCAGACGCCACTGCCCGGTGGCACCCATCTCGGGCTCGAGCGCGTCGGCGCTGCCGGTGAACGACAGTTCGCCGCCTTCACCAGCGAGCGTCGTCTGCACCTCGAACTTCTCGGCCATGCCCGCCGCCTTGATGCGACCCACCGCCGATCCACGCAGTGGCAGCGACGGATACGAGCGCGACATCGTGGTGTACGACAGCGGCACGGCCTGCATGTCGATATCGAACTTCACGCCTTCGGTGAGCAGCGTGAAATGGCCGTCGCCCGTGAAGCGTGACGGCTGACCCGGGCCGTCCACATGTTCGATGTCGGCCTTGGAGAAGAAGGCGTCATACCAGAGGGAATCGAGGCGCATGGTACCGCGCGCGAAGCCATTCAGCTCGGGGAAGAGCGGATTCACGAAGCGCGGCGTGCGCATGTCGAGCTGCTGCAATTCGAGATCGACGCCCTTCAGAATCGCTTCGGCGGGCGTGAAGATGTCCACGATGCCTCGCACGCGGGCGCGCGAGACTGCACCGGGCACGTGCGCGTCGGCGAAGCTGAGCTGCGCGTCGTCGAGCTGCCAGTTGGTGACGGGCCCGCCGCGCGCCCGCACCCGGCCCGTGACGTTGCCCTGCCAGTCGTACGGGAACGGCTCGCCGTTGAACCAGCGCAACAGCGCCGTGTTGGCCGGCAACAGTTCGAGATCGACATCGTTTATCTTGAGCACCGGACCGCCCACGGCGAACGTCATGTTGCCTTTCAGCCGCGATTTCAGCGCGCGGGCATCCATGTCGCGAAGACCGTACTCGAGGATCGCGAGATTCTTCGGGTCATTCTTGATCGTGATGAAGGTGCTGCCACCGCCACTCCACGGCAGCGTCTCGTCGATCCACGACATGTCGGCCATCGCCACGCTGTCGCCCTTGAGCTTCACGTCGTAGCGCACCGGCAGGCCACTGCCCCACACCACTTTGGCGCTACCATGGGCGCCGGAGTTGGCCAGGTTGAAACTCACGTCGTCCATCCAGAGGGAATCGGCGACTTTGCGCACGGTGCTCTTCATGTTGCGGAACCAGAACGGCGGATAGATCCACACGACGTCCATCTTCTGCATGTCCAGCTTCAGGCCCGCCGAATCAGGATCGGCGATGCGCGAGCGGCCCAGCGCAAGACCGCCACGCACGAAGCGATACACCCGCACGAAACGGTTGCCGTCGCGGCGCACTTCGCCGTCGAGTCGCGTGAGATTGAAGGTGAGCGCGCTGTCGCGCTTGGCACCTTTGAGCGTGTCGGACAACACCCATGGCAATCGCGCCGTGAACGTGCCTTCGCGAATCGTGGTCGTGTCGATCACGATGTACTCGCCGAAACGGCTCCGCTTATTCGACGCCAATACGCCCTTTCGCCGCAACGCCCGCTTCCAATTCCAGTCGTCGTTGCCGTAGTCGATCATCGTGATCGACGGGCGCGTGATCTCGAGCGACTTGATCACGATGCGCCGATCGAGCAGGTCGCGCGGATCGTAGCTGGCGCGTATGGGACCGCTGCTCAGGAACGGCGTGCCGTCGGCACTACGGATATCGATCGAGTCGATCGTGATATCGGTGAACAGCGTGCCGCTCACCCTGCCCACGTACAGCTTGCCCGGAATGATGGCCGATATCGTGGGCACCACGACGCGCATGATGGCCGCACGACCACGATCGGTCTGCGTGAGTACCGCCACGCCACCTACAACCAGCGCGACGATCGTGAGCAAGACCGCCGCTGTCGCCAGTACCACGGTCCGTCGCCGGATACGGCTCTTACCGCGGGTCGGAGTCTGCCCGACCTCCTCGACATCGCCGTCGCGCATCAAAACGCCTGCCCGATCCAGATACTCGGATTGAGGCGCCGCAGGAACCCGTCGCCCCGCGTGGGGCGGAAGCTGTTGGGGCAGCCGCCCGCCTCCTGCTCCGGCGGCGCGCCGTTCGTGCCGGAAGCACTCACCGACAGCCCGTTGCCGGGGCTCACGCAGTACAGCGGCGCCACACCCGCTTGCAGCGGCGCGTTGTAGTACGCCGCACCCGCCGGCAGGCGATAGCCGTTGTAACCCAGATCCACGCGAATCGCGCCGAATGGCGACGCGATGCGAATGCCCATGCCCGGCGTGATCTTCACCGACGGCCCTTCATCGCTCAGCGACGCGGCCCGAGAGGTCGTGCCACGATTCCACAGCTTGCCGGCGTCGGCGAATACGGCAATCTGCAGCAGCCTCGGCGCGATCGGGCTCGGGAACTGCGCTTCGAGATTGCCGACGATGAGCGTATTGCCACCGGTCGGCACCACGCGCTCGGTGACCGAGTTGGAGTCGGCGCGGTAAAAGATTTGTCCGTTGATGGTGTCCGTGTCGTAGCGGCTCACGATGTACACCGCCGGCCCGAGTTCATTCTGCCGGAAGCCACGGACCGTGGTCGGACCGCCCGCGTACAACCGCTCCTGCGGCGGAATGAATCCGCCCGTTCGCGGGGTCGTACCACCACCGTACACCACGCCGCCGCGCAAATGCGTCACCAGCGTGGCGCCACCGCGCAACTTGCGATACCACGACACATCACCGGTGCCGCGATTGAACTGCTGAGAACGATCGGAGCCGATCAGCGTACTCGCATGACGCACGTTCAACCGAACCGTACTGCCCCCGGTGGGGCGCAACAAGTCGTTCGCGCGTTCGCGCACGATCGAGTACTCCAGTGCGGCCAAACGATTGTTGCGCTGCAGAAACGTGCGCGATTCGTTGTCGCAGGCATTGAACACCGCGCAGAAGAACGCGGGCTCCGCCTCGGTTCGACCCAGCTCCACCTGGTAGCTCAGCGTGCTCGGCACGCGGGCAATCGGGAACGGGTCGGTCACCGACAGCGCCCCACCGATCGGCGTGCGACGCAGGAACGCCTTGTACTCGGAGAGCGTGGAGCTGAACAGCGTGAGCGACGGCACGCGGGCTTGATTGGCGCGCACCGGCTGTCGCACGGTCATCGACGTGTAGTAGTTCAACGTGCGGCTGTACGGATCGCTGCGCGCCTGTCCCTGACACAGATTCGGCGCGCCATCGAGCGGATCACCGATGCCGATCTTGCTCACGCGTCCGGTCAGTTCGAGACGCTGGGCGAAAGGCAGGAAGTCACGATCGGTGAGCGAGCCCTGCATGCGGAAGCAATCGAGGGTGGCCCAGCCCAGTCCACCGCGCGCCGCCCAACGATCGCCCTCCACCAGGCGCACTACGAGGTTGACGATCGAGTCGCCCGTCGGTTGGATGCTGTCGGGCTGCAGATCGACCCGCTGAAAGGCGTCGGTCTGATAGAGATTGCGCTGTGCATCGATGATCGCGCGCGCCGAATACCAATCACCCGTCTTGAGCGCCATCGCGCGACGGACCGTGGCATCGGAGACGCGCCGATTGTCGTCGCCGGCATCTACCTCGAGCGCGATACGACCGAGCTTGGCTCGCACACCCGGCACCACCGAGACTTCGACATCAGCCGTGCGCAACACGGTGTTCGTGGTATACGCCACCAACGCCTCAGCCTGCGGCCAGCCCTTATTGCGCAGTCGTCGTACGAGCGTGTCCCGACCCGCTTCCAGCGCCCCGCGATCGAACACGCCACCAACGGCAAGCGGAAAATCTTGAGCCGCGTCGCGCACATCGGGGTTGATCTCCAGCCCCCGCAGCGCGAGCGACGTGATGCGCATCGGCTCGCCTTCGCGAATCGTGAACGTGATCTCGATCACACCAGGCTTTACCGTGGTGACCGTCGTATCCACCTTCACATCGAGAAAGCCGCGCCGGCGATACAGGGTCTCGAGTCGCTGCACATCCCGCGAGATCTCCACGGGGTCGAGGCAGCGCCGCTCGCCGATGACGGGCAAGCCGGCAAAGGACGACGGGGTCGTGGCCACTGTGGCCGCGAGGGCAACCGCCGCATATTCGCGATTTCCGGCGAATCTGAGCGCACGCACTTCACGGTCGCCGCGATCGCAGGAAAGATCCTGGGCGGCGGCCGGACGCGCGACCGAAAGTGTTGCGAGCGCGAAGAGGAGATGGACGAGAGGTCGCACGTTCTATAGCGTTGAAGCTCACGTGGGATCGCCCCTCAGTCAACCGCACATGTCATCGATTCGCCCGTCACGTTCGTTCTGCTCGCGGCTCTCGCGGCGCGCCATGGTCGGCACGATGGTCTGCACCACACTGGCCAGCACGCTGGCCGGCTGCCGCACCGGCGAGGCGACCCCCGACCGTCACGCGCTCATCGACTCACGCGATTGGTATGATCCGCGTTCGCTCGATCCCGCCAAAGCCACCGACGTGCCCAGCGGCCGTGCCGTGGCGTACCTCTTCGACGGCCTCACCAAATTCACCCCCGCCGGTCAGGTGCAGCCATCGATCGCGCGGTCGTGGGACGTCTCGCCAGACGGGCTGCAGTACACCTTCCACCTGCGCACCGACGTCCGCTTTCACGACGGCGCGCCGTTGCTCGCACGCCACGTCGCACAGTCGTTCCGCCGCGTGCTCGACCCAGCCACCAAAGGCGGCACGCTGTGGCCGCTCTACCCGATCAAGGGCGCCCGCGCCTTCGCCGATGGCAAGTCCGATGGCACGGGCACCGCACTCGGCATCGAGACGCCCAACGACACGACGGTCGTGATCACACTCGACGAACCGTTCGCGATCTTCCCGAAGCTGCTCGCCATGCCCGTGGCGTCGATCCTGCCCGACTCCGTCGGCACCGACTTCAGCGAGCACCCGATCGGCACCGGTCCGTGGAAGCTCGTGGAGTGGAAGCACGACGACTACCTCAAGTTCGCCCGCAACGCCACGTACTTCGGCGGTGCCCCATCCATCGACACCTTGATCGCGCGCATCATCCCCGAGCCCTCCACGGCCGTCGCGGAGTTCGAAGCCGGCACGGTCGACATTCTCTATGTGCCGGAAGACCAGACGCGTGACTGGGAAGAGACCGACACCAAGAAGGCTACGCTCGTGAGCGCACCCGCGCTGCGCTTGTGGTACATGGGCGTGAACGTCACCCGCGGCCCGCTGAAAGACGTGCGCGTACGACAGGCGATCGCCCATGCCATCGACGTCCCCACCCTCCTCGCGCAGCTGCTCGCCGGCCGCGGCACCATCGCCGCCGGCGTGATCCCGCCCACGCTCGAAGGCTTCGACAAGGCGCGGCAGCCGTACGCGTACGACACCCTCGCGGCGCGCAAACTGCTCGCCGACGCCGGCTACGCCAAAGGCATCGACCTCGAATTGTGGAGCTCACAAACCGCGCCGATGCCGCGCCTCGCGCAAGCGATTCAGGCCTACCTCGCCACGGTGGGCGTTCGCATCAAGCTCGTGCAACGCGACGCCAGCTCCATGCGCGCCGCCGCCCGCGCCGGACAGACAGACCTGGTCGTGAAAGACTGGTACGCCGATTACCCCGACGCCGAAAACTTCCTCTATCCGCTGCTGCACACCGCGAACCGCGGCGCCGGCGGCAACGTGTCGTTCTTCAGCGACGCTACGTTTGATCGATTGGTCGACGCGTCACGGCGCGAGAGCGACGCGGCCAAGCGCGCGGTGTTGTATGCGGCGGCGGACTCGGTAGGGTACGCGCAAGTCGGCATGGTCCCGCTGTTTTTCTACAACGAGGTGTACGCGGTACAACCTTGGGTGAAAGGGTTTGAAGTACCGGTGATTTTCAATGGGCAACGATGGGAAAAGGTTACGATAGGGAAGGACTAACATCGCTAAGAGTCAACTGCGCTAAAAGTCAGAAGCGCTAAGAGTCAACAGCGCTAAGAATTAAGGGCGAAGCTACGAACGGCGTTGGGATGTGCGTGGTCGCGGGCTTTTGGTGACGGTGGTTGGGCATGGGCGCACTACCGTTCGGCATGCCCAACCACTTCGACCTCCGTGTGTACGACGCGGCGTGCCAACTCAGCACCGTCGTGATCGACTCCCTCGACCATTGCGAGTGCAACCGCGTGCCCGGGTTGCGGGCGCAGCTCATCAGCTCAGTCGGGTCGATCGCCGCGAATACGTCAGAAGGCGCCGGTCGTGGAACGACCGCGCAGTTCCTCAATCAGTTGCGTATCGCCTTGGGTTCTGCCAACGAAACCCGCACGCATCTCATGCGAGCACGCAATGAGGCGAGACTGCCGACCAAGCCGTACTTCCTGTGCGATTCGAAAGCACTCGTGACCGCAAGAATGCTGGCGTCCCTCATCCGCCGAATCGAGGAGGACGAAGCGAGAAAGAAGAACGAGCGCAGTTAGCAGTTCACGCCGTTGATTCTTAGCGCTGTTGATTCTTAGCGCCGTTCACTTTTAGCGCAGTTAATTCTTAGCGCTGTTAGCAGTTCACTCCGCCCCAACGGCTTTCCCTTTCCCGTCCCGTTTCGCCCGGTACAACGCCGCATCTGCTCTGCCGAGCCACGCTTCCGCTCCTTCGCTGCCGTGGTACGCTGCGTATCCCACGCTGGCGCTCAGCGCCGGCGCGTCGGTCGCGAACGGCGCTCGTGTTGCGGCGATTTGTCCAACGACGCGCTCGGCGAGGCGGCCCGCCACGTTGATATCGGTGTTCGACAGCACCACCACGAACTCGTCGCCGCCGATGCGGCAGATCACGTCGGATTCGCGCAGAAACACTTTGGCCAGACTGCCCGCGATCGCTTGCAGCGTGGCATCGCCGGCGGAGTGGCCGAAGCCGTCGTTGATCTGTTTCAGGTGATCGAGGTCGACCAACACCAGTGACACCGGCGCCCTGTTCAGTGTGTGGAGATGAATGGCGCGATGGGCAGCGCGCTCGAAACACTTGCGGTTGCCGAGACCGGTGAGGGGGTCGGTTTCACTTTCGCGTTTGGCTTCCTCGAGCTGCGAACCCAGCTGGTCGATGCGTTCCGCCAGCATCCCGAACGCGACCTGCTGCGTATCGCGGCGTGAGCGCGCGATGTCGGTGATCGCCGAAATGGCCTGCAGCACTTCGTCTTTCACGGCACGAGTCTCGATCCCGTGAATGGCCGTTTGCACGCGCGTGATCTGCACCGACGTGGCCTCGTCAGCCTGCAGATCCGCCTGCGCCACCGTGTGCACGCGCTCCACGCACGCCCACAACGCATCACGCAGATCCGAGAGCGCCGACTCCACGTAGCGCTTTTCGCGGCGACGATGGTCGGTGAGGGCGCGGGCGGCACCACGGTAGTCGCGCTGCGCCGCGCTCAGCGACGGGAGACCGCCGGTCTGCGTGAGCGGAATGCCGAGCACCGTGTGACGACGCCACTTCTCCAGCTCCTCGCCCGTTTCACTCGACGAGACGTCGGGCAGATCGAAGCTTCCCTGGGCGTAGGCCGACAGCACCTGGCCGAACGCGTCGAGCAACGGCGCGATGTCGAAGGCCTCGGCGGAGGACTCTTCGGACGCCACGGGCGGCGGGGCGGCAGTGACAGCGCGTTCTGAAGTGGAGCGGCGAAAGAGCATAAATCTGACGCAAGAAGGAATCGGCCTGTCCCAGTTGGCAGTGCCGGGCATTGGTCTAGAGTATCGGCCAGACTCCCGCGGGGATTAATGTTGCTGACATGCTGTCGCTGCTCGCCCGCCGCCTCCTGCTCTCCTTGCCCACGCTGGCGGGGGTGCTGGTCGTTGTGTTCCTCCTGCTCTATGTCGCCCCCGGGGATCCGGTGCAGGCCATGGTCGGGGAACGCGCCGACCCGGCCACGATTGCACGGCTCCGCGCCGAACTCCGCCTCGACGATCCGCTCCCGGCGCAGTTCTTCCATTATGCGAGCGGCGTCCTTCAGGGCGATCTGGGCCGGTCGTACGTGACCAATCGCCCGATCATCAGCGACATCGCCGAGCGCTTTCCGCGCACGCTACTGCTGGCCACGGCGGCCATGCTGCTGGCCACGATCAGCGGCGTCACCATCGGTGTGCTCGCCGCCGTGCGCCCCAACGGCTGGTTCGACCGACTCGCGCTCGCCACGACGTATCTCGGGATTTCCTTCCCCGTGTACTGGATCGGCCTGCTGCTGATCGTCCTGTTCGCCGTCACCCTCCGCTGGCTACCGGCGTCAGGTTACGGACGGATCGAGTTTCTGATCCTCCCGGCGCTGGCGCTGGGCTCGCGCTCCATCGCCTACCTCGCCCGCGTCACGCGATCATCCATGCTGGAGGTGCTGGGCGCCGACTTCGTGCGCACGGCCCGCGCGAAAGGACTGACCGAATCCGGCGTGATCATCCGCCACGCGCTACGCAATGCGCTCATCCCGGTGATCACCGTGATCGGCCTCGACTTCGGCGCCTACCTCACAGGCAGCATCCTCACCGAAACGATCTTCAGCTGGCCGGGCATCGGCCGCTACGTCGTCATGGCGATCTCACGACGCGACCTGCCGGCCGTACAGGGCGCGGTGCTGTTTCTGTCGGTCGTGTTCGTGCTGGTGAACTTGGTCACGGATCTCGCGTACCAGAAAGCCGATCCGCGGGTGCGGGCGTAGGTCGGGTGAGGGGCCGCGTTGCTGACGGCGCCCTGTGCTTGGATAGCCCGTAGGTTCACGCGAAGAGCGCGGAGGGCCGCGAAGATTCGCGAAGAACAGCAAAGGGGCCTTTCTTCGCGTACCTTCGCGGCCCTTCGCGAGCTTCGCGTGAACCAGCGATCCATCAACGACCCACGAGGCTCGCCAAAAGCACTCAGTCGTCCTTCTGCCCGAACACCGCCAGATTCGACGAGTGCCCCGGCGCGACTTTCTTGTCGGGATAGATCCAGTGCACAGCCTGATTCACCGCGATCGCCGCTTCGGAGAAGCCCGACGCGATCAGTTTGAGCTTACCGGCGTAGGTCGTGATGTCACCGGCCGCGTAGACACCGTCTCGGCCCGTTTCCATCGACGTGGACACCTTGATCTCGTCCTTCTCGATGTCGAGGCCCCACTCCAGTAGCGTGCCGAGGTCGGACACGTAGCCGAGCATCGGGAGCACCGCGTCGCAGGCGATCTCGCGCGTTGCTTTCGTCTTCACGTCCTTCAGTCGCACGCCGGTGATGCGTTCCGAACCGAAGATCGCGTCGATCTCGTGGAACGTGTGCACTGCCACCTTGCCATCGTTCGCGGCGGCGGCCGCCTGCACTTCCGATACCGTGGCCGCGTGCGCGCGGAAGCGGTCGCTGCGATGCACCAGCGTGACCGACTTCGCCTTGTCGCGCAACTGCGCACACCAATCGAACGCCGAGTCACCACCGCCGATGATGAGGACATCGCGATCGCGATACGATTCCGGCGTTGACACCAGCGCGTCGACCCCGCGACCGTACCACTCGGCGGCGAACGCCTGCGGCAGTTTGCGCGGGCTGAAGGCGCCGATGCCGGCGGCGATCACCACCGCGCGCGTCGGGAAACGGTCCGTTTCCGTGACCAGCACGAAGTGCCCGTCCTCTTCCTCGAGGCCGGCCACGCGCTGACCCAGGTGCGACGGGATGCCCGTCTCCTGGTGAAACTGCTTCGCCTGCTCCGTGAGATTCCGGACCAGATCTTTCGCCAGCACCCGCGGGTAGCCCGCCACGTCGAAGATGTATTTCTCCGGGTAGAGGGCCGTGAGCTGGCCGCCAAGCTCGGGGAGCGCATCGACGATCTGCGCCGACGCGCCGCGCATGCCGGCATAGAACAAGGCGAACAGACCCGTGGGGCCGCCGCCGATGATGGTAAGGTCGCGAATGGGATGGGACGTCATTCCGAAAAGCTAACCAAAGTGAGTATGGAGTAGTGAGTCGAAGTTTCGAGTCGGGAGTCCAAACCCACGACGCCAAACTTTTACCCAAAACGCAAGACTCACCGTTTAGTTTTTCGGGATGAAGATCTACACCCGAGCAGGTGACGAGGGCGCGACCGCCCTCTTTGGTGGCGGCAAGGTCGGCAAGGACCATCCCCGCGTCGAAGCGTACGGCGACGTGGACGAACTCAATGCCTCACTCGGTCTGGCGCGATCGATCGATATGATGCCGCGCATCGACGAAGTGCTCGTGCCCGTACAGCGCGATCTCTTCGCCATCGGCGCGCTGTTGGCGACGCCCGATCATGAGAAGATGAAGGAGCAGCTCTCCAAGGCGCGCATCGACGAGCAGCGGATCGAGGAGCTCGAGCGGGCCATCGATGCCTGTGAAGCGGAACTGGAGCCGCTGCGCAGCTTCATCATTCCCGGAGGGACGCCGAAGGCGGCGGCGCTGCATGTGGCGCGCACCGTGTGCCGTCGGGCCGAGCGTCGCGTGGTGCATCTCGCCGCCGATATCGAACTGCCGGCCATGGTGGTGGTGTATCTCAACCGCCTGTCCGATCTCCTGTTCATGCTAGCTCGGGTCGCCAACAAGCGCGCCGGAGCGGGCGAGGTGACTTGGTAGTGGCAGGCGCGCGCCCCAACGCACTCGACCTGCCGCTGCCGTACCCGGTGTATGCCCGGGCCGGCGCGCGGCACGCCATCGGGGAGATCGCGCGCCTCGCCGCCCCATCGCATCGCGTCGCGGTCATCAGCGACACCGTCGTCGGGCGCCTGCACGGCGAATCCATCGCGGCCCAGTTTCCGGCCGACAGCACGCGGCTGTTCACCATTCCTCCCGGTGAGCAGGAGAAGACGCGGGACCGATGGGCCGAACTGACCGACGCCCTGCTCGAGTGGGGGGCCGGGCGCGATACCACGGTCATCGCCGTGGGCGGTGGAGTCATCGGCGACCTCGCCGGATTCGTGGCGTCCACCTTTATGCGCGGGCTCCCCGTCATTCAGGTGCCGACCACGTTGCTCGCCATGGTCGACGCGTCGGTTGGCGGCAAGACCGCGGTCGACACCCCCTTCGGCAAAAACCTCGTCGGCGCTTTTCATAACCCGTCGGCGGTGGTCATCGACCCCGAGGTGCTGGTCACGCTCCCCGCCGACGTGCTGCGCAGCGGACTCGCCGAGATGATCAAGCACGGCGTCATCGCCGACCCGTCCTACTTCGACGCCGTCCTCCGCTTCGCCGGTGCCGTCCGTGACCACGGCGCCCAGGCCCCCGACTTCGCCGCCACGATCACGACACTGATCACGGGCAGTGTCCGCATCAAGGCCGAAGTCGTCGCGGAAGACAGCCGCGAGGGCGGTCTGCGCCAGATCCTGAACTTCGGCCACACGATCGCCCATGCCGTGGAGCGGGTGCTCAACTTCGAGCTCCTCCACGGCGACGCCGTCGCGATGGGCATGGTCGCCGAAGCCCGCATCGCCGAGTCGATCGGCTTGGCCCGAGCCGGCCTCGCCGTCGCCATCGCCGACGCCGTAGAGCGAGCCGGTCTCCCCTCCCGCCTCCCCCCCGGCATCAGTCTGGACGACGTCATCGCCGCCACCCATGGCGACAAGAAGGCGCGCGCAGGATCCGCCCGTTATTCCCTCCCCCGCGGCATCGGCGAAATGGAAACCGCCGACGGCAAATGGGCCGTCGCGGTTAGCGATGAGCAGGTCCGCTCCGCGCTCAGTTAAGCCCATGGCCCATGGCCCATGGCCCACGGCCCAAAGCCTGTTCACGGGGCTACGTTTGAGCTATGGGCTTTGAGCTATGGGCTTTGTGCCATGGGCCGTGGGCCATGAGCCGTGGGCGTTTATGTAGTGGATATCCCACACCCTTACAGCACAGCTCCCTTCCCAACCATGAGACAACCGTCACGTACGTGACATTCAACCCGATCACTGTCGCGATACCGTCCTATAACTGACCCGTAAATGCTGGAATTACGCGCTCTGCAAAGATTTTCATTGACCGCTCAGTATCCCGCCATTATCGTGGCGTTCCCACCCCCTGACTGGGCCGCGTCTGGACCCGGTCGATAAGGCACATGTTCGGCGAGGGCGTATGCAGGCAGCTGCCGCGACCAGGACCACCGAGGCCCGCTCCAAGGGCTTTTTCCGCTCCTCCCCTTCCACCGCCTTCGATCAATACCTTCACGACATACAAAAGCTTCCCCTGATCACGGACGCCGCCGAAGAGCGTAGGCTCGCTCGGCTCGCCCAAAAGGGAGATGAGGCCGCCGCCGAGCGCCTCGTGACTGCGAACCTCCGGTTCGTCATCAGCTACGTGAAGAAGTATCAAGGACACGGCCTCGATCTCTCCGAACTCGTCGCCATCGGCAACGAGGGCCTCCTCAAGGCGGTCCGCAAGTTCGATCCCGATCAGGGCGTCAAGTTCATCTCCTACGCCGTGTGGTGGGTCCGTCAGGCCGTCCTCAAGGCCCTGGCTGAGCAGACGCGAAGCGTCCGTATCCCGCTCAACCAGAACTCCCAGCTCATCCGCATGGCCCGCGGCGAGATGGTGCTCAATCAGGTGCTCAATCGCGAGCCCACTGATGCCGAAATGGCCAAGCTCCTCCAGGAGCCCATCGAGCAGATCCGCAACGCCCGCCAGATCACCAGCACCGAAGTCTCCCTCGACGCCCCCATCGATCGTCAGGATCGCGAGGCGTCCACCCTCGGCGAACGCTTCGCCGGCGAGACCCACACCGACATCGAAGAAGGCACCGACTTCCGCCTCATGCGGGAGTTCATCGATCGCGTGTTCAGGAAGTACCTCACGCCGCGCGAACGCAAAATCCTGTATCTGTATTACGGACTCGATGAAGGGGCCGAAGCCATGACCCTCGAACGCATCGGTGCCCTCATGGGTGTCACGCGCGAGCGGATCCGCCAGATTCGGGAACGGGCATTCGAGAAGCTGCGCGAGTCGCCCGATGGACGTGCCCTCTCTGGATTCTGGGGCGCCGCCTGATCTAGGACGCAGAGCGCGGAATCGTCGGTCCAACAGGTGTAGTAGTAGCTTTTCAGACGGGTGTTCGTATTCCTACGAGCACCCGTCCTGTTTTTTCTCCCGGTTCTCCTGGAGCTGCTGTTGCCTCGCGTACTGATCGTTGACGACGAGCCAGGCATCCGCTTCGCCTTGAAGCGGTGGTTCGAGCGCCAACACTGGACTGTCTCCGAAGCCGGAGATGGCCAGACCGCCATAACTCAATTGCTGGCGAGTGACGATGCGAGCGAAAGCCGCGTTGACCTCGTCATTTGCGATCTGCACCTCCCTCTGGTGTCCGGAGAGGAGCTGTTGCGCACACTCATGGACCGACGTCCCGCCGTCGCCGCTCGCCTGATCCTGTCCACCGGCGATGCCGTCACCGACGCCGCCCCGGGTACCGCACTGGCGATCCACCCGCACGTGTTGCAGAAGCCGTTCGAGCTCTCGACACTGAAATCCCTCGTCGCCACCGTCGTCAGCGCATAAGTCGACGAGTTCGTCAGCCGCGCCGCGCCGCTATCTTTCGGCATGCGCGATGCCCTGCTCGCCACGCTCTCCGCCATCGTCGGCCCTCGCTGGGTGAAATCCCGCGCGCCCGAACTCGTCGCCTATGACGCCGACGGGCTCCCGGGATATCGCGCGCTTCCCAACCTCGCCGTCTTTCCCGGCACGCAGAGCGAAGTCGTGGCCGTCGTGAAGGCATTGGCCGCCGCCGGTGTCTCGTTCGTGCCGCGCGGTGCCGGTACCGGACTCTCCGGCGGTGCACTGGCCAATGATGTCGTGCTGCTCGGCCTCAATCGTCTCACACAGATTCTCCGCGTCGATCCGGTAAATCGCATCGCCGTGGTCGAACCTGGCGTGGTGAACGCAAAACTGTCGCGCGCCGTGGCGCCGTATGGATTACAGTACGCCCCCGATCCGTCGAGTCAGAGCGTGTGCACGATCGGCGGCAACGTGGCCGAGAATGCCGGCGGACCGCACTGTCTCAAGTATGGCGTCACGCTCAATCATGTCGTCGAGTGTCTGGTCGTCCTTCCCGACGGCCGTTTCATTCGCGCGGGCTCGGCCTTCGGCGAGTCCGATGAGTACGACGTGCTCGGCCTGTTCGTCGGCAGTGAAGGCTGCTTCGGCGTCGCGACGGAAATCACGGTGCGACTCGTGCCGCTGCCCGACAGCGTGCACACGATGCTCGCCGACTTCCCAAGCGTCAACGCCGCCGCGCGCGCGGTGTCACGCATCGTCGCCACCGGTATCGTGCCTGCCGCGCTCGAGATGATGGACAACGCCACCATTCGCGCCGTCGAAGCCTCGATCTACGCCGCCGGCTACCCCACCGACGCCGCCGCCGTCCTGCTCTGCGAAGTCGATGGCATCGCCGACGGACTCGACGAAGACGTGGCGATCATTCGCGAGTGCTGCATGGAATCCGGCGCCCGCAACGTGCTGGTGGCCTCCACCGAAGCCGATCGCGTTCGTCTCTGGCAAGGACGCAAGAAAGCCTTCGGCGCCATGGGCCGTATCGCGCCATCGCTTGTCGTGCAGGACGCCGTCGTGCCGCGCACACGATTGCCCGATGTGCTCGAAACGATTCACGAAATCGCCACGCGATACGGCGTGCAGGTGTGCAACGTGTTTCATGCCGGCGACGGCAACCTCCACCCCAACATCCCCTACGACGCCAACGACGCCGACGCCTCCGCGCGCGTCCACGCCGCGATGTCGGAGATCATGCTCGCCTGCATCGCCGCCGGCGGCACCATTACCGGCGAACACGGCGTCGGGCTCGACAAGCTCCCGTACATGGAGAGCCTGTTCACCGCCGAATCACTGTCGGCCATGTGCACCATCCGCGACGTCTTCGATCCCGACCGGCGCGCGAATCCCGGCAAGGTGGTGCCGGTGCACAGTTGCAAAGAATGGCATCGCGGGGGCAACCGTGCGTAATCACACCGGAAGCAATCCCGGGGCCACGGTGATGAACGCGCGTAATCACACCAGAAGCAATTTGGAGGCGAACGTGTATTCGACGAGCGGAAGCGGTGCTTCCGGCGGGCCTCCTCGAAGCGGTGATTCCGCCTGCCCCACACACGTTGGCCCCCAAACAGCTTCCCTCGTGACCTCACACGGTAGCCACCGCGGCTAATGGAGACGTCCGACATCTCCAATGCCATCGCCAGCGCGATCGCCAGCCCCACAGTGGTCCGGGCGGTCGGCTCCGGCACGTGGCTACACGGCGGCCCCGTGGAGAACGATGCCACTGCCACCGTGGTGAAGCCTCGCGGCGGCGTGATCGAGTACACCCCGGGTGATCTCGTGATCAGTGTGCACGCGGGCACGACACTGGAGGAGCTCTCGGCGACGTGCGCCGTCAGCGGCCAGATGCTGGCCATCGCCCCGTATGGCTCACCGCGGTCCACCATCGGCGCCGTAGTCGCGACGGCAACAGCGGCACCGTTGGCGTACGACGACCTCGCCATCCGCGATCTCGTGCTCGGCCTCACCGTCGTCACCGGAACGGGAGATATCGTGCGCGTCGGTGGCAAGGTCGTAAAGAACGTGGCAGGCTTTGACCTCGTGCGCCTCAACACGGGCGCGTTCGGAACGCTCGGTGTGATCACCGAGGTCAACCTGCGGTTGCACGCGAAGCCAAGTATGGATCATGTGGTCACGGGCACGCTGGACGGGTCACCGTGGGATTGGGTACCGCGTCTCATCGCGAACCGTGCCCCGTTGCCGATGTTGGTGCGACTCGCGCCCGATGAACCGGCGCAACTCTTTGCCCGTTGCACCGGCAATGGTGCGCGCGCGTCGGCGTTGCGCGGCATCATGCAGTCGTACGGCGTGCGCAATGCGTTTACGGTCGGGCCCTCCGACACCAGCAGCGCCCATGAGCAGGTGCCGATGATCGCCGCGCTGCGTCATGTGCCGGACCACGCATTGGTGCTACGCATTCGCACCGAGCTGTCCGGTGGGGATGCGATGCTCGAACATGTGCGCAAACTCCTTCCCGACGCCACGCTGCTGTACAATCCGTCGCGTGGATCGGTTCGCGTGGTTACGGACCCCGGACACGAAGATGACGTGCTGGTAGAGCAAATTGAGACGCAGTTCGGTCGCACCCCCGTGCACTATTCGCTGGTGGCGGAACAAGGAGCACCTCCCCGCCACGACACCTCACATGTCCACGCGCCAATCAAGCGCGCCTTCGATCCGCATGGCGTCCTGAATCGCAGACGAGCCACGTTCACGCCTAAACCCTACGTTCGATGAGCGGCGTGACGTCTGGCGCGTCGACTCCGCCTTCGTGTGCGCTACCCGGCACGCCGTTGGCCCTGGCCAGCAAAGGACTCGATGCCTGCGTGCATTGCGGCTTCTGCCTGCAAGCCTGTCCCACGTATGTGAATCTCGAAGACGAGAACGATTCGCCGCGCGGGCGGCTCGTGCTCATGCGTCGCATGCTCGAAGGCGACATCGCGCTCGACGATCCCACGACCGCGCAGCACATCGATCGCTGCCTGGGCTGTCGGGCCTGCGAGACTGCCTGTCCTTCGGGTGTCCCGTACGGCGATTTGCTCGAAGCCACGCGCGCCACCATGGCCCCAGTGCGCGGCGTGCCGTTCGTGGCCCGCGCCGTGCTTGCCGTATTCAAGCATCCGGTGCTGCTCCGCACCGCGTTGCTTGGCGCACGACTGTTCCGCGCCACGCGGTTGCCGCAGCTGCTCGCGCAGATCCTGCCGGCACGGCTCGCGTTCCCCATGGCGATGATTGCGTCCACCACACCGGCCAACTTGCGGTCGAGCGCTGTACGCACGACATCGAGCCGCACGTCCGTCACGCCGCCATCGACACCGGCGGTCACGGCGACCTGCCTCACCGGCTGCGTGATGTCAGGCTTGTTTTCGCATGTGAACGACGCGACCGATCGGGTGCTCACGCACAACGGGTTTCAATTGCAGCACACGCGCGCACAGGGCTGTTGCGGCGCCTTACATGCGCATGCCGGCGATCTCGAGAGTGCACGCGCGCTGGCTCGCATCAACGTGGCCGCCTTCGAGCAGTCGGGCACCGATGTCATCGCCGTCAACTCCGCTGGCTGTGGCGCGATGCTCAAGCAGTACGGGCATCTGCTGCACGACGATCCCGCGTGGGCCGCACGGGCCGAGCGCGTCAGCGCGCGCACACGCGACATCTCGGAGTTGCTGGCCACCGTGGGACCCATCGCCGGCACCGCATCGGTGGCACTGCGCGTGACGCATGATCCGCCCTGTCACCAGATGCACGCCCAGCGCGTGGTGTCGCCCCCACTGACAGTGTTGCGTGCGATTCCTGGACTCGCGCTCATTCCACTCGAAGACGCCGATCAATGTTGCGGATCGGCTGGCATCTATAACCTCGTCGAGCCGGATACCTCCGACGCGGTACTCGCACCGAAGCTGGCACGCATCGCCGAGAGTGGTGCCGACTGGGTGGCCACCGGAAACCCCGGGTGCATGATGCAGATCGGTGCCGGCCTGCTGCGCAGCAAGTCGCGCGCGCGTGTCGTGCATCCCATCGAACTGCTCGACGCGTCGTACGAGCACCGACCATGACTGTCGCCGGTGTCGGTCGGGTCACGATCGTGGCATTCGACGGCATCATCGCAGATACGCTACCACTGCGGGCGAGGGCGCTCGCCGACGCGATGGTGCTCGAGTGCGCGGCAACAGGTGTGGCCATCGACGCCGACGCGTTACGGACCACATTGCTGCCGCTGGTGCCCGGGCGCACGTTCTCCGAGAGCATGGCGTCGGCCCTAGCATCAGTACCGGCGTTGCAGCACGATCGCATTCAGCACGATGTCACATTGCACGACATCATCGCGTTGCGAGCGCAGCACGCGTGGGCAGCCACCGTGGCGCACGGCGTACCACTTCACGACGGGGTCCTTGCCCGATTGCAGGCACTAGTGGCGCGCGGAGTGCGGGTTGTCTTGCGCAGTGATTCTCAGCGCCGAGAGGTGGAACCGTTACTGCGCCTGGCCGGTCTTGAAGACAGCATGCTGTTTCTGCGCTGCGCCGATGATGTGCCGCGACTGACCGGTGCTCCGTCGTTGCAGGCCAGCTATGAAGCGATCGCCGTCCGCCTCGAGCGATTGCGGGTTCCGCGGGGACTTTGTGACGCAGTCGAGGCCTCCGGCGGAACGGCCGCGCTTGCTCTGGGGTTTTCAGCAGCGAGCCGCACGGTACTCTGATAGCGACTGACGTGCGGCATGATGTACCCCGGCGCGTACAGCACGTCACGAAGTTTCAAAGGAGGCCGTGCGTATGTTGCCACAAGCGGTTGGTCCCCGATACCTTCTGTTAGCTGATCTATAATAGTGAAGTCTCTGTGAGGTGTGCTGTTGTCCAACTCTGACGCGATCTCCCCGAACTTCACGAGCCCGACGCCACCTGACGTGGCGCCGCCGTCGCTCGTGTATCCGGAGCCGTTGTCAGCCCATGACGCCGAAGCGTTCCTTGATCTGCGACGCGAATCGGCATGGTTCGAGTCGGCTGGCCAGTGGAGCACGTTTCGTGGACCGAAGGCCGCCGAAGCGTTGAATGGACTCGTCACCAACGACGTCACGCTGCTGCAACCCGGTGAAGGACTGCACGCCGCCGCGCTGACGCCGAAGGGCAAGGTGCTCTGCGACATGCTCATCTTCCGCATGGACGAAGAGACGTTCATGCTCACCGTGCTCCGCGCCTGCGCGCCGCAGTGGCTGGCCACGGCCCGCAAGTATGTGAATCCGCGTCTCGCGAAAGTCGAGGATGAATCGGACAAGTGGGCCACGTGGATGCTGTACGGCGCGCAAGCATCGAAAGCGGTCGCTGCCCTCGGCGGCGCCGCTCACACGGTCGAAGATCTTGGCGACGTGATGATGCAGGGGCTCGCCGAGTGGAAGCTGTGGCAGCATGGGCTCTGGAACATCGGGCCGGTCAATGTGCGACTCATTCGCGCGCCGCTGATGGGAACGACGCCGGGCTTCATCATCATGGCCGACGCGCGTGACGCCGAGATTGTGCGCCAGCGCCTCGAGAAGTCGGTGTACCGTCAAGCCACGCGAGCGGTGTGGAACATCGCGCGCGTGGAAGGTGGGCGGCCGGCGTGGGGCCTCGATATGGACGACAACACGATTCCGCAGGAAGCGAATCTTGATACGCTCGGCGCGATCTCGTTCACGAAGGGCTGCTACACAGGCCAGGAAACCGTGGCGCGTGTCCACTTCCGCGGGCACGTGAATCGCCGCCTGCGCGGACTGCTCGGCGCGTCACCAATGCCGCAACACGGGCAGGTCGTGGACGCCACCGGCAAACTGGTCGGCGATGTGCGCAGCACGGTGATCTCGCCGCGCCTGGGGCCGATCGCGATCGCGATGCTGCGTCGGGAAGTGCAGGCGGGAGACACGGTGATCGTGGAAGGCACCGAAGGACCGATCAGCGCCGAAGTGCGCGAACTTCCGTTCCCCGAGTAGTTCCGAAGCTCAGAACTGAGTACTGAAGTTTGCTGAATTCAGACCACTATACACGGTCTGATGCCTGGGCTCTGAACACTGGCCACTGGGCCGATGGTAAAGCGCCAGTGTTCAGTGGTCAGAATTCTGGCGTCAGACTTTTTATAGTGTTCAGAGACGAGCAAACTTCAGTCCACAGTGTCGAGCGTATTTCGTGGAGCGAATTGACAGGTCGTGCTGATTTCTCGTACCGACCCACAACGCAAAAGGCGGGCGACTTTCGTCGCCCGCCTTTCCGTTACTGCAGACCCGAAGCTTAGTGCTTGGTCGTGTCGGGAGCCATCGCGCCCGGGGCAGCCATCGCGGCGGAGTCGGCCGGCGGCGGCGTCATCGCGGCCGAATCCATGGCCGGGGCGGCAGCAGCCGGAGCAGCGGCGGCCGAATCAGCGGCCGGGGCCTCTTCCTTGGCTGAGCAGGC
Organism: Gemmatimonas groenlandica; assembly: GCF_013004105.1. Taxonomy (NCBI): domain Bacteria; kingdom Pseudomonadati; phylum Gemmatimonadota; class Gemmatimonadia; order Gemmatimonadales; family Gemmatimonadaceae; genus Gemmatimonas; species Gemmatimonas groenlandica. Next base: position 2,847,409 of record NZ_CP053085.1, read on the forward strand.
GGCGAGCACGAGTGCAGCAGCGACGAGAGCGATGCGCTTCATAGTGTAGGACTCCATACGGTGCGGTGGTTGCGCCGTGCGTCCTGAAAAGCGCACGGCCCCCCCGGCAGAACGCCGACGGGGATCTAGCGAACACAAGTTATGGCTCCGTGCTCATCTGTCAAGGGTGACACCACACCGAGCGCAGTGTTCCAAACGCGGCCAACCGTTTGTGCCATAACGGTTTCCTTCGCTTCGGGCGTGACGGGAGTAGCTGCACAGGCCGTGGCGTAAGCCTCGTCCCGCCCTTACCCTTCCGCCGTGCTCATCTTCCTCATCCTCGTCGCCGCGACCGCGTTCGGTATTCTGGTTCTCGGGTGGGTGATCTACCCGTCCAGAACCGCGAAAGCTGCAAATGCGGGCGCGGGTGAGATCGACACCAGCGCGGCTGGGGGTTCGGAATCACCGATCAGCGTGATTCTCGCAACAAGAGAATCTGACGAAGCGATCCTGCGGCGCATCGATGACCTACGACGCGGAGACTACCCGACCGCGCTGACGGAGATCGTCATCGCGCTCGACGCGACACGATCGAACGGGTTGGACGGCCTGCGGGAGAAACTGCCCCAGCGTACGCGTGCCGTTCACGGTGCCGTCCCCGGAAAGTCCTCGGCCCTGAACGCCGGGGTTGCCGCGGCTTCGCATGAACTCCTGTTCTTTGTCGATACGGCGCAGTCGTTCGAGCACGACACGATCTCAAAGCTCGTGAGCGCGGTCCGCACGGACGGCTGGGGCGCCATGACCGCGACGCTCGCGCCTACGAGCGGCGACGTCCTGATGGATCGCTACTGGTCTCGCGAATTAGCCATTCGTCTAGGCCAGGCAAGGCGGCACAGCATCATCTGCGTGACCGGCTGCGCCTATGTCATGCATCGACGTTTCTGGCGCGACATGCCCGCAGGATTGATTTGCGATGACCTGTGGAGCACCTACTCGGTCGTGACCAACGGAGGTCGTGTGGGCATCGTGACCAAGGCCAGAGTCACCGACCCTCGACGCTTTACACGAGACGATGAATACGCGCGCCGACTGCGGACGATGACCGGCATGCTGCAGTTTGCTCGCTGGTTCCCTGCGGTGCTGAGTCGGCAGAAGAACCCGATGTGGACGGATTTTCTGCTGCACAAACTCACGCGACCGGCCACCCCCGTCCTCCTGCTCGTCGGCGGCGCCGCTGCATGGGGAGCGATCGCCTTGGCAAGCCCCGTCACGGCATGGGCACTGCTGGCCGCCGGGGTCGCCATCATCGCGCTCGTCTGGCTCTTGGCTCAGTTCGCGCCGGGGCGATTGGGACAAAGGGCGAAGGGACTCGTGTTCGCACAACGCTTGCTCGTGATGCCGCTCTACGCCATTGCCCGGGCGGTACGATCGGACTGGGACGTCTGGAAGCCGCATCATTAGGTAATGCGCGGGAACCAAGGTCCGGCGGCAGGTGCTAACCATGATACGTCCTGTTCCTGACTCACTGAGGTTTTGTGTCCAAACTCCCCGAGACCCTCGGCGCCCTCAAGCGCTCCGGCTACGCCACGAATCGCCCGAAGTCCGTCAAAGACGAAATCCGGCGGAATCTGATCGCGCGCCTGCAGGACGGCGGCCCGCTCTTCCGCGGTGTCCTTGGCTACGAAGACACCGTCATGCCGCAAATCGTGAACGCGCTCCTCGCGCGCCACAACTTCATCCTGCTCGGCCTTCGCGGCCAGGCGAAGTCGCGTATTCTCCGCGCGCTCGTCACGCTGCTCGACGAGCAGATGCCCGTGGTCGCCGGCAGCGAAGTGAATGACGATCCGTTCGCGCCGATCTCGAAGTACGCCAAGCAGCTCATCCAGGAACATGGCGACGACACCCCGATCGGATGGGTGTCGCGTGATCAGCGCTACGTCGAAAAGCTCGCCACGCCAGATGCCACCATTGCCGACATTATCGGTGATGTGGACCCCATCAAGGCCGCGCGCGGTGGCCACATCCTCGGCGACGAACTCACGATCCACTATGGCATGCTGCCGCGCGCCAACCGCGGCATCTTCGCGCTGAACGAGCTGCCCGACCTCGCCGGCAAGGTGCAGGTGGGCTTGTTCAACATCATGCAGGAAGGCGACGTGCAGATCAAAGGCTATCCGGTGCGCCTCGCACTCGATGTCCTGCTCTGCTTTACCGCCAACCCGGAAGACTACACGGCTCGCGGCAAGATCATCACGCCGCTCAAGGACCGCATCGGCAGCGAGATCATCACGCACTACCCTGAGAGCGTCGAACTCGGCGTCGAGATCACGCGTCAGGAAGCGTGGACGAAACGTTCTGACGGCGTGCAGATCCGCGTTCCCGACTTGATCGAGGAAGTGGTGGAGCGCATCGCCTTCGAAGCGCGCGACGACAAGCGCATCGACAAGCGTTCCGGCGTGTCGCAGCGCATGCCGATCACCGCGATGGAGAACGTCGTCTCGAACGCCGAACAGCGTGCCCTGCGCAACGGCGATACCGAAGCGGTACCGCGCGTGGCCGACGTCTACGCCGCCCTGCCCGCCATCACCGGCAAGATCGAACTCGAGTACGAGGGAGAACTCGTCGGCGGCGCCACGATCGCTAAGGATCTCATTCGTCGCGCGTGCGATGCCACCCTGCGTGAACGCGCCGGTGACATCGACGCCGAAGAAGTGATCATGTGGTTCGACGCCGGCGGCGCCCTGCAGGTGGCCGACGAGATCGCGATGGACCTCGTGCGCCAGGGCTTCGAGACGGTGCCGAGTCTCGTGCAGACCGTGATCGCGCTCGGACTCGCCAAGAAGGGCGACGACGCGATGATCGTGGTGGCCTGCGAACTGGTCCTCGAGGCGCTCGTGGCGCGGAGGAAAATCTCGCGGTCGGACGAAGGGAAGTACGGGCGAGCCGAGCGAGAAGCGCGCCGACCGAAGGGACAGCAGGACTACTTTGGCTGATCACTGAACAGCGCTGAACGGCCCAGTACTGAGTGGTCTGAATTCTGGCGTCAGACTGGGTATAGTGTTCGGAATTCAGCAACGACAGTCCACAGTGCCGAGCGGGTTTCATGGATCTGACGATTCACGAGGCCTTTGCTCGGCACTTGGCGTTGGGGAATCCCTGTCCGTCCAGCGGCCCCACACGCAGTAAGGAAATTCTCGAAACTGAGCACTGTAGCTGCTGAATTCTGACCACTATAAGCAGTCTGACGCCCCAGTTCTCAGTACTGAGTACTGGGCTGTTTGTTAATCCCACGTTAAGCCCAACACGTCGACCTTCCCCTGCGTAGTCCGACACCCGCCCATCCCCTACGCACTCCCCTGATGCCTCCTGTTTTTCCCCGCTCCGCACTGATGAGCTTGGCTGCCGGCGCCCTCGGGCTCTTGGGCCCGAACCTCGCCCAGGCCCAGACCAAGGCCGACTCGTCCGCTCGCCGCGACAGTATTGCGCGCACGCTCGCCCCCTTTGCCGTCCGCGCCACGCGCAGCACGCAGTCGTCCTTCACGTCGCCGCTCGCGATCACACACATCGACAAGTCGCAGTTTTCGGCGAAGTCGGGTTTTGGACTCAACGACGCCCTCGGCAACGTGCCGGGTGTCCTCGTGCAGTCACGTTACGGCACCAGTGATGTGCGTATCGCCATTCGCGGCTTCGGCGCGCGTGGCGCGGGCGACCGCAGCAACGCCGGCACCTCGCGCGGCGTGCGCGTATTGCTCGACGGTATGCCGGAAACAGAGCCGGATGGACGCACGGCGTTCGACAACATCGATCTTGCCTCGGCCGAAGGGATCGATGTGATCCGCTCGAACGCGAGCGCACTGTGGGGCAATGCGGCCGGCGGCGTGATCAGCGTGTCCACCGTACCGGTGATCGATCGTCCCTTCTCCACCCTGCAGTACCAGAGCGGGAGCTACGGCCTGCAGCGATACATCGCGCAGACCGGCACCCCCATCGGCACCAAGGGCGGCGTGGCCTACGCCACGTTCGTGAATACGAACTTCGACGGCTGGCGCGTGAATTCCGACGCGCGTCGCGTGTTGCTGAACACGGGCATCGTGGCCCCTGTGGGCGACAAGACGCAGATGCGCATCCACCTGCTCGGCGCCAACAATCTGTTCCATATTCCCGGCCCGCTCTCGGCCGATGAAGTGGCGGCGAATCCGCGGCAGGCGAACGCCACCTACAACACGCGCGACGAGCGTCGCTACAATCGCCTCGCCCGCCTCGGTGCCAGCGTGGAGCATGCGATCGACGACAAGTCGAGCGTGTCCGTGGTGGCGTACATCAACCCGAAGTATCTGCAGCGCTCCGAGCGCGGCACGTTCCGCGACTTCACGCGCTACCACGCCGGCGCCAATGCGGCGTACAATCGTCAGGACGTGGTGTCACCCACGTTCACGAATCGCTTCACGGCAGGACTCGATCAGGCCTATCAGGACGGCGCGATCCTGTTCTACTCCTTAAGCGCGACAAACGGACGTAGCACCACGGTGCGCGACAATAAGAAGGAAGGCGCGTACAACAACGGCGTGTTCATCGAAGACGAACTCACGCTGAACGACAAGCTGGGCATCACGCTCGGCCTGCGTGGCGACGCGATCTCGTACTACTACAAGAACTACCTCAATCCGAAAACCGACGCGAGCCGCACCTTTTCGCAGGTCACGCCGAAGGTTGGCGCGTCGTGGCGCGTATCCAAGACGCACACGCTGTACGCGAACGTCGGAGGTGGTGTCGAAGCACCGGCCGGCAACGAGACGGATCCCGCCAGCACTTTCGGAACGGACACGGTGACGGCGCTCAATCCGCTCCTCGAGCCGATCCGCTCGTACACCTACGAAGTGGGCACCAAGCAGATTTTCATGGTTGGTGATGGCTCTGGTGTGGTCAGCAGCGTGTCGTATGACGCCGCTGCCTACCTCACGAACGTCCGCAACGAAATCGTGCCCTACCGCGGTGGACGCTTCTACTTCATGGCCGGCCGCGCGCGCCGCACCGGTGCCGAAATCGCCGTGACCGCGCTCGCGAAAGGCGACCTGCGCTTCGAGAATTCGCTCACGCTCTCTCGCAACACGTACACCGAGTACGTCGTCGACTCCGTGCACTACGGCAAGGCCGGCGCAAAAGCCGACTACAGCGGCAATCGCATCGTCGGGATCCCCGACTGGTTCTACGGCTCCAACGCCACCTGGGCACCGTCCAAGGCGCCCCTCGGTCTCGCCGCGCAGTTCGGCGTGCAAGGCACCGGCGGCTACTGGGCCGATGACGCCAACGCCGTGCGCGTCACGGAGTCGCACATCCTCAGCGCCAGTCTGCGCGCCGATCGCCTCGTGCAGGTCGGTGATGCCACCGTGAAGGGATTCCTCACGGTCGAGAACCTCGCCGATCGTCGCTTCATCGGCTCGGCGTTCCTGAACCCGGACATCGTGAACGGCAAAGCGCTGGCGTTCGAGCCGGGAATGCCGCGAACGATCATGCTGTCGTTTTCGGTGACTCGCGGGCGGTGACTGAATACTGACTGCGCTGAACAGCCCAGTACTGAGTTGTCTGAATTCTGGCGTCAGACTGGGTATAGTGTTCGGAATTCAGCAACGACAGTCCACAGTGCCGAGCGGGTTTCCTGGATCTGACGATTCACGAGGTCTCCGCTCGGCACTCGCGCAGGGATATCAACACATCCCCGCGGTCGCACACGCAGTAAGGAAATTCTCGCAACTGAGCACTGTAGCTGCTCGACTCTGACCACTATACCCAGTCTGACGCCAGAGTTCAGAACACAGAGTACTGATCCGCCCATCCCGCGCCCTTAAGCAGTTACTGCTGCTTCCCCACGCAAAGCGCCGCACTCGCCGACCCTACCGCGAACTGCAGAATCGACAGCACGTCTCCCGAGTCCAGCGTCCCATTGCAGTTCGCGTCCGCGCGCGGCATCGGGTTTGGCGCGCTGGCGGGCAGCACACCCACCAGCGCCTGTTGCGCCAGTGATGCATCGAACGCATTCACGAATCCGTCCGCGTTGACATCGCCGCGCAGCACGCTCGCTCCGGTCACGATCGTCGTGGCCCACAGCCCACGACCATACGTGCTCGCGTACAGGTTGCCGGTGGCCGCCTGGTACACCAGGTCCAGCACGCGCGCGTTCGGGAATCCCTGATTGGCCGCGCTCCACGACATGCCGTTGTCGGTCGACTCGTAAATGCCCACGTCGGCTGCAGCGAACAGTCTCGACGTGCCGGGCACCATCACGACCGCGTTGAACGGGATGTCGGGCAGCGACCCGCTCAGGTTCGTCCAGTTCGCGCCGAAATCGTCGGAGGCGTACACGTGTCCCGAGCCCGTGCCGGAGTGCGTGATCACGGCGCGCCCGGGTACCGCGGCATCGGGAGCGATATCGGTAACCGCGCGCAGCGGCAGCGCGCTCGACACCAGCGTGAACGTGGCGCCGGCGTCTTGCGAGAGTTGCACATTGCCGTCGCTCGTGCCCACCCAGATCACCCGTGGGTCCACCGGTGAAACGGCGAGGCTGGTGATCGTGGCCCCACCGCCTCGTGTGAGATCACCGGTGAGTACGCCCCACTGCACGCCCTCGTTCGTCGTGCGCCACAGGCGATAGGTGGCATAGTAGAGCGTGGTCGAGTTGAGCGGGTCGATCACCATCGGCGAAAGGAATGCTTTCCGGTCGCTGCTGGTGAAGCCGCGCTGTGTCTGCGCGATGCTGGTGCCCAACGGGTTCCGCGTCACGCGCACGATGAAGCCGGTGCCGTAACTGGTGGTCCAGAACACGTTCGAGTTCGTAGGGCTGAAGGCATTCCATCCGCCATCGCCACTCGGCGCCGACATCGTCCAGAAGCCCGAGCCGAAGCCCCAGACGGAGCTGTTGTCCTGCAGTCCGCCGGCGATGAAATCGGGGATCGTGGGGTGTACCGCGATGCCCGGATAGAACTGCGTGACCGCGATGTTCGTGTTGCGACTCACCCAGCTGTTGCCACGATCGTACGACGCGTGCACGCCACCATCGCAGCCGCCCACGATCACATTCGGGTCACTCGGCGCGTACTCGAACGCGTGCCAGTCCACGTGCAGGTCGTAGGCAATCACCGAGAACGATTGCCCGCCGTCGCGCGATCGGTACATGCGTGACCCGCCCACGATCACCGTGTTCGCATCCTGCGGATCGACCTCGAGCACCAAGTCATACGTGCCCTGCGAACCGAAGTCGAGTCGTGACTGCGCACCATACACACCTTGTGCGGTGAGCACCGTGGGCGTGGCACTAGCACCGTCCAGACGCACCAGCTTGTCCATGCGCGCGCTCACTACTTCCACCGCCCATACCGAATTCGGCGTGGTGGGCGACACCGCGAGCGAGATGCGCTGCACGGTGCTGCCGGTGCTGTACACCTGCGTCCATGAGGCGCCGCGATCGGTCGAACGATAGACACCGTTGGTGTTGTTTCCCGCGCCCGCACGCGCCGCCCACACGATGTTGTCGTTGGCGGGATCGAATTCTACGTCACTCACGAAGCCCGTGAGTACCGTGGTCCATGCCGAGCCGCTGTTGGTGCTGCGATGCAATCCGTTGTTCGCGGCGTACAGCACCACACTCGTGTTCTGCGTACCGGCCAGACTCGGCGCTACCCGGATGCGATACGCCCGAGTGTTTTGCGTGCCGTTCACCGGAGCCAGCACACCGGCGCCGTTGATCTCGGTCCACGTCGTGCCGCCGTCGAACGAGCGCAGCAAGCCACAGCCGTTCGACTGCGTGGGCTCACCCGTGCCCACGTACACGATGTTCGGATTCACCGGATCGATCGCGATCGTCCCCGTGTTCAGCGAGCACTGATTGTCGGTCAGCGGCGTCCATGTCGCGCCGCCGTTGTTCGTGCGCCACACGCCACCACTCGCCGAGCCGGCGTACACGATGCTCGGGTTGGTGGGGTGAATGGCGATGGCGCGAATGCGACCGCCGTCGGCATTCGGCGACGAGCCGTAGAAGCCGCTGGTCTGGAAGCCGAACGGCCCCACCGAGCGCCACGGCGCCACCTGAATGCTCGACGCAGACCCCGCGGTGACACGAGCCGGCGCGCGGAATGCCGCGGCACGCGCGGCGTACACCGGATTCTGCGTGTACTCGCCAAACGGATACGCCCGCAGCTGCTCCATCCACTCGCGGCGCACCTCGAAGCCGGCTTCGCGCTGCTCTTCCACCTGCGCCTGTACCATGGTCGGCGCCACCATCAGCGCCAACACCATCAACGTCCGCGTCGTGTTCAAGATCGTGTTCACTTGAGCACCGCCGTTGGCAGTACAGTGAGGCGCTCGCGTACATCGGTGGCATCGGATAGGTGCAGCTCACTGAGTTGCAGCGACAACGTGGCGGCCGCTTGCTCACTGCGCGCCACGAAGCGCACGCGCGCGAATACGTCGCTGGTAAAACCCGTGGCATGCGCAGCGGCGATCATCACCCGCCCACGCCCCGCGTTCACCGCACGCAACGCCCCGTCACTGGGGCTCGCATCGGTGAGATAGCGCAACTGAGTGGTGTCGTACGCTACCGCCGCCGTCATGCTCACCGCTTTCGCTTGAGCGCTCGACGATGCGCCCATGCCATCGAGTCCGCTCACGCGTACGTCCACCGTGATCACACTGTCGCCCGCCATCGCCGGCGTGATCACCAACTGCGCGGTAGCCTGCGTACTCGGCAGCGGGTTCACCGCACCGTCACCGAGTGTGTCCCGGCATGCCGACGCCGCAAGCGCGAAACTCAGCACCGCTGCCACGCGCCATCCTGCTGTCATGTTGCGCCTCATTTGATCACCACCGGGTATTGCAGGGCCGTTGCGTTGCCGAGCAGCGAAACTTGCGCGAGGTCGAGCAGCTCGACGTGTCGCAGTACGAACTGACTGGAGCCGACCAGCGTGGGAATGAAATCGAAACGACCAAGTGTGATCACTCCCGTCATACCCGCCGCACTGGCAATCGATATGCGCGTGGTGCCGGAGGCGTTGTCGGTCACGATCACCGGCCCACCCACCGTGCCTGGCACGGTGCCAGTGAGTCGCAGCATGGCCGGTGTACCCAACTCAGTGGGCCACGTGAACACGAACTGTGCAGCGCCCACCGTGGCCCCGCGCGTGTCGAGTGACAGCGTGACCGAGAAGGGCGTGTTCCGCACGTAGTCGAAGCGTGTCACGTCGGCACGCAACACCGGGCCGGTGGTGCGCGTCACAGTCACGAACACGGAGTCGAGCGCGCCGCCGTTCACCGCGGTTTGCGCCACGATCCACGCCTGTCCACCGAGTCGTGCCGTGATCCGTCCGTCGGCGGCGACGGTGGCAATGGACGGTGACCGACTCGCATACGTAACCGGCGCCGTAATCACCGCGCCCTCGCTGCTGAGTATCACCGGCGCGAGCTGCAGCGTCCCGTTCACATCGAGCTCATTCACCTTCTCGCTGGCGAGTCCGTAGCGCAGCGTGATCGACGCGGCCACGTTGAACGTGACGGGCAGCGTCACCGTAGGCGCATTCCCCGACGTGATCGCCACCGTGGCCAGATAAGTATTGGTGTTCAGCGCCGCGGGATTCGCGCGTAGCGCGAGTCGGGCAGGATTCGTGAGGAGTGTGGCGGACAGCCATCCGCTGGCGCCGACGTAGGTCACGCTCGTGTTGAGATTCGTGACCGCGGTGCAACTGCCATTGGTGTCGGTGATCGTGAGTGTGTCGACTACCGCGGTGCGCAGCGCGAAGCCCGCCAGCGTGCGCGACGTGGCCGACAGCGCCAGCAACGGCGAGCGCGTGGCGTCGCACGGTGTGACCGAGATGGGCAGCGACGGTAGTCCTGACACCGAGAAAAGCAGCGATCGCACGCCACCCGCTCCGGTCACGCCGAAGTTGCTGAACGTGACCACACCATTGGTGGCTTGTGCCGTGGCGCCGGTGAGCGTGCCACCTCCCGATGCAATCGTGGCCGTCACGGTGAGGGCGCTGTTCGTGGCCAGGTTCCCGCCGTTGTCGAGCACATCGAGAACGGGCTGCGTAATGAACGGCGAGTTGAGTCCGCCGCCCGCCGGCGCTAGTCGGAACGCCAGCGATGCCGCCGGGCCGGCATTCACGCTGAAGGTGGCCGTGTTCACCGCCGTGAGACCGGTGGCCGAGAAGGCCAGCGAGCGCGGGCCGGCCAGTCCGGACAACGTGAGTTGCGAGAAGGTCGCAATGCCCTGCACCGACGTGACCGTGGTCGTGCCACCGATCGTGCCCACGCCGCTCGCGAAGCTCACACTCACGGGGATGCTGGCCGTCCTCACCAGATTGTCGAGCGCGTCGCGCACCTCCACGACCGGTGCGGCCGTGAACGACATGCCCGAAGCCACGTCACCCGGTTGAGTGCGCACGAACAGCTTGGCCGGCGCACCGGCGGTCACGGTCACCGCGATCGTGCCGGTGGTGCCCAACAACGCCGCACTGATGGTGGTCTGTCCTACCGTCGTGGCCGTCACGATGCCCTCCGGCGAGACCACCGCCACGGTGGGCGTGCTCGAGCTCCACACCACGGAGGGCGACGTCACCAGTTGCCCGCGCTTGTCGGTCACGACCGCCGAGAGCTGCAGCGTGGAGCCGGCCGCCACAGTGGCCGAACCACCGTTGGCCGACACCGTCACCTTGGGCGCGACGTCCGGCATGACGGGATCGCCAGGACCAGCGCACGCCGTCGCCAACAACAGCATGGCCACCCGCCCAGCCGCCCTCGCCATCGAGCTCATCGCGGCTCCTGAATGGTGACCATCACCGGCGCACTGCTGCCCCGCCCGTTCGACACCGTAAGCGCATACCGCCCCGGGCTCCACAGCATCGGCGCCGCCCCCCCGCCACTCGGCACCCGATCCGGCAGCGACAGCGCGATCACCGTGCCGCCACGACTTGATACGACGGCAGTAAGGATGACGGATCCAACCGTCACCGTATTCGCGGTCGCGTCGAACCCGGTGCCGCGAATCGTGACGTCATTCGGCTGTCCCGCACGCACCACAATCGGTTCGGGAGAGACCTCGAGCACAGCAGGCGGTGCCGAGTCCCCCGGCGCCGCGCGACGGCAGGCCACACCAAGCGACAGCATCAATACCGGCACGATCCAACGCGTACGACGGCAAAGCGAGAAACGGCCAGGGGCGGGACGAATCATGGCACCTCAAGTGAAGACACGGCCATGTGGCCGAGTGCTGCCAAAGGTTAGCGCCCGGTACGCGCCGAACGCCACCGGAGGCGCGTTTCCAATTCCAAGTAGTCGCTGTTGCCTTTGCTGTTCTTCGCGCTCCTTCGCGGCTCTTCGCGTCCTTCGCGTGAACCGTCGGACTTTCCGACCACTCCGGCTCGCCGAAAGCACCCTAGGTTCACGCGAAGCTCGCGAAGAACGCGAAGTCACGCGAAGAACAGCAGATACCGATTTGCGTCGAGAGAGGAGACGGGCAAGATTTCTGTGTCGACAACGGAGAAGACATGGGCACATACACCGCCGTCATTGAACGGGACCAATCCACCGGCCTCTATGTTGGCTACGTCCCCGGCTGGGCAGGCGCACACTCGCAGGGGGAGAGCCTCGACGAGCTTCGCGCTAACCTGTACGAGGTCATGCTGATGCTGCTCGAGGACGGCGAACCCGCGCTCAGCACCGAATTCGTAGGCACGCAGACTCTCGAAGTCGCGTAGCCAGAGTGGGACGCATTCCGCCAATGCGCCCACGCGAGGTGATCGCCGTCCTCACCGCTCTGGGCTTTGTCGAGGTCCGGCAACAGGGATCTCACAAGCAGTTCCGGCATGCCGATGGGCGTGGCACAACCGTGCCTGATCACGGAGGGCGCGACATCTCGCCTGTGCTCATTCGGCAAATCGCGAAAGATGTTGGCCTCTCGGCCGACGAACTCCTCGCTTTGCGCTAGACCTGTCCGCCCGACCCGCTCGGCGACGTGAAACCGGCCGTTGCAGTTCTCCGCGTCCTTCGCGAACTCCGCGCCCTTCGCGTCGAGCCGTTGCTGTTCACGAACGGTCGGTACGAACCGAAAACAGCCTGACGCGAAGAGCGCGAAGGCCGCGAAGGACGCGAAGAACTGCGAAGAACTACGAAGAACTGCGAAGAACTCTGGTTACACCCGTCGCCAGAAATCCGAGTACCTGAGCGCGTACAGCGACGCCAGCATCAGCACCACGGCCGACGCGGCGATAGCATGCGGGGCCGTGACCACGCGAGCGAGGGCGCCGATGGCGAAGGAGCCGACCGCCTGGGACAGTCCGACGAAGACGAGACTGTAGAAGGCCATGAGGCGTCCGCGGTATTTCTCTTCGACCAGCAGCTGCAGCACGCCGTTGGAGAGGGCATTGAACGTGATCATGGCCACCCCCGTCGCGAAGAGCACCACGTACGCCATCGTGAGCGTGGTGGTATAGGCGAAGCCCAGCAGCAACGTGGGGAAGGCCAGCCCCGCCGTCATCAGCACGCGCCCCTTGTCGGCCGCGTGCGAGATCGGCCCGGCCACCAGCAGGGCGCCCAGCAGACCACCCACACCCACCGTGGCCAGGAGGGTTCCATACCCGCCGGCGCCGAGCCCGAGCTGGTCGCGGGCAATCACCGGCATGATCGTGAGGAACGGGCCGCCCAGTACCGCGCCCACCGTGACCAGCGCCAGCAGATCGCGCACCGGCCCCGGCTTGGCCAGATGCCGCAGCCCCTCGGCCGCCCCTGTGGTACTGCGATCGATCAGCTCGTGAACACCCGTCACCGTAAGACGTACAGCGTTCGCAATCGCCTGCTCAGGCAGCTTGATTCGCAGCAGCCCCCACAGCACCGCCACGAAGCTCAAGGCGTTGAGGCCGAAGCACCAGGCAATGCCGAATCGGGCGATCACCAGACCGCCGATGGCCGGGCCGATCACACGGGCCAGGTTGAATCCGCTGGAATTGAGGGCGATCGCCGGCTGCAGGTCTTCGCGACCCACCAGCTGGATGATCATGCTCTGCCGGGCGGGAATCTCCACCGCGCTGCACAGCCCCTGCACAAAAGCCAGCACCAGCAGGATCGGCACCGACACATGGCCGGTGATCGTGACCAGCCACAGCACCGCCGCCTGGGCCAGCAAGATGCTCTGCGTCACTCGCACGATACGCAGCTTGTCGCCATGATCCACGAACGCGCCGGCGTGCATGGAAAAGAGCACGATCGGGATAGCGCCGACCGACGCAACGAGCCCGACCACGAAGGCGCTGTCGGAGAGCTGAAGGGAGAGCCAGCCCACGGCCATCGTCTGCATCCACGAGCCGACGAGCGACATCGTCTGGCCGACCCAGAAGATGCGGAAGTTTCGGTGGCGCGTGAGGACGCGGAAGGGGTTGCTGGAGCGTCGCGAGGTGGCTGTGTGGTTCGGCAATCGCGAATAGTACCCTTGTCCGCTAGTCCAACCGCGGCTCGGACGCGAGGCAATAAAACGAAGGTACGCCGCCCCCGAGACTCCGGGGGCGGCGCACCTTCACTTTGAGCAGACTGCGGCGCCGAGAACTACTACTTATGCGGCTGATCGATATGTGCCTGCAGGTTGCCGGTCTTCACCTGTGCGTTGACGACATCCAGCACCACGTTGCCCGACGGGTCGGTGATCTTCAAGCTGACCCGATCTTCGCGGCCGGGTTCACCGCGATCGAAGAAGGTGAATCTCAACTTCGAACCGGGCTGGTTGTTGAGCGTACCCGTCGCATTGCCCGTGAAGACATCGATGTCGGCCACGGGAGGACGCGGATCGGCGACCTTCTGGCAGACAATGTCGCTGAGCGAGTTCTTATCGAGGTGCCAGTTCTCACCGTTGTTCCAGTTGATCTGGATGTTGTTCGAGAGCTTGTTGTCGCAGTGAATCGTGAGCGACACCTTCAGGTTGCGATAGAGATCCGACGGAATGGTGACGCCGCCGGTCATGCGGCCGGTGCCGACGGAAGTAATCAGGATCTGCTCGAAGGCGATGAAATGGTCGTTGAAGTCCGAGTCAACGGTCGCATCAGGCGAATCCTCGACGCCAAACAGATACTTGAGGCCGTTGGCGGACTTGAACATCGCCCACATGTTCTTGCCCTCACCACTGCACCACTGGCCAGTCCCCGTCGTAGCACAAGCGCCAGACGACGATGGGTCGGAGATGGCTGCGCCAGGCGAGATGTACAATCCCCACTCCGAGGCAACCGTGATGTTTGCAACGGTTCCGGCATTCACGTCTGCGAACGGCGTGAACACTTTTCCGGCGCCCGCGCCAGTGTAGTAGCCAATTGTATTCTCGGGGGCGCCACCGGTACCCGCACCGCGGAGACCGCCCTGGAACGAGACCTTGTACGTACCGGCCGGTAGCGTAAAGTTCGCAGACTGCGCGCCTAGGTTCGTCCCGAGGAATGTGCCTCCGCTGAAGCCACCACTGTAGAGGCTCGTACCGGGTCGCTCATACGCGCAGTTCGGACCGAAGTCGCCAATCGCGAAAAACCCGATGTTGCACTTCTCTCCGTCGATCGACGGCTGAAGATCCCAAAATTCCGGTCCGACGTTGTCCTGGGTAAAGCTAAAGAACGCTCCGGTCGACGTCGGCGAAATGTTGTAACTCGGAGTTCCGCGAATAGTCGACGAAGGCTCCTGGATCGCCGTTGGCGAGTCGGCGCAGGCGGCGGCCGCGAGCACGGATGCGACGCTGGCGCAGCGTACCACGAAGGATCGTGAAGTCATTTTAATGGTCCCTAAAGGGTTTTTGAGGAAACTCTAACTTGTTGGCAGCATGTAGCGTTCCCGCCATGCCAGGTCATGCAACTTCAAACAGATCAATATGATACGCATACTTTAGCACTAAAGAATTGTAATTTGTCTGCTGTGAAGCAACACTTTTGATGCGCCGTCGCAACATGTTGCACAGTTTCATGTCGAGAATCACCAAAGCTTTTGGATTTCTGGGATCGTGCGGCCGTTTTCATGCGTAAAGGAAGTGTGGCGATTTCCCAAGCTCGGAGAGCGGACGATGCGGTTCCACACGTACACCAAGTTCAATCCACAGCTGGCTGACGCCGTGGATCTGCAGTCCCTTCTCGACCAGCTCGCCGATTTCCTCCTTCAGTCCGGTTTTGCTGGTGGGGAGCAGGGGCATTGGGGAGCCGATCAGGGCGAAGGTGACCGGTCGATGGACTCGCTCAAGGATGCGATTTTGCGGTCCCTCATCGAGAGCGGACAGATCACGCCCGAGATGCTCTCTGCGCTCCGCGGCGAGGGGGACGAGGTGTCAGAGGAGAAGCTGGCCGAGCTGTTGGACGGGCTCGTGCAGCGCCTCATTCAGGACGGCTTCCTGAGCACCGACCAGGCCGGATCCGTGCCCGCCGGGCATCAGCCGGTGACCGGTAAGGGTTCAATCGCCCAGGCGGCTGCCAAGGACGTCCAGTTCAATCTCACCGACAAAGGCACCGACTTCCTAGGCTTCAAGACGCTGCGGCACCTGATGGGTTCCTTCGGCAAGTCCAGCATCGGCAGTCACGACACCCCGCAGCTGAGCACAGGCGTGGAGTCGGACGCGTGGAGCAAGCCGTACGAGTTCGGCGATGCGCTCAACCTCGACGTGCCGGCCACGCTCGCCAACGCGCTGGCCCGGAACGGCAATCTCGACGTGCCCATCGATCTCGACTACGGCGACCTCATGGTGCGGCAGTCGGAGTATCGCTCGAGCTGTGCCACGGTGCTGATGCTCGACTGTTCTCACTCGATGATCTTGTACGGGGAGGATCGCTTTACGCCGGCCAAGAAGGTGGCGTTGGCGCTCACGCACCTGATCAAGACGCAGTTCCCCGGCGACACGATCCGAGTGATTCTCTTTCACGACTCGGCCGAGGAGATCCCGATCGCGACACTGGCCAAGTGTCAGGTGGGGCCGTACCACACCAACACGGCCGAGGGGCTCAAGCTCGCACGGCGCATCCTGATGTCGCAGAAGAAGGACATGCGACAGATCATCATGATCACCGACGGCAAGCCGAGCGCGCTGACAATGCCCGACGGCCAGATCTACAAGAACTCGATGGGGCTCGACGGCTATGTGATCGCCGAGACCCTGCGTGAAGTCGCGGCCTGTCGGAAGAGCGGCATCATGATCAACACGTTCATGTTGGCTCGGGATCGGGCGCTCGTGGAGTTCGTCAAGCGGATGAGCGAGATCAGCCGTGGCAAGGCGTACTTCACGAACACGATGAGTCTGGGGCAGTTCGTACTGATGGACTTTCTGCGTAAGAAAACAAAGCGGGTCAGCTGAAGTAGCTGACCCGCTCGATCACTGCGATCCGATGCGGAAGACCATAACGGGGATAGTCTTGAGCATTATTCGCATGTCCTCACCGAGCGACTGACGCTTCATGTACTGGATGTCGAAGTAGACTTTCTTTCGAACATCGTCCAAGCAGGAATCGTACGGGTTCGAAACCTGCGCGAGACCGGTGATGCCGGGCTTGACGCGCTGACGAACTGGATACTCGTCGATCTGTTCGCGAAGACGCACGAAGATTGACGGACGTTCTGGGCGCGGGCCTACAATGTTCATGTCGCCGCGAATCACGTTCAGCAGCTGGGGCAATTCATCAATACGCGTCTTGCGCATGAACTTGCCGATCGGCGTCACACGGTCGTCGTCCTTCTTGGCCCACACTGCCTGCCCGTTGATCTCGGCATCCACGCGCATCGAGCGGAACTTGAAGATCGTGAACGGGCTTCCGCCAAGGTCTTCACGACGACGCTCATGCAACGCACGCGTGCGATTCCAGCGACGATCGATGCCCACACGAATCTGCGTATAAAGCACCGGCCCCCGTGACGTCAGGCGGATCATTATCACGGTGAGTAGCATGATCGGCGAGGCGACAATCAACATCAGCACCGCTATCGCGCAATTGAAGATGCGCGAAGCGGTCTCCGAGCGCGGCCGCGGCTCGAAGTCGTCCTGCGGTCCCGTTGACGCGAGCGCCGGCCAGTCGGAGTCATCAGACGGTCCCGTGCTCGCGCGCGCTACCGATTCCGCTGGAGTCAAGCGCGATCGCCGAGGCGTTGTCGCACGTGAGCCAGTCGAAAAAGGGATAATCGAAGCGTGCAAATCCATGTCCATCGGGGAGTGCCTATTGGTCCTGACGGTTGTAATACCACTGCAAAAACTGGAGGCCAGCAAAGAACAGAGAAGAGACCACGAGCATACTCTGAATCACGATCTGCCAATTGATCTTCTTCTTGATCGGAATCTTGACCTCGTCTCCTGACTGCACATCGAGTTGCTCTAGCGTGCGTCCATCCTTCACGGCCTTTCTTGAATCTTTTACGGACAGAAGCTTGGCCGTCCCTCTACTTACTTCAAGCTCGTTCAAGTTTGCCTGGTCAGCGGGACCGCCGGCGACCATTACGAGATCGCTAATCGGCCGATCGGGAGATGCGTAATAGAATCCCGGCGTCCGCACGGCTCCAAGGATGGCAACGCGTGTTAAGACGCTGGTCCTGACCGACACGTTACGCAAATACCTCGCCACGTGAGCGGTCATTCGCTCGTCCAGCTCGGAACGGAGTACACCGACGAGCGAGGCGTCCGGCAAATTGGCGACGGACACTTTGAGGCTGTCCCGAACGGAAGCCGTATCGGAACGTACGGAGTCCTGCCGAAGGGTGATGACAAAGCGATCCCCAACTCGGAAGTCACCTTGCTGCAGGCGCATACGAATCGCCGACAGCTCAGCCGTAGCCCGGGACTTGGCAGAACCTGAGAGACCACCCGAGCTCGACTTTTGCTCCAAAGTCGCGACACGTTCGGCAAGCGCCGCTCGTGTCGCCCGCTGCGGCCCGCCTAACGGTGCGTCCTGCGCTCCACTTGGAGCTGCCGAAGCCACGACAATTGTGAAGAGTACGCCACGAACCGCGGCGCGGGTGCAACACAGCATGCGCATTCCCGTGAGAATTGTCACGAAGTGAGTCATGGTTAGCTGATCTTGGCGGGAAGGGGCTTGTCCGATCGAGCCGACCCGTCGGAAATGCGCGCAACCGGCTCCTCGTCCTGCGCCGCGTAGTCCTGATAGTACGAGTAGTACTCGTACACGCCGGTCAACTTGATGCCGTTCAGCACGGCTCCCATTACCCTAACAGGCAGCGTGTCCACGGTGGCCATCTTGGCCGCAGCCATTTTCCGGTCAGTTGTGCCCGCGCGGAGCACGAGCGCGAGGTTGCCGGTAGCCGTGGCAAGCGCATAGGCATCGAAACCGGCGCCCAGCGGCGGGGAGTCGACGATCACCACGTCGTACTCGGCCGACATCTGGTTGATCAGCTGCTGAAGTCTCGGAGTGGCCAATAGTTCCGGAGCGCGCTTCCGGCGGGCACCAGCAGGCATCACGGTCAAGTTCGGATGCGCCGTTGCCGGATGGAGCACTTCAGCAATCAACGCCGTCCCATCTAGATACTCGACGAGGCCGGGTCTCGACTGTGTACCGAACGTCTTCGCCAGCTCGCCGCGGCGGATATCGCCATCAATCAGCAACGTGCGCGCACCGGCCTCAGCAAACGACAGCGCCAGATTCGACGAGATCAGCGACTTTCCGTCATTCGGTCCCGGGCTGGTGATTGTCATGGCGAGCGGGCGCGACGGATCGGCAGCATAGCGCACATTCATACGAATGGTGCGGAACGCCTCGACCACCTGAGACGCCTCGTCAGCGGACTTTCGCTTGCCCTTGGTGTTGATCACCGGGACGACGCCCAAGATGAACAGTCCAAGATCGTCGGTGGCCTGCTCGGGATATCGGAAGCGCTTGTCAACTTGATCGAGGACGATCGCCAACAGTACACCGAGTGCTAGCGCCGCACCGATTGCTCCAAGAATAATGACCGGTGCCGTGTTACGCGTTGGCTTGAGGGGCGCCACCGCCGGGTCGAGCACGCTTACATCAGGGATAGTGGCGGCCTCGGCCAACTTGGCTTCGGCAGCTTTGATGTTGAGGCTTCGGTAAAGCTCTTCGCTTTGCGCGACTTGACGTTTGAGGCGCTGCTCTTCAATGGTTCGCGTCGGAATCTTGCGTAAGTCCTTGCTGCTCTGATCGATCGTGCTCACCAAGGTCTGCTCGCGCAGCTTGAGCTGCGTGAGATACGATTCGAGCACGGACGGAATTGAGCTGCGCAGCGATGCCAGCGCCGCTATTTCATTCTGCACTCGGGGAAGTTCGTCGGTGTAGCTTTCGCGTAGCTTTCGTAGCGAAAGCTCGCGGTCGGCAAAGTCAGCCAGTACTCGGCGCAAATTCTCGGCAGCAGGATCCGTGTTCACACTCGGGATCGACAACACCGCTTCACGCGTGATCACTCCGCCAGCCTGCCGGCCCTTCGCCAAAATTCCCTCGAGGGCCTGCCGATCGCGCTTATAGCTGTCGGCCAGGATCTGGTCGCGGAAATAATTCTCGAACACCGGACTGTTCGTCATCTCGATGCCGGGGGTGATCGACTGGCGTTCGTTGGGCTCGGTAACAGTGCGAACGCGGAAGCTCTCGAGGGCATTTTCGGCGTTCGAGAGATTCTCCGCGGCGTACTGCGTTTGACCTTCTAGAATTGCCGCCACTGAAGTGATGTTCTTCTTCTTCAACGCTGTCGCCACAACCACAAACTGTTCAACCCAGGCGTTCAGCGTCGCCGCGGTTCGCTGTGCGTTCTCACCGGTCAGATTTAGGAAGAGGAACGAGCTTCCATCCTGAAGGCTGAGGCGAAGCTTTTTGATGAGGGCGATCGACGCTTCACGCGGCGTCTGCACATCGAACTCAATATCCTTGCGACCGGCAAGTGTCCGCGCTGCCGGCTGCCAAAGGAAGCCCACTACACGACCGACGGAGTCGCCGACGGCGCCCTTCTCAACCTCCGGACCGAGCTTGATCGCGAGAGAATACGTCGTACCCGTAACGGTCAGCACGTACGTGCCTGGCTTTAAGCGCTGCTGATCCGGCGCCACGCGGAAGGCGCGGAACATCGTACTATCGGACACGCGCTTGGGTGTCACGAACAGCGCCAGATCGTTAACCACCGGGTCCGCGATTGCGAAGGACCTGAGCAGGTCCTGCCAACCGGAGGCCTTCAACAGCTCTTCCGCCTGAATAGGACCGCGCGAATTGGCGCCATCCTGATTCGTACCTGTGCCTTGCTCGAGAAGGATCGTCGCTTTGACCTCGTACTCGGGCTCGATGAACTTGGTCGCCGCGTACCCACCGGCACCGCCGAGTACGCCGAAAAGCAGGATCAACCACTTGAAGCGGTTGACGGCCCCCACATACCGCGCCAGGCTGGGCCCCTTGGGCTCAGGGGTAGCATCCTGCCCACCACCCCAATCCGCGGGTGGTGCGCCATCCTGAAAATTGTCGAGCGCGTTTTCGCGCGTCGTTACGGGCTGGATCTGCTGACCGGACATTGAGAATACGGGCTGAAGACTGACAAATGTCTGGCTACTGACGGCTTATGAATCTCTCGCGCAACACTGTGCGCCGAAACCACATGAAGTAACGATGCGCGCCTGCCACATGAGTTGTGACCTTTTTGTTGCTGTGGCGGTCGTGACACGATGACTGTCGAGACCAGTCTACGAAATTAGCTTGACTGTCGAGATTCTTCACCATATTTCGACCATCCTGTGCGATGAACCGTCGCGGTGTAGCTTCCTTTTTCGGAAAACCGTTGCCCGGAAGCCTCGGTTTGTCGGAGTGACGCATCACCTTTAGTGCACCGGCGGTGACAGTCGACACTCAGCCTCGTCTGCCTGCTCGACGGCCTGATTGCCAGCTACGAAACGCCCGCGCCCGATCGACCTACTCTGTACCGTCTGTTCGCCCCACCGCACGCCGCCATACGCAATGACTGATCCATTTCTCTCCGATAGCAGTTCGGCAACCGTTCCTGATAAAGGAACGGGGCTCCGCATCCTCGTGGTTGACGATGATCGGACGCTCCGTGAAGGCTGCGCGTCGGTGCTTCAGATGGACGGCCACGCGGTCACGTCCACCGGACGCGGTGAAGAAGCGATTGACATGGTGAAGCGGCGTAAGTTCGACTTGGTGTTGGTGGACCTCTACATGACCCCGATATCGGGTATGGAGGTCCTTAAAGCCGCCGTGGAAGCGCATAAGGACGTGATCGTGGTGGTGATGACGGGCAACCCAAGCGTGGCGAGCAGCATCGAAGCGCTGCGGGCCGGTGCCTGGGACTACCTCCCGAAGCCGTTCTCGGCCTCGCACCTGCAGGTGTTGATCGGCCGAGCAGCACATGCCGCCGCCAGCACCAAGGACACCAAGGAGATCAAGCCGAGTCTGGTGACCCAGAACGGCGCAGGCGAGCCGATGGCTCTGCTTGGTGTGTCCGCCTCCTTTAAAAAGGCCGTGGAGCTGGCGCAGAAGGTCGCTGCCACCGACGCGTCGGTGATGATCAGCGGCGAGAGCGGTACCGGTAAGGAAATGATCGCGCAGTTCATTCACCGACATAGCCGCCGCACGGCGCGCAAGCTGGTGCCGCTCAACTGTGCGGCCCTGCCCGACAACCTGCTGGAATCGGAAATGTTCGGCTATCGCAAAGGCGCTTTTACGGGCGCTGATCGCGATAAGGCCGGCCTTCTGGAAGTGGCCAACGGGGGCACGCTCTTTCTGGACGAGCTCACCGAGATGACCATGCCACTCCAAGCCAAACTGCTGCGCGTGCTACAAGACGGCGTGGTTCGCCGCCTGGGCAGCGAAACGCAAGACGCCGTAGTGGACGTGCGCTTCATCTCGGCCACCAACCGCGACCCGCAAGAAGCGGTACAGCAGGGGCTGCTGCGTGAAGATCTGTTCTATCGGCTGCGCGTCGTACCCATCAAGCTGCCGCCGCTGCGTAAGCGACTGGAAGACATTCCGCTGCTGGCCGAGTTCTTCCTGAAGCGCTCGTGGGAACGTCACCGTGCCAGCGGGCCGCCTCCGGCGCTCACGGCCGACACCATCACCTTCCTGCAGTCCCGTCCGTGGCGCGGTAACGTACGCGAGCTGCAGAATGTGATCGAGCATGTGGCCGTGATCGCTGAGGCTGGGCGCCCGATCGACCCGGGCGACATTCCCGTGTACGACGAGGCACCCGTCGCTGGCGTCGAATCCGGACTGCCGGCAGCGATCATGAACGAGGCGTTCCATACCGCCAAGGACAACCTGATCGCGCACTTCGAGAAGGAGTACTTGTCGCGATTGACCACACGGGCCGGCGGGAACATGTCGAAGGCGGCTCGATTGGCGGGCATCGACCGAACCACTCTCTACCGCCTCATGGAGAAGCACGGCTTCCGGCGGGATGTGCTATCGGGGGCCGCGGATTGATGCAAGCCAAAGCGAAGCCGATGCCGGCGGTCGCTCCTGAGAACGACACACGGCCCGATGTAAGTCCGGAGTCCATCGCGGCACTCGTGGCGCAGGGTGCCGCTGCGCTGGCCGATCACGATCCTGACGTTGAACAGGACGCCGCCGATCGCGCCGACCTCCAGCGCTCAGACCCATCCAGTGCGCTCGACCTGTTGATTGGCGTAACGCACGACATGCGCTCGCCTCTCAGCTCTATGATGGTAATCGTCGAGCAGCTTCGAAGCGGGAGCTCAGGACCGCTGACACCTACCCAAGAACGACAGCTGAGTCTCCTTTACGGAGCCACATTTGGTCTCGTTGCGATGACCAATGACGCGCTGGAATTTGCACGAGGGGGCGCTGCTCGTGGAAACAACACCGCCGTCTTCTCGATTGCGGAGTTGCTTCGCTCGGTAGTCCGACTCGTCCAGCCTATAGCCGAGGAAAGAGGGCTCGTTCTTCGAATAGCCGGTCCGGAGGCGGACACTCGACACGGACGCGCCGACATCATGTATCGTGTGCTGCTCAATCTCGTGACGAACGCGCTAAAAAATACAGACAACGGAACTGTCACTATTTCAGCAGAAGCCACCGATATGCAGAAAGTGACGTTTCATGTAGATGACACAGGTAGAGGAATCCCTTCTGAAGTCGCTTCGAGGCGCGCGTTCGACAGCTACAGCAGCTGCCTCGCTGATGGCGGCGGAGCGACTCACGGATTGGGGCTCTTGATCTGCGATCGCTTATTAGGTGAGATCGGCAGCTCCCTGAAGCTCGAGAAACGGAGAACTGGTGGAACACGAGCTACTTTCGAAGTCCGACTAGCGTGAGTCAACGCTCGAATGAAATGCACCTGACGCCATCAAAATTGGTTGTACACAAATTGCGCTTGCCTGCCCGATGTCATCATTACCATCGCTACAACGCTCAGTGCAAAGAGCAATGCCAACCGGCGCGTCGCTGGACCTGTTGCTAGCGTTTTCGCTAGCTCTTGAGAGCTTGGACCGAAGTATGACGTCGCTCCGGCAGCGAGCATGAGGGCCACTGAAGGCATCAATGAGAGTTCACGCGTCCACGCACCCAGATCGAACGATCTCGCGCCGAATGGAATGAGACTTTGAATACCGTCGAAGGCGAAGCGCACGCTAGGAGCGCGGAATACTATGAATGCCGTATTCAAGAAGATCAGTGTAGCAACGAGAGCCACGCCGGATGGCAGCTTCAACTTACGCTTCTTGGAATACTGGTTCACAATCAATGCTATGCCATGCAGCGCGCCGAACAGGACATAGGTCCAGGACGGCCCGTGCCACAACCCGGCGATCAGCATCGATAAAAAGGTGGCAATGAACGACTTTGACAACGTCGCCTTCCCCATCGAACGAATGATCGGCGTGAAAAGATATGTGTTGATGAAGGACGTGAGCGTCATGTGCCATCGCTGCCAAAACTCCGCGATCGATCTGGACCTAAACGGTACGTTAAAGTTGAGCGGCAACTGAATGCCAAGCAGCAGGCCCGCTCCTATAGCCATATCCGAATAACCACTAAAGTCAAAGTAGAGTTGAAGCGAGTATGCGGTGCTCGCAAGCCATGCGTCTGCGGTGCTCCACGTGGTGGAAGTGCCGAAGCCCGCATTCGAAACCACCGCGAGGCTGTCCGCCAGAATGACCTTCTTGGCGAGTCCAAGCACTAGGAGAGCCAGGCCTTCCGCAGTACGCTCCGGCTGCCAGGTCTCCCCGGTCAATTGAGGCAGCATCGTTCGAGCTCGAGCAATCGGCCCAAGAAGAAGCGACGGGAAGAATGCAACGAACGAGAAATTTTCTCGAAGTGTACGAATGTTCACGAGGCGCTCATAGCAATCGATCAGCATCATTATCTGCTGAACCGTAAAGAAGCTCAATCCAAGCGGGAAGTGCGCAACTTTGATTGCCGGAAGGTGCAGCCCAACGCGCGATGCTGAGTCAGCGATGAAGCCAGTGTACTTGAATAGCACCAAGACACTGACGTTTACTACGATTCCCACCACAAGAAATCGCTTTCGTCGCCCATCGATTGAACTTCTGATCGCTGCAGCGATCGCAGCATTGAACAGAATCGAAAGCACGAGGAGAGGCACGAACGCTGGCTCATCCCATGCATAGAAGCACACCGAAGATACCGCGAGAAACCACTGAGCCGCGATTGAGTGACCCTTGGCCCGCAGACCTCGGTACACAAGTACAACGAGCGGCAAAAAGGCGAGTAGGAAAGCGAGAGAGTTCAGCGGCACTTTTCTTCAGCGAATTTCGGGAGGAACAGAGGCTCCGTCCGAATTGGACGAATCTATGGAGCTGACGATCTCACTAGCGAGTCCTCCAGCAAGCACGCCGCTTCCCCACTCGTTATGGTGCGCAAAGTCTTCGAAGGGGTTCTCGCGAAGCTGTCGTACCCGGCTATTCCAGTCGAAAAGGATGGCCGATTTCTCTCTGGCAATGCGGGCCGTTGAGATTGCCGCTAGGCTATCGAACTCAATTGGAACCCTTCCAGTAGCCCGCGGATAAAAGCGTAGCCAGGCGACGAGCATATCGCGGCTCTCTCCTCTTGAGCCACCGAAGACATTGGCGTGCGTAACCACGAAGGGAGTAGCACGGGCCGCGCTGATGGCGTCGAGGGCCGCGCTCATATCGCGTTCGTACGCGGCAAGTCGCTCCCGTGGCGCTTCGCGAAACTCACTCTCGGGTACCTGGCTCCCGCGTGAACGAGCACGATCTATCGATCGCGCGGCAAAAAGAACAGAGGCCGGCAGCGACTGCTTGATTGTCTCGCGAATTCGATCGATCGCTCGCGGATATACATACCATGAAAGCGGTGGTTGCTGATTGCGACCAACCGATGAGTCAGGTTTCGCCGGCGCGGGCGCCGCTTGCTCGAGATACTGAGCGGGCGACGGATACAACACAATCATATCTGGCGAGAATCGGCCAAGCCTCAGCGACACATCCTGCACTACTGTAGGCAGAGACATCCCAAGAAGAGCGGCGTTGATGACTTCGAATCGCCCGACGCCTACACATTTGCATCGACCATCGAGGCGCATTTTCTCAAGAGAATCCTGGAGTTGCCGTGGGTACTCTTTCCCCGCAGGCTCATAAAGTCCGAACGTCTCTGACGCTCCGATAGTCGCCACGCGGAACGTACCCCGGGCCTTCGCCAGTTCGAAGTCAGGGCCTCGCATTCCGTGATTATTCAGTACCCACTTTCGATAGCTTGCGTGGGGCCTTCCGTGCATGCCATCGACGTCCCGAATGGTGAGCTGCCCCTGCGAATGAAACGGCGAAAATACGGGGGTGCCGAACCTGATTCGGTCATCGAGTCGCACCCCCAGTTCGAAGCAAATCATCCATAGCATGCCAATCAGCGCTACGGAGAGGACACGACGAGTGTCGCCCCCCGGCGCGACGTGGCCTAACGCACCAAGCTCTATCGCCATCAGTCGAGGCTCATGCGAGCTTTCCCTGCTTCTGCAAAATCAGGTCGATCATGTCGCCGATGTTCTTCAGTTCTTGCAACTCTCCAAGGGCGAAGCGAACACCAAACTCATCCTCGACCGCCGCGACGATGTTGATATGCGCCAAGGAGTCCCACCCCTCTACTGTCTCACCAGTCGACGCCCTCGAGATGCTGACAGAATCGTTATCGAGAACGTCGCGAAAAATAGTTTGCAACTGCTGCAGAATTTCAGCCATCACGCGCTCCGTTCGATTTGTATGTGCTTGTTTCGGGGGGTGTAGCCAGCGACCTCAAGGTACCAATTCGTCGCTCCGTCCGTCCGCTCCTCTTCGACCTTTCGAAACCCGAGGCGACTGTAGTGGTCTGCGACCATCGCGTTCTTTGCGGTCGGTATATACAACCCATGAATAGCAGAAGCCCCGGCGACCGCGCAACGCTCAACCAACACGTCCAGCATAGCCGCTTCGAGCTCGCGCTTCAGTACGCGGCAACTCATCAACCATAATTCAACGTGGGCGACGCCGTCGAGTACGCGCGCCTGTACGACAGTCACGAGGCCATTGTCGCCGAATTTATCTGCGAGTCGTCCGTAGATCGCTACCTGCGTTGAGTCTGCGGCAATCTCAAGAACCTCAGAATGCGATAGTCGCCGCGTAGTCAGGTTGAACTGATTTGTCTTGTTGACTAACTGAGCGATGCGCTCCAAGTACGGCGCCTTAAATCCGCCGATGTCCGCCGACATTTCCAGCGAGGATAGATACTCGCCATAGTTCTGGTATGCGGCCCCAGCGAGCACTCGCTCAGTATTCGCTTGATACTGACTCGAACGAACCAGATCCTCGCCCGAAACTGCGGTGGTCTCGAAGAACCTATAGCTTTCGACTACGGCTGCGAACTGCGATACATCGCTTCCAACTTCAGGGACGCCGACCGTCGGCAACTGGGCTGCTACCAACGCCCGTTCCGCCGGGTTGTCGTCGACGAACACAAGACTGTCAACGCCGATGTTGAGTTCCTCGGCGATTGAGCGGATGTTCTCATCCTTTGGAAGCCAGTTAGCGCGAATGGCGGCAAAGTGCTCAGGTCGGAGAACTGAGTCCGGGTGACGCAGCCCTTCCATCGCGATATCATGATTGTTCTTCGAGCAGACCGCGAGCAAAATCCCTCTGCTTCTAAGCCGAAGGCAATACTCGTGAAACTCGACGAACGCCTCCGCGTCTGCGGATTCGCGACCGAGGCGAATCTTGTCCACTCCATCGTCGCCGATTACTCC
This sequence comes from Gemmatimonas groenlandica, assembly GCF_013004105.1. Taxonomy (NCBI): domain Bacteria; kingdom Pseudomonadati; phylum Gemmatimonadota; class Gemmatimonadia; order Gemmatimonadales; family Gemmatimonadaceae; genus Gemmatimonas; species Gemmatimonas groenlandica. The sequence goes on from NZ_CP053085.1 coordinate 2,874,592, forward strand.
GCCCCAAAGCGTGTTGTCCAAGTCGAGTACGAGACACTTTTTGGAACCAAACAGCGCACTCGTGATCGATGCGCCCACCGATCTCGCAATCTCGAGATGCGCAGCCGGAGTATGTGCCAACTTGTACGAAAACCATCGAGGCAGATCACGCCATTGTTCGACACCAAGCTGCGAAGCGAGCGAGGACAGGTCGTTCAGGCGAAGTCTGGACCGGCTTGCTGCTGCTTCGGCAAAGCGGCAGTTGAGCGCGTTGACAAACCTTACGGCGCCAGCCGGATGGGAGGCGTCGAGATTTCCAAGTATTCGGTAGAGGGGCGGGTCAAAAGTGTTCTGGATGATTTCGCAACCGATCGTTTGTTCGATTGAATCCCAAATCGCTACATATCTCTGATACTCTGCCTCAAGTCGCTGTTGAAAGCGCTCTTCCGAGGCTCCGTAGTCATCGTCGAGTCGGATATTCCTAACGGTGGTGTAGACGACGACTAGCTGCGGTCGGAACGCAGCTAAGGTTGATGGCGAGAGCACGGCTTCTTCGAAGTAGGCGCCGTACTCGGATTGGTAAAACGTCGGTCGAATACCATTGGACAGCAGCTCAATCTCGAGAAAGTCCACAAACTCATCAGTTGTGGATCCTCCAAGAACTGCGATGCGAAATTCCCGCAGATTTGGAAGCTCACGAAGCTGCCGGCGTAACTTCTTGCCGTTACGCAGAATTGCCTTTGAAGATGCTCCGAGGTCCATGTTTAGCAGGCGAGTGCAGGTGAAAGTCGACTCGGCATTCAGCAAATGCGCGGTCGCAGCTAGCGAATTCGAGCCTCTCGCATCAATACGGATCTGATTGCGCGCGTGGCTCCACAAATTCTAGAAGCCTTCCCGAACGATGCACAACGAATGCTATTCGACGGCGAAAGGCGGCGGCGTGTACTGGCGCGCAGACCACGGTGCCTCCCCCGTCTACTTGGCGGGAGAGCACTTCCTCCAAGGACCCATCGTCTTCATCGAGTTCAAAACAGACATGGTCGAGGCCGCCGCCTCGGGCAAGTCTGGACGACAGCGGCGATGATCCCACATCTTCGAGTGGCGACACCGTTTCCCAGATGAGTCCGACCGGATCCACGAAGAACTGCACTATCACGCGTTGTACCGGGTCTGGCACGGGGTGTCCCAGAGCGGTCATGCCTTCTCTTGCGAAGCGATCGGATGCGACCTTAGTCGACTTCGTAACCCACCCAACGTGATGAAGACGCACTTACCCTCCGGGCTGCAACATGAAAGTCGACGCTTGAGAAGATGTGTAACCTATTGCCACTTATGTTCTTAAGGTAGCTCTGACGGGGATCCCTTTCGATTTTCTCCTCTCCACGTCTTGAGTCGCTGTCGCCCTGAACGTTCTCACCTAGGAAGACCACGCCAAACAGCGCGCTGCGCGTGTGCCGAGGCGCGTGTTAGTTTCAACGCGTCAGTTCCACCTGCGTCCTACTACCTCCTAGGGAGTCCATCGTCGATGAGCACGTCTAATCCGCCCAAAGACCCGTCTGGCGCATCCGACCTTCAGATGCTCGATCAGCGAAGCGGTATAAGCTATTCGGCGCGGATTCAGACGGAGGGTCCCGAGGGCGACTCATACATTCGCGCTGTCGACCTTCGGCAAATAAAGCAGGAGGCGTCGGAGTTCGGAATGCTCAGCTACGACCCCGCATTCATGAACACGGCGTCGTGCCGCAGCGCTATCACGTTCATCGACGGTGACAAGGGCATTCTTCGTTATCGTGGTTATCCCATCGAGCAGCTCGCGGAGAACGCAACGTTCCTGGAAGTTGCATACCTGCTTCGACACGGCGAACTGCCGAACCAGGGGCAGTACGATACGTGGGTACACGACATCACGTTCCACACGTACGTGCACGAGAACATCCGGAAGTTCCTAGAAGGGTTCCGGTACGACGCGCACCCGATGTCGATGATGTGTAGCGCCACGGCAGCTCTTTCGAGCTTCTATCCGCAGGCGCGCGACATCCACGATCCACAGCAGCGCTACATCTCGATGATTCGCCTCATGGCGAAGCTGCCCACGATCGCGGCCTTTGCGTACCGCCATGTGAAGGGTTTGCCGTTCATCTATCCGGACAACGATCTCGGCTACACCGAGAACTTCCTGTCGATGATCGCGCGCATGTCCGAGCCCAAGTACGAGGCCAACCCGGTATTCGTGAAGGCGCTCGAAGTGCTGTTCATTCTCCACGCCGACCACGAGCAGAACTGCAGCACCAGTGCGGTGCGCGCCATCGGTTCGTCGGGCGTGGACCCGTTCTCGGCCGTCGCCGGCGGTATCGCGGCGCTGTTCGGTCCGTTGCATGGCGGTGCGAACGAAGCCGTGCTGCGCATGATCAGCGACATCGGCGATAAGAAGAATATTCCGGCTTTCATCGAGTCGGTGAAGAGCGGCAAGGGCGAGCATCGCCTCATGGGCTTCGGTCACCGCGTGTACAAGAGCTACGATCCGCGCGCCCGCATCGTGAAGAAGCTGGCCGACGAAGTGTTCGCTCAGGTCGGCATGGACAAGGACCTGGAAATCGCACTTGAGCTCGAGCGCATCGCGCTAAGCGACGACTACTTCATTGCGCGCAAGCTCTATCCGAACGTCGACTTCTACACGGGGCTTATCTATCGCTCCATGGCGTTCCCGACGGACTTCTTCACCGTTCTGTTTGCCGTCGCCCGCGTGTCGGGTTGGATGGCGCAATGGGAAGAGATGATACTGGACAAGGAGCAGAAGATTGCGCGTCCTCGTCAAATTTACGTTGGTGCCGGCGAGCGACAGTACACGGACCAGCTCAGCGATAAGTTCCCGCGCGCGCGGAAGGATAGCATTCGGAAGTAACCGCGTTGAGCCGCGCGCGCATCGCCGCGCGGCGCTCCCCGCGCGACAAGAGGTCTTCCTCTCTAGGTTTTCTTAGGGGGTCGTCGGCTTCGCCGGTACTCGCACCGGCGAAGCCAGAGCGAGCATTATCTGACTCGAAGGCCCGTGTTTTGAGCACTTCCAAAGACAAGAGCCCCTTCGCGTGAGCGGAATGCTAGACACCACTCAGCGCGTGAACGGCGATGCAGCGCACCGCAGAAGTGGGCGAAGCCGTTGCGATCTAGTTCACCGGCCTGCTGTCGAGCCCTTTGGCTACCCGCCCTGCGGCGTCGCCGTTTGTCACGGAACGGCTCGCGTCGTACAGTATACAGTGTCGCGGCATGTTCGAGATGTTCGAGATATACGCGATCAGCAGTCCCCTGACCGTGCAGCCGGAAGTGCAAGTGGCTGCGCTCTTTGCTTGAGTTGCGCCAACGCCACCGGGCCTCAGGATCACTCGATCGACGGCCCTGCGACTGCTGCTGCAGTTCCGTCGAAACGTGCGTGCGGCAGCGGCGGACAGAATGAGAATATGCGTTGGAATTGTGACGAGTGGAACTCTCATTAAGTTCAAGTTTCGGCACACCGAATCGCGAGCACCGACGTTCCTATCCACGCTACGATCGGGCATCACCCCATTTTCTATAAACTGTGACTGCAGCGACATCGTGCGACGTCGGATAGCTCAATCTAGTATGGTCGTGGAATGGTTCAGCTACGCTGGCCCTCATCCGTCGGTTCCATCTACGGCGACTCTGGGCACTCGCCACATCCTCATCCGCTAGGCAACGTATGAACCCGCGTGTCTCCATTATCGTCCCGATCAAGAATAAAGTCACGTTCCTCTCGCGTGCACTCACGTCAGTGAGTTTAGCCTGTGCAGAGCACGGCGCCGCTGAGATTGTCTTGATTGAGAATGGATCGACGGACGGCAGCAGGGAGTTGGCGCAATCGTTCGAGGGAACGGCGAGTGTCCTTTACTCAAGCGCCTCGACCATCTCGGCTGTTCGGAATGCTGGAGCGCGTCACGCTCAGGGCGACCTGCTAGTTTTTCTTGATTCGGACATCGTTGTTCCGACGAACTACTTGGCGATGGTAGAAGTCGTTATCGGAAGCACGCCAGCTGATGCCGTCGGTTATCCCGTCCGTCCACCTGATGACGGGACCTGGGTGGAGTGGCAGTGGTACCTGCTCAATGTCGCCGAGCGCTCGGGCGTCACGCACTTCATAAACTCTGGCAGCATCGCCGTGACCCGCCAGGCTTTCGAGAGAATAAGCGGCTTTCCAGAGGATTTCGAGACTGGTGAGGACTATGAGTTTTGCAGACGACTTGTGTCAACCGGTTATCAAATCCATCGGGACGAGCGACTATCCGTTGTTCACTTGGATAACCCCAAGACTATCGCAGCGTTCTTTAGAAAGGAGGTGTGGTACGGCCTTGGCATGCTAAAGGCGAGCGGGGAGAAGGCCATGAATAGACCGACCCTCATGACTCTAGCTCACATCCTTCTTCTACTGATATGCATCGCGAGCGCACTAGTGAATCGGTTCTTGCTAACTTTCATTTTGCTCAATGCTGTTCCAGTGGCGACACTCGTATATCGGCTGCGAATCGGCGGGCGCGTTGGAAATGGGCTTCAGCAACTTCTCCTTCTACATGTATTCTACTGCGCGCGGATTGTCGGACTGGTGCGCGGGCTTCGCCGTCGTTGAGCTATGACCGCTTGAGAGTTGAATACTTAGCGTCCAACGCGAACTAGGAAGAGCTTTAGCGCGAGGCTTGCTCTGGTCGGAGAGTCTTTAGGTAGATCTCGCTCAATAGGCGAACCCTATTCTCGAGCGAAAACGTGCGAAGTAATTCGATTGCTTCGCGCATTTCGATAGACTCTCGCTCACCTGTCAGTTCAGCTGAGATGGCCGCCGCGATGTCTCGCTCCTGAGTACCGCTCGCCAAGGTGCCGATTCCGCTGTGCTCATTCATAATCCTTGGGACATCTCCCACCGGCGTTGCGACTACTCGACAGCGCGCGGCGACTGCCTCAAGCAGAATATTGGGCATTCCTTCGCTAAGGCTAGGCAATACCACGGCCCGAGCGCGCATCAGGATCGTGCGAACGTCCGTTGACGTGCCCATAAACTGGACATGCTCCTTCAGACCCATTTCGTCTATCCAGCCGGCGAGCGAGCGGGATTCCGGACCGTCACCATAGATCCGCAAATTGCTGCGGCCTTCCGGTGGCAGCTGCGACATCGCCTTCAAGAGGCCGTAAATGTTCTTCTCCGGGCTTAGCCGGCCGATGAACACAAGACCCTCCCGATCGTCACTCCTTGACTCGACCGAAACGGTATCTAAAACGGCATTTGGAACATGCTGCACATCGTTCTTACGCGCGAAGATGTTCCTTTGCGCCTCTGCCACCACAACAACCTGATCAGCCGAGTGCATCGCGACAATGGCCAACCTGTCGAGCAGTCGAACTCGCCATGACTCGTAGGTTAGGCCGTGAAAGAACGCGATCCATCTAACTTTCCTTCGAAAGAGCCACCGAACGCCGAACGCTAGCAGAGCAGCTCGACTTCCGTGCGTCTGCATGATCTGGCAATCATTCGCTGACATCAGGTTCGAGAGTTCACTAATCGCGTTGAATATTCCCCGGTACCCGTCGGTGACGCTCCCTGTTCTGACGGCCGCATCGTGGAGTTCATTCGTGGTGTCTGGATCCCGCAAAGTTGCGCGAACGCCTCGAATGTAAATACAGCGTACGCCCGCAGCAGCGAACGATTTGAGCAACGCCTTCTGCTGCCGCAGTGGCCCGCTGTTACCGGACGCATCTAAGACAAGGGCGAGCGAATGTGGGATGGTCTCAGGAGTCTTCACAAGCCTCTCTCTAGCAGCTGATTTCCTCGTACGAAATCACTCAAAACGTGTAGCTGTCTCCTCGAACGCACAACTCTGGAAAGGCTATATCTGACTCACCCGTAGTCTTCCTACGCAGGCAAGTGAACGGCGATGGTACCTCGATCTTCTGTGTCTCCGCAAGCAAAAGGAGCAAAGGAGTATAGCGGTTGATTTCCGCCGAGCCGATCATTCGAACTAGTCGGCGTACGAGAAGATCGAATACGTTGCATCGCCATTCTCGAACGTCCCTTTGCCAGGACTCAATATCGAAGCAGCTAGTCGGCGCCTCACGGCACTTGCCGAATCTTGGGTACTGAGGATTCACCTGAATGCCGCCTCTACCGCAAGACTACCGGGACTTAGACAGCGTCTCGTTGAAAAGCAGCTCGTATGCTTCCGACATCAGATCTACTCCAAATTTAGTGCGCACCCTTGTCACGAGCGCTACGCCCGCGGATCGATTCTCATCTTCCGGTCGAGAAAGCGCTCGGTCGATAGCGATCGATAGTTCAACTGGATTGTTTGGTGGTACGAGCGTTCCCAATCCATCAAGCGCTTCAGGAATTCCGCCAACCCTAGTCGCCACGCACGGAACTCCAGCGGACATCGCCTCCAGTAGTGCCATCGGCATTGCCTCGCTGTGGGATGGCATCACAAAAAGATCCGCAGTCCGCAGAAGAGACATTGGCTCGGGTATCGACCCGAGGAGCGAAACCCGATCGGCTAATCCAAACTTCTGTATCTCCCGAAGCAGATCATCGGTGTGCTCCGTCCTCCGGCCGGCAATAGAAAGATGCCAATCTCTATTCTTACAACGCGCCATGGCGTTGATAAGAACTAGGTGGCCCTTCACGGGAAGATGGTTGCCAACGGCGACGACCGATTTTCCTTTAGCTACTAATGCAGCGTAAGCGTCGGCTGCTCCATCTGAGAGAGTTTGACTTTGCGGTACACCGTTATATATGACGCGAATCTCTCGTGGTTGGAAAGGCACTTGCCGCTGCAACTCATCTCGGAGCGCCTCTGACACGGCGACTACGTTATCCGCTGCCAGCATTGCGTACGAAAGTGCGAGTCGACGCTTCCACCCAACTAGCTCGCCGCCACCACCGTGCAGCGTGATAACTAGAGGAGATACTGCGGGGACGTTTGCTAGAGCAGCCAGCAGTCCCATGCCGAACATGTGTGCATGAACGAGGTCGGGAGCAAAGTTCTTCATAGACCGGCGGAGCAGTCGTGAGCCGGCTAGAACGTGCCCCGGGCGAAAATGAACCGGAATGAATTCGATATCCGAAGCCATCGCGGAACTCTGGAGCCACGATGCTCCGGGCGGGCCCACTACCGCGACCTCCGCGCCTCGCGAACGCAGGCCGCGAGCGAGAAGCATCAACATTCTTTCCGCACCGCCAAGTGCGCTGGACTCGGACAAGAGTGCTACTCGCATGTTGCTCCATCTGCGAAACGGTGATGGCAGGAAGCCTGTGCGCGTACCGATCCTCTCAAGACTTTGCCGTCGGGCACCAACGCTTGATTCACTTCTCGAGAACCTCTCACCGAAGTCGCTCCGCAGAGAAACCACGTGAGAGCGGAGGACTCGCGCAGCGATGCCAGTCTGACGACAAAGGCGAGAGGGCTCGATGGAAGCGTAACACGATCAAAACAGTACTTGAGGAGATTGGCTGGACGCCGAGTGTAAGCAACCGGTAACGCCTTAGCATGTCGGATTCAACACCTGCGCGGCGGGCGAAGTCGTCGATTGGCCCAGAAGTGGTTCTCAAAGAAGTGTGATTTGAGATTCGAGTGCCCGAACCCCAAATCGCATCTGCAAACTGACGCTCTACAGGGGAACCTTTGATTGAACGCCGAGACGAGCGCGTCACGCTCACCAGTAGACTGATACCTTAGGACCGAGATTCGCCATTTCCGATACCTGAAGACGTCTGGGCGCGAGACGCTCGATAAGGGAGGAGTGACCGCGGCGACGTCACCACGAGGTACTAAACTAAATCGCTTGGCTGCGCCCCCAAAGTGCACTCGAAGTACCAGTCCCAACGCGAACTACGCCCCTATCGGCTTCTCGGAAAACTACTCGGCGTTCATGTCTCACCACGAGGGCGCAGGGAGGATGGGACGATTGCGCGCATCAGCTGCGCAATCACGGGCGACCGCAACTGCCAAAAGGCCAATACGGTGAGGAGTGCTCCAACACCCGCACTCGCAACCGTGCGCTGAGCCAACGAGAGAGCGTGCGGAAGGTGCAACATAGAGTAGTGGAATCCGAGTGCCACCATGGTGCTCACTAGAATCGCCCGCAGAATCGGAATCACAAAGTCAAGTGACCGGAGCCCAATCGAGACGTGCAGTATGCGGAGCGCCGGCAGAAAGATGATTGGCATCGAAGCCAGTGATCCCCATGCCATTCCGCTAATACCGAAAAAGTGTGAGAGAACAATCTGTGAGGGAATCGTGAACGCGATAAGGGCGATGCGAATTCGTAGCGAATTCAAGGTATTGCCAGTCACGGATAGCGCTTGAGGGAGCACTGCTGTGACAGAGTTTGCGAAGTAGAAGGGAGCCAAAATCCACACTAACCCGATCGCCGGCCTCCACTTTTCTCCCAACGCCGGGATGATAACCGTATCGCCAGAGACGCAAATCACAGCTAACGGAATTGCAACGACGATCGCAATTCCCTCCGCTAGCGTGACGAGCACCCTCCTTAGCTCTGTGTGGTCGTCTCGCTTCGACGCAAGAATTGAAGTTCCGATAGGAATGATCATCGCGGCCAATTTCTCTGATGGAAGCGCGGCGAGTGTCTTTGCAAGCGCGAGAAGCCCGGCCGCACTCGTACCCAGAACGCGAGTAGCGATCATCTGATCCGCATTGCTGTTCAGCATCCAGATCGAAGACTCGATAAAGAGCCGCTTTCCCGTCTTACGCTGCTCAGTGCTGAGGCTTGAACCGGCCCGCTGCAATCGGCCGGTCAATCGCACGGACATCGCCGAAGCGAGAAGTGCACCTATAAGTGGACCGATGATAAGAGCCGATGGCCCATCCCAACTGTACGCAATGGCCACGGATGCGCCGGACGCGGCTATCGCGCGCGTGGCATCGATGATGCCTACTTCGCGCAGCTTTAGATCACGCTGGAGCACCGCGTATGGGACAGCACGGAACGCTTCGATTGGAATACCGAGGCTGGCGATCATCAGCACTGCCGCGCTTCCCTGTACACCTAGCAGCCAGGCTATAACGGGCGATGAGAGAAGCACGCAGACGAACACGAGGATGGATCGCCGCACCACTAACTGGTGGGCGGCTGCAGCGAGGCCGTCGTCGAGCGAATCAGCGACGACGAGCTGCGGCATACCTTGAGTCGCAATTGCTGCACTCCACCCCGACACGATGAGGGCGAAGCCAGCTTCTCCATAGTCAGCGGGCCCGAGACGCCTCAGCACCAGAAGCGTCGAGATCCAAGAGACGGCCTGCACGAAGAGCCTAAGCGCACCGAAGCCGGCGATCCGACTCGACAGTGATCTATTGGTCACTGTTCTTCCGCCGAAACGCCGCGCTGAACGAATGAGATGTCAAAGACTCGGGATAAACCAAGTGTGCTTACCGATTCGCTATCGCGGTTCGCGATGCAGTCGAAGTGGCGACCCATTCGAGATCGGGGGCCGCATGCCAAGACAGTTGGAATAAGTGTTCTCGTAGACTCTCCCGTCAAGCGCATGACCCGAATGCGAGGCGTTCTGAATCGCGCCGCGCGTTTAGCAGGCAGGTTGCGCGGATCACACCCAAAGGCTCGCTGGTGTGAAGTGAGCAGAACCACGCCCAAACTGCCGCCGGCAGAGCATCGCTAGGCGGTTTCAGAAAGCTCTACCTAGAGCTGAGCCAGCGGACCCATTCAAGGATCGTGACTTCAAGCTCCCCCTCGGCCTTGCCACGGTCCGTACAGACGGATCGCTTCGCGTTCGAACTATCACATGGCAGCTTCGCCGTGCGCCCATACGAGGGACTTCTTCGAAACGGCGAATTGAGGGCCTAGCACAATCCGCCGCCGCGCAGCCCCCGTACATCCTACGTTGTGGTCCGAGGGCCGGCTGGACGGCGATATGTCCTTCGAGCTTCTGGTCGTGCGAGGCCGGCTCCAACGCGTCGGCCACTGGGCCGCTCCGCATCGTGATGCGCGCCTGCTGACGACGGGGCGCAAGGCGACATGAGCAAGGCCGCGTCGCGTTGCGACGAAGGTAAAGCGCTCCGGCTGCCGATTCGGATACTCGGAATGGCATTGCCGCTGGCCCAATTCCTGCGCGCGTTTGGCGGTGGTATCGGTGCTTGTCGCTCGGTGCGCAAGTACACCCAAAGTCCCGCAGTTGATGAACAGGCAAATTCCCGCAGTCGCCGGGAATCAGACTGAGCGGGTGGTCTCCGCTCGCGCGCCCTCCCTGGTGGGGCTGAGCAGGGCGCCGAGTTCGCGGAGCCGGTAGCTCTGGCCGTCGATGTGGACGACCGCGACGTGGTGCAGCAGGCAGTCGAGGATCGCGGTCGTCAGGATCTCATCACCGGCAAAGATCTCCGGCCAGTCGCGCATATGTTTGTTCGACGTGAGCAGCATGGAGCCGCGTTCGTAGCGCGTCGAGACGAGTCGGAAGAAGAGATTCGCCTCGATGCGGTCGAGCGGACGGAAGCCGATTTCGTCGATGATCAGTAAGCCGCAGTTGAAGTAGCGCCGCGCCCGCAAGCGGGCGGGCGGGGTCGCGGCGTCGGCTTTCAGGACGTGCATCAGATCATCGAGGACGAAGTGCGCGACACTGAATCCGTTCTTGATCGCCGTGACGCCAAGGGCCGTCGCCAAGTGACGTTTCCCAACACCCGGCGGCCCGAGAAACAGGACATTGGTCTTCTCGCGCAGATAGGAGCACGTCGCCAGCGTCTCGATCTGGCGACGATCCGCCTTCGGCTGAAAGCCCCAATCAAACGCTTCCAGCGTCTTGCCCGGTGGTAAGCCCGAGAGCTTGAGCATCGTCGTGATCCGACGCTCGTCTTTCCGCTCGAGCTGACTCGTCAGCAGGAGATCGAGGAAGGCGAGTGGACTCAAATCGTCGCGCGCCGCCTGCTCGACGAGCTCCGGCAGCACCAGGGCGGGATGCTCAAGCCCCAGCGTGGTGAGCTTGGCCACCACGGGATCGAGTGTGGTCTGTCCGCTGGCGGCGGACATCGTCGGGCGCGGCGTGGCGCGCTTGGCGAGCGTGCTCATTATGGCTCTCCCGCGAGGGCGTCGAGGAGGTGCACGTACTGCGCCATCGGGCGAGCGACGGTCGACGGCGCCGGGAAGCGCTCTAGGACGGTCGCGGCCAGCTGCTGCTGCGCGCGACGCCCGAGCGGCGTCGGCGCGAGCACCTCGCTCGTGCTCGCGCCGCCGTAATGCGCCTCGTCGATCACGAGGCGCGCCGCGGTGCGGCGCGCATGGCGCGCGACCTCGCGGCCGTCGCCCCACACGACCACGTGCTGCGCGGTGCCGCGCACGTCGACGGTGCGACCGACCCAGGTGAACGGCACCGTGTAGCGACGTCCCTCGAAGCTCACGAGGTAGTCGCGACTCACGCGCCGCGCTACCACGCAATCAAAGAGCTCATGGAGCGTCGGCACGGGCTGCAGCAGGCGCTGCTCGTGCGCGAAGGCCTCCGCGATCAGCGAACCCGTGATCGGACAGCGCCGCGTCGCATGCCACTCGGCACTGCGCTCGTCCAGCGCGGCCTGCAGCGTGGGCAGGTCGGGCCAGTCGTGCACAAAGAGATCGGCGACATCGACGCGGGCGGTGCGCACCGCCCGCTCCGTCTTGCCCTTATCGCTGCCGGTCGCGCGCCGACACGGATTGGAGTGACCCCCAGCGGCTCAACAGATGGCGGGCGCGGTTTGACCTTCGAGGCAGCCCCTCGGAGGATCTATGGCCAAGACGTACCGACGGTTCAGTACCGAGTTCAAGCTCGGGGTCGTGGAGGCGTACCTCGCGGGTGAGGGCAGCCTCAAAGGCCTCGCCACCAAGGCCGGCGTCGATCACTCGCTGGTGCACTACTGGCTGAAGAAGTATCACGCCGGCGAGCTCTCGCTCGATCTGCTGCGCGAGGAAGAGTCGGTCGAAACGGCGCAGCACATCGCCGCGCTCGAGCGGAAGGTGGGTCAGCTCACCATGGAGATCGACCTGCTAAAAAGGGGGCTCATCGCCGCCCCCGCGACGAGCAGCGGGCGGTCGTTGATCATCTCCGGGCCGACGGCCTCAGCGCCCGACGAGGATGTCGCATGATCGGGCTGCCGCGGAGCACCTACTACCGGCGGCCACGCGAAGGAGACGAGTCCGCGAGCAAGGCCGATGCCGACCTCCGAGCCGCCATCGCGCAGGTGCAGCGCGACTTCCCAGGGTACGGGTACCGGCGCATCACCCGCGAGCTGCGCGCCGGGCCACACCGCGCGAATCACAAGCGCGTGCAGCGCGTCACGCAAGCGATGCTCCGCCCCCGTCGGCTCGCCGTCGACCATGGGTCGTCGCGGAGCCGGACTCGGTATCCGGTTCGTGGTATCCCAATCTCCGGGCAGAGATCATCCCGACGGGCCCAAATCAACTCTGGGTATCCGACATCACCTACGTGCGGCTCGAGCGGGCCTTCGTCTTTCTCGCGGTCGTACTGGATGTGTTCTCGCGCAAGGTAATCGGCTATGCGATTGGCCCGACACTCGACGCGCGCCTCCCCCTTGCCGCCCTGGACGCCGCGATCGAAAGTCGGCAGCCACCGCCAGGCTGCGTGCACCACTCTGACCGCGGCTCGCAATATTCGTCCGGGCGCTACCGAGAGCGGCTCGCCGAGGCAGGGCTCTTGGGCTCGATGTCACGGGCGGGTAATCCGTACGACAACGCGCACGTCGAGAGCTTCATGAAGACGCTCAAGCACGAATAGATCTATCCGCGCGGCTACCGCACCATGGCCGACGTCATTGCGCACCTTCCGCACTTCCTGGAGAGCACCTACAACAACAAGCGGCAGCACTCTGCCTTGAACTATCGGTCACCGAATGCCTTCGAGGCCGTTCACGCGCTCATCCTTTCATCCGGTCAAATCTCAGCCCCCTGATTGTCCAACCAAGAGGGGTCACTCCAATCGGTGCGGGAATTTGGGTGTACGTCTACACTCGGTGCAGCGAACCTCCGCAGTTCGCCGCGCAGGCCCGCTGCTTTCATGATCCGAGCGACGCTGCACTCTGGATCGTCTCCCTGCCTCGCAGTATGTCATCACCAGTATGAAATTGCGCAGAGTCACCAAGATGAATTGCGCACTTGGGAGCTTTCCTGCGAGGCCCTCCGCCAGCCTCGTGTCGACGCGACCTTGGTCTCTTCCCTTGGGGGAGGAGACTGGTGTACAGCAGGGATACCCTCGTGTTGCTACAGCACTTGTTGGATCAGGGGCTCGGGAAGCGGGCCATCGCCACGCAGTTAGGAGTGAGCTCGCGGACGGTCCATCACTGGATCGCGACTGGGCAGCTGACGCGGGTGGTCGAGACGCCGGTGATCCGGACGACCGCACCGCGTCCGCAGCGACTGGATCCGTTTAAGCCGCTCATTCACGAGCGACTGGGGTCGTATCCGGCCCTGTCCGCAGAGCGACTGTTCGCCGAGTGTCGGGCCGCCGGGTACGTCGGCGGCGTGACACGCCTCCGCGATTATGTAGCCCGCGTCCGGCCGCGTGCGGAGCCGGAGCCGATCATTCGCTTTGAGACGGCGCCCGGATGGCAGGGGCAGTTCGATTTCGCCGAAGTGAAGTTGCCGTGGGGCAAGCGCTACGCGGTGCTCGTCGTCCTTGGCTACTCGCGCAAGTTGTACGTGGAGTTCGTGCCGCGGCAGACGGCGCTGACGGTGATGCAGAGTTTGGAGCGCGCGTTCGCGGACTTCGGTGGCGTGCCGTCGGAGATGCTGTTCGATCAGCTCAAGGCCGTCATCGTCGAGGATCAGCGTCCGGGTGGCGGGAAGCTGCTCGAAAATGCAGAGTTCGGGCGCTTCGCCGCGCACTGGGGTTTTCGCATTCGCGCATGCCGCCCGTATCGCGCACAGACCAAAGGCAAAGTCGAGCGACCGGTCGGCTACCTCCGCACCAGCTTTCTCTACGGCCGGGAGTTTCTCGGCGATGCGGACCTCGCCGATCAGTGCACGCGCTGGCTCGCGGAGGTCGCCAATGTGCGGATCCACGGGACGACCGGTGAGTCGCCGGCCGCCCGCTTCCTTCGCGACGAGCAGGCCACCCTCCAGCCGCTCGCCGCGCGACCGTATCGGTCGATGGTCTTGGTCGCCCCGCAGGTCGAGCCCGCGCCGACCCGTCGGGTGCCGCACGTCGCCGTCGAGCGACGGGCCCTCGCCCACTATGGCGCGTTGCTCGCCGAGGAGGCCTCATGAGCGGCGGCACGCTGCGCGACCGACTTCGCACCCAGCTGGCCGACTGCAAGATGCCCGGCGCCCTGGAAGCGGTGGATGACATCCTGCGCCGCATTGATGCCGGCGAGTTGAGCGCCGGTCCCGCGATGGAAGCGCTGCTCGGCAGTCACATTGCGCTCCGCAATCAGCGCCGCCTCCAGACGGCGATGCGCTGTGCGCGATTGCCGACGGTGAAGACGCTCGACGATTTCGACTTCACGTTTCAGCCGTCGGTGAAACGCGATCAGCTCGAGAGTCTCCACACGCTGCAGTTCCTCGAGCGCAAAGAAAATGTCGTGTTTCTCGGGCCGCCCGGTGTCGGGAAGACGCACTTGGCGATCAGTCTGGCGGTGATCGCGGCGGAGCGCGGACGACGCGTCTACTATGCGACGCTGGCGGACTTAATCACGTGGCTCGAAGACGCGCAGCAGGCCGGCCATCTCACGCGACGGCTGCGCACCCTTGTGTCGCCGAGCCTCATGGTCGTCGACGAAATCGGCTACCTGCCGATCTCGCGCACGGGCGCCCAGTTGTTCTTCCAGCTCATGAGTCGACGCTACGAACACGCGTCAACCGTGCTCACCAGCAACAAATCCTTCGAGGAGTGGGGCGACGTCTTCGGGGACGAGGTCATGGCCGCCGCGCTCATTGATCGCCTAGTCCACCACTGCCACATCGTCAACATCCGCGGCAACAGCTACCGCATGCGCGAACATCGCGCGCTCGCCTCACGCTTGGCCACGCCGGCCTCGCCGGAACCCTCCGGCGCCCCGGTTCGTGGTCGCGCCCCCCGACGCCAGGAGGGCTGACCCTACCGGGCTCATCCCCCGCCCACAGTGCGCAATTCTTGTTGGTGAAAGTGCGCAATTCTCGTTGGTGTTGACACAGTAGCTGCCTCACTTTACGAACGCCATATACGCGTCGATGTGGCGCGACTCCGCGCGCTGAATTTGAACGCGTGGGACATCGACTCGCCGCTATCGCGCTGGGAGGCGCGGCCGGTACAACCGGCGTTTACAACTCGTGCGTCATCCGGACGGTGCTATGGCCAACGCGCGGCACGTCGGCTCGACCCAGCGCAGCCTCCCACCCATTTCTATGAACTTGCAGATCGACGGCTGAGGCGGTTCGGCTCCCGAGTGGAGCGTACCGCCGCTGCGGCAACAGCACTCGGATGCAGTCGCTCGTCATTGGCCCTCTCTAGCGCGCGCTATTCGTGCTCGGGCGCGGCCGGGCGACCCGCACCACCGCGCTGCTCAGATGCGTCTTGTAGAGCCTTGGGCAGCAACCGACGCAGCGAGGCGCTCGTGCAGCCAAATGTCGGCGCGATAGCCGAAATGGCTGCTAACTTGGACGGATTCCGTGGCATCGGCACCGATTCTAGTCGGAGAGCCTGTTCACGAACCTCAGATTTGAATCGGTTCGCTCGGGATGCTTTCATAGCTCCAAGTACTAACCAAGTTGAGCCCTTTGTACTCGCGGGGCGAATCAACCTCGCCTTTGACGCAGATCAGAGTGCAGCATTACACCACGCATTGTCCGCGCGATTCTGCCAGTCGCCTCGTTGTCTCGACTCCTGCGAATGCTTGGGGCGATTCGATCGGCGTCGCCGCGCGCTATGCGCTGGTGGACTGCTTCGGCAGGTGGTATACTCAAAAGCTTGCAGAAGCGTAACTTTATCAGCGCCACAGAGTAGGCTCCGTGCGCCGTGGCTCCGGCAGCGCAATGCCGAAATAGCTAGGGTCGTGAGAGGGCTGCTTTAAGCGAATTGGGCTTATGGCGCCAAGGCGTCGAACTGTTTAGTCGCCGACCGGTTGTCTGGACTATGTGCGCTGGGCAGCGTGTCGGCCGGCCCGGCAGCCTCGCGTTCCGTTGATGACGGAGAGTATGAGAACGATCCAAACTCGATCGCTTAAGCGACAGAGACTCCGCGTGCTTTATGTAGAGGCCGCACTAGGATATGGCGGCTCTGGAAAGAGTCTGGTGGAATTGGTCCGGTCGATACCCGACATAGACGCCCGCATTCTCGCGGGATTTCCGATCGCGGATTTTGTCACCGAGGCCGATTCTGTCGAGGTTGAGGTGAATCCCGCACTAGTTCGGTTGCGAGATGCATCGGCCGGTCGGCTTATTTCCTACGTCGATCTCTTGTGCTATACGGCGCGATGGATTCGAGCCATCAAGCGTTCAGCGCGTCGGCATCGCGCCGACATCGTGCACGCAAACAACGGCATAGCTTTAAACTTGGCTGCCATTATCGCGTGCCGGAGTCTTGGCGTCCCATTAGTCGTGCACCAGCGTGGATGGGAAGAGCGGACTCAACGCTTTTCGCTTGCACGGACGCTCCTCGGCAGAGCCCGCGTGATCGCGATATCAGAGGCAATCGCAGATGATCTGTCCACTCTTGGAATCGCCCATGAAAGCGTGTCTCAGATCTACGACGTTGTCATTCCTCCGTTGAAACCGTTCGAGGATTCGCCCAGAGCACCCGGCCCTTGGAGGGTCGCAATGCATGGAGTACTCAATCGCTGGAAAGGCCACGATACATTCCTCTCAGCAGCAGCTTTACTAAACGCGCGGCGTCCTGGCGAGTTTCTTTTTCGTATCGCGGGCATGCCCCTTAGCGGCGACGACGAGTATGGGCGATTTCTTCACTCAAGGGCACGAGAGCTTAATGTCGAACAGATCGTGCACTTTGATGGATTCGTACGCGACATATATGAGTGGCTCAGCAGCGTTGACATAAGCGTGCATGCGTCGACGCACGCTGAACCTTTAGGGCGAGTAATAGTGGAGGCACAGCTCGCTGGCAGGCCAGTTATCGCAGCGCGCGGGGGTGGGGCCAACGAACTTGTGGAGTCCGGCGTCACAGGACTGATGTTTGAGCCTGGCTCCGCGACGGAGCTGGCAAACGCAATCGAACGGCTCGCCTCAGACGCTCACTTGCGGAAGCAATTGGCTGCAAGCGCGGAAGAACTGACGAGGAGCCGCTTCGACCAGGTTCGCCTCGCTGCAAGTGTGCGCCGAGTTTATGACGAGATCATTCCGTCCCGAGATACGCTAGCCGACTAATCGGCGCACACGTCGAGAAAGCGTGCCGCCAACCCACCTAGCGTACATGGCAAGAGTGTCGCCACTGACATCACGCATCCAGCCTAGTTGCTGTGACGGAATTCGCATTAACTGCTCGTACGCCGCTTCGAAGCCGGACACGTACTTTCCGATGACGAACTTTTCGTTGACGACCGATTGCAGAGCCGTACCGAGCTGCATGCGCAAGCTTGCGTTGTCGACGAGTCTGAGAAGCGCAGCATAGAGCCGAGCTTGGTCCTCGATTGGGACTATCAACCCCGTTCTCTCGCTCGTAATTATCTCAGACATCCCAGTAGTGGCAGTTGCGATAACCGGCCGACCCGCTGCGCCCGCCTCGATTACGGTTAGACCGAATCCTTCCACTCGAGACGGAGAAACAGCTATGTCCGTTGCATCGCGAAATATCACGCCAGCTGGCGAGTCCACGAATCCTAGAGTATGAACAATGTCGACGAGGCCAAGTTCGCGCACAACATTTTCGATCTCTCGTCGGTCAGGACCGTCACCAATAAGTAGCACGCGAATGTTTGGACGAACCTGCCGAAGGTCGGCTACGGCTCGCAGGAGAATGTCGTGTCCTTTTCGTCGGATCAGCGAACCCACCTGCGTTATAACTATGTCCTCGGCGCGGATCCCGAGCTGGGACCGCAGTCCGCTCTGGTCCCACCCCTGCCATGCTCCAAGGTCTATACCGCAGTGTATCGTCGAGATCGAGGACTTTCGTAGTCCATCCGCTAGCAGATCGTCGGTGCAGCCGCGCGTCACACCTGCAACGAGTGTCGCCAGGTGAACACCGAGGGTGAATCGCTCCCGCGCGCTATACGGAGCAAGCAGGTGGCAGAGCAGCGGGACGCGAAGGCTTCGTGACACTGGCACGAGCCACTGGTTTGGCGCAGCACTGTTCGCATGAAGTACTCGGATTCCGTGCGCGCGCACAATTTTGCGACCTTCGCGAACTAGAGAAGCGAATCGCGCAAACTCGTATCGGGGTGGCTCCCAGTCATACAGTACGGTGAAGCGACTCTGATATACCGTGACGTCAAGCTTGCGAGCCTCGTCTGCCACCATCTCGCCGTTGCACCACAATACGGGAAGGAAGCGATTGCGGTCGATGTGGGTGAGGAGATCAAGCAAAGTGCGCTCGCTACCTCGAATCCAGTTCTCGCCGTAGTGTGCGAACAGGATCGGCGCGGGCCCAGCTGAGTGCATACTCATGTTTTGCTATCGATGGAGAGTCGAGTTTTACAAGATCTGCCTGAGCGACGCAGCATCAGAACGAACGATTCCCACAATCTCTCCTAAACGCTCCAAGGCGCAGATCCCTCGGCAGGTCATTGCTACCGAAACTTCGCCCATCGCCAGAACTAGCCTTCGGCTGAATGTCTTCGCTGTGTCGGCGAGCTGTCTAATTCCGAAAGACTAAGTTCGGAGGGCGCACGGATCTTTGAAAGCACGCACCGATCGCTTGAGACTAGCCAATCCCTTTAACCCCATCGTTGCGCTGTGCTAGGGCAGAGAGGCCGAGAACGCTTACGCCACAATCGCCGAGGCTGTCACCGCACTCGCTAGAGCGCTAGAGGCGCTGCGTCCTCGCAGGAAAGCATCCTTAAGAAAGAGACGAGTCGGGTAAATGAAACGGTTGCAGGTTATCAAAATAAGGTGAATCGGGTGGTCGCGCCGACGAATCGCCGCCGCGACACATCTGAGTCAGTCGGTTCGTTCCCAGCTCACGCGGATCGCGACCGCTGTTCCTCCGCACGCCTACGCGTGATGTGCCACTGCACTTTCCGCGTCGAGAGACCGCCCCTCTGCTCGGTCAACTCATTCGTCTGCCCACGCGCTCGCCAATCTCTGGGCAAAGGTCATCTCTTCCGCTACCGAAAGCTAGGCGAAGACGTCATAGGACGTACCCTTCGGATTAACGAAGCAACTGCCGTCACAATACCTTGCTGATAAGACTCAAGCGAGAAGAGGTGCTCTACCCGACGCCTACCGGCGTCACCCAGCTTATCTCTCAATGCCGAATCCTTGACGAGGCGATCGAGATGTGCTTCGAGGCCTGCTGCATCATCGGGGGCAAATAGCAGTGCAGTTACGTCCCGTTCGACGACCTCACGCAACCCAGTGCTGTCAGTTACAACAGAGGGGAGGCCACACGCGGCACCTTCGATAACCGAGATGCCGAGGCCCTCTTCAACCGAGGCGAGTACATGAATATCGATAACGTCTTGGAAGAACGGGAGAGTGTCATCCACGAATCCCGTCACAGTGACCCTCTGTCCAAGACCTCGAGCAGCCACTGCCGAGCAGAGCGGAGCCGTCATCGGTCCGCTCCCGACAAACACTAAGTGAACGCGTGAATCCCGGGACGCCAGCCGCTGAAACGCGTCGAGCAGCACGAGCGGTCGCTTATGTGGGACCAAAGCGCCGACTTGCCCAATGACAACATCATGACGAGCGATTCCGTACGCCTGCCGAAGTGCTTCATCTTTGGCTACCGACGGCCGGAAGCGATCGGTGTCGACACCATTGTACACCACAACTCCATCCACTCCGGCGAGCTGTTGGCTTATCGAACGTGTGTAGTCTGAAGGAAAAACAGCAGCGTCAACCCAAGGATACAGCCAGCTATAGAGGTAACGGCGGTTCGCGGGATGGTGGAGGTGGCACACCAATGGTATTCGATGCTTCCGCGCCAAAGGTACGGCCAGCTGACACGGCCTTCCTCCATTCGAGTAGATCGCTGCCGGCTGGAACGAGTTCACCATTCTTGACAGCGAGCGCCATGCTCGAGCGAACGCGACAAAAGGCAATGAGATATACCGACCGTCCAACATGAACTCTGGAAACTCGAAAGGTACGATCTCTTGGACCCATGGAGAAATCTCGACATCGACGCAGTCGTCGTTCCTCAGTAGTACGACGGAATAGCCTGCTTTCCGGAGCGCTTTAGCACTCTCTATCAAGCAGCGCTCTGAGCCACGCAGGGTACTCCCACCCCAATGCAGAAGCATGACGGTTGTCACGATGGAAGCACCGTCAACATGACATCACCAGCAGTGCGAACAGCGAAGCTTGTCTCCCGGCAGTGAAAGGCCCAGTTCAAAATGCAGCCCGCCGGTGGCTCAAGGAGAGACCGAAAGCAAATTGAGGCCGTTGGCTCGACACGCCATGTCACGATGTTAGCGTCTCCCTAGATGAAGTCACGAACTCTATTCACGTTCGGATGATCCGGCGCGAAGATAGTGGCAGGTCGTGTACCACGGATGCAGAAGAGTCGTACAAGCTCAATGAATTTGACAGGCTACATTGGATCTCGTAAGACTTCTCGGGAAGCGATCGCTACCGGTCGTGCATGCAGCTTTCTCTGCGAAGCTGTGCCGACCAGGACGCAAGCCCTGGCACGCCCCGTCAACATCTGACGGGCGAAGCTTTGCTTTCGGAGCTTCGGCCCCGCGCCCTTGAGAACGAGCTGTCTCAGGTCCTCTGGACCTGCTGTCAAGTAGCTGCCTGCTCAATCTCGATGGAGTTGAACTACGCCAGCGTGGATGCCCTCAGATTCGGGAGTAGCTGCGCTCGATCGGGTCAACTTCGCCCGCGCGCGCGGCGTACGCCTGCCGCGCGACCCGCTCCGGCCTAAGCGACTGGGAGAAACTCTCCATGGCCACGTTGAACCACACGTTGGCGGACCGCCTCTTGGAGCAGATAGTGCCAGTGCGTCGAGCACCCGGTGAAACTGCTCGGCGCATAGCGCCCTACCCGGGTCATGCGCTAGCTCACTGGGAGCTTCGCTAGGGCACTACATAGCCGTCAGCAGTGCGTCGGCCACCAGCTGCACGGTCAGAGTCTCCAACATCGACATGTCGACCGCGCGCCGCGAATAGCTCTCGAGCACAACGGCGACATACATCCACCCCTCGGTCGTCCACAGATACGTAAACTCTGCGACCCACTCTTGGTCGGACGCCATGACCGTAACGTCACGATCCATCAGATTGGGGGCGATCGAGTGAGGCGATCGCGCGCGCGTGATCCGCGGACCACGCGCGTCGACGCGGACACGCTTACAGTCTCTGCGCTCGCTCCACGCGCTCGAAGTAGCACATTGAGACTTCGAAGTCGTCCGCGCTGACGTCGCGGCAGAGGAGGCAAGCGCCGTAGATCCGATAGATCAGGAGAGAACGACAACTCATCGCGAGAGTCAGAACGGCGTCATCCGTCCATCGGGCGCTCTGGGGTTGCCTTCCCTATAGGTGGGAATCCGCTCAATGACAGACAGCGCACACAACAGAGCATCTCCACAGGCCCGGTCCATCGATGCTTCGGCTCAATGACAAACGCTCATCGACGCCTTGGTACAGCAGTCGGCGGCCTTCGTTAGGTTGATGCGCTCGATCCGTGACATCGCCACCCTGTAGCGGCGCCGTCTCAGCTCGACCTGATTCAACTTGGCACTCTGGCGACTAGTCGCCGACGCAGCCGCATCGCTCGTCGCCATCTGAATCGATGTCTGGAGCAGGGTGACGCGAATCGAGCGATCGCGCTCCGCCTGCTCCATCGAGATGCCCTTCAACGCTACCAGCCGGCCGGCTGCTTGCTCAAACCCTTCGCTGAACTAGCGGCCATGGCTACCTCCCACTCCGTCGCATCCCGGAGAAAAGTGAGTACGGAATGCGGGCAAGCTCACTCACGCGTTCGCTCTACCGAGCGGAACGCCAGAAGAAGTAGCGGTAGGACGTTGTGTACTGCTGATTAAACTGCTTCTGCCCGTAGAGAAACTGCCCGCGAACTCCACCATTGAACAGCGAGTCCGCGCGTTGACGAAACACGACGTCACCTGTTTGCGCGTAGATCCAAGCGTAGCTGTTGACAACCAGATTATTGAGCTCTGGATAGGAATCAGGATCCGTTGAGTTAGGCGGGCAGCCTGGCGCGTACTCCACCGCCTGGCTGGCTACCTTCCACCGGCTCCACATGTAGTCAGCGGACTTCCTTACCTTCGCAAGAATCGCGGGATTTGGACTATGGTGGATATAGGCCTGAATTAGCGATTCGTTGAGCATGCCATCCATGTATGTCAGACCGGCACTTAGAGGTGCGCAGATGATTGGGTATCTCCACGCGCCGTCGGCTGCCTGAAGGCCTAGAACAGTTGAGACAAACGTGGAGATCTCCGCCGCCGTCGCAATTGCTTCGTTTCCGCGGGCCTGCAGACGCCAACTCCAAAGTTGCGCGGCAAGCGTTCGGGCTAAGATTCTAGAGTCGATATCCGGATGGCCAACGATACGAGCGTTATCACGAAAGTAGCGAAGCACTTCGGCGACACGTCCGACGGCGAATCGTGACATTTCATCCCCCGTCAACTGATAGTGCAGCGCGACGCCATCGATCTGCGACCAGTGAGGAGAGGTTCCGTACGCATTCGGCTCAAGATACCCCTTCCGATACGCGAGCACTTGGCGCGTCCCTCGAGTCCAATATTCAGGGTTACCCGTTCGAACCCACTGCGCGTAGTACACTTGCGCGCGATCATAGTAGTTCTGTTCCCATTGGTCGGAGTAAGTCGCCCAATGAAGATCAGCGAATGTCCGAAAGTCTGCGTCATACTTTGACGCAAACGATGAGATTGCGCTCGTACTTTCAACGGATCGCGTCGCGCCGACCAAGTCAGTCTGAACTAGATAGTTCGGATCAGTCGGCAGGATCACTGCATCAGGCATCCCCGGATTATTTACCTGTGGAGGCAGGTCGCCCAAAGTGCGGCTCGATCCCAGAACTATCTCTGCTGCAACGGGTATACCCGAGGCCAGCGCGTATGGAAACTGCAGCAAAATAGAAGTGAGCGATCCATCTGGATGGCGCCCCTGCAATGCCGCGACAAAAATCCGCTGCTCGACTCCACCAACAAACACGCGAACAGCGCTAACGTCAGTGTCCCGTAAAGCGCCGGCCACCAATGGCACTCCGCTCGACACGAGTGCGCTTCCAGAACCAACGGAGATCCGCGTCAGCGCCGCCACAATCCGATTCCCGCCTACTGGCGGAGGAGGCACGACCGTTGCCGACACTGTTACGCTGATCTCGCCCGATGCGCCCAGCTCACTCGAGACGCGAATCTTTGCTTCGCCCGAGGCCAGCGCTGTAATCAGTCCACTCGTCGTAACAGTAGCGACCGATGAACTCAGCGAGCTGTAAGATAAAGTGCTTCCCGTGTCCAGTGGAATTATACGCGCGGTGTCGCCCCTCGTCAGCGCGAATGTCGAGGCCGCAAAGCGAAGTGCCGCAGGTCCGGTTCCTACAATAACGAGGAAGGAGTCGACGGCGGCTGGCGTACGCGCAATGACGTAAACAGCACCATTTGCCAGGCCAGTCACGACCGCGTACTGTCCGCCGTTTGCCTGAGGTACGATCGATGCAATCGCTGGATTCGACGAGCGCCACGATGGCTGCACGGTGCTACGTGACTTGCTCTTCAGCGACGGGGAAACCCAAAGTGTCCTTTGTTCTCCAATTGCTATCGCAGCCTGCTGACGAACCATTGCCGACGCGTCGATGTTGACAGCTTCGGCTTGCGCACTCGCTGGCTCGTTGACAGTCGCTCCATCGGCACATGCACATAGCAGGACGACAGCCGTTAGCTCTAGGATCATCCGGTTGAAACTCCAAAAACGTACCACTTGCCCTCCAGGGCGACTGAGCGGCTCGACTAGCATGGCGACGAGAATCCTTGGTCGCGTTAGCCTCGTAGCTTTGCGTCACCGGCTTTCGCCGGTTTTGCCTTTGCAGGCTCGTTGGGCAGATTTCCACCAGCGGAATTCTGAACCGACCAGAACCACAGGATTGACGGATACCACAGAGGAAGGCAACGAGGCAATCCAATGGTGTGACGGAGATTACGATCGCTGTAACTGTTGCCCCTATTTGCCGATTCGCCGGTCGCCCGCAGCAACTCACCTAGGCTTCAGCACTAGTAAACCGTCCCCCTAAACATCCCGGGCTCCGACTCAGTGTGTCCGCCGTTCTATGCATTTCGGAGGATCCATAGGGTCCAATGACTCTAAGCCTCCAAAAGTCGAGGCGCCACGGTGAAGCCGGCCATAGACAGTTCGCCTTTTTTGAGCACACTTGCCCACTCGAATGAGCTTCGGACACATGTCGTACGGACGGCCCAAGCCGAATGAGTCCATTGTCGGGTCGGTCGGCCGAAGATCTTGATCCGCCTGTCTCGATGTAGCCCGGTCGGCAGGACCTAGAGTCCAGCTAACTTTCGCCGGCAGCGCGCCCTTCGCCAATCGTCTCAGATTCTTGAAAGTGGCGAAGGAGGCAAAGTACCGCGTTCGATTAAAGGGGTCTTCCGGGAATTTAGGGATGGCGGCGTGACATCGGGCGCGCCGCTCGGCATCGTAAACGGCACGGAGGTGAGCCATGACCGAGCCGGTATCGGATGCCCTGCTGAAGCTGCTGGGCGAGTGGGAAGGGTTTGACGTCGAGCGGGTCGAGACGGAGGCAGAGGGCGATGACGTGTTCGGGGCGCCCGCGCCGCGCTTGGTGTTGATGTTGCGCGCGAAGGCCGGTGCCCCGAAGCGATGCAGCCAGTGTGGCGCGATCGTCGAGAAGATTCACGACGTGAGTGAGCGCCGCGTGCGCGACCTGCCGCTCGGCGAGTGGGACACGTGGCTCGTGTTTCCGCGGGCGCGCCTGCAGTGCCCGCGCTGTGGGCCGACCGTCGAGGCGGTGCCCTGGCTCGATCGCTATCAGCGCATGACGACCCGGCTCGCGGAGAAGATCGCGCGGCTCGCGCAGGTGCTGCCGATCAAACAGGTTGCGGCGTGGTTCGGCGTGGGCTGGGACACGGTCAAGCAGATCGATCAGCGCGCGCTCGCGCAGCGCCTTGGCGCGGCCGAGGACCACCTCGATGGGCTGCGACGGATCGCGATTGATGAATTCGCCATTTGCCGGGGGCACCAGTACGCGACCGTCGTGTTGGATGTGGACCGCAAGCGCGTAGTGTGGATCGCGCGCGGGCGCGATCAAGAAGCGCTGCGCGGCTTTCTGACGGCGCTGGGGCCGACGCGGTGCGCCGCCGTGGACGCCGTGGCCGTCGACATGTGGAAGCCGTATGCGGCGGAGCTGCGCGTGCATTATCCGCAGGCCGCGCTGGTGTACGATCTCTTTCACATCGTCGCCAAGTACGCGCTGGACGTGATCGATCGCGTGCGCGTCGATGAGACGAATCGGCTCGCCGCCGCCGCTGGGCAGGGGAAGGTGCGCGAGGCGCGGCGTGTCATCAAAGGCGCCCGCTGGCTACTGCTGCGAAACAAGGCGAATCTCAAGACGCGTGGCGAGCGCGTACGCCTGCGCGACCTGCTCCGCGCCAATCGCGCGCTCTTTATCGTGTACGTGCTCAAGGACGATCTCAAACGTCTCTGGCAGTATCGATCGCCCGTCGCCGCCCTCCGGTTCTGGAAGGCCTGGCGACGTCGCGCGCTCCGCAGCAGGATTCCGGCGCTCCGAAAGTTTACCGCGATGCTGGAGCGCCATCTCGACGGCATCCTCAGTCACTGCCGCTATCCAATCAACTCCGGTGTCCTCGAGGGCTGCAACAATAAGATCAAAGCCCTCAAGCGCGTCGCCTACGGTATCGCGACGATGCCTACTTCTTCCTCAAGATTCGCGCGGCGTTTCCCGGAATTCCCGGATGACCCGATTAGAATTGCGCACAAGTGCCCAATTTGACGTGCATTCGATACGGAAACGTCACGAACGCGCTGCCCGCGTCCCTTCTGCTGGCTTATTCAGTCTGCCTAGTTGAATGAATAGCTCGCGAGGCGGCAGGGTTCATTGCAACAACGTGCATCGAACGCCAGATTCTCTCGTACCGCACGTTACTTCGAACGCACAGCCCCAGGTTGAGTGACAATACCAGATCTCGCATTCGTTCGTCCACATCCGGTGACCGATCTTGTGCGAGTTGGCCGAGCTTTCGATGGTGGCTACGTCCTACCGGCACGTGCTGTTCTCAGGTGCACGCACCTGATAGGCATGGGAATAAGCGACGATTGGAGCTTTGAGGAGGACGTGCTAAGCCAAAATCCTTTGGTGCAGTTGGTCGGACTTGACGGAACCGTGTCAGCCGGTCGATTTGGCGTTGGCGCTCTTAGCAAATTGACCCTTGCGCTCAAGAGCTTGCTTCAGGGAAGGATCAGCCAGTTCGAACGTGCGCTGTTAGAGGCTAAGTGGTCAGCCATTACGGCGATCAAGTTCTTGCGGTTCTTCGCGAGGGGAAATCGTGAGTTCATTCAGAAGATGGTTCGTGCAGAAGCTTCTCCCGACGGGATAACATGGAAAGAAGCGTTAGCCCGTCTGCATTCCGTTGGGAACAGCACGAAGTCAATTCTCGTCAAAATGGACATCGAGGGTGGAGAGTACGCGATCCTTCCCGAGCTGCTCAAAGAATCCGACGAAGTTTCTTTACTCATCGTGGAGTTTCATGATTGCGGAGCTAGGTGGACCGATTTTCAGGCCATCATTGCCGAAATCTGTAGGTGTTTCACCGTCGTACATGTTCATGGCAATAACTACATTCCGCTAATACCGAGCACTAACGTACCAGAGGTGCTAGAGATTTCTTTTCTGAGGAGCTCACTTTTGACGAAGTCGGATGAGCTCGCTACTCAGCCCGTCAAGTATCCGCTCACTGAGCTTGACCAGCCAAACGATCCGGCGAGGCCGGACTACTCATTAGCGTTTTAGTCAGCTATGTCGCCGCTTCGCGTGACATGTGCTGTGGCGCGAGATCTTGACCATGCGACTTCCCAACTAAGTACGAATGCCGAGTCGTTGGGCACGAACTTGATAAAGTTCGCTTGCGGCTCTCCGCTCGATATCCTAAGGAGCGGTGCGACTTGCTCGGTTGCTTGAGCGGATGCAGTGAGCCGATTAAGACGCTTGCAGGCGGTGATCGGCGAACATTGTTCTACTCGTTTTGGCCACTCGAACGTGATTGAAATTGCGACGCTGGAATGATGTGTTGTGGCGAATTGTTCCTAGTTGAAGAAACTCCGCAAGCCGCTATACGCGTCGCTCTCGACGCAATTCGACTGCGGGCTACGGTTAACGCTTCAGGCATCGGATCCGCCGTCCGCGTTGTCGCACTGTCGCACTGCGATCCATCATTGGTGCTCGGACGCGAACCTGAGTGGACCGATTGTAAGCGCAAATGGTCGAACTGCGACTCTGCATATGCCGAACGGCCTTACACCAGGCGAGTTGCTCCCGTCGGGCCGCTGATGACCGACGTCCGGGTAGGGCGAGTACGAAGCAACTGCTCCGTCATCGCCGCTATGCCGAACATTCCCCACAGTATATAGCTGTACCCATGAGAGAGAAACACGATGGCGGATAAGTACGCAGCGAGCGACGCCAAGAGCTCTGGCCGATGCACCGTCGTTCGCCAACTCCAGAACGCCGCGGCATTGCGTGCACTTCTGCCAATGAGTGCCAGCAGCAGAATACCGCCAGGCATTCCGAGCTCGGCGAAGATCTGCACGTATGTATTGTGGGCGGTGTGCCACGCACCGCGCGTACCTTGGTCGCGGAAGTCTTCACCTATCTGCACTTCAAAGGTGCCGGCACCTAAGCCAACGAGCGGGTTCGCGAGCGCAAAGACTACTCCTCGTTTCCACAAGTACAGCCGTCCGGAATTGCTAGTGGTATTGTAGTCCTCATCCAAAGAAAACAACGTTACCGCTCTTTCCTTGGTCACCGTTGGCAGGAGCGGCCAAGTCAAAGGCGCAAGGATGATGATTGCGCCCAGAATCATCAATATCTTCCTTGGGCGGTACGAGAAAGAAAAGACCGACAGGCCTACAACCAAACCAATCAGTCCACCACGCGAGCCGGTCTTCATTAGCACAGCGAACAAGACCGCGGCCGATACTGCAGAGATCAATCTGGATAGCTTTGGCCCTCTCGTCGATGCACCGAGTGCAAAGGGAATCATGATTACGAAAAGAGCGCCAAGGTCGTTCGGGTCGTAAGTGCCGAGCGATGTAAGACGGCTGCCTTCGACAACTGCCCCCTGCGAAACCAGAGCGATGGCGGTTAAGGCTGCGACCCATGTCGCCAGCATGAGGACTCGGTCGAAGTTCCTCAGGCTGGGCGCGTTCAGAGACAATAGCGCGACCAAACTTAGCGACCACGGCAACGTCATCATTGTTGAGACGGACTGCCCTTTCCAGATCGAGAATGGCACTGAGAGACAGATGCAGACGCCCATCGCAACCGCCAACTGAAAGGTCACGTTAGTCCGAATCGACTTCCAAGCCACCGCTCCTGTTCCAAACAAATGAAATAGCAGGAGGAGCACAGTGACGGTGAATACCGGCTTCAGCTGCCTAATCGGGCCTAGCACCTCGCCCGCTCGAATCATGATAAATGAGAGTGCCAACACGGATGCGATCCACGAGCCGCGCCAGTATCCACGAAGCGCTGGCGCAGCGCGCTGCGCGCTGCGGCCGCGAGAACGCAATTGCGCGGCATTCGCGTGAACGGCAATACTCACGGAAAGATCTCCACCGACTGCTCGATACTTTCTGGCGGAATGAGCCGCTTGTAAGGCACCGACTTGCCAGTCGTCATATACCACGAGACGGTCTGCCTGAGTGCGTCGCGCAGAATGACTCCTGGCACGAATCCCGAAGAAATGGCTTTTGCGGCACTGAACTGCGTTTTATCCACTGCCATCTTTCGAATTCGCGCCCTGCTCACCGACAGCGTGCGTCCAGTTAGTGCAGCGAGCCCCTCAATTGGTAATGCCAAGGCTAGAGCGAGTCCGAGGGGCAAATGTATGATTGGGATGCGGCGGCCGAGAGCAGAAGCGAGCTCTCTGGCAATCTCGCCGCTTGTCATATCGGGGGTCTCGACCCAGTTGAACTCGTCGACACCGGCCCCGTGTCGCGCCCACGCCCACAGAGCGAAGGACACCAGGTTGTCGACGTAAGATAAGCTCTTGACGTTAGCGCCCTCGCCGACCTGAAGATACAAACCAGCGTCGATCTGTCGTATGAGCGAAAACATGTTCGCAAAGTTCTCTGGTCCGAACGTGACCGTCGGCCTTATGATGAGTGCATCCAGACCCCCGGCCGCAGCCGCCCCGCGCAGTAATCTTTCGGCGGCGAGCTTGCTCGCTCCATAAGGACCGATTGGATTAGGCTCATGGGTTTCATTTCGAGAATGATTCGCCTCTCCATAGACCGCGGCCGATGAGAAGAAACAGATCCGTCGAATCGTCCTAGCCGACATAGCTTCGATGAGCAGCGAAGTCGAACCTTCGTTTACGTCAAAGTACGTATCTCGCGCTATGCCGCTATCGTGATGCGCAGCTGCCAAATGCAACACTTCCGAGCAACCGTCGATTGCTGAAGCAATCGCGAGCGGGTTGCGTACGTCCCCTCGCACGAAGCGTTCTGGCTTCAAGAATGATGCAGGCGTGTGCAGATCTAGAATGACGTAGCGCCGTCCGGACTCTTGAAGGCGCCGGCAGAGGTGCGTTCCAATGAATCCTGAGCCACCCGTAACAAGAACACATCCGAGAGGAGTGGAACTAAGAAGGTCGATCTGTCCTTCGCTCACAGCGACGTCTCGAATGGGCTGGCGGGCATGGCTTTACGAACGTCGGCGACGAGCGCCGGCACCAGCGACTTGCTCATTGCGTCTGCCTTCGCGATGGCTGCTTTCAGCTCCGCGTCGCTCCGCCCGGCAATGGGCAGCACAATGCGTACGAGCGCCTCTTCGGTGCGACCATACACCGCGGCGTCGCGCATGAGGTTCCACTTTACTTTGTACTCGCTCGACTCGACCCGACCGCGGCCTTGATACCAGTAGTAGACGAGCGCTCGCACGCCCTTGTTCGCGAGTACAACGCGGTTGACTGAGGCCCCAGGCGCGGATGTTCCGATTGGAAGTCGCGCCGTTTCCATGATCTCCCATCCGGCACCGGGTAGACAGTTCTTGGGCGAGTGAATTGATTTGCCCTGCACCTGGCGATCGTAGTATCCGACGTACACGCTGAAGGCTGCCGCGGAATCCGGTCCGAAGGACCGCATCACGTAGTCAGTCATTCCCGCGACCTTTCGCTCCTCGTCTGGAACGACCAGATCAGTGGAACCGAGCCCCAGATAAGATGCCGTGATGGCTGCCATTGGCGTTCGTGGCTCGACCGCGTGCTGTTGACGCATCCCAGAGATCAGCAGTACGCCGGCTCCGAGGACTGCCACGGGAATCAAATTGATGAAACGCATCAGGCTTCACTCCTTGAACCGCGAAGGACTTTACTCTCGACGGAACCGAGCATCCAGGCGACAAATGCAGTGATAACGAAGGCAGCGCCAAACATCACCATGCCCTCACTCGTGTGCATAAAGCCCTCCCCCATTTCTGGGCTGACAAACAGCACCAAGAATCCGGTCAGGAAAATGCGAAATCCGTTGATGGCGATGGCAATTGGAATTGCGACCAAGATTAACAGAAGTCGGGTTGGCCATTTCTGCAGGAACATCGCACCGAGCAACACGCCGAGACTGAGCAGCGCCGTCAGGGAGCGAAGCCCACTGCACGCCTCCGCCACGAAGAGCTCCTGGCCCGGAATGCGAATCACGTTGCCGTTCATCATCACCGGGATATCGCGCCACTTCAACAAGCCCGCGCCGATCTTCGACGCCATAAACTGCAGCGGCAACGCCACCGTGTTCAGAATAACTTCCGGAATCGGGATCGACAGCGCCGTCAGCGTGAACGGCAGCCACCAATGCAGCAGCTGACGAAACCCGCCGTACCACACCGTCAGCCCGGCAAGCGCCATCAACATCGAGCCGCGCATCACGAACAACTCGGCGGCGAGATCTGCGGCATAGCGGAACAGCACCGCGAAGATCAGAATCGCCGCGCCGAGCACGCGTTGCGGCTTCGAGCCTTCCACGATGCCGCTCTTCCAGGCGAAGTACAGCGACAACGGCGCCAACAGCAGGCCGTGACCCGAGTTGGGGTCGTTCCACCACGCGTCGAACATGAGCGTGGCCGGCTTCGCGAAGAGCAGCACGAACATCACCGCCGTGAGCGCATACGATGCGAGCTCCACGGGGGCGCGTTCCTTCAACGACGCGAGAACATCGCGAGGCATGAAGGCTGGGGATGTCGGGGCAGGAATAGTCACGGTCGATTCAAGATGAGAGGCAATTCAGGGACGCGCGGGAGGCACCGACTGTCACACGCGCGGCACGACGACCGGATTTCATGCCGACCGCGAGCCTAGCCTGCCACCAACGTCGATGTCCACCGCGCGCCATCCGCCACCCGCCCAGCCCGCTCGGCGTACTCGTCGAGCTGATCCGGCAGCAGTTTCCCTACCCCGAAGTATGTCGATTCGGGCCGCCAGAAGTACCACCCGCTCACGCTCGCCCCAGGCATCATAGCGTAGCTCTCGGTTAGCACGATTCCCGCCCGCTCTTCGGCCTCTGCTACTGCGAAGAGCGTGCCTTTCTCGCGGTGATCCGGGCAGGCCGGATAGCCAGGCGCCGGGCGGATGCCCTGGTACTTCTCATGGATGAGACCGGCGTTGCCTAGCGCCTCATTGGGAGCGTAGCCCCAAAACTCCCGCCGCACCCGCTCGTGCAACCGCTCCGCAAAGGCCTCGGCGAGACGGTCGGCCAACGCCTTGGCCATGATCGAGCTGTAGTCGTCGTGATCGGCCTCGAACTCCGCCACCAGGCTCTCCAACCCGTGGCCGGTGGTCACCGCGAAGGCTCCCATATAGTCGGGCACGCCACTTTCCTTCGGCGCCACGAAATCGGAGAGGCAGAAGTTCGGCCGCCCGTCGCCCTTCTTGTCGAGCTGTTGCCGAAGCATATGTAGCGTTACCGCAACACTGGCCCGATCTTCGCCACTGTAGAGCTCGATGTCGTCACCAACCGCGTTCGCCGGCCAGAATCCGAAGCTCGCCCGCGCCTCCAGCCGCTTCTCGCGAACGATCCGGTCCAGCATCGACCGCGCATCGGCGTACAGCGACCGCGCCGTTTCGCCCACGATGGGATCGGTGAGAATCGCGGGATAGTGCCCGGCCAGCTCCCACGTCTGGAAGAACGGCGTCCAGTCGATGAACGGGACCAGGTCTTCGAGCGGGTACTCCAGCAGCGTGCGCGGACCCGTAAACGTGGGCACCGGCACCGGCACCGTGAGATCGATCTTCGCCCGGTTCGCTCGCGCAGCCGCAATGCTCACCAACCGTTCAGCCCCGCCACGCGCGGCACGGGCCACGCGCAGCTCCTCGTATTCCTTGCGAATACCCGCCGCGTAGTCGGCCCTCCGCTCGTCGCTCAGCAACGCGCTCGTTACACCCACGGCGCGCGATGCATCGAGCACGTGCACCACGGGCCCCGAATACGACGGCTCGATTTTCAGCGCCGTGTGCGCCTTGCTGGTAGTAGCACCACCGATCAACAGCGGCAGCGTGAAACCCTGACGCTCCATCTCGCTGGCCACGAACGTCATCTCTTCCAGCGACGGCGTGATGAGTCCAGACAAGCCGATGACGTCGGCGTTCACTTCGCGCGCCTTATCCAGAATGGCGGCACACGATTGCATCACGCCCATGTCGACCACTTCGTAGCCGTTACACTGCAGCACGACGCCCACGATGTTCTTGCCGATGTCATGCACATCGCCCTTCACCGTGGCCATCAGCACACGACCGGCCGGCTTGCTGTCGACGGTCTTGAGCGCTTCGATGAACGGGATGAGGTGCGCCACGGCCTTCTTCATCACGCGCGCACTCTTCACCACCTGAGGCAGGAACAGCTTGCCGGCGCCGAAGAGATCACCCACCACGTTCATGCCGCGCATGAGCGGGCCTTCGATCACCTCGATGGGGTGCGACGAGGCGAGACGCGCTTCTTCGGTGTCTTCCACCACGAAGGCGTCGATGCCACGCACCAGCGCATGCGCGATGCGCTCCTCGATAGGGAGTGCGCGCCACGCCAGATCTTCCGTTTGCTTGGCCCGTCCCTTGGCCTGATCGGCCACTTCGAGAAGTCGCTCGGTGGAATCCGCTCTACGCGCGAGCACCACGTCTTCCACGCGCTCTCGCAGATCGAGCGGAATGTCTTCGTACGGAATGAGCTGACCGGCATTCACGATGCCCATATCCATGCCCGCACGAATGGCGTGGTAGAGGAACACCGCGTGCATCGCTTCGCGCAGCGGATTGTTGCCGCGGAACGAGAACGACATGTTGCTCACGCCGCCGGAGATCTTGGCGAGCGGCAACGTACGCTTGATTTCGCTGGTGGCCTCGAAATAATCGATGGCGTAGCGGGCGTGCTCTTCGATGCCGGTGCCGATGGCGAAGATGTTCGGATCGAAGATGATGTCCTGCGGCGGGAAGCCTACCTGCTCGGTGAGCATCTTGTAGGCCCGCGTACAGATCTCGACTTTGCGCGCGGCGGTGTCGGCCTGCCCCTGCTCGTCGAACGCCATCACGATCACGGCGGCACCGTAGCGGCGCACGAGGCGCGCCTGCCGCAGAAACTCCGTTTCGCCTTCCTTCAGCGAGATGGAGTTCACGATGCCCTTACCCTGCAGGCACTTGAGGCCGGCCTCGATCACGCTCCACTTGCTGGAGTCCACCATGACCGGCACGCGCGAGATGTCGGGCTCCGACGCCACCAGATTGAGGAAGGTGACCATCGCCTTTTCGGCGTCGAGTAGTCCCTCGTCCATGTTGATGTCGATGATCTGGGCGCCGCTGTCCACCTGCTGGCGCGCTACGACCAGCGCATCGCTGTAATTCCCTTCGAGAATGAGCTTGGCGAACTTGGCCGAGCCGGTCACGTTGGTGCGCTCGCCCACGTTCACGAAGTTCGTGTCGGGGCCAACGTTCATTGGCTCGAGCCCCGAGAGGCGCAGCAGCGGCGCCACCTCGGGGATACGGCGCGGGGCGACCCCCTCCACCGCCTTGGCGATGGCGGCGATATGCTCCGGCGTGGTACCACAGCAGCCGCCGACGATGTTCAGCAGACCGCTGCGGGCCCACTCGCCGATCTGCTCGGCCATGATCTCCGGCGACTCGTCGTAACCGCCGAAGGCGTTGGGGAGACCGGCATTGGGGTGGGCGCTCACGTGCGTGTCGGCGATGCGCGAAAGCTCCGACACGTAGGCGCGGAGCTGGGCGGCGCCGAGCGCGCAGTTGAGGCCGATGGAGATGGGCTTGATGTGGGACATGGAGGTCCAGAAGGCCTCCGTGGTCTGTCCCGATAGAGTGCGGCCGCTGGCGTCGGTAATGGTGCCCGAAATCATGACCGGTACGCGCATGCCCGACTGCTCGAAGTACGACTCGATCGCGAACAGCGCCGCCTTGGCGTTCAGCGTATCGAAGATCGTCTCGACCATCAGGATATCGGCGCCACCGTCGAGCAGCCCCTTGGCGGCCTCTGTGTAGGAGGCCACCAACTGGTCGAAGGTGACATTGCGGGCGCCCGGATTCTCGACCTCGGGGGAGAGTGAGGCGGTGCGGTTGGTGGGGCCAAGCACGCCAGCCACGAACCGGGGCTTGGCCGGGTTGGCGACCTCAAACTCGTCGGCCAGGCCGCGGGCCATGCGGGCCGCGGCCGCATTGATCTCATACGCCAGCGACTCCATGCCGTAGTCGGCCATGGATATCGTGTTGGCGTTGAAGGTGTTCGTCTCGAGGATGTCGGCCCCGGACTCGAGGTACTGCCGCTGGATAGCGCCGACGATCTGCGGTTGCGTCAGGGCCAGCAGGTCGTTGTTGCCCTTGAGATCGCTCGGCCAGTCGGCGAATCGCGTGCCCCGGTAGTCGGCTTCGGTCAGCCGATAGGTCTGGAGCATGGTCCCCATGGCGCCGTCCAGCAGCAGGATGCGGCGGGCGAGGAGTTCAGGGAGCAGCGCGAGACGGGAGGCGCGATTGAGTACGCCGGAAGCTGGCTTTGACATATCTTGAATTTATCTATGATGAGCGCCACAGAGCACCCGACAAACACGCCTGACACCGCGAATGGTGCCACGGATGCGCGCCCGCGCGCCGCACTGCTTGCCCGCCTCCTGGACCCCGAACAGGTCATCATGTTCGACGGGGCCATGGGAACGATGCTGTACGCGCGCGGCGTGTTCATCAATCAGTGCTACGACGAACTTGTGCTGCGCAGCCCTGATTTGGTGCGCGAGATCCATGCGGCGTACGTGAAAGCCGGCGCCGAGGTGCTCGAAACGAACACGTTTGGCGCGAACCGTGCGAAACTCACCCAGTACGGGCTCGAGGGGCAGGTCACGGCTATCAACACCAAAGCGGCCCAGCTCGCGCGCGAAGCGGCGGGCGACCACCGCTTGGTGTCGGGTGCGGTAGGACCTCTCGGTGTGCGATTGGAGCCCTACGGCCCCACCAGCAAAGACGAGGCGCGCGGCCTGTTCCGCGAGCAGATGCTCGCGTTGAAAGCCGGTGGCGCCGACTGCTTCCTACTGGAAACGTTCACCGATCTCGAGGAGCTGGAGCAGGCGATTTTGGCCGCTCGTGAGGTCGACGCCGGCATGCCCGTGATCGCGCAGGCGACGGTTGGCCCGGATTTGCGCACTTCGTTCGGTGCGAGCCCGGAAGACATCGCCCGCGTGCTCGACCGGTGGGGCGTGGACGTGATCGGCCTGAACTGCTCGGTGGGGCCGCAGACGATTCTCGAAGCGATCGAGCGGATGGCTGCCGTGACCACGCGCAAGCTGTCGGCGCAGCCCAATGCTGGAATGCCGCGTGATGTGGGTGGTCGCTCCATGTACATGGCGAGCCCGGAGTACATGGCGACCTATGCCCGCCACCTGATTCAGGCGGGCGCGAAGATCGTGGGTGGCTGCTGCGGTACCACGCCCGATCACATCAAGGCGATGGTGGAAGGTGTACGGCCGTTGGCGCCGCGGACGCGCGTGATTGTTGCGCACGACGGAACCGGCGCGGTGCGCGATGAACCGGTCGGGCGCGCGCAGGTACCGCTTGATCAGCGCTCTCGGTTTGGTGCGAAGATCGCGAATGGGCAGTTCGTGACGTCGGTGGAGATCGTACCGCCCCGCGGTGTCGACACGGTGAAGCTGGAGCTGGACGCCGCTGCGCTGCACAAGGCGGGTGTGGATGCCATCAACGTGCCCGATGGTCCGCGCGCACAGAGCCGCATGGGCGCGATCGCCACGAGCCTGATCATCGAGCGTCACGGCATCGAGGCGGTTACTCACTACTGCTGTCGTGATCGCAATCTCTTAGGCATGCTTAGCGACTTGCTGGGCGCGTCGGCGCTGGGCCTTCGTAACATGCTGCTGATCACAGGCGATCCGCCAAAAATGGGTCCGTATCCCGATGCCACGGCCGTATTCGACATCGACGCGATCGGTTTGACCAATCTCGTGAGCAAGCTGAATCGCGGTCTCGACCCGGGAAACAACCCGATTGGTGAGCCCACTCGGTTTGTGGTGGGCGTGGGTGTGAATCCGGCGGCGATCGATCCGGCGCACGAGTTGAAGCGGTTCCACTGGAAGGTGGAGGCTGGCGCCGAGTATGCAATTACGCAGCCCGTTTTCGATCC
Organism: Gemmatimonas groenlandica; assembly: GCF_013004105.1. Taxonomy (NCBI): domain Bacteria; kingdom Pseudomonadati; phylum Gemmatimonadota; class Gemmatimonadia; order Gemmatimonadales; family Gemmatimonadaceae; genus Gemmatimonas; species Gemmatimonas groenlandica. The sequence goes on from NZ_CP053085.1 coordinate 2,911,575, forward strand.
GGCGCAGTTGGAGTATTTCCTGACGAGCATAGACGACGTGCGGATTCCAATTGTAGCGGGCATCTGGCCGCTGGTGTCGGCTCGCAACGCGGAGTTTCTGGCGAACGAAGTGCCGGGCGTGACGGTGCCTAAGGAGGTGCTCGACCGTATGCGCAAAGCGAACGACAAGAGCAAGGAACACGCGCTGGCAGAGGGGATCGCGATCGCGCGGGAGTCGTTGGAACGTGTGCGAGGATCGGTGCAGGGTGTGCAGGTTAGCGCGCCGTTCGGGCGGATCGAGCTGGCGCTTGAAGTGTTCGGATAACGGATCGGCCGTACTCTCTTAATCCTACGAACGATGTGTGGCATAAACGGCACGATCCGCTTTCGCGGCACCGTGGATCGCGAGCTTCTCGGGCGCCAGCGTGACACGATGGAACACCGTGGGCCTGACTCGAGTGGGATTTGGTTCTCGAACGACGGGCGCGTAGGCTTCGGACACCGGAGACTGGCGATCATCGATCTGTCGCCGGGCGGCCACCAGCCCATGATCGACGGCGAGACGGGCACGGTCATCACCTTCAACGGTGAGATCTACAACTACGTCGAGCTCCGCGATCGACTGCGCGCGAAGGGCCATGTGTTCCGTACGCACTCGGATACAGAAGTCATCCTCGCGGCGTACCGGGAATGGGGTACCGACTGCGTTGCGCAACTCGGAGGAATGTTCGCGTTCGCCTTGTACGACGAATCCAAACAGCGCGTGATGCTGGCGCGTGACCGCGCAGGCGAGAAGCCGCTTTTCTATCGCGTGAACGACGAGCAGTTCACGTTTGCCAGTGAGGCCAAGGCGCTGTTGGCTGATCCGACGTGCCCGCGTCGAGTACGCGCGCAGTCCCTCAACGAGTATCTCGCCTACGGGTACGTCACGGGCGAGAACACGATGTTCGCCGATATCCGTCGCGTGGCACCGGCTGGGCGGGTCGTCATCAACCTCGCGACCGGCGCGATCGCACACGACAGCTACTGGACTCTGCCTCAGACGGCGCTGTCAGCATCGTCGGCGGATCCGGAGGCGCTCGTTGAGGAACTCCACGAGCTGCTTAAGGCGTCGGTGCGTCGCCAGCTAATGGCCGACGTCCCCATCGGCGTGTTGCTCAGTGGCGGCGTAGACTCGAGCATCGTCACCGCTATCGCGGCCGAAGTTAGCGGAAGTCGCATCCGTACATTCACGGCACGTTTTCCCGGGCACGGCGGGTTCGACGAGGGGCCATATGCCCGCATGGTCGCGGATCATCTCGGCACTGAGCACATCGAGCTAGAGGCCAAAGCCGCTGATGCTTCGCTACTGCAATCGCTGGTTGCACAGTTCGATGATCCGATTTCTGATTCGTCGATGATTCCAACCTTTCTGGTGTCACAGGAGATTCGGAAGCACGCGACCGTAGCGATAGGAGGTGATGGTGGTGATGAACTGTTCGGGGGCTATCACAGATACCCGGTGCAGATACAGGCCGAACAGCTACGGGCACGCGTCCCTCGTGGAATTAGGCAAATTGCGGCGTATTCGGCAGAGATGATTCTGCCAGTTGGCACCCCTGGGCGGGGGTTTGCGAAATCTCTCGCCGGTACGTCGGGTGATGGGCTCGCGAATGCAGGGCGGATCTTTCGCGCGGACGAGCGCCTGCAGCTTACCGATGCGCTGCGCTCTCTGGATCCCAACGACATACTTGCACCGGAGATACTCCGCTCGCACGCGTTCGAAGACCGAGAGTCCGCACTCCAGCGAGCGACAGCACTCGACTTCAGCAGCTACATGGTTGACGACGTGCTGGTGAAGGTCGACCGAGCAAGCATGATGTCCTCTCTTGAAGTGCGGGCCCCACTTCTTGATGTCGACGTCATCGAATTTGCCTTTTCAAGAGTCCCCGACTCGCTGAAAGCCGACCGCATGAATCGCAAGCTGATCCTGCGAAGACTCGGCCAACGGCTGCTACCGAAGCGACTCGACCTCACTCGCAAGCAAGGGTTCTCGATTCCAATCGACGCATGGATGAAGCACGAGTGGCGCGACCAACTCGATGGCGCGCAGGCGCAGGCGCAGGGCCTGATTTCTCCGAAGGCCTTCGAGACGTACCGAGGTCGTCTCGACGCTGGCCTTCCAATTGGGGAGCGATTGTACTCGCTCCTGTTCATTCAGCTCTGGAGCGAGCGGTTCGCGGTGACCGACGTGATTTAGCCTATGGTCCAGGCGCACGATCCGAGGCCCGGATCTCCCTGATTGCGGTCCCGCATTGGAGCTCGACGCCCCGCTTTCCGGAACCGGGCAGCAGTACAAGATCCCCCAATTGCCAATTGTAGATGCTGGAGGTCTCAGCGTCGGGCGTCCATACCCCCGCACGTAAGCATCAGTTCCTGTAGGATTCACGCAACACCTTTCCCCGCGCCCCCAAGACACGTTGTTGCCGGAAATGAGGCTAAGTGATACTCCAGCAACAGGTTAGAAAACGTTCATGTGCGAGTTATCCTCACCGTCGTCTCTGGTACAGGCCGTGCTGTTACCAGACCCGAGTGGGCAATCATCGTACTCTTTCGGAGAATAGACATGGGTATCTCAAAGCTCGTCCTCGCTGCCGCTGTTGTGGCAATGCCGATGACGGCACAGGCGCAGTACTTCAGCAACGCATCCGTTCCGACCTCCGACGCGACTCCCTTCTGGGACGTGGTTTCTGACGACGACGGTCGCGGCTGCAACATTGGTTACGTGCTCACCGGTGCGGCGACTTCCGCCTCGTGCAAGAACTGGCAGGTCGCCGCGGGCTACACGGCTCCGTACAACAACACGACCGTCGCCAACGCGTGGTTTGCGCATGCCAACGGCAACGTCAACGCGTCTGTCGGCTTCGCTTTCTACACGGGCGGCAATGCGCAGCTGACGTATTTTGGTGGAATTGCCGGATCCAACCCGCTTCGCCCTCTCGTTATCCGCGATCTCCAGACCTACGCGATCCTGTACACGTTCAGCTCGGTGAACACCAGCTACACGTTTACGGGCCCGGGCTTCTTCGACATCGGTATCGCGACCTACACGCCGTCGTCCCCGACTCCGAACTTCTTCTCGTACAGCGCAGGGTCTCCGAACCAGTTTGCGGTTTTTGGAAATGGCGCGAAGGGCGCTACGTCGGCTGACTGTGGCGCGTCGGGATGCTGGGTCGGCGCCGAAGACAAGGTGAGCCCGTCCGATTTCGATTACAACGACGGATTCCTCCGTATCACTGGAGCGTCTGCCTCTACTGTCGTGCCGGAGCCGTCAACTTACGTCCTGATGGCGAGCGGCCTCGTGGGCCTCGCGGCCGTCGCCCGTCGCCGCAAGAACAACGCGTAATGCGCAGTCTCTGAAAGTGAAGGTAGAGAAGGCCTCCGACTCGAGTCGGGGGCCTTTTCTGTTTCTACAGCTTGGATTGCTGGGGCGACGGCAGTCGGAGTTAGTCAATTGCTTGAGTGCTTTGTCTCTCGATTGAGCATCCGTTCGTCGAGGCGGGAACAGGGGACAGATCCCGACCGAGCGCATCGTGATACGGGCAGACGGGTGAGGGCGTAGGACACTGTCCAGGTGCTGCAAGAGCGGACCGTAGCCATGTACATGCCGTGCGTATTGGCGTGGACTTTCCTCGTCGCGCACGGCATGATGGCGAGCTTGAGACGCGAAGCCAACTGCGCGGATAAGACCGAGGCCGCGAGCGTCTTTGCGACGCGGAGCCGCGAGTTCGGCGCCGCAGGCCGCTCTCTTTGACTTCATTAGACGAGAGCGGATGTGATCGTTCCCGCTTGGGCTAACGCAGTCGACTTGAGTACGAAGCGGCCCTCCCCGCGGCCACGTACCCGGAGTCTAGGCAATCGGCGCTGGCAGACATTATTGCTCTGCCTCTGGCCTAATAGAGCTAGCGAAGATCGTCGCAGTGACTGACAGGTCGCGTGGCTGGCAAGGCCAGACGAAAGCGCCAGGGACCTCGGCCCATGGGTTGGGGCCCCACGAATCTTCGATTAGCAGGCGCTTCACACGGCGCGCCACCGCTCACCTTGCATTTCCCGCCCCTACTCCACCCGCACCACCGCCACCCGCAATCCCGCCGGCGCCGCGGTCGCGCCACCCTCGCCGCGCAGCTCAATCAACTGCCCGCCAGCCTGCGCGCCGTCAAAGCTGAAGTAGCTGCTGCTGAACGCCCGCAGCTGCTGCACGGGCAGCGTGAACGACCCGAAGCTCATCGACCGCGCTCTTAGAGGAGCGGCCGAGAACGCGCCCGGGTACGTGCCGGCCAGGCCGCTCCATACGTCGGCCACGTTCCAGCTCGGGAAGGTGAGCTGCTTGCGGGCCGGCGTGAAGCCAGCCACGTCGTCCACCGCGTTGGCCAGCGCCCAATCGGCCAGCAGCTCGCCAGCCGGACGGCCGGTGCGCTGCGCGAGGTTGGCCAGACCGGTCTGGGCGCCGCCCTTCACCAGCGCCTTGAGCCACGCGCCTTCGCTGGTCGCGTACTGATCGGCCGCCCAACGCACTAGCGACCAGCCGCTCGCGTAGAAGGTCACGTCGTTGTTCGTCGACGCGCCCAACGGCGACAGGGTGTCCACGCCGCGCAGGTACTGGTGCAGCATCGAGAAGTGCTTCCACATCATCAGCGGACGGTCGTCGCACTGGTACACTTCGCAGCGCACCGTGGTGGCGAAGCCGGTGTTGCCCTTCCAGCTGCCGCCGCTCGTGAAGGTGCGCGAGTACAGCTCCTCGGCGATGCGCGCCGTGCTCTCTTCCAGCCACGACTCTTCGAACGGCGTGTTGCTGGCCAGGCGCTCGGCGAAGCTGGCCAGGTGCTTCCCTTCGTGGATCACCGTGCTGCGCATGGCGCGGCGCCAATCGGCCGGCGTCTCAGTGGCGGTGGCCACACGAGCGTAGAACACTTCGTTCTCGTTGCTCGCGGCGAAGGTGCTCTTCGGGTAGAAGTTGCAGGCGCTCACATAGCCCGCCGTGCCGGCCACGGAATCGTTCACGAAGCGCGTGAACAGCATCGTCACTCGGCCGTCGCCGTTCATGGCGCCGTTCATCGCCAACGGGTCGCCGATGTTGTCGCGCAGCAACGGATACTGCACGCGGTCGAACTCGTCGCCGATGGCGCGATAGTCGGCGTCCATCGTGCGGGCGCGCGGGGCGGCCACGTCTTCCAGCACCACCGCGCGCGAGCCGGCGTACACCACGCGGGCCTGCACATCACGGCCGGCGCTGCAGCTGTTGTACAGCGCCTTCATGGTGACCACGTCGCCCACGTTCAGTGACGCGGCGCTCGAGGCCATCGCGACGCCGAGGCGATTCGTCTTCTCGGCCCGCGCCGCGGTCCACTGCGTGGTGGCCGAGCCGGCCCGCGCGGCGATCGTGCGCTGCGCGTCCAGCTGGTTGTCATGACGCGACTCGGCGGCCGCAGCCTGCTGGGCCACCAGCGATTCGGTGCGCATGCCCGGCAACAGCGACGCGTTGATCAACGTGCTTGGGCTGGACGTAGCAACCATGCTGCCGAACGCCTGCGGGTTCTTCATGGCCGACATCTGCCCGGCCATCGCGCCAGTGCCGGTGCCGCGCAGTTCGAAGGCGCTGCTGGCCGAGGCCACGTCGCTGGTGTTCACCACGGCCAGCATGTAGCGCGCGGTGCCGGTGGCGGGGGCCACCAGCTCGGTGCAGCGCACGTCATCGGCCGAGAGCAGGTTGGCCGACTCGCCGGCCTTGAGGGCGAGGCGGTTGGCGGCGCGCACCGGCACGGTGGCGCTAAGCACGGTGCCGGCGACGGTGAGCGTGACCGGCTGCGTGGCGGTGGCGGCGCAAGGCAGCGCGCCCACGGGCACGATGGCATCGATGCGGGTGGCGGAAGCGCTGCGCACCTGCAGCACCACACCGCCGACGGTGAGGCTGATGGAATCGACGGCGTGGGCGAGGTTCTCGCCGGTGATCACCACTGAGGCGCCGGAAACCAGCGTATCGGGCGAAAACTGGGAAAGGCGCGGGATGAGCGGCACGGCGTTCGTCCCGGAAATCGGCGGAGCGGCGGGCGGCTTTGCCACAGACAGAGGAGCCACTGCGTCAGCGCCGCTGCATCCCTGCAACACCCCCAAAGCGCATGCCATCACACTCGCGGCACGCGTCGCACGCCGAAATTCGGCGCCGATCTTGGAAGTCGTTGAATTGGATGCAGTTATGGTCATATGCTCGACAGTCACCGTGTGGGCCCGATCCTTCACTCTGCAAGGAAGGGAGCAACTGGCGTGCCGGACTCGACCATAAAGCCATGATTCTTTCTACTTGCTGGCGCCTCCAGAAGCCGTGAGCTCGAGATCAGCCACTACTGGCTGATGCTCCGACGGGAACCCACTCAGCACGCGGGCACCGCGCACCGTGAAATCGCTCGACACCAGCACGTGGTCGATCCGCACGCGGTGCCGGCCGGCGAACATGGTGTGCCCGAAGCCCCACCCGGCTTCGCTGATGGCGTTGCGCAGCCACATCCAGTCGTGGCGCAGCGCTCGCGACTCCACAGGGAGGTTGAAGTCTCCGGCCACCACAATGGGGCCTCGGTGACTCTCCCTCATCCAGGCCGCGATCGCCCCCGAGGCCTCGGCGCGCTGCTGCACACTCTCCTCAAGCAGATCGCCGCTCCCCTGCCGCGCGGCAAATAGCGCGGTTCGTGGACTCGGGAGATGAACCGTGCCGATACGGACCGTGGCGCCCTGCCACTCCACGCTGAACCCCACCGCCCGCCCCTCTTTGCGTGTGCCGTGCAGCTGCACCGGCGAACGCACCGCCAAGCGCGTGGCGACGCAGAACTCGGATTCGCGGAACACCTGGTATCGCCGGTCGGCGGCCTGCATCGCGGTCGCGACCTCCGGCGCACAGTCCTGCATCACGATCACGTCGGCGTCCCACGCCAGCAGGTCGGTGTCGATGCGCTGCGCCAAAGTGGCCGAGCGATCGGTGTTGTAGGTAACGATCCGCAACGTCTTCCCCGCCCCTCCTCCACTCCCCATCGCACTTCGTAGCGAAATTAGGCTCGGAATCTCGAAGCCACTGACCTGGAACAGCGTGACCAGACTGCCCACGATCGCGGCGGCAGTCACCCATCGGCGCGCCACGAGTGACAGCGGGATCAGGAGCAGCCATGGGAACACCAGAATCCACCGGGGGCCGAACAGCAGGAGCATGCCGAGCGCATTGCTGTCGCCGGCGGTCGCCACGGCCGCGGCAACGAGGGCCATGCCGAGCGCGTAGCCGACCACAGCGACCGTGATCACCGTGCGGGCTTTACCGCTTCTCATTCGCTGTCACGCTCCTTAAATCCCAAGGGTACACTCCCCCCATACCCCGATGTCGATGACCGCACCGTCTTCTGCCGACCTCACCCGCGCGCCCCTCACGATGTTTTCCGAGGAGGAGGAGCTGTTCCGCGCTGCCGTGGCCGACCTGGCCGAGCAGGAAGTGCGGCCGCGTGTTCGCGCGATGGAGGACGCCGGTAGGATCGACCCCGCACTGACCGCGAAGTTCGTCGAACTCGGGCTCATGGGCATCGAATTGCCGGAAGAGGTGGGTGGTGCCGGCGGATCGCTCATGATGGTGGCGATCGCGGTGGAAGAGCTCAGCAAGGTAGACGCGTCGGCGGCGATTCAGGTGGACGTGCAGAACACGCTCGTGAATTACCCGCTGTACCGCTACGGCAACGCTGAGCAGCGCGCACGCATTCTGCCGCGCATGACGGCGGGCACGATCGGGGCCTATGCACTTTCGGAGCCGGGATCGGGGTCGGACGCGTTCGGTTTGGCCACGCGGGCCGAAAAGGTCGACGGCGGCTGGACGCTGAACGGATCGAAGGCGTGGATCACGAACGGCGGTGAAGCCGATGTGTTCGTGGTGTTCGCGAACACGCGTCCCGACATGGGCTACAAGGGGATCACCGCGTTCATCGTGGAGCGTGGCGCGACCGGCTTCTCGGTGGGCAAGAAGGAGCACAAGCTCGGCATCTGCGCGTCGAGCACAACGTCGCTGCACTTTGAGAATACGTTCGTGAGCGACGCGAATGTGCTGGGCGACGTGGGGATCGGCTACAAGATCGCGATCGAAACGCTGAACGAAGGGCGCATCGGCATCGGCGCCCAGATGATCGGCGTGGCGCAGGGCGCGATGACCGCAGCCGTGGCGCACCTCAAGGAGCGCAAGCAGTTCGGCAAGTCGCTGTCGGAGTTCCAGGGCATTCAGTTCCAGGTGGCGCAGGCGGCCACGGAACTCGAAGCGGCGCGACTGATGGTGTACAACGCAGCGCGATTGAAGGACGCGGGGCAGGACATCGCGCGTGAAGGGGCGATGGCGAAGTTGTACTCCTCGCAGATGGCCGAGCGCGTGACGTCGCTGTGCGTGGAGCTGTTCGGCGGGTACGGGTATACGCGCGAGTATCCGGTGGAGAAGTTCTATCGTGACGCGAAGATCGGCACGATTTACGAGGGGACGAGCAATATGCAGTTGCAGACGATCGCTAAAGCGGTGCTCAGATAGTGCGCGCCGCGCGCACGAGGTAGTGGATGGCCGACGCCGAACGATCAAAGCTGCGCCGCGCGATTCGTAATCCGGGATACGCCGCATCCGTCTTGCTGGCGCTCGGTAAGGGATATTTCTACAAGCGATATCTCCCACTCCGCGGTATTCGATTCTCCGCCGGCCGAAATTTTCTCGTATTCGGTCGCCTTACAGTGCGCGGCCCTGGCAAGGTGGAATTCGGAGACAACGTGAACGTGTCGATGCATGTGACGCCGTTTACTCACGACGTCAACGCAGTCATCTCCGTCGGCGATCACTGCTTTCTCAACGGCGTTCGGTTCGGCTGTGCGACGCGCATCCAGGTCGGGGCCGATTGCATTCTGGCGGAAGCGCGGATCATGGATAGCAACTTTCACTCGACCCGGGCCGATCGTTGGAATCCGGATGCACCGGTGAAGACGGCCGCGGTAATCCTCGAGAGGAATGTTTGGGTTGCGGCAGATGCCGGAATCCTGCCGGGTACTCGCATTGGCGAGAATAGCGTGGTTGGATTCGCCGCCGTATGTAACGGTTCGTATCCGGCGAATTCACTTATCGCTGGGAATCCAGCCATTGTAGTGCGGCAGATTGAGCAAGCGCCACAGGAGTGAGACCGACGGCTAGCGCTGTCGCCCTTCTCGTCGCCAGCATCGTCCTAGTGACGGTGGCTACGCTGGCACCGATGGGTGCGATTCCAGCAGGTCAGATACCGCCTCGCTGGTGTCTGTCGTGTGGTGGTTTGTGGCTGACTGATGGCATCAGCAACGTGGTGTTGTTCGCTCCCTTCGGATTGGCGCTGGCGATCTTGGGGGTGCGGTGGTGGGTTGTGTTGGTGCTTTCGGCGGGGTTCTCGCTGGGGGTGGAGTACCTGCAGTCGATCGGGGTGCCGCCAGCGCGCTCGGCGGCTTGGGCGGATGTGGTGGCGAATGGGATGGGTGGATTGGCGGGCGTGTGGCTACTGGCGCTGCGCGGGTGGTTGTTCCCGGCGTCGTGGCTGCGTGGCGGTGCGGCTAGCTTGGGGGTGGGCGGCGGGGGGGGTGCTGCTCTTCGCGCTCACCAGTGCGGCTTTGGGGCCGCGGTCGGGGGATCTCGATGCGCCGTGCGAGAAGTCTGAAGTGGACCGTGCTTCGACTACCAGGTATGGCGTGAGTCCGCTGCCGTTTACGCCGGGGCATGGATGGTTTGGCGGACTTGCCGACACGCTGGCGGTGAACGGCTTCACGACGACGCACCGGGGGACGGGGCCGCTGATCGCTGTGGTATGGCGGGAGCCGGCTGTGGTGGCGATGCGCGTCGTGCTGCGCGGGCGCGAAGAGGGCGGCGCGCTGGTGCCGATCGGCTATCTGCATGTCGCAGGAGACTCGTCGGCGGTGGCGTTCGTGGGCGAGGACGACCTCGCGGCGCGGCTGGTGGTCACGCGCCGGGCCTGGGACTGGGGGCTGGCCATGCCCACGCTTTGGCTGGACGGCGTGTTCGCGGGGCGGTCGGTGAGCGACCCGCGGCCGGTGGTGCTCGAGGCGTGGAGCGCGCCGGATACGCTGCGGTTGTCGGCCACGTCGGCGGCGTTCACGGGATCACGGGCGGTGGCGCTGACGCCGGTGATCGGGTGGGCGCTGATTCAGACGGTTTTTGCGATTGGTGGGAGTTTTGCGCTATTGGCGCATGTATGCTGGCTTGCTGCGCTTATGGTGCCGATCGGATGGTGGGGGATTCAGGCCGGCGCGCGGAGTTGGCGCGTGTTGGGGATCGCGATGTTGTGGCTCTGGGTGGGTGCGGCGGCGATGCCGCGGTTCTTTGGAGTGGCCCCGGTGGGCATGCGCGACTGGCTGTTGATGATGGCGCTACTGGCCGCGGGAGCGGCGGCGGGGCGCTACGCGGCGAATACGCCGCGACGCTCCAGCGCCAGCTCAATTTCGCGGACCTGAGGGAAGCGAGGCGTGAGGTCCTGAAGCGTCTGCCTGGGGTGCAGTGCCAAGTGGATCAGGTGCCGCAGTGTCGAGGTGGCGAGCGTTTTCTCCCCTCGCAGCGCTTTGCTCAAATATCCCGCTGAAAGCGCCATGACCTGTTCGATTTCCACTTGGCGCCATCCGTCATCAAGCAGTGTAGCGACGAGTTCCTTCGTTGCCGCGATGCGCTTCGTCGTGTACTCCGCTTCGAGCAGCGTATCTAGCGACTCTGCATGCGCTCCTCTCTCCCGCAGCTCCCCGCAGACATTGCAGACGGGAACAAGCAAGGAAGTCGTGAGCACGAGTGCTCGCTCGTCACGATAAGCAAACGCGCGACCCTTCACATCTGTAGGCTGAAAGCGTCCGACGCCACACGCACCACATGGACGGTCGGTCAACGCGAGCTGTTCTCGTTTCATACAGCTACTCGTCGTAGGGATCGAACGCCTCAATGAATGACCGGTTCTCGGGCCGACCGCGCATAAACAATGAAACGCACCCGAGGCGACGGCCGATTGGAATGCGGCCAGCGGAAAGACGGGACCCGGCACGACCTTGGGCCTACGAAAATGCCGCAATGGGACTCAGTCCTACTATCGGTTGATTTTGTGCCGCGCGCAACCCCAACGCGGCGCTTCGCCGACCACGATATCGATGCGGTGAACAAACGCCGCATCGCCGTATTGCGAGCTAGGTCAATACGCCGCCCGCTCCGTGGTGCCGTCTCAATGTCATCATGATGCGGAGTGAGCCGACTGATCCGCTCGGGAGTATCATTCGACTATGCTCGGATCCATCGTCGGTGTTCTCGATCTGCTCCTTGGTGTGCTGCGCCCCGCGGTCTTCGTGGCCGGTGCCTTTACCGCCGTGGCGGCGGCGGTGTCGTACAGCGTGCGCACCCGCAAGATCTCGCCCTTCTCCCCCTTCGCGCGCTTTTCCCGCGACAAGGTGGACCCGTGGCTGATCGCCCCCATGGAACGCCGCATCATGCGCGCCGGCGGCACGCCGTACGCCGCCCCCTGGTGGGCCCTGGCCGCCGTGATCGTGGGTGGACTCATCCTGCTCTCGGCCGTGGGCTTCGTGCGAGATCAGCTGATGATGCTGGCGTACATGAGCGGCTCTGGCTCATCGCTGGCCGCGCTGCTGGTGCACTGGACGTTCAGCGTGCTGAAGGTTGCGCTGTTCGCCCGCGTGATCTCGAGCTGGGTGGGCGGCAGCCCGTACTCCAAGTGGTGGCGCTGGTCGTACGTGCTCACCGAATGGTTCTTAGGCCCGCTGCGTCAGGTGATCCCGACGATCGGCATGATCGACATCACGGTGATCATTGCGTACTTCGGCCTCGGGATACTGGAGTCGGTGATTACTAGCGCGTTGCTCTAGCCGGCCACGGTTGCAACCGTCTGATTTCACACGGGAAGCAATTTGGTGGCGAACGTGACAGGGCGGGGGAAGTACCGCTTCGATGGGGCCGTAGCGCCGCTTCCGCTGGTCGCTCACACGTTCACCACTTAACAGCTTCCCTCTCGGCATGACACGTTCGCCCCAGCGGTCTTTGGATGTGGTGTGCGCCTGCGGCGCCGTGATCCACAGTAGCGACGAGCATCTTGGGCGGACGATCAGGTGCCGTTGCGGGCGGTCGGTGGTGATTGCGCGGCCGGTGGAGAAGGAGACCGTGGTTGGTGGGCGGTCGGAGCGAAAGTCGGAGCGGCGGTCGCGGAAGCGGGCGGGGTTCTCGCTTGGCGAGTTGCTCGCGCGGATGCCGCGGATGCCCCGTCTTCAGTGGCCGGTGGTCGATGTCGCCGAATGGACGTCCCGGCGCGCGATCACGCGGTGGACGTTTCGTGCAGCGGCGCTGTATGCGGTGGCGATGGTGGCCACGTGGATTGCGCTGTTCACATCATCCGAGTTCTGGCTGCCGGCGACGTTGCTGGCGTATGGGCCGCGGTGGGTAGTGCTGTTGCCGCTGGTCGTGTTGCTGCCGATGGCGGTGCTGTTCGCGCGCACGTCGGTGAAGCTGCTGGCGGTGGGTGCGCTTATCGCCATCATGCCGATCATGGGCTTTCGGGTGGCGGTGCCCACGGAGGGGTTGTTGCCGCCCGCAGCGCCAGGTGCTGACAGGATTCGCGTGTTGTCGCTGAACGCGCAGAGCGGCGCGATTGTGAAGCTGCGGCTAGCGGGGATTCTGGAGAGCTATGCGCCGAGTATTGTGGCGATGCAGGAATGTGGTGACGAGTTGGCGGCGGTGGCCGCACAGCAGCGCGGATGGTACACGGCGCGCTATGAGAGCCTGTGCACGATGAGCCGGTGGCCGATTGAGTTTGCCGACACCATGCCGCGTGCGGCGTTTCAGCGCGTGTCGCAGCTGGGATACGGCGGCACGGGCATCGTGATCCGTTACGGCATCGCGCATCCCGCAGGCCCGTTTCAGTTCGTGAATTTGCATCTTGAGACGGCGCGCAAAGGACTCGAGTCGCTCATGGGCAGTGACGGCTTGATTCCCGACAACGCCACCGGTGTGCCGTCACCGGAAGAAGAGCAGCGCAATGCCCGTGGCGGTGAAGATCGCGTGGCGCTGAACGCGCGCATCCGTGAGGGCGAAGCCGAGCGCGCGTCGGTGTGGTCGGCGCGCAAGATGGACGACATCCCGATCGTTGTCGCCGGCGACTTCAACATGCCCGTGGAGAGTTCGATTTACCGGCGCTACTGGAGTGGCCTCACCAACGCCTTCGACAGCAAGGGACTGGGCTTCGGCTTCAGCAAGCACGAGGGGACGCTGCTGCGCCTGCGCATCGACCACGTGCTGAGCGCGCCGAAGTGGTTCCGCGTGCGCGGCGCCTGGGTGGGCGATGATGTGGGCTCGGACCACCGCCCGATGATCGCTGACCTGACACGGTAGCAACCGCGTGATTTCCTTAGGGAAGCTATTTGGTGGCGAACGTGTATGGGCTGGCGGAAGTACCGCTTCGATGAGCGAGCGATAGTGGCGTTCTGGCACGGCCTCGCTCGCCGCGCCGCTTCCGCTGGTCGCCCAAACGTTCGCCACCAAATAGCTTCCCTGTCAGCAGGCGTCGTTCATTCCCGTGTCCCGTACATTGCCGTGATCAGTACACGTAGCGCCGCAGCGTCTGCCGCTGACAGCGCACCGAGCTTTGCACCAATGCGTGACTTGCTGATCGTGCGAATCTGATCGACGGCGACCTCGGCGGGCTTTTTCGCCACGCGCACCGCGAGTCGGGTACGCCAAGTGGGATGCAGCACCGAAGTGAGCGGACAGACCGTCACGGTCTCCAGTAGTTCATTGAGGACGTCGAGGCTGACGATCACCACCGGCCGAGTCTTCGCGATCTCTGATCCGATCGTGGGGTCGAGCTGCGCCCAGCAGACGTCGTAGCGTTTCACTTCGGCTTCTTCTTGGCGCGCGCGAGATAGTCGGCTTTTGACTCTGCGACGCGGCGCACGGGCGGGCGATCCCACGTGATGTCGGCGAGGCCGTCGGATGCGACGGCGTCCCATTCACTCCAGCTCTCGTCACTCGCTGCGGCCATGGCGCGCGCGGTGTCCTCCCACGACAGCTTGGGCGTCGCGGTGCGATCCGGCCGGAGCAAGATGCCGTCGGCCGTTTCTTCCATGATGACCCGGTCGCCGATGGCGAAGCGTTCCAACGTCTTGGCCGGCAGGCGGACGCCGCGAGAGTTGCCGATCCGGGCAACTTTGAGTTCAATGGGCTCCATGTAATAACAGTAGATACATCTGCGTGGTCTGGGAACTGCCCAAAGCTTAGGAAGCAGGGCGGAGGGTTTCAGGGAGGAGTGAGAAGGGAATGTCGCATTGGGCTTTATGTACACCCTTATGTACATTGTGAATATGGCAAAACGATACTCCATTGCTGAAGCGCGCTCGAATCTCCCGACCATTGTCGATCAGGCAGAAGCGGGTCAGGAGATCGAACTGACCCGGCGCGGCACCGCCGTGGCCGTTGTCATTTCGCTACGGGAGTACGCCCGACTTCGCGGAGTACGCACGCCGTTCGGGGATGCTTACAAGCATTTCCTCTCGACGCATGCACTCGGCGACATCGGATTGGAGCCCGGTGCTCTCGCGGCTTCTCGTACGAAGGACGCCGGTCGGAAGGTCGAGCTGTGACGCTGCGATATCTGCTCGATACCAGCATCGTGTCCTCGCCAATGTCCAAGTTGCCGAACGAACACATCGTCACGCGTCTCGAGGCCTATGGGCACGAGTGCGCTATCGCGGCGCCGGTGTGGCACGAACTCAGCTACGGCTGTCAGCTGTTGCCGCGCGGCAAGCGGCGCGCGGCCCTGGAGACGTACCTGCACGAGGTCGTGCTGGCGTCGTTTCCTGTGCTCCCGTATGAGGAGTCTGCGGCGCGATGGCACGGGCATGAGCGCGCACGTCTCGAGAAGCTGGGGCGTCCGGCCCCCTTTGTGGACGGCCAGATTGCCGCCATCGCCTTCGTGAATGCCCTGGTGCTCGTCACCGCGAACGTGAAGAACTTTGCGCGATTCAAGGGCGTGGATGTCCTCAACTGGGCCACGGGTGCCACCGTGTGATTTCACACCGGAAGCTGTTTGGTGGGGAACGTGGACGGGCTGCCGGAAGTACCGTTACGATTAGGCCATAGCGCCGCTTCCGCTGGTCGCTCACACGTTCGCCACCAATCAGCTTCCGCATCGGCATGTCACGATTGCTACCGTGGTCCTTGGTGCTGGCCCTTGCTCCGTTTGTCACCGCGGCCGGGCAGCGGCCCTTGGGTGCACCGCCGGCCGTTGCGCGCGCGGAATATGCGGCGCGGCGTGAGGCGCTTGCGTCGGCGCTGGTCGGTGACGGCGTCATTCTCGCACTCGGCGGCCGGGAGCCGCGCGAAGACTACGTCAGCTTTTTTCAGGCGACGAACTTCTACTACCTCACTGGCATGCGTGAGCCGGATGCGGCGCTCGTCGGCGTGAAGCAGGGCGCGACTGTGGAGTGGACGGTGTTCGTGCAGCCGAAGGAACCGTCGCGTGAGGTGTGGACGGGAAATCGCGTGGGGCCCGAGAACGCCGAGGCCACGTGGGGCGTGCGGGGGCGCTCGATGGCGGAGTTGGATGCGGCGGTGGACTCGCTGATGCGGTCGGCGCCAGCGCCGGTGTTGAGTGTGGTGGCGGATCTGGGATTCGCGAACCGTCTCACGCTCGACGACCAGTACATCGCGGCGGTGAAGTCGCGCATGCCCACACTCACGGTGCGCAACATTTCGCGCGAGGTGGGTAAGCTGCGCGCGTACAAGAGTGACGCCGAGTTGGCGCTGATCAAGCGCGCCACCGCGATCACGGTGGGTGCGCACGCTGATGCGGCGAAGGCGGTGAAGCCGGATGGCTTCGAGTACGAAGTGCAGGCCGATCTGGAGCGCGCGTTGCGCCGGCAGGGCGCCGAGCGACCGAGCTTCTCGAGTATCGTGGGGTCGGGCCCGAATGGCACCACCCTGCACTACAACGCCAACGACCGGCAGATGAAGCGCGGCGAGATGGTGGTCGTCGATATCGGCGCGAGCTTCGATGGCTACGCGGCCGACATGACGCGTTCGTATCCGGTGGGCGGACAGTTCACGCCGGAACAGCGCGCGGTGTATCAGGTGGTGCGCGATGCTCAGGCCGCCGCCGAACGTCAGGCCCGCGGCGGTCGTCGCGCCGGGTCGATGAGCGATTCGTCGAATGCGGTGCTCGCAGCAGGACTGGCGAGGCTCGGCCTGATCGAGTCGGCGGACGCCACGTACGACTGCTCGGCTGACGGCAAGAGCCAATGCAAGCAATACCGCCTGTTCTACATGCACGGACTCGGGCATGGCATCGGGCTCGAGGTGCATGACCCCGACCGCTACGAAGTAGACGGCACCCTGCAACCGGGATCGGTGTTTACGATCGAACCGGGGATTTATGTGCGCGAGAACGTAGTGGACGTGCTGCCGAAGACCGAGCGGAATGGTGCGCTGGCGGCGAAACTCGCGGCTGCCGTGCGCAAGTACCGCAACATCGGCGTGCGCATCGAGGACGATTATCTGATTGCGCGCGACGGGAGTTTGGAGTGGCTCACGAAGAGCCCGCGCGAGATACAGGAGATTGAGGCTGTTATGAGGGCGGTGCGCGTCTTCTGAGGTTCGTTAACTGCCAACGGCTTAGGAGGCAGGGAGGAGGGTGTCAGGGAGGAGGTGGCAGGCGCACGACGCGCGTTGGCTGCTTCCTCCTTCCTGATTCCCTCCTTCCTGCCTCCTAGGCTTTTGGCCGTTGTATTACGCGCGCGCCTTCCGCCGACGCACCACCGCCAGCGCAACAAGCCCGCTCGCCATCAGGGCGTACGTGCCCGGCTCCGGCACGGTGGTCGTCGCGCCGTTCACCGACACGTTGTTGATGGAGAAGTCGTTCGGCTGGTTGCTGGCGGACACACCTTCGAAGCGCACGCCGCGAATGTCGCCGTTCGTGCTGGTGATGCCGGCGAACACGGCCGAGCCGTCGCCGTTGCTGTTCGAGGTGCCGTTGAAATTGAAGAACGCGAGCACGTTGCCGCCGACGTCGAGCGCGCTGATGCGGCCCACGAAGCTGCCGAAGTAATCGGTCTGGAAGTTGGCGCCGGCCGACGAAGTGTTGCTGCTGAACATGATCGTCATCGGGCCGTTGCCATTCGTCCACAACAGCGCGTCACCGGAGGTGAAGTTGCCGCCCCAGCCGGCACCCTGGTCGATGCGCGTGAAGCCGGAATTCACCGCTTGGCTTACGGTGGCGGTGAGCCCGGTATTGGTGACGTTGATGTTGAACGGGTTCGAGACGCTTCCGGTGGGAAGGTCCGCCCAGTTGATGAACCCCGTGCCGCCGACCTGCGCGCGCGAGGTGAGGAGGCTGTACTGGGCCGACGCGGTGTTGGCGCTGAAGGCGAGGGCGACGACGGCGAGCAGGGTGTTACGAAGCACGGAGAACTCCAAAGAGGGTATCGCGGGACATCCGAACGATGGCGACCTCTTCAATAAGCGTGCCTACGTGAAAAGCCTCTAATGCTACTATATGGTGATGAAGTTCATCACAGTTGACGCATATAGATGGGACGGGTTGGGCCTACAGGGTGTGGCTTGGGCGCTACGGAACAGCAACGCCCTAGGAAGCAGGGGGGAGGGTATCAGGTAAGAGGGAGGAGCAACTGCGCGCGGCTCACCTGCCTCTTCCTCCCTGATACCCTCCCCCCTGCTTCCTTGTATGTCTCCACGGTCCACGATTTCTCGTGCATCTTCAGGGTCGCGGCAGCTCGTTGCTCCCCAGGGCCCGTTGAGCCCGAAGCCTAGTGTGAGCGCCGCGTCACTGATCGCCACCAGCCCGAACCGCTACTTGGGGTTCGACCCCGTATCTCACAAGGCCGGGCGCGCGCGATCACGACCGCGTGAGGAGACCATGAGCTTCATCGGCATTGATGTCAGCGCGAAGACGTTGGACGTGGCGGTCGAGGGCGGCGCCACGTGGCAAGTGACGAATGATGCGGCCGGACTGGCCACGCTGCTCGCGCAGCTGGGGCCGCTCGCGCCGGACCTCATCGTCGTCGAGCCCACGGGGCGGTATCACCAGCTGCTGGCCACGACATGCATCCAAGCGGGGCTGCCCGTCGCCGTGGTGAATCCGCGGCAGGTGCGCGACTTCGCGCGCAGCATGGGGCAGCTTGCGAAAACAGATCGCCTCGACGCCGCGCTGCTGCTGCGCGCGGTATGCCGCGCGCGTGCAGCCGGTGCCGCGGGCGCTGCCGGACGAGGCGACGCGAGAACTGGCCGCCCTGGTGGATCGTCGCCGCCAGCTCGTCGACATGCTGAAAGCGGAGCGCCAACGCCTTGAGCACGCGCGGGCGAGTGTGCGCGGCAGTCTCACGCAGCACATCCGCTTTCTTGAACAGGCGCTGGCCGACGCGAACACGGATCTGGATCAGTGGATCGAACAGAGTCCGGTGTGGCAGGCCCAGGACGCGCTCTTGCAAAGTGTCCCCGGCGTCGGCGCGCAGACCGCGCATCTGCTGCTCGCGCATCTGCCGGAGCTCGGGACGCTCTCGCGGCGCGCCATCGCCAAGCTCGTCGGCATCGCCCCGCTGGCGAACGATTCAGGGCGCTTCCGCGGCCAGCGGAGCTGCTGGGGCGGGCGCGCGGAGGTCCGCCACATGCTGTACATGGCGGCGCTCACGGGGGCCCGCCACAACCCGGTCCTGCGCGACTGCTACCAGAGGCTGCTCGCCGCCGGCAAACCACCCAAGCTTGCCCTGATGGCCTGCATGCGTCGCCTGCTCGTCATCTTGAACACCATGATGAAAACGGGCCGGCACTGGACGGTGCCGACCCTTTCCACCCCTTGACCTTTAACACCGCTACTAGGGTGTTCGGCTGTTCCCGACCCTATGGTGTACCACCTACACGTGACCCCCAATTCGGACCCACTCGATCGGACTGTCACAGTCTCAAGACTCCGGAACAGCGCCTGCCGGACCCGTGTTCAAGCTGATGTTAGGACCGGTTGGTCCTAAAACCACATAGACATCTCGGAGCTTTTCTGATGCGTAAGCTGTCCATGCTCGTTGCTGGTGCGATGCTCGCCGTCGCTGCCCCGTCGATCGCGCAGGCGCAGGATAAGGACATCGTCGAGACGGCGGTGGCCGCTGGTTCGTTCAAGACCCTGGCCAAGCTCCTCACGGACGCTGGCCTGATCGAGACGCTCAAGGGCCCGGGCCCGTTCACGGTGTTCGCCCCGACCGACGAGGCCTTCGCGAAGGTCCCGGCCGCGACGCTCGCCGCGCTTGGCAAGGACAAGGCCGCGCTCAAGAACGTGCTGCTGTACCATGTCGTCGCCGGTAAGGTGATGGCCGCCGACGCGCTCAAGCTCGCCGGCAAGGGTGCCAAGACGGTGGAAGGCCAGGAAGCCAAGATCACCGTGATGGGTGGCGTGCCGATGATCAACCAGGCGCACATCGTCAAGACGGACATCGTCGCCAAGAACGGCGTGATCCACGTGATCGACGCGGTGATCCTGCCGCCGGCCAAGTAATTCGCTAGCTGCGAAGTAGGGAGTAGGGAGTAGCACGACGAGAAGCGCGGGGTGACCATCACGGTTGCCCCGCGCTTTTCGTCACGGCCCGAGCAGCGCGGCGGGCATCACGGCGATGCCGTCCTCGCGACGGTATGCCTGTCGGCCGGTGGTGATCACGGCGGCATCAACGACGTCGTCGCCGAGTTCCTTCTGCAGCCATCGCAGATGGCGCACATCGTCGTCGGTCACCACGGGGTTGAGCTTGACCTCCAGTGCGAGCACTCGCTGATCGTGCCGTTGGATGATCAAATCGATCTCCTGCCTGCCTTCCCGAGTCCGCAAATGATACGTGTCTGCTTCAGCGGCCTGCGCGTAAACGCGAACGGACTGTGTGACGAGTGACTCGAACAGTTGGCCGAGGAGCGTGGCGTGACGCGGAACGAAGGCTCCCGAGACGGTGCCCTGCACCAGCGCCGCGGCATCGGCCCCAAGGAGATGTGCCGCCAACGCCGGATCGACGAGATGATGCTTGGGCGCCTGCGTCAGTCGGGCCAACGAGTTCTTGGTTGGCGTCCAACCAGGTACGGCATCCAGGAGCCACAGACGCTCGAGCACCTCGCGGTAGGCGAGCGTCGTCAACTTCGACGGTTCGTCGCCTCCACGCACCGACACCACCGTCCTGATCTTCTCCAACGATGTCGTGGTCGATGTGGCCGCCGCGTAGGCGGTCATCCAGTGGAGCACTTGCTCAGGCCGGCGGAAGTTGACGCCGTACTCCCGAACATCGCGGTCGACGGCGAGGCGGAGATACGATGCGATCTGACGTCGCGCGGTTCGTGAAGACAGTCGCCGTATGGCAGGAAATCCGGACGACACGATCTCCCTAGCATAGTCGGCGAGCGCAATCGACGTGGACCCGCCGATATCCGGTCGAGTTCCGCTAAGCAGCGCTCGAAGACTTACCGTCGGCGTCGCAATGCCTCGCTCAGCTAACGCAAGCGGTCGCATACGGACCTGCACGATACGGCCGGCGCCGGAATGCACAGGTAACTCCCGGGGAACAGCGGACCCCGCGAGCAGAAACTGCGCTGGCACATAGGACGCATCGACCGCACGTCGCACCGCATCCCAAATGCCAGGCACTCGCTGCCATTCGTCAATCAGCACCGGCGTCGGCACCCGAAGTGCCTGCTCCGGCGATGCCTCAGCAAGCGCCCGCTGCTGTGCATCGTCGAGCGAGATCACCGTTCTCACGCGGCGACGGCCCGTGGCCGTTTTGCCGACGCCCTTGGGTCCCTCAAGGGCCAGCGCGGGAAGCTCGGCGAAAAGTTCGTCGAGCTCGGCGTCGACGATCCTTGGAACGTACCCTGCATCGGTATCGTGCAACCGACCCCCGGTCAGGTGCCGAATAAGACTGATTGACCACAATATTATATACCATTTGACCAGCTTTTCCAATACCGCCCAACCAATCTTTTCAATACCATTTAACCGCCTCGTGTCGGATTAGGCCAAACCTTGCCCCACGCTCCCGTAAGGCGCAAACTGAGCCGACCCTCCTACCCTGGCTTCATGATCGCCTTCCGTACTCTCCTCGGCGCTGCTGTACTCGCGGCGCCGTTCGGTCTCTTCGCCCAAGCCGCTGCCCCCAAGGCGCCGGCTGATCTCATCGTCACCTATGCACGCGTGTACACCGCCGACGATGCGCGTCCGCTCGTGGAAGCGTTCGCGGTGCGCGATGGGCGCATTGCTTTCGTGGGTTCGCAGCGCGAGGCAGCGGTGTTGCGCGGGCCGAACACCCGCGTGGTAGATGCCGGTGGGCGCACGGTGATCCCGGGCATGGTCGATGCCCATGCGCACTTCAGTGGGTTGGCCCAGACGCTGCGCTCGGTAGACCTCACGGGCACCAACAGCCTGGCCGAGGTGATCGCGCGGGTGGTGGCGAAGTCGAAGTCGGTGCCCAAGGGCACGTGGATCACCGGCCGTGGCTGGGATCAAAACGACTGGGGCGTGACGGACTTCCCCACCCACGACGCGCTCACGGCGGCGCTGCCGGATCATCCGGTGTTGCTGGAGCGCGTGGATGGGCACGCGCAGTACGCCAACATGGCGGCCATGAAAGCGGCAGGCGTGACAGCGGCATCGAAGGCGCCGGTGGGCGGGCAGATCATCAAGGACGCGAAGGGCAATCCCACGGGTGTATTCGTGGATAACGCCAGCGACGTGCTCGAGAAACAGGTGCCCGCGCCGACGGCGGCCGAGTACAAGAGCGCGCTCAAGGACGCGATTGCGCTGATGCACAGCTGGGGTCTCACGGGCATGCACGACGCCGGCGCCACGCGCGCGGCGATCGATACCTACGAGGAGCTGGCGAAGGCGAAGGAGCTGAATCTCCGCTTGTACGTGATGATCGGCGACGACAAAGCGGCGCTCGATCACTACTTCGCGAAGGGACCGCAGTCGGCGATGTACGACGGGCAACTCTGGGTGCGCGCGGTGAAGTTGTACGCCGACGGCGCGATGGGATCGCGCGGGGCGGCGCTGTTGGAGCCCTATAGCGACGACCCCAACAACTCGGGGTTGTTGAAAAGCACGCAGGAGCACATTCGCGAGGTGGCCGAGCGTGGTTTGAAGGCGGGCTTCCAGGTGAACACGCACGCCATTGGCGACCGCGGCAATCGCGTGGTGCTCGACGCCTACGAGCAGGCGCTGAAAACGGTGCCCACGGCCGATCATCGCTTTCGCGTGGAGCACGCGCAGATTCTGCACTACGACGACATCCCGCGCTTCGCGCAGCTGGGCGTGATCCCCAGCATGCAGGCGAGTCATCAAACCAGCGACATGTACTGGATCGGCAAGCGACTGGGCCCCACACGCTTGTACGGTGCATATGCGTGGCAGTCGCTGTTGCAGACGGGCGTGGTGATTCCGAACGGCAGTGACTTCCCGGTGGAGCAGGTGAATCCGCTGATCTCGTTCCACGCGTCGATCGCGCGTCAGGATGCGCGCGACTGGCCGGCTGGCGGGTGGTTCCCCGAGCAGAAGATGTCGCGCGAAGACGCGCTGCGCAGCATGACGATCTGGCCGGCGTACGCGGGCTTTCAGGAAGCGTCGATGGGATCGCTCACGGCGGGCAAGTTCGCCGACTTCGTGATTCTCGATACGGACATCATGCGGGTTCCCGCGGAGATGGTCATGAAGGCGAGAGTGGTGTCCACGTATGTCGGTGGGAAGGCGGTGTACGAGGCGGCCAAGTAGATCGTGTGAGTTTGGGGTTGTGAGTTGAAGTGTGGAGTTGTGGGTTGCCGACAAACAGCGCTTAACACAGAACGCGAAACTTTTACTCACTACTCGAAACTCACAGGCGATCTCCCGAATGCGCACTGTCTCCCTGCTCCCCGCCGCGACCGAAATCATGGCGTTTCTCGGCGCCACGGATCATCTCGTGGGCGTGACGCACGAGTGTGATTACCCCGAGATCGTGGTGTCACGCGCGCGGGTGACGAAGAGCAGCTTGCCGCACACCACCGACCCGGCGGAGATCGACGCGGCGGTGCGCGAGCTGCACGGCGCAGGGCATGCGTTGTATTCGATGGACGAAGCGCGCATTCGGGCGCTGCATCCCGATGTGCTGCTCACGCAGGCGTTGTGCGACGTGTGCGCGATCACCGAAACCGACGTGCGCGCGCTCGCCGCGAAGTTGTCGCCAGTGCCTAACATCGTCACACTGGGCGGCACGACGCTCGATGGCGTGTACGCCGATATCCAGGCCGTCGCGCAGGCGATGAACGCCAGCGATGAAGCGGAGGAACTGCTCGCGGGGCTGCACGATCGCGTGAAGCATGTGCACGACATTCTCAAAGCCGAAAAGGCGCCGCGACCGCGCGCCGCGCTGATCGAGTGGACCGACCCGGTGTACATCGCCGGTCATTGGGGCCCGGAACAGATCAAGCGCGCCGGTGGCTTCGACGTGCTCGGCACGGCCGGGATGCACTCCACCACGGTACCCATGGAGCAGTTAGCGCAAGCCGACCCGCAGTTCGTGCTGTTCGCGCCGTGCGGTTACTCACTCGCCGCGTCTGTGGCCGAAGCGAAGCGTTGCCTCGCGCTCCCGCAGTGGTCGTGGCTGGCCGGACGTCAGGTCTGGGCGCTGGACGCGAACGGGTTAGTGAGCCGCCCAGGCCCGCGCATCGTAGACGGCATCGAGGCGATGGCGCGCATCTTCAACCCGTTGCTGTTCACGGCGATTGATGCGAGGCATGGGGAGAGGGTGCGCTGACGACTGCTAACTGCCAACTGCTTAGGAGGCAGGAAGGAGGATATCAGGGTGGAGAACGCAGGACAGCTGCGTCGTGCTCCTGCCTCCTCCTTCCTGACACCCTCCACCCTGCTCCCTAAGCTTTTGGCAGTTTTACCCCACCCACATCTTCACCGCCATCGCCACCATCAACGCCGCAAACATCTTCCGCAGCACGGACGCGTCCACATGCGTGGCGATCTGGGCGCCGAAGTAGGCACCGACGGCCATGCCGACGGCGATGAACAGCGCGTCCTTGGGCTGCAGGTGTCCGGCCTTGTAGTACGCCATGGCGCCGACGGCGGCGCCTAAGGGAAGCACGAGGGCCGCGAGTGATGTGCCGGCGGCCTGCTGCGGCGGCATCTTGGCGAGGTAGATCAGCGCGGGCACAATCACGATGCCGCCGCCGATCCCGAAGATGCCGGAGAGGATGCCGGCACCGACGCCGATGGCGATCAGAAGGAGGATCATGCACCAAGAATAGCACCTATATTTGGGCTATGCTTTCTGAATCCTCCGTAGCCTTCCTGAAGCGCCTGCTCGACACGCCCGGTCCGTCGGGCTTCGAAGGCGCACCGGCGCGCGTCTGGCGTGCCGAAGCCGCCACGTTCTCCACCGTGAAGGCCGACGTCGTCGGCAATAGCCTCGCCACGGTCGAGGGCAGCGGTGGCCCAACGATCCTGCTGGCCGGTCATATCGACGAGATCGGCGTGATCGTGACCTATATCGACGAGAACGGCTACATCTACTTCGAGCCGATCGGTGGCTGGGACCCGCAGGTGCTCGTCGGTCAGCGCATGCGCTTCCTGGGTCGCAACGGTGACGTGTTCGGCGTGATCGGCAAGAAGCCGATTCACCTGATGAAGCCGGAAGAGCGCGAGAAGGCGTCGAAGATCACCGACCTATGGGTCGACATCGGCGTGAAGAACAAGGCCGAAGCGATGGAGCATCTGGAAATCGGCGACGCCGGCGTGATCGACGCGCGCGTGATGGAGATGCCAAACAATCGCATCGTGTCGCGCGCCATCGATGACCGTATCGGTGCCTTCGTGGTGCTCGAAGCGCTGCGTCGCTACGCCGCCAAGCCCGGCGCCGCCCGCGTCATCGCGGCCGCGACGGCACAGGAAGAAATCGGCTACGCCGGCGGTGGTGCCCGCGTGGCCGCGCAGCAGCTCGACGCCAAGATGGCGATCGCAGTCGACGTCACCTTCGCCACCGATCATCCGGGCGTGGAGAAGAAGGAGCTCGGTGAACACAATGTCGGTGGTGGACCGGTACTCACCCGCGGGTCGATCGTGCACCCGGTGGTGTTCCGCCTGCTGGCCGACACGGCCAAGAAGCTCGAGATCCCGTACTCGGTGCACGCGGCCGGTCGCTTCACGAGCACGGATGCCGACGGCATTCACCTCACGCGCGATGGCGTAGCGACAGCGCTGCTCTCGATCCCCAACCGCTACATGCATTCGCCCAACGAACTCGTGTCGCTCGACGACCTGGATCGTGCGGCGGATTTGATCGCGGAAGCTTGTCGTGCGGTCACGTCCGAGACGGACTTTACGGCGAGGTAGTAACTGCGCTGGGGTGCTGGCGGAGCCGTCCGCGTCGCTAGCCCCTTAGCCGAGTAGAGATCCGAGTCGCCGAGCATTTTTCTCGACCCGGCGCTGAAGCGCCGAGTCTCGAAAAACGAGTCGGCTTTCGGACTCTCTCGGCTGCGGGGCCAGCGGCGCGAACTAGACCCGCGCGACCCAAGCGTGTGGCTCGCGAAAAGATGGAGTGAGGCGGTGTGTGAGCCGTGCGGGCCTCGCGCGGGGCGATCGCCGGTGGCGCGGGAGACGGTCGCCGGGCGACTGTCGTTCGCGTTGGGGGCGGTAATCGCCAACCGCAAACAGCGCTTGGTGCGGTGCCGGCTGCGAGGGGAGGCCGAGAGTCCCCGGCCGACGACTCGTTTTCTCGAAGGTCGGCGCAACGCGCCGGCCGAGAGAAAATGCTCGGCGGCCGGGGATCTCCTCGGCCGACCCGAAGCCCGCGCCGACCGAAGCGCTGTTACAACCTCAAGCGATAGTAGCCCGCAACCGTACGACAGCCGCCGCCACTTCAGGATCAGCGTCACCGGCGAGCGAATCGATGGCGCCCATCACGGCGTAACCGCGCGCGCGAACGAGGGCTTCCAGAGCCGCAATGCGAATCCACGCGTCGCGATTGATCTGACGTTCGCCCGGCTCGGCCGCGGCGGCCGGCTGCGCGATACGCAGCAGGCGCTGGATTGCGTCAGCGCTGCCAAGCTTGCCGAGCGAGGCGAGCATTTCGAGCGCGACGTCTTCATCGCGTTCCTTGTCGAGCGCGGCGGCCAGTCGGGCGGCGGGCGGACGCACACCACCGCCGCCGAGGCCGGGCAGGCCGTACGCAGCGGCGGCGATGCGTCGAACTTCGGGATGCTGGTCTTCGATCACGCCGTGCAACCCGTGCATCGCCTTGGCGGTGCCGAGTCGCATGAGGGCGCGGGCGGCGGCGATGCGGATGCGATCGTCGTCGTGCGTGAGCAACGGCAGCATGGCCACGTCGGCCTGTTCGACGCCCATTTCGCCCAGCAGCGCGACGGCGTTGCGCACCACGAACCAACGGTTGTCGCGCACGAGATCGAACAGCAGTGTGGCGTTCAGATCGAGTGCCACGATGCTGTCGAAGTAGGCGCGTCGGGCCTGGCTCTCCTGCGAACTCATGAGCTCCTGCACCAGCACCTCGACGGCGGCATCACCGGCGCGGGCCATGAGTTCGAGCGTGATCGTGCGCTCGGGGGTGTAGGGCACGCGGGTGGCGAGCAGTTTGAGCGACGCGCGATGCAGCAGTCGTCGCATGATGCGTTCGCCACCGAGGCGTCCACCGCTGCCGCCGACGGTGTGCACGTGTTGCATCGTGGCGCGCGCGATCGATTCGATCGTGAGTGCGTCACCGCGGAATTCGGCGCCGTCGATCAGTTCGACGAGCAGGTCACCGGCGGCCAGCGCGGCCTCGTCGGTGCGTGCGGCGGCGAGTCGGGTGAGGGCGTTGGCGACCGCGCTGCCGCCGGCCGTGCTCGTTCCGATTCCGCTGTCGTCGATAACGGCGGAGCTGGAAGGCGTGAAGCGCGGCATCGGGTCGGCGCCCTGCTGCAGCGGTGTGACGAGCACGCTCCACGAGCGCAGCAATTCGCGCGGTGGTTCATCGCTCATGACCGCGCGCGTGATCGTCGTGGGCGTGTCTCCCGAGAGCGGACGGGCCTCCTCGCCGGTACGAAACGGTTGCGCGAACAGCGAGGCGAGCGTGAGTAGCTCACCGGGCGCGGCACCCTGCCGTACGGTGATCGACCCGATGCCGAGGGTGAGCGAACGCCGCAGCAGTCCGCCAAGTAATGGGTCGTCGGCGGCGAGGCGGCGCTCGATGGGCACGCCCTCGAGCACGAGCTGCCCGTCGACAATTCGGCACAGCAGTGCACCGTCACGAGAGCGCGCCGTCAGCTGGCGCAGGGCATCGCGCACCAACGGCTGCATGACGAGCTCAGCGTCGATTTCACCCGTCTTCTCGGGCGGGCGCAGGGCCTGTACCGTGACCACCCGGTCGATCAGCAGCGCCAGGGCCCGAAGCACCGCGCGGGACGAACGGCCGTCGGGCACCGCCCGATGCATACCGCTGTCGGTCGAGTTCGCGTTGGGAGTGCTGCGTCGGTAGCCAAGGGGACCCATGCGCGGGAAGTTACGAAGCGATCATGTCGATGGCGATAGTGCCCGCGCCTTATCTTGCGTCCATGGGACACAGCGACCTTTCCGCCACGTCGGATACCTCCATGACCGACGGCGTCACGCAGACGACCGACTTGCCGCTGTATTGGCGGGCCGACGGGCCGCCAGGCGCACCGCCCTTGTTGCTGCTGCACGGTGGCCCCGGCGCGCATCATGACTATCTGTATCCGCAGATGCTGTCACTGTCGGATACGTATCGCGTGATCACGTACGACCAGCGTGGCGGTGGTAAATCCAAGACGGACGATCCGGCGCCAATTACGTGGCAGACGCAGGTGCGCGATCTCGCCCAGATCGTCACGGAGTTCGGTCTGATTCCGCCCACGATCGTGGGTTACTCATGGGGTGCGCTGCTCGCGATGCTGTATGCGATCCAGTGTGCGAAGGACGGCGATGCGCGACTCGCTCCGGCACGTCTCGTGCTGGTGTCGCCGGCGCCGATCACCCGTGCGTGGCGGGACGAGTTCGAAACGTCACTCTCCACCCGCGGGCGAAGTGCCACGATTCTGGCAATGCGCGAGGAGCTCGCGGCCTCCGGTCTGCGCGAGCGGGATCCGGCGGCGTATCGCCAGCGTGGGTTCGAGTTGAGCGTCGCCGGCTATTTCGCCGATCCGTCACGCGCTCGCGCACTCACGCCCTTTCGCGTCACGGGTCGTGTGCAGCAGTCGGTGTGGAGCAGCTTAGGTGAATTTGATCTCAGGGACGAGTTACGTGCCGTACACTGCCCGACGCTCGTCATCCATGGTCGACAGGATCCTATTCCGCTCGAATCGGCTGCCGCCGTTGCGCAGTCGTTGAGCGCCGAGTTCATCGCGTTGGACGACTGCGGGCATGTGCCCTACGTCGAGCAACCGGAACTGTTGTTTGCCGCCATACGTCGATTCCTCGCTGAGAGCCATGGTTCCCTTCGGTCCGGTCACGCACACTCCACTCACCACGATTCACGTTGATGGCCGCGTCGTGCGCGTGACGTTGCACACGGCGCACGACGGCATCGAATTGGTCGGACGGCTGTTCTTCGCCGAACAGGAGTGGGCAAACAACGGCATCCCCGACCGTGGCGTCCTGCCGGGCCGCTCCCTCCACGACGTGGAGCTGCTGGCCCGCGATCTACGCCCGGAGGAGCTGACGCAACGCTACCGCCGCGCCAACGCCGAGAAGCGGCGCTTTCATGGCCTGCGTCAGCTCACGCTCGAGCTGCTGTCGAAGGTGCGCTACATGAATCAGGTCGCGGTGAGCGTACGGACGGGGCTGCTTGATGGCGAGGCGGCGAGTCAGGAGATGGACCTGACGGAGGAACAGATGGGGCAGTTGGTAAAGCAGGTGAGGCACCTGGCGGGGATAGAAGGCTGAACGCTGCCGACTGAAAACTGCCAACGGCTTAGGAGGCAGGGAGGAGGGTGTCAGGGTGGAGGGCGCAGGGATACTGCGCCGTACTCCTGCTGCCTCCACCCTGACACCCTCCTCCCTGCCTCCTAAGCTTTTGGCAGTTCTTCCCCTGCGGACCACGCTAGATTTCGGTTATGGATTGCCGCTCCGCCGCCTTCGCCCTGACCCAGATCGCTACGCTCCTCGAGCTGCATGACGAGGACCGGTTTTCGGTGCGAGCGATGCAGACTGCCGCACGAGTCGTGGCGTCGCATGGCGAGACGGATTTGGGGCAGGCGATGGCGCGTGATCTGGCGGCGGAAGATGTGATCGCGCCGGCGGCCATCGAAGTGCTGCGCGACCTTGCGACGAGCAACGGCTCGGCCCTGCTTGAGCGACTGCAGGAAGAGACGCCCGAAGGACTGTTGGAGATGCTGCGCGTGCCCGGTTTGGGGCCGTCGCGCATCCGCTCCATCCACGACGGCCTGCACATCGACTCGCTGCTGGATCTCGAGTTGGCGGCGCGCGATGGACGGCTCGCTGAGCTGCCGAAGTTCGGCGCCAAGACGGCGGAGAAGATCCTCAAGGGAATCGCCGATCTGCGCGCGACCGGGGCCTACGTGCTCTGGCAGCATGGCCGCGCCGAGGCGGAGCGCATTGCCGACGCGATTCGGGCCAATCCGGATGTGTTGCGGCTGGAAATCGCGGGCTCGATCCGTCGGCGCATGGAGATCGTGCGCGATGTGGACGTCGTCTGCGCCGTGCGTGGTAGCCCGAGCGTGGTAGCGGCGTCGTTCGCGCAGCTGCGTGGCGTGAAGGAAGTGCTCGGCGGTGGTGGTCGCACGTTGTCGCTGCGCCTGGAAGACGGTGTGCGCGTGGACGTGCATTGCGTCCGTCCGGAACAGTTCGCGCTGGCGCTCTGGCGCGCCACGGGTAGCAGCGCGCACGTGAAGCAGCTCACCGAGCGCGCGGCGGGCATGGGCCTGGTGCTCGCGGGCGACGAACTGCGCGATCGTGATGGCGCACTGGTGTCGATTCCCGACGAGCCGGCACTGTATGCGCGACTGGGCTTGGCGTACGTGGTGCCCGAGCAGCGCGAAGCGATGGGCGAAGTGGAAGCCGCCGCGCGCGGCCCGTTCCCGACGCTGATTACCGAAGCGGACTTGGTGGGCGCCCTGCACTGCCATTCGCAGTACAGCGACGGCGGCGCCACCATCAGCGACATGGCCAACGCGGCGCGTGCGCGCGGCCTGCGCTACTTGGGCGTGTCGGATCACTCGCAGTCGAACACCTACGCCGGTGGCTTGGCGCGCGATGCGATTCTGCGACAGCATGACGAGATCGACGCGCTGAATGCGCAGTACGTGGCGCAGGGGATCGCGTTCCGCGTGCTCAAAGGCATCGAGGCCGACATCCTGCCCTGCGGTCGCGTGGACTACGACGCGGCGTTTCTCGATCGCTTCGACTTCGTGATCGGGTCGGTGCACTCGCGCTACGGCATGAACGAGCGGCAGATGACGGACCGCGTGCTCAAGGCGCTCGACGATCCGCATCTCACGATTCTCGGACATCCGACCGGCCGCCTGCTGCTCACGCGCGAACCCTACGCGATCGACATTGCCGCGATCATCGAGAAGGCCGGTGCGGTAGGCGTCGCGATGGAGCTCAACGCCGATCCGCATCGTCTCGACATCGACTGGCGGGCCTGCCGCATCGCGCAGGAGCGAGGCGCGCTGGTGAGCATTGGCCCCGACGCCCATTCACCACAAGGGTTCGAGCATCTCGAACTTGGCATCGCCAGCGCCCGCAAAGGCTGGCTCACGCCAGCCAATGTGCTGAACACGCGTTCGGCCGACGAGGTGTTGGCGTTCGCGCGGGCACGGCGCGATGGCGCGGCGACGACGGCGCCGCATCTGCGTGTGATGCAGGGCTGATGGCGGCTCGCAGCGCAGGAGGACGCGGTCCGCGTCAACCGCTGTCGGCGAAGAAGCCGGGCAAGACGGCGCAGAACGCCACACTGAAAGCTGGGCCGGCGAAGGCGACGGAGACGGCAACGGTGAAGAAGGCGACGCGCAGCATGACGAAGACGCACGGGCAGAAGCCGTCGCAGCGCGCGGCGCTGGTGTCCCGATCGCCGAAAACAAAAGCCGACAAGCTGGCCATCGCCACGGTCGTGCTGGAGCGCCTGAAGGCGGAGTATCCCGACGCCCATTGCGAACTGGACTACCGCAATCCGTTCGAGCTGTTGGGCGCTACGATTCTCTCGGCGCAGTGCACCGATGTGCGCGTGAACATGGTCACCCCGGTGCTGTTCGCGCGCTATCCGGATGCCGAGTCGCTGAGTGTCGCGCGGCAAGAAGACGTGGAGGAGATCGTGCGCACCACGGGGTTCTTCCGCGCGAAAGCGAAGAGTCTGATCGGTATGGCGACGATGCTCGTGGAGCGATTCGGCGGAGAGGTGCCGCGTACCGTTACCGAGCTGGTGCCGCTGCCGGGTGTTGGACGGAAGACAGCGAATGTCGTGCTGGGCAATGCATTCGGGATCAACGAAGGCATCGTCGTGGACACCCACGTGCAGCGGTTGGCGCGACGGCTAGGGCTCACGCGTGAAGCAGACCCGATCGGGATCGAGCAGGCGCTAATACCGCTCTTTCCACGCGACGATTGGGCGCTGCTGAGCCACTTGTTGATCTGGCACGGACGACGGCGATGCTTCGCGCGGAAGCCGGACTGCGGCGCGTGCGTTTTGGCAGAGGTTTGTCCGAGCTGCGAGGTTTGTTGAACTGCCAGGGGCG
The DNA here is from genome assembly GCF_013004105.1 of Gemmatimonas groenlandica. Lineage (NCBI taxonomy): Bacteria > Pseudomonadati > Gemmatimonadota > Gemmatimonadia > Gemmatimonadales > Gemmatimonadaceae > Gemmatimonas > Gemmatimonas groenlandica. Next base: position 2,943,373 of record NZ_CP053085.1, read on the forward strand.
CTAAGAGTTAACTGCGCTAAGAATGAACGGCGCTAAGAGTCAACTGCGCTAAGAGTGAACGGCGGGACTGGCTTTGGGCGGTGGGCTTTTGCGGCGAAGATGGCGAGGAGTGCTACCGCCACGATCGCTGCTTGGCCTAGTTCGATGCCCGCGTTGAAGGCGGTGAGGCTGATCAGCTTGCTGCTGCCGCTCAGGCCGATATCGGCCATGGCGCTGGCGAAGCCGAGTCCGTGCAGCAGGCCGCAGGCGAAGACGATGGCGGCGCGAACCGGGAGTTTCGTGGCTTTGTGCGTGATGTTCAGCGCAAACATCAGCACGATGCTGGCGAGGATCAGTGGTTCCACGATGCTCGGCGAGATGCGCACCACGTTCAGCATGCCCAGTGCGAGGGTGATGCTGTGCGCGACCGTGAAGCTGGTGAGCACGGTGAGCCAGTAGCGCCAACCGGCAGCGGCGACGATGATCGTGAGCACGAAGAGGACGTGATCGACGCCGGTGAGGATGTGCTCGATGCCGAGTGCGGAGTATTGCGTGGCGACGTGCGCGGGGCTCTGAAAGAATTGATGATTGGGGTGACTGGCGCGGAGGACGGCCATTTCAGCGGTGCTGTCGTGCATGGCTTTGATGGCGAGTTGTTGTTCGCTGCCGGTGGAGCCGAACAGGTCGGTGTGGATGGCGAGCTGCGCTGGCGCGGCGATGAAGGTTTGCTTCACGAGCACCAACACGTGCGTGCCGCCCCCGGCAGATGCGGGGTCGTTCTCGACCAACTCTACCGAGAGCTGCAGGAAGTCCCGCGAGCCGCGATCGGTGCCGTTGGTGAGTTGGAGCCGAGAGGAGATTTGCTGCTGCAGCGCGGCATCGTGTCGCTGCAGTTCGATGGGCGAGAGTCGGCCGTTACCGTCGTCATCGAAGCCGGTGAGCGTCGAGACGGGGATGCTGAGCGCACCGAACACGGCACGGCCGCGCACGTTCAGCGTGCCCGATTGCGCGGGCATGAGATGCGCGTGCAACGGGGCCGCGAACGTGGTGAGCGCGACGCTGAGCGCCACGAGCATGCGACGTGCGGACACGACTACACCGTGCCCTTCACGCAACGCTGCACGTACGGATACGTGGCAGTGATGTAGTAGTGATAGATGCCGGCCGGATACTCGGGCGTGACGCCGGTGCGGCCGTTGCATTCGTCGAGATCACCACTGCCGGCGGCGTACTCATAGTCCTGCGTGAACGTCCCCATCGGAAAGATGGTCACCGATGGACGGCCGGCATCGGGTGTCGCCTTGAGACGGTAGCTCGACGTGACCGCCTTGATGCCCGACGACGCGTTGGTGGCGGCGACGTATCCGTAGCGCGCGTAGATGGGGAAGCCGTCGATCGCGAAGCCCACCAAGGTCATGGCCTGGCCCTTGTTCAGCTTCGTGAGATACGCTTCCGGCAAACCGTGATAGTGGTACTGCCCGTTAGGCTGCACATGCGCGTTGCTCTCATCCGTGCCGAACTGGAAGGCGCCACCGATCGCTTCGAGGCGCCACGGGTCGGTGCCCATCGCCGCCACGCAGCCGCCGCCGGGGTTGATGGACGTGGCGTTGGAGGCACACGTGCCTGCGGTAGCCGGGTCGAACTTTACGCTATTGAGCGCATATCCCGGATTCGCCGTGGTCACCGCCGCGGTGCCCAACGACGGCGTGAAGCGGAAGTTGATCGTGAGATTCTGCGCGCTGATCGGTGTCGCGAAGTTCCCGCTCGTGACCGGATGATCGGGAATCCCATTTCCCGTCATCGTGCGCGTGGTGGACGTACACGTCCATTTCACGGTGCTCGTGGCGTTGACCTTGGCCGAACTGTTGAACGACGAGCTATTGATGGCGCACGCCACGCCGTCTACGGTGTTGCCAATGGGCGCGGTGCCGCCCTCGTCGTCGGACGAGGAACAGGCCGACAGAGCGGCAACAGCGGAGCACAGCACGATCGCAGAAATGCAGCGCATAGAATTGCCCGGATGGTGTGAACGGCACGTCTCACCACCGTAGACGTGAATGCCCCCCAAACGTTAGCGCCGCCGCTAGGCCCTACCCCGCCGCGTGCTGCGTCAGCGAGAGCAGATTCCCGTCCGGGTCCTTGAACCACGCTACGCGTGTCCCGCCCGGCGCCGTCCAGAGGCCATCGGCGTCCTGTTCGATGAAGCCGTAGCGCTCGAACTCCACCCCCCGCGCGCGCAACGCCACAATAACCGCCGTCGCGTCGTCGACTTGCCACCCGAGCGACGTGAAGGAATGCGGCAAGAACTCCCGAAGCTTCTGCAGTCGAAGAGACACTCCCGCGAGGTCGAACACCAACGCGAACGGATCGTCCGAGATCAACCGCAAGCCCAACACATCGCCGTAGAACGCCTTCGCGCGCTCGACATCCGTGATCGCCAGAAAGGCGACCGGTTGAGCACCACCCAGCATATCGCCCCCCAGATTCACCACCCAAGCTTCACGCCCTTAGCTGTTAGCGCCCCTAACTCTTAGCGCCCTTAACTCTTAGCGCCCCTAACTCTTAGCGCCGTTAATTCCTAGCGCCGTTAATTCCTAGCGCCCTTCGCAGTTACGATCCCCCCCGTTACCACATCCCCAACAAGTAGTATCTCCATCCTGTCACCCCGTTCACGATCGTCACCGCCGGCGACGTTGTCCCCACGCCCGTGACGCCGCAGTACACGTCCTCGTTCGTCACCGGCGTTTGCGTTACCGACACCCACGTGCGTCCATCGATGCTGATCCAGCACGCCACGAACGGCAGCCGGTTGTTGGCCAGGGCCGCCGCCGGCAGCGGCATCGCAAAACTGCCGCTCAAACCGAAGATGCCGCTGCTTTCGATGCGATTCACGACGCCAGACGGCCCCTGCGGTCCTGCCGGTCCCGTGGCGCCCGTCGCTCCGGTGGCACCGGTAGCGCCCGGAGTACCCGGTGATCCCGGCGTTCCCGTCGGGCCGGCTGGCCCTGTCGGCCCCGCCGGTCCTTCCGGTCCCGTACAGGCGGTGAGCACCATGAGCGCCGCGGTCGCCATCAGCGTCGTCGCGCGCGATACCACCGTAGACACCATCGAAGCGGTCACTTGGTCACTCCACGAAAGCGTGGCGTATAGTCGGGGAAGATCGCCGACAGATTGCGGTTGTTGAGACGGTTTTGCACGACTTCAGCAAGCACGTCACGCATGTCGATCGTGACCTTGAGATCCTGTCCGTCTTCGAGCTGTTCGCGTTCCAGACCGGGCCACTGCGTGATCACCTGCCCGCCGGCGATCGCCTTGCCCATCAGGAACATCACGCTGGCGCGGCCATGATCGGTACCGACGCTGCCGTTCTCGCGCGCGTTGCGTCCGAATTCGGTGGTAGCGATAAGGGTGACGCGAGAGTTGCTCGGCCCTTGCATGATGTCCTGCCAGAACGCGCCGAGCGCACTCGCGAATTCCGTCATGTTGTCGGCCAGCACGCCACCGATGGAGCCCTGATTGGCGTGCGTATCCCAGCCATTCGCGTCCACGTGCGCCGCTTCGAGTCCGATGTCGCCTTTGATCATCGTAGCGATCGCGCGCAGCGCTTGTCCGAGATTGTCGTTGCGATACGTCGCGCCGTTGGCCGGGCGGTAGCCGTTGAAGTCGAGCCGGTTCAACAACGTGACCGTGGCGAGTCCATCGATCGCGCTGTCGCGCATCGGCGTCCACGCACCGTTGTACAGACGCTGCAACGCGGCCGTACTCGGCGTGGTCACGCCGAACGAGGCGGGTCGTGGTACTGGAAGACTCTTCGGCGCGCCGGCCAGCGTGCGCGGCATGCCGTAGGTGATCGACGTGGCACGCATCGGCGCGGTCGCGCTCATCGGCGCGCTCGTCGCAAGATGCCGCGCCAGCCAGCCCGACTGAATCGTGTAGTCCTCGGGCTTGCCCTGCTCGAGATAACGCTCGGCCTCGAAGTGCGAACGCGACTTCGTCGCCGACTGCCCGCAGGCGTGTACGGCGAGCAGTTCACCCGAGAGATACGGCGCCATCAGCGGCGCCATCGTGCGCGGCAGCATGAAGAAGGTGCCGAGCGCGAGTCCGCGGTTGGGAGAGCTGCTGTCGGGGCGTGGAATCGCCAACGTTGGGCGTAGCGCGTAGTACGTGGGATCGGCGTACGGCGCCACGAGCGTGAGGCCGTCGGCACCACCGCGCAGAAACACCGAGACCAGCACATCGCGCACACCGTCTTCGGATTCGGCGAACTGCACCGACGGCAACCACGACGGCAGCGCGACCGACGCCGCGCCGATCGAGCCGAGTTCGAGAAAACGCCGTCGACTGACGTGTCGGTATTCGTCGCACGCCACATCGTCGCGTGGATGGTTCATGGAGTCGGATGACATCAGTGGACCATCAATAGAACTGAAATTCGGGCGCCATTGTGGCGAGGTGCAGGGCGTCGAGCACGCGACTGCGCGTGAGACCAGCGGTGAGCCACGCACGCAGTTCTGCGTCGAGATCCGCCGACATCTCACCGCCGAAGAGCCGCGAGCGAATGGCGTCCACGACACCCTCGACCGTTGGCGTCGCGAGGAACGGATCGAGATCCACGATTGTCCAGCCGCTGGCCGTGTTGGCCACCTGCAGCACGGTGTTCACGTTGTTCCACCGGTCGATGATCATCCCCGCCCAGAATTCGGCGCGATCGGGATATCCGTCGGGCGTGGGCCAGCCGCCCACGCGATGACCCATCGCTTCGAGTGGGAAGTACAGCCCATCGAAATCTCGACGCACATCGGCCACTGGCACCGCCCGCGCACCGGTCGTGCGCAACGCCGACACCATGAGATGCATGGGTCGCTTCAACTTGGCGGGCGCGCGCATGATGTTCTCGAGCGAGAGTACGGCGCGCAGGATCGCCTTGATGTCACCACCGCTGCGCGTGTAGGCCGTCACCACGGCGCCAATCTGCGCCTCGGTGGGATCGGGGCGCACGAACCAGCGTAGCAGCTTAGCGGCGATGAAGCGTTTGGTGGCGGGATGATTGGCCAGCATCGCGGCAAAGGCGATGCCTTCGTCCATGCCCGCGGCGCCGGTGCCGGCCGTGCGCGCCGGGAAGTTCATGCCGAACACCGTCTTCGCCTCGAAGTCGTGCAGTTCGGCCTTGTACTGGAAGATGCCCTGCCCGTCGACGGACCAGCCGGTGAGTACACGCGCCAGCTCGCGCACGTCGCTCTGCGTGTAGCCGCCATCCCAACCGACGGTGTGCAGCTCCATCAGTTCGCGCGCGTAGTTCTCGTTGATGCCCCACTTGGTGTTCCACACCTGATCGAGGTACCAGAGCATCGCCGAGCTGCGCATGCTGGCGTTGATCAGATCGCTGACTTTCCCGAGGGCTTTCGGACGGATGACCCGCTGATCGTGAAACAGTTTGAGGCTGTACGCGCCATCGATCGGCACGTGGAAGTGATCCGACCAGAACTCGACCATACGCTCGAAGAGCGTGCGCTCGGAGAGCATGGCGCGTTCGACCGTCATGCGGCCAAGCGGGCGGATGAGCTGGAAGTACGGGCTGCCGCTGTCGGCGATGGTCATGGCCTGACGCGGCGTCATCGCCAGCAGATCGCGGTAGGTGGCGGCGATGTAGCTGTCGCAGGCCGTATCGTCGATGCGCTGCGGGTTGAGCTGCTCCTCGAGGTAGGCCTCGTAGCCCAACTCGAGGGCGCGGGCGACCTGCGGGGCGGTGTGGCCGTGCGAGGTGCGGCGTAGCAGCCGAATCTCGGGCGACTTCCAGAACGCCTGCTGGCCAAGCTGGCTCAGCAGTCCACCTAGCCGGGCGTTGCGCGACGAGGGAAGCTGGGCGGCAAGGGGCGCTGGGGCGAGCGCGGCCCCGGCCGCGGCCAATACGGCCCCACTGGCGGCGGTGCCGAGCCCCGTCTTCAACCATTCCCGGCGGTTGGTCTTCATGGCAGCGAGTATCCTACCCGATGGGCTGCTCTGTCAATGCGCCGAGATCCCATTAGTTTTCCCCTCTTCCTTCCCAATAGGATCCAGGAGACATAGTGGCTAAGCTGGCAACGTTCGAGACCACCAAGGGGACCCTTGTCGCCGAGTTGTACCCGGCCGAGGCGCCCAAGACCGTAGAGAATTTCGAGAAGCTCGCCAATCAAGGCTTCTATGATGGCGTGAAGTTTCATCGCGTGATCGATGAGTTCGTGGTGCAGGGCGGCGACCCGTACTCGCGCGACCTTCCGGCCGGCGATCGTCGGATCGGCACGGGTGGCCCGGGCTGGCAGATTCCCTGCGAGACGGCCGGCAATCCGCACAAGCATGAAGTGGGCGCGCTGTCGATGGCGCATGCCGGCAAGAACACCGGCGGCAGCCAGTTCTTTATCGTGCTGAGCGAGGCGAACACGCGTCACCTGAACGGCGTGCACACGGTATTCGGCAAGGTCACGAAGGGGCTGGAGTTCCTCCCGTCGATCGTGGCGAACGATGGCATGGTGTCGGTGCGCGTCACCGACGCCGACTGACTTTCTCCGGAGATCTGAGATGGGCGGACACGCACAGCAGGGCAGCGACAAGGGCGCCGCGTTCATCGGCCTGATCGGGGGCGCCGTGTTGATCGGTGCGATCCTGTACGGGATCGTGATTTGGACGAACGGGCAGTTTGCTGGGCATGAGGAGAAGAAGGCGGCGGCCGCTTTCAGCGTGAGCCCGGTGGTTGGGTAACTGCGAACTCCCTAGGTAGCAGGGGGAGGGTTTCAGGAAGGAGGGGGCAGGACTGCGGAAACGCGGTCCTGCCCCCTTTCCGCATTGGGCTGTCCTCCTCCCCCCCCCCCCCTGACACCCTCCTCCCTGCTTCCTAGGGAGTTCGCCGTTCTCAGACTGTCAGAGCGCTCCATCGCCCGCCCCCTTTACTAACTGACTGGTCAGTCATTAACAATTCAGGGTGACCAGTATTGAGCCCCAACGCCGGCGAGCGCCGGAAGAACGCCCCACCCAGATCCTCGACGCCGCCTTCCATGAGTTTGGCGAGCGCGGGCTGGCGGGCGCGCGCCTCGACGACATCGCCAAGCGGGCGCAGGTCGCCAAGGGCACCATCTACCTCTACTTCCCGACCAAGGAAGCGCTGTTTCGGGAGATGGTGCACACCACGATCGTGGCCGCGCTGGCGGAGGCGGAAGCCTCGCAGGCCAGCCTGGTGGCCGAGAGCGCCGAGGCCCAGCTGCGCCGGCTTGGACAGGGCTGGTGGGTGTTCCTCCGCACGGACCGGGTGCAGGTGCTGCAACGCCTCGTGTCGCTCGAGCTCGGGCAGTTCCCCGACCTCATGCAGTTCTACGCCGACGAAGTGATTGCCCGCGGGCGCCGTCTGGTGTCGGGCATCATCGCCCGCGGCGTCGAGCGTGGTGAATTCCGCGAGGTCGACCCGCAGCTGGCGGCCCGCATGTTCTCGTCCATCTGGATGTCGCACAGCACGTGGTGTGCGCGTCGTGAGTTCCACAAGACACTCGGCAGCGACGAGCAAGTGCTCGATGAAATGCTCGAGTTTTATCTCTACGCCCTGCGTCCATGAAGCAGCTTTCGTCCATTATTGCCGTCGTTCTCGCGATGACCGGCACCGCCCTGCCCGCGCAAACTGCGTTGTCGCTGGGCGACGCCGCCCGACTGGCGGCCAAACAAAGTGGTGGCGTCGACGTGGCCCGTCAGCGCGTGGCGCAGGCGGAAGCCCGCGTGACGCAGCGACGTGGCGCACTCTTCCCCGATCTCGCCGCCGGCATTCAGCAGTCCGAGCGCACGCTCAACTCGGCGACGTTCGGTTTTTCCTTCAGCAATCCGGTCACGGGCCAGCCGCTACTGCGCCCTGATGGTGAACTCATCGGACCGGTGCCCACGGTCGACGTACGCTATCGGTTGCAGCAGCCGCTGCTCGACCTGGGCAACGTCGCCAAGTGGCGTGCCGCCCAGTCGTCGGTGTTGGCCGCCAGTGCCGACGTGCAAGCGCAGGCCGACTTGGCGGCGGCCAACGCCGCAGCCGTGTACGTGCGCGCCGCGCGCGCCGAGGCGCAGCTGTCATCACGCCGCGCCGACTCGGCGTTGGCGGCCGATCTGCTGCGCATTGCACGCGATCAATTGCAGGCCGGCACGGGCATCGCCCTCGATGTCACGCGAGCCGAGTCACAGCTGGCGAATGTGCGGGCGCAGATCATCGGTGCGCGCAATGAGCGTGACCGTGGGTTGCTCGAACTCAAGCGCGCCGTGGGATTGCCACTCGATGCGCCGCTCTCGCTCAGTGATTCACTGGCCAGCATGCCGGTTGGTGATGTGGCGCCCGACGCAGCGACCGCGCTCGCCCGCGCGACGGAATCGCGCGCCGATGTGAAGGCGTTGGTGGCACAAGAGACGGCGCAGCGCGCCGCGTCGCAGGCCATCAAGTGGGAGCGTACGCCGCAGCTCGGACTGGTGGTCGATCAGGGTGTGATCGGCAAGAACTGGAATCGCATGCTGCCCACGTACTCGTGGGGGGTGCAGCTGTCGGTCGGCCTCTTCGACGGCTTCCGTCGCGAAGGACGCGTGCAGGAGCAGATCGCGGCCACGCGTGAAACCGATGCCAAGCTGCGTGATCTGCGTGCGCAGAGCGCGCTCGAAGTCCGCGCCGCGCTGCTCGATCTGAGCGCCGCGCTGGAACAGGTCGATGCCGTACGAGAGCGCCTGCAGCTCGCCGAGCAGGAGGTTACCCAAGCGCAGGAACGCTTCCGCGCCGGTGTTGCCGGCAACGGTGACGTGATCACGGCGCTGCTCTCGCTGAATCAGGCCCGCACGCTGCGCAACGATGCACTGGCCAGCTACCAAGGTTCCCGCGTCGCGCTGGCCAAGGCGATGGGCGAAGTCCAAAAGCTGCCGTAAAGGCTACTCCGTACTCCCGACTCCATACTCCCTACTTCGCTTTTATTTATGAATATCCGTTTACTCATCCCTGCTGCTCTGGTCGTCGCCGGCGGCGTGTGGGGCTTCAATCGCTGGTCCTTTTCGCAGACGCACGAATCGACGGACAATGCGCAGGTCGACGGACACATCGTGCCGGTCGTCGCCAAGGTTGGCGGCTACGTCATGACGGTGAATGTCGGCGAGAATGCGCATGTCGACGACAAGGGCGTGCTCGTGTCGATCGACGAGCGTGAATACGCCGTGAAGCTGGCGCAAGCCGAGGCCGACTATGCGGCGGCGGTGGCCGCTGCGGGCAGTGGTGGACTCGAGGGTCAGGCGGCCGCGATGGTGCGCACGGCGTCGAGTCAGCGCGACGTGGGCGATGCGCAGGTGCTGGCTGCCCGTGCGCAGGTGGTGAAGGCGCAGAGTGATCTGGCGCGCGCGAAGGAACTCTCGGCGAAGCAGATCATCAGCGTCGCACAGCTCGACGCAGCGCAGGCCGCGTTCGATGCCGCGTCGGCCACGCTTACGGCCACACAGCGTCAAGTGAGTGCCGCGACGTCGGGTGTATCGAACGCCGAAGCGGGTGTCCGTCTGGCGCGGGCCCGTCTCGCGGCGGCAAAGGCGGCGCGCGAGAATGCGTCGCTGCAGCTGTCCTACGCGAAGATCACGGCGCCGCTGTCGGGCATCGTGTCGCGTAAGCAGGTGGAAGTAGGACAGCTCGTGCAGGCCGGTCAGACGTTGCTGTCGATCGTATCGGACACCGGCGTGTTCGTGACGGCGAATTTCAAGGAGACGCAGCTCAACCGCGTTCGTGTCGGCCAGAAGGTCGAACTCGAGATCGATGCGTACGCGGAGAAGGCAGAGGGCGAGGTGGAGAGCATCGCGTCGGCCACGGGCGCCAAGTTCGCGCTGCTGCCGCCGGACAATGCCACGGGCAACTTCACGAAGGTCGTGCAGCGTGTGCCGGTGCGTATCCGCATCACGAAGGCGCTGGGCGCCGATCGTCCGTTGCGCCCGGGCATGTCAGTGCTCGCAAACGTCATCGTGAAGTAGCGCGGCGCGTCACATGGCGACCACTGTCCTCCCGACCGGTTTGACCGGCACACCCTCCGCTGGAGCGCCGCTGGCGTCCAAGGCGGTGGTGGCCGACGATCCGTACAAGAACAAGTACTTGATCGCGATCGCGGTGACGCTGGCCGCGGTGCTCGAGCTCGTCGACACGTCGATCGTGAACGTGGCGATCCCGCACATGATGGGTACGCTCGGCGCTACGCTCGACGAAATCGCGTGGGTGTCGACGTCGTACATCATCGCGAACGTGATCGTGATTCCGATGTCGAGCTGGTTGTCGGCGTACTTCGGGCGCCGCAACTATCTCACCGGCTCGATCACGATTTTCGTGGTCGCCTCCTTCTTCTGCGGCGCCGCGACGTCGCTCTGGGGATTGGTGTTCTGGCGCGTGATTCAAGGGCTCGGCGGCGGCGCACTGCTCTCCACCGCGCAGACCACGCTGTTCGAAGCGTTCCCGCCCCACGAGCGCGGCATCGGCCAGTCGATCTTCGGCGTGGGCGTGATGGTCGGCCCCACCCTCGGCCCGACACTCGGTGGCTACATCGTCGATGCCTACGCGTGGCCGTGGATCTTCTACATCAACGTGCCGCTCGGCATTTTCGCCGGCTATCTCGTGTGGACGTACGTGCGCGACGCGGCACACCAGGTAAAGGCGACCTCGGTGGACGTGCTCGGCATCGTGTTGCTCACGCTGGCCGTTGGTTCACTGCAGTGGATGCTGGAACGCGGCGAACGGTTCGACTGGTTCGAATCGCGCTTCGTAACGGGACTCGCAATCACGAGTGTGGTCTCGGCCGTACTGCTGGTGTGGCGCGAGCTCACGATCGACGAACCGATCATCGACTTCCGCATTCTGAAGTCGCGGCAGGTCGCGCCCGGCGTGATGTTCGCGACCTTTCTTGGTTTGGCGCTGTACGGCTCGGTCTTCGTGCTGCCGGTGTTCCTGCAACAGCTGCACGGTTACACGGCGCAGCAAACCGGCATGGTGATCCTGCCGGGCGCGTTGGCCTCGGCATTCACGATGGCGTTCGTAGGGCGCATCGCGAACAAAGTCGATGCCCGTCCGATGATTGTGGTCGGCGCGTTCCTGTTTCTCGCGTCGATGGTGCAGATGTCACGCCTGACGCTCGACTCCGGGCAGAGCGACCTATTCTGGCCGCTGATCCTGCGCGGCGTGGGGCTGGGGTTCATGTTCGTACCGCTCACCAGCGCCACGGTGTCCGGCCTGCCGATGCGCCTGATCGGCCAAGGCACCGGCATGTTCAACCTCATGCGTCAATTGGGCGGATCGCTGGGTATTGCGATCATGGCGACGATGCTGGCGCGACAAACGGTCGTGCAGAAGCAACTGCTCACCGAACACGTGGGCTCGTACGACCCCACCACGATGGCGCGACTGGGCGGACTGACCCGCAGTCTCGTGGCCCGAGGAATCGATGTGTCGATCGCGAAACAGCAGGCCTTGATGATCATGGACCGCCAGATCGCGACGCAGGCGAGCGTGATTGCATTCTCGCGGATCTATCTGATTTCAGGGATTCTGCTGGTGGCGGCACTGCCGCTGCTGTTGATCTGGAAGACAGGGAAAGCGGCTGCGATCAAGGTGGATTTGCACTGATTGCTTTGGGCTTTGGGCTTTGAGCTGTGGGACGCTGTGGGCTGTCGGCTTGGGGTTTGAGGTGTTGGGTACTGGGTTGTGGGTTTTACGACCCAGGGACCTGTCAGGAATTCTGTGTATGAGTCGTGAGCATCGGGTCACGACGTCGCCACGAGTCGGTCGCCGAAGAGGAGCTTGAGATGTGGGAAGGCCGCGCGCCAGTACTTGTCGGGCTTGGCCTTCCACTTCTTGCCGATGTTGCGCAGCGCGAGATAGAGCAGCTTGCCGGCCGCTTCATCACTCGGGAAGTGGCCGCGGGTCTTGATCACTTTGCGAATCTGCATGTTCAGGCTCTCGATCGCATTCGTGGTGTAGAGCACGCGGCGGATTTCCAGTGGGTAGGCGAGGGCCGGCGCGATGCGCTCCCAGTGCCGCTCCCAGATGGCGACGATCGCTGCGTGGCGCTGCCCAAGCGGACTCTCCGCAAAGCGCTGCAAGGCGAGACGCCCAGCCGCCTCGGTGGGCGCGTGGTAGATCGTCCGCAGCGCCGCCGCGACGAGCGAGAGCTTCCGCTCGGTCCACGACACGTAGTGGAGGCTTTGACGCACGAGATGCACGATGCACTGATGAATCACCGTGTGCGGAAACACCGTCTGCAGCGCGTCTGGGAGCCCCGTCAGGCCATCGATCAGCGCGATCAGGATATCGGCCACGCCACGGCCCTGCAGCTCGCGAAACACGCGGTGCCAGAAGGCGGCGCCCTCGGTTTGCGCGATCCAAAAGCCGAGCACTTCCTTCGTGCCATCCAGCTGCACGCCGAGCGCGAGATACACCGCCTTGTTTTGCACGACGCCTTCGTCGCGGATCTTCACGCGCAGCGCATCGAAGGCGACGGCCACGTACGTCGACTCGAGCGGCCGCTGCTGCCACGTCTCGACTTCGGCCAGCACCTCGCTCGTGATCGTGCTGATCAAGTCGGGCGAGACCGGGATCTGATAGCGCTCCTCGAGAAACGCCTGGAGCTCGCGCGTGCTCAAGCCGCGCGCGTACAGCGTACAGCATCAGCACCGTCTCGTCGAAGCCCGGCAAGCGGCGGGCGCCCTTGGGCACAAACTGGGGCGCAAAACTGCCGTCGCGGTCCCGCGGGATGTCGAGCGCAATCGACCCGCTCTCGGTCAGCAACGACTTCGGGGTAAAGCCATTGCGGGCATTGCCATCCGGCCCGCGCTCCCCGCCCTCGGGATAGCCCAAGTGATGCGTGAGCTCAGCCTTGAGCACCCGCTCCGCCATCGCCTTCTGCAACTGCCGCCAGACCAGCTGGAAGTCGGCGGAGGTCTGCACCCCCCGCCACCAACTGGTCGAGAATCTCGGGCGTCAGCCCTGCGGGCAGCGGCTCCGCCGCCGCCCGTTTCCGTCGAGCCATAACCACCTCCGTCCTACAAGGTTATGACTCATACACAGAATTTCCGACAGGCCCCGACCCAGTACCCAGAACCCAATACCTCAAGCCAACAGCCCACAGCCGCCCGAGCCCGACGAGCCCGCCCTCCCACCCCCGCGCCCACAGCGTCCCGACCGTTAGACTTGGGGTTTCCCCCTCTTGCCCACTAGATGTCGTGATGCCCCTTCCCTCCCGCTCTGACGCGCTGGCGCTGGTCCATGAGTGGACCGCCTCTGAATCCCTCCGCAAGCATATGCTTTCGGTGGAGTGCGCGATGCGGGCTTACGCCACCCGGCTGGGGGAAGACGTCGAGCTGTGGGGGATCACCGGCCTCGTTCACGACTTCGATTACGAGCGATATCCCAACGCTTCGCTCGGGGCGGATGTCGAACATCCGGCAGAGGGCGTACGGGTGCTTCGGGCGGCGGGCTGGCCTGAGGAGCTGTGCGAGGCGGTGCTGGGGCATGCGGAGTACACCGGGGTTCCCCGGGTCACGCTGCTGGCCAAGGCCTTGTTCGCCGTGGACGAGCTCACGGGGTTGATTACCGCGAGCGCGCTGGTGAAGCCCTCCCGAGCCGTGGCAGACGTGGACGTGGCCGGAGTGCGCAAGAAGATGAAGGACAAAGCCTTTGCCCGGGGCGTGAACCGGGACGACATCATTCAGGGGGCCGCCGCCCTCGATGTCCCCCTCGACGAGCATATCGGCATCGTGCTGCAGGCCATGCAGGCGGATGCGGTGCCACTGGGGCTTGCGGGATTGGCGCCCCCGCCCTCAACGCCCCCCGTTGGCGATGCGTAAGTCGAATGACCCCACTATTGCCGATGACCTCCGTCGCCCTCTCTTTCCCAGCTGCCTCCCCTGTCATGGGGACTGACCGACCGGTGTCGGCCGAGGCGCTCGAAGAGCGGGAGTTGGTGCTCTCGGCGCAGGCAGGGGATCACACGGCATTCGCCGGTCTGGTGCATCGTCACCAGCGCCGAGCGTATGCGGTTGCCCGTGCCATTGTGTTGTCGCACGATGATGCCGAGGATGCGGTGCAGGAAGGGTTTCTGCATGCGTTTCGCGCCCTCGAACGGTTTCGCCCGGAGCAGGCTTTCGGCGCGTGGCTGCATCGCATTGTCGCCAATGCAGCGTTGGATATCGCCCGTCGGCGCAAAGTACGCGACGCGGACGAGTTGCCGGAGACGTTGTCGTCTCCACATCGGGATCCGGCAGAATCGGGTGAGTTGCGTGCGCGCCTGGCGCGCGCACTGGATACGCTCGGCGAACGGCAGCGCGCAGTCATCGTGTTGCACGACGTCGAGGGATACAAGCACGCGGAGATCGGCTCAATTCTCGGAATTCCCGAGGGAACGGCGCGATCGGACTTGCACCATGCTCGGGCGCACCTGCGGCGACAGCTGAGCAATCTTCGGAGTGAGAAATGAACGTCACGCGGAACGACAACGGGCACGGCCCGGATGCGGACCCTCGAGTGACCGACCTGCTACGCAGCCACTACGCCGCGCCGCAGGACGAGACGTACTGGCACGGCCTGGAAGAGCGCGTGTTGATGCATATCAACGTGCTGCGTCCATCATGGTGGAGCGGGTTCGGTGAGTTCCGGACGGCCGACATCCGCAACGTGGGGTTGATCGCGGCGACGATCGGCTTGCTCGTGGCGGGTGCCACGTTCGTGCGCGAGGCCGAGCGCAATGCGACGGCGCGCGAGATGGCGCAGCGGGCGGCGGTGGAGTCGGCGCTGCCGCTCAACGATGCCACGCTGACATCGCGTGTGCGCGTGCGGCTTCCGGAGGATGCGCCGGAGCGGTACCTGCATCCTCTCGACTACTAGGCTCGAGCACTCCGTGTCTACCTCCCGCCCCAAATCGCTCGCCATGATGTTCATCCTCGGTGCGTTTCTCACCGGGGGGGCGGTCGGTTTTGCCGCCGACCGCATGGTGTCGCCACCGCGCCCGGACGTGTTCAACGAGAGAACGATGGTCGATGAACTCGCCCGTGAACTCAAGCTCTCGTCTGCACAGCGTGTGGTCATCGACTCCGTGTGGGATTGGCGTCGCAAGCAGTCGCGTGAAATCATGAAGACCGTCCGGCCTACTCTCGATGCCGTGCGCGACAGTGCGCGCGTGCTGATGATGAACACCCTCGATGACGCGCAGAAGACGGCTTTCCGCGCACTGCTCGAGCGCAACCAGCGAACGGCCGACAGTGCGGCGCGTGCGCGAGGTGAGACCAAGTGAATCGCAGGAATCGTGTTGGACAGACCGTCGTTGGCGTCGTGATCTTCGGGGCGGTCGTGATGACCGCCCCGCTTGGCGCTCAGGGGTTGTCGGGCGACGATGGCGCGCGTCCGGTCAGCCTGCGCGAGGCGATCGAACTCGCGGCCAAGAACTCGCCGGCGGCCGTATCGGCGCGTGGTCTTGATCGCAATGCGTCGGCGGCGCGTCGTCAGGCCCTCGGCTCGTACGTGCCGAACGTCAACCTTACGGCGGGTACCGGGCGGACGCAGGGTACCACGATCAACAACTTCAACGGTCAGCTCACGTCGTTGTCGGGCAATCCGTGGAGCTACAACAACGGCCTCGCGCTGAACGTCGAAGTGTTCGATGGCGGTCGCCGGTGGTCGGAAATCAAGCGCATCCGCGCGACGGCCGACGTGGCCGACGTGTCGGCGGTGTCGGCGCGCTTCGATGCGTCACTGCAGGTGAAGCAGCAGTTCTATGCAGCGCTCGCCGCGCGCGAGTCCGCGGCCGCCGCGAAGGCGCAGCTGGAGCAGGCCGAACAGCAGCTCAAGGCGTCCACCGCGCGATTGGCGGCCGGCGTCGCGACCAAGTCGGATTCGCTGCGTTCGGCGATTCTGGTGGGCAATGCGCGTCTCGCCGTGCTGACGGCCGAGAACGATCTGCGCGTCGCTACGGCGTCGCTCACGCGGGTGGCCGGGTCCACCACGCCGATCACCGCGTCCCCCAGTGACACGCTCGACACGCCAATGACGCTGCCGACCGACGAGGAGCTGGCGATGCTCGCCAACGACGGTCCCGCCGTGCGTCTGGCCATCTCGAATGTGGCGGTCGCCCGCGCGGCCAAGCGGTCGCAGAAGTCGACGTACCTGCCCACGCTCACGATGTCGTACAACTACGCCTTCAGTCAGAACGCTGGAGGCTTTGCGGGTCGGCAACTGTTCCTGGTCGGTGGCAACAACGCGAGCCGTCAGACGATGAACTTCAACATCGCCTATCAGCTCTTCAACGGATTCCAGCGCGAGTCGCAGACGGTGCAGGCCGATGTCACGCTCACGAATGCCGAAGCGCAGCTCCGCGACGTGCAGCTGGGGGCCCGCCAGAATCTGACGTCGTTCGTGCGCTCGCTGCAGAACGCGCAGGCGCGCGTGCAGGTGCAGCTGGCGGCGATCGCGGCCTCGGAAGAAGATCTGCGCGTGCAGCAGCAGCGCTATGCGCTCGGCGCGTCCACGTTGCTCGACCTGCTCACGTCACAGACGCAGCTCAATCAGGCGCGTCAGGCGTTGATTCAGGCCCGCCTCGATGGTCGCATCGCCCGCGCGCAACTCTCATCGCTCGTGGGGCGTGAACTCTGATGCGTGCTCTGGTGCCGTTTCGCGCGCGTGGACTGGCGCTCCCCGCGCTCCTGGCCAGCAGCGTGCTGGTCGGATGTGGCGCGAAGAAGGAAGCAGCGCCGGTTATCGGCACGGCGGTCGTCGACCGCCGCACGATCGTGGTGGATGCACAGGCGACCGGCGCCGTGGAGCCGATCAACGTCATCGAAGTGAAGTCGAAGGCCTCCGGGCAGATCACGCGCATGCCGGTGGAAACCGGTTCGCAGGTGAAGGCCGGCGAGCTGCTGGTGCAGATCGACACGCGTGACGTGAAAAACCAGTACGAGCAGTCCGCGGCCGACCTGCGCAGTGCGCAGGCTAGCCTCGAAGTGGCCCAGTCGCAGAAGAAGCGCTCCGACGAACTGTACAAGACGCGCATTATCACCACGCAGGAGTACGAAGCCGCGCAGCTCGGCCTCACGCAGGCGCAGGGTGCGATCGTGCGCGCGAGCACCAACGTCGATCTGGCCAAGCAGCGCCTCGAAGACGCCACCGTGATCGCACCGGTGAATGGCACGATCATCGACAAGCCTGTCTCGTTGGGTCAGGTGATCGCGTCGGCTACCGGCTCGGTGTCCGGTGGCACGACCCTGCTCAAGATGGCCGACCTCACCAAGGTGCGCGTGCGCGCGTTGGTGAACGAGACGGACATCGGCAACGTGCGCCCGGGTCAGTCCACGCGCGTCACGGTGGATGCCTACCCCGAGCGTCCGTTTCAGGGCGTGGTCGAGAAGATCGAACCGCAGGCCGTAGTACAGCAGAGCGTCACCATGTTTCCGGTGATCGTGTCGCTGGACAACAACGAAGGGTTACTCAAGCCGGGCATGAACGGCGAAGTGTCGATGCTCATCGACCGTCGCGACAACGTGCTGGCCGTGAGCAACGACGCGGTGCGCACGGTGCGGGAAGCGGCTGTCGCGGCCACGTTCGTGGGGCTCAACCCCGACAGGGTGTCGGCGCAGGTGCGCGAGATGCAGGCCCAGATGCGCAGCAGCGGTGGCGGCAACGGCGCGGGCGCCGGACAGCCGGCCGGCGACATGCCGTCGGCCAAGGCCGTACAAATGGGCGAGAAGAAGGCCGATGCGAAGGGGGCACCGACGTCGGATCGACGGGGTGGTGCACCGACGGCCGCGGGTGGCAACAGCGGCGGTAATGGCGGCGCCCGTTCGGCTGGCGGCAGCGTCACGCGGGTGCGCACGGCCTTGGTGTTCGTGGAAGACGCGCCGGGTAAGTTCAGCCCCCGTCTCGTGCGATTGGGCGCCTCCGACTACGACTTCTCCGAGGTCGTGTCGGGACTCAAGGAAGGGGAAAAGGTGGCCACGCTGGCCGTGCAGGCGCTGCAGGCCAAGCGTGACCAGCAGAACGACCGGTTCCGTAGCATGACGGGCGCCGGCGGCATGCCGGGCGTGCAGTCCACGACCGGCGGTGCTGGCGGCCGCCCGGCCGGTGGTGGTGGTGGTGGCGGCGGTGGTGGTGGTGGTGGCGCGCGCGGCCGGTGGTGGCGGGCGTCCTCCCGGAGGTCGCTGACATGCTATACGCCGAGACCATTCGCGTGGCGCTGGGCGCGCTGCGAGCCAACAAACTGCGCTCGATCCTCACCATGCTTGGCATCGTGATTGGCGTCGGCGCGGTGATCGCCATGGACGGCATCGGCCGCGGCGCGCAGGAGTCGATCAAGGATCGCATCACGGCGCTCGGCACCACGCTCCTCACGGTGACGCCGGGGCAGGTACGCGGCATGGGTGGCGTGGCGTCGGAAGCCGATCGTGCCAAGCTCACGATGGACGATGCGGCGGCGCTCGAAGAGCAGGCCTCGCTGGTCACGGCGGTGCAGCCCGAGATGTCCAGGCAGCTGCAGCTACAGTTCCAGGCCAAGAACGCCAGCACCCAGGTGGTTGGTACGTCGGCGAATTACCTCACCGTCCGCAGGTACGAGCTGTTGGGCGGGAGGATGTTCACGACGCAGGAAGACCTCGGCAAGCAGCGGGTGGCGGTGGTCGGTCCGGCGGCGCTCACCAACCTCGGCATCGAAAACCCCGAGGCGATCATCGGTGAGGCGGTCCGCATCCGCGGCATTCAGTTCACAGTCATCGGCGTGCTCAAGTCGAAGGGGCAGACCTCGCCCTTCCAGAATCCCGACGACCAGGTGCTGATCCCGCTCAATACGGCGCGCTTTCGCGTGCTGGGCACCGATCGTATCCGCTCGATCTCCGTGCTCGCCGCGTCGGAAGCGAAGATCCCCGAATCGATGGCCGAGATCCAGAAAATCCTGCGTCGTGAACACCGCCTGCCGCGCGAGCGCGACGACGATTTCACCATCCGGAATCAGGCTGACTTTCTGACCACGTTCGCGGAAACGAGCAAAGTGTTCGGCTCCCTGCTGGCCGGGATCGCCGCCGTTTCCCTCGTCGTCGGCGGCATCGGCATCATGAACATCATGCTGGTGTCGGTGACTGAGCGTACCCGCGAGATCGGCGTGCGGAAGGCGCTGGGCGCGACCGGCAACAACATCCTGTTTCAGTTTCTGATCGAGGCCGTCGTGCTTTGCCTCCTGGGCGGGGCGATTGGCGTGGCTATGGGCAGCGGCGGGGCGATGCTGATCAGTCGCCTGTTCGCCTGGAATACGTCGATCAGCAGCCAGTCGGTCGTGATGGCCTTTGCCTTCTCGGCCGTGGTGGGCGTCGTGTTTGGCGTATGGCCGGCCCGTCGGGCCTCGAAGCTGGACCCGATCATGGCGCTCCGCTACGAGTAGTGGGATGGGCCCGACCGATCTATAGCGTGATATTCCGAAGCACCCGACAACGGGAGGCATACTTGCCTCCCGTTGTCTATTTCTGCCCGGCACCGTGGTACATTTGGGATTCGCTCCGAACTATGCCAAACGACCAGACTCCTCAGGCCTCGTGAACACCTCCGGGGCCGACTCCGATAGCAGCGCGGCCGGCAGTACCGGCCAGCCTCCCTCGTCCGAAGCCATCCGGCATCCGACGGGCTCGTCCGTCGCTCCATCCGCGGCGAACAACGCCGCCGATGCACCGCTCGGCGCCGAGATCCGCTCCAACACCGGCATGTTTCCCGTCCAGTCGCCATTGCGAAAGGAAGGGCATCATGAGAATCCCACCGGCAAGCGGCTCGCCATCCTGACACTGACGGCGCTTGGCGTCGTCTACGGCGACATCGGGACGAGCCCACTGTATGCCCTCAAGGAGTGCTTCAGCCCGATTTACGGTATTGAAGCGACGCGACAAAATGTCTTCGGCATTCTGTCGCTCATCGTGTGGGCGCTCACGCTCGTCGTCACGGTGAAGTACGTGAACTTCATCCTTCGCGCGGACAATCGCGGCGAGGGTGGCACCTTCGCGCTGCTTGCGCTGATCTTTCCGCGACGCTCTCCGGATACCCCGTCCGCGCGCGGGCGCTGGATCGTGGCGTTGGCGTTGTTCGGCACCGCGCTGCTGTACGGCGACGGCATTATTACGCCGGCGATGAGCGTACTCGGCGCGATGGAGGGACTCGAGATCGCGCTGCCGTCGATGGAGCGCTACATCGTGCCGATCGCGGTGGTAATTCTGGCGGCGCTCTTCGCCGCCCAGCGATTCGGAACGGACCGCGTTGGTCGCGCCTTCGGACCGGTCATGTTGCTTTGGTTCGCGACGATTTCACTGCTCGGCATTTTTGAAGTCGCCAAGGATCCCAGCATTCTCTGGGCGGTGAACCCGATTCACGCCGTCCGTTTCATGCAGGAGCACGGCACGCTCGGATTTCTGGTGCTCGGGTCGGTCGTGCTCGTCGTCACCGGCGGTGAAGCACTCTACGCCGACATGGGACACTTCGGCCGCAAGCCGATTCAGACGGCGTGGCTGTGGCTGGTGTTTCCCTCGCTCTTGCTGAATTACTTCGGTCAGGGCGCGCTGCTGCTCCGCGACCCGTCGGCGGCGGAGAATCCCTTCTTCCTGCTCGCGCCCAAGGCGCTGCTCATCCCGCTGCTGGTCATCTCGACGCTCGCCGCCATCGTCGCCTCGCAGGCGCTGATCTCCGGCGCGTTCTCGATCACGCGACAGGGTATCCAGTTGGGCTTTATTCCGCGGCTCGAAATTCTGCATACCAGTACGACGGAAGAAGGGCAGATCTACATCCCAGAGGTGAACTACTTCATTGCCGTTGGCTGCCTGCTGGTCGTCCTTGTGTTCCAGAACACCTCGAACCTCGGCGCGGCGTACGGCATCGCGGTCACGGGCACGATGTTCATCACCACGATTCTGTTCGACGTCGTGGCGCGACTTCGGTTTCGCTGGCAGTCCTGGCAGGCGACGTCGCTCACGACGGCGTTCCTTATCGTTGACCTGGCCTTTTTGAGTGCCAACCTGGTCAAGGTCAAGCACGGCGGCTGGGTACCACTCGTGCTGGGCCTCGTGCTGTTCCTGCTCATGCTCACGTGGAAGCGTGGTCGCGCCCTGCTGAACACGCGGCTCGCCGAAGGAGCGTTGCCGATCGGTCTCTTCCTCGACGGCGTCGAGAAGTCGAAGGTGCATCGCGTGCCGGGAACGGCGGTGTTCATGACTGGTAGCGATGACGGCGTGCCGCCCGTGCTCCTGCACCATTTGAAGCACAACAAGGTGCTGCACGAGCGAGTACTGCTGGTTTCGGTGAAGACGGCCGATGTGCCAGAGACGAGTGCGGCCGAGCGGGTGCGGGTGATGCCGCTCGGGCATGGCTTCTGGCGCGTGGTGGCCTCGTACGGCTTCATGCAGACGCCCAATGTCCCGAACGTGCTCGAAGTGGTCGACCAGATGGGCATCCGTTGCAAGCCGATGGAGACGAGCTATTTCCTCGGTCGCGAGCGGCTCATCCCGGTGCCGGGCAGACCCGGTGATACGGTCACGCTGTCCCGATGGCGCAAGGTTGTCTTCGCCATCATGGCGAGAAACGCGCGCTCGGCCACGGAATTTTTCTGTATTCCACCCAATCGGGTCGTAGAACTGGGGACGCAAATCGAGTTCTGATCGGGGCGGACTCCGATGAAGATCTTGGTGCTCGGGAGGTGCAGTTACACGGCTGCACCTCGCTTCCTTTCCGCCGACGTCTATCGGAGTTTTCCTTCGTCTGCTATCAGTTAGCGATGACCAAGCTTGCCGACGTCGGCGGCGGGCCATCAATGATCGTCTGACGCGGGATGGAAGCCCATCGCGTGGGACACTGCAGGGAACCGTATGCACGAACCGCTTGACGAATCCTCGCTCGCCCCTGCACCGCGCCCGTTCACGGCACTTACCCCGGCGCAGGCGGCGCTGCTGGAATGGAGTCCGAATCCGAAGCTCGTGCTGGATCGCGAGTTTCGCGTTCGCTACATCAATCACGCCGCACTCGCGTACGGGCAGGTCGAGCGCGACGCGCTGATCGGTCGCAATGTGTGGGAGTGCTATCCGGCGCTGAAGGACTCGATCTTTCATGAGGCGTACGAAAGCGTGCTCACCACGGGCGTGACCGCGCGCTTCGAGCGCTACGACGACGAGCATGATCGCTGGCAGTCGGTGTACGCCTTCCCGGCCGACGACGGCGTGATTGCTGTACTCGAGGACATCACGGAGCGCCGTCGCGCGGAACGCTCGTTGCAGGCGAGCGAGGCGGCGCTGGCGAGGGCCCAAGAGGTCGCGGGCATCGGCAGTTTCAGCGTCGAGCGACCGGGGCATCTCCAGCTGAGCGCACAGGCGTATCGCCTGCTCGGGCTCGACCCGACCGTCGACACCATCGACATCCCGACGATACGCGCTATGCTGGCGTCGTCCGATCCCGAACGGTGGGCCGCGCTGTCGGCCCGCACGCCTATCGGCGACGATATCTCGATGGACTTCACCGCCACCCGCCGCGATGGCAGCACGGTCATTCTGCATGTGCTCGCCCGCGTGATGAAGGGCGCCAGCGGAGAGCAGAAGCTGTTCGGTACGGCGCAGAATGTGACGGAGCAGCGGCACGCGCTGGAGAATCTGCGGCGCAGCGAAGAGACGCTGCGGCTGGCGCAGGAAGCGGCGAACATCGGCAGCTTCGACTTCGATCTCCGCACGAACAGCATGTTCCGTTCGGACCAGTTGCTGCGCATGCTCGGCCTCGAGCCCAACGACGAGGCGAGGGCGCACATCGACGCGCGGCCCCGGTTCGACTTCGTACATCCCGACGATCGGGCCTTGGTTCAGGAGACGTGGAGCAAGGTGATCAGCACCGGAGAGCGGCACGTCATCCGGATGCGCGTGTTCCGTGTGGACGGCGTCGAACGGCACATGATCTCGAGCGCCATGTTGGTGCGCGACGGGAATGGCGAACCGGCGCGTATCGTCGGCACGCAGGTGGACATCACCGATCAGGTGCGCGGCGATGAAGAACGGGCGCGCGTGGAGTCGCAACTGCAGCAGGCGCAGAAGCTGGAGTCGCTCGGCGTGCTCGCCGGCGGTATCGCGCACGACTTCAACAATCTGCTCGTGGGCATTCTCGGCAACGCCTCGCTCGCGCTCCTGGATCTCGAGCCCGGCGCCGAAGCGCGGCAAAGTATCGCCGAGATCGAACAGTCGGCGCAGCGTGCGGCGGAACTGACGCGGCAGCTGCTGGCCTATGCGGGCAAGGGCCGATACGTCGTCGAAACCGCCGACGCCTCGTCGGTGATTTCCGAAATGACGTCGCTCATGCGGACGGCGATCTCGCGCAACGCCTCGCTGCAGATGGATCTGGCCACGTCGCTACCGCGCGTCGACGTCGACGTCAATCAGTTCCGCCAGGTCGTGATGAATCTCATCACGAATGCCTCGGATGCGCTTGGTTCGAAGCCGGGACTCATCAGCGTGCGCACGGGCCGGCAGGAGGTCTCCCGCGAGTATCTCAGCGGCTGTGCGCCCGGCAGTGGGGCGCAGCCCGGCTCGTTCACCTATGTCGAGGTGCACGACAACGGCACGGGTATGGACGACGCCACGCGTCAACGCATCTTCGAGCCATTCTTCTCGACGAAGTTCACCGGACGCGGCCTCGGCTTGGCGGCCACGATGGGCATCATGCGAAGCCATCATGGTGCGATCCGCGTGTACAGCGAAGTAGGATCCGGGACCTCCGTCAAGCTGCTGTTCCCGTCTTCGACGCAAAGCAGCGGTGCGGGCACGGTCTCCGGGGCGCGCACCGACGAATGGCGCGGCGGTGGACAGATTCTGGTCGTTGACGACGAAGACAGCGTGCGCGCGGTGGCATCGGCGTTGCTCCGTCGCCGTGGGTTCCGCACGCAGGAAGCGTCCGACGGCGTGAAGGCGCTCGAGCTCTTTCAAGAGCAGCCCGACGCGTTCGATCTTGTGCTGCTCGATCTGACGATGCCGAACATGAATGGCGAGGAAACACTACGCGCGCTGCGCGACCTGCGCCCCGCCGTCAACGTGCTGCTGATGAGCGGCTACAACGAGCAGGACGTGACGCGCATGTTCGCGGGGCGCAGTCTCTCCGGCTTCTTGCAGAAGCCATTCCGCGCGGAGGAGTTGTACGCGAGTGTGGCGCGGAGTCTGGGCGTAAACACGAACGGCCGCTAGCAGGAGCGAGCGGCCGTTCGGGGTCTTCTGCCATACGTTGGCGACGGGATCAGTCGCCGGCGACGGGCACCGGATTCATGCCGCCAGCGCTCTGCACCGGCACGGACTTCTTCGACTTGCGTCGACCCGCCTGGAACTGATCGAGTAGCGTGTACACGACGGGCGTGACGTACAGCGTGATCAGCTGCGAGAAGGCGAGGCCACCCACCACTGCGAGACCCAGCGGCTGACGCGACTCGGCGCCAGCGCCGAAGCCGACCGCGATGGGCAGCGTTCCCATGAGCGCGGCAAGCGTGGTCATCGTGATCGGACGGAAGCGCACACGCGCGGCCTCCACGATGGCGTCACGGGGCGACATCTTGAGATCCCGCTCTGCCTCGATTGCGAAGTCGATCATCATGATGGCGTTCTTCTTCACGAGACCGATCAGCATGATGATGCCGACGTACGAGTACACGCCAAGGTCCTTGCCGAAGATCCAGAGCGTGAGCAACGCACCGAGCGCCGCGAACGGCAGGCCGGACAGAATCGTGAGCGGGTGGATGAAGCTTTCGTAGAGAATGCCGAGCACCACGTAGATCACGAAGATCGCGACGAACAGCAGCGCGAGCAGTCCGCTCTGGGCCTGCGCGAACGCCTGCGTATCACCGGAGAGCACCGATGTCACGTCGGGCGGCAAGACCGCGCGCGCTTCGCGCTGCACCGCATCGACGGCGGTGCCGAGGGCCACGTTGGGGCGCGTGGAAAAGCTGATGGAAACGGCCGGCAGCTGCCCGTTGTGCTGAATGCTCTGCGGACCGACGCCCTTCGTGAAGGTGGCCACCGAACCCAGTTGCACGAGGCTGCCCGTATTGGAGCGCACGTACAGCTGGCTCAGTGATGCCGGATCCTTCTGGAACGCTTCCTTGAGTTCGAGAATGACCTGGTACTGGTTGGTCTGCGTGTAGATCGTGGAGACCTGACGCGAGCCGTACGCGTTGTACAGCGCGTTCTCGATTTGCGAGGCGCTGAGTCCCAGGGCGGACGCGCGTTCACGATCGATCTGGATGCCGACCTGCGGATTGCCGACCTGCAGATCGCTCGAGATGTTTTCGAGTTCCGGCAAGTCCTTCATGCGCGCTTCGAGGGCACGGGCCGCCGTGTACAACTCGGCGATGTCCGGCCCCTGCAACGAGACCTGATAGGCGCTGTTACCGCGACGGCCACCGATGTTGATCGGCGGCGGATTGCGGAAGAATACCTGCACGCCCGGCACCTTGGAGGTCGCGCGGGTGAGTTCACGCATGATCTGGTCGACGTGCGGACGATTCGGATCATCGCTGAGCGTGAGCTGCAAGCGACCGCTGTTCGATCCACCTCCGCCGGGGCCACCACCGATAGAGGCCAGCGTGTACTGCACATTCGGGCTCTTCTCGATAATGGCCGCGACTTCGCGGATCTTCACCGACAGCGCTTCGAAGCCGATACCTTCGGGTCCTTCAATCGATCCCGAGAGTCGTCCCGTGTCTTCCGACGGCAGGAAGCCCTTCGGGATGTACATGAACAGCCCGACGGTCGCGACCAGCGTGAAGGCACTGAAGATCATCGTGAGACCGCGACGATTCATCACCCACGCCAGCGAATTGACGTACGCGTTCTCAGTGGCCTGGTACAGGCGCTCGACCGAGCGCCACTTGCCGTCGCTCGGCGCGTGCCCCTCACCTTCGCGCAGGAAGCGCGCGGCGAGCATCGGCGTGAGCGTGAGCGACACGAAGCCTGACACGAGAATGGCTACACCGATCGTGACGGCGAACTCGCGGAACAGGCGACCCACGAGCCCCGGCATGAACAGCAGCGGGATGAACACGGCCACCAGCGACAACGTCATCGAGAGAATCGTGAAGCTGATTTCCTTCGAGCCGTCGAGCGCCGCCTGCATGGGCTTCTTTCCCATCTCCAGGTGGCGGACGATGTTCTCGAGCATCACGATGGCGTCGTCGACCACGAAGCCGACGGCGAGCGTGAGCGCCATCAGCGAGAGGTTGTCGAGACTGTAGCCCAACATCCACATGACGGTGCAGGTGCCGATCAGCGAGAACGGCAGCGCCAGCGACGGGATGATCGTCGCGCGCAGGTTACGCAGGAACAGGAAGATCACCATCACGACGAGGCCGATCGTCAGGATGAGCGTGAACTTCACGTCGTCGACACTGTGCTCGATGGCGATGGAGCGATCGAAGATCGGCACGATGCTGACGCTGGGCGGTAGCTGCGGCTCGAGCTGCTTGAGCACCGCGTTGACGCCCTTTGCGACATCGACCGTGTTGACGCCCGGCTGACGGATGATCGCCAACGCCGTATTGGCGCGTCCGTTGATTTCGCTCATGCCGCGCATGTTCTGCAGCCCGTCGATGACGTTGCCGAGCTCACCAAGACGAATCGGCGCGCCGTTGCGCATCGCGACCACGAGATTGCGGAACTCGGTGGCGTTGCGGAGCTGTCCCGACGCCTGCAGCGTGAACGACTGGTTGGGACCCATCAGCACGCCGGCCGGGGAATTCGAATTTCCCTGGTTGATCGCGGCCTGCACTTCGTCGATACCGATGCCACGAGCCGCCATGGCGCCGGGATCGAGCTGCACTCGCACGGCGTACTTGGACGAGCCGTACACCTGCACCTGCGCCACACCGGTTACGGTGGAGACACGCTGGGCGAGGAATGTTTCCGCGTACTCGCTCAACTCCTGTCGACTGAGCACGTCGGAGTTGATCGAGAACATCATGATCGGGGCGTCGGCCGCATTCGCCTTGTTGTACGACGGCGGATTGATGTTCTGCGGCAGCTGGCGAAGCGTTTTGGAGATGGCCGACTGCACGTCGGCCGCCGCCTTGTCGATATCGCGATCGAGGGCGAAGAGCAGCGTGACGTTGGTGCTGCCCTGCGAGCTGGATGACGTGATGCTTTCAATGCCCGACACCGTGGAAAACGCTTGTTCCAGCGGCGTGGCGACCGAGGTCGCCATGACCTCGGGGCTCGCTCCGGGCAGGCCGGCCGAGACGGTGATCGTGGGATAGTCGATGGTGGGCAGGTCGCTCACCGGCAGCGCCCGATAGGCCACGACGCCGAACGTCAGAATGGCCAGCATGACCAACGTGGTCATGACCGGCCGCTTGATCCAGATCGCGCTCAGATTCACTGGGCTGCTCCTCGCTTCGTCGCTGAGGTGTCTGCTCCGCTATTCGACCCGCCCTTTGCGCCGCCCTTGGCGCCGCCGCGACCGCCTCGGCCCGCGCCAGGGGAACCACCCTTCGAGAGCGCACCGCGCAGCTCGACTTTCGCGCCGTCCTGCAGGCGATTCTGTCCTTCGATGATGACCTGCTCGCCGCCCACCAGGCCGCTGTCGAGCTTGACGAGTGTGCCGGCAGGGCGACCGACCTTTACCGCGATGCGCTTGGCCTTGCCGTCTTCCACCACATACACGAACGCGCCGTTGGTGGTCGTCACGACGGCCTCGGAGGGTACGGTGATGGCATCCTGATCGACCGTGAGCTCGAGACCCACCGATACGAACTGGCCGGGCCAGAGCGAACGATCGGCGTTCGGCACCCGCGCCTTGAGCAACACTGTGCCGGTGGCCCGATCGACCGCGTTGTCGATGAAGGTGAGCGTACCGGTGATCTTCTTCGTGCTGTCGCCCACGTTGGGGACGATGTTTACCGACAACGCTTTATCGAGACCCGAGCGGCGGCGCATTTCCTCGAACGCCTGCTCCGGAACCGTGAAGCGCACCAGCACCGGCTGGAGCTCGTTAATGATGAGTAGTCCCGGGTCGGCCTGGGCCCGCACGAGACTGCCCACGCGGAGGGTGATCTGGCCGGTGCGCCCGGAGATCGGGGCCTTGATCGTGGTGTTCTCGAGATCGAGGCGTGCCCGCTCCAGCGAGGCCTGCCCTGCCGCCACCGTGGCGGCGAGGGCCGACGCTTCGGCGAACGTCTGATCGAGCTGCTGGCGGGTCACGTAGCCGTCCTTGGCCAGCCCGGCGAAGCGCACCGAGTCGCCACGAGCGCGCAGCAACGTGGCCTGATCACGCGCCAGCGTGCTCTGCAACCGATCAAGTTCCGCGCGGAATGGCCGGGGATCGATCTGGAAGAGCACCTGTCCCTGACTGACCTCATCGCCTTCGGCGATGGCCACCCGGGTGAGCATTCCCGAAACGAGAGACTGGACGGCAACGGTCCGATTGGGCTCGATCTGCCCGTTCGCGGACACGATAAAGGGCAGCGGTCCCTTTTTCACCGTCATCGTGGACACGACGGGAGCAGGACGCTGAGGACGTTGCTGCTCTTTACAGGCGGCGAGTCCAAGCAGGGCGACCGACGAGAGAGCGAACAGTCGGCGCGAAGGATCTATGGCGAACCGGCGCGCGGAGCGCGGCGGCATCACATTGTCTGGCATTCGCAGGGGCGAACGGCGGGTCGGGTAAGACGCTCAACATACGACTCGAAAGCCGGCAAACGTCACGGGGTATATCCGCCAAGATAACGCTACCCAATGCCCATTCGTTGCGTCGGCGTTGGGGTTTTCCGGCGCAGCGCCCCTGCCGCGGAATCGTGGCGCCGGTGTTCTCGCTCATGGAATGCCGGGAATATGGGCCGGAACGCCTTATCGGCGGTCGACGTCGATCACGCGTCCGTTCAGGATGATGCGTCCGCCACCCGGCATCGACCGCGCGTCGTCCGGGAGATCCGACGCCCGAACGGTCTGCACGGCGACGTCCCGGGTCCGCCCGCCGGACACCACGCGCAGGGTCACGGTGCCCCCCGGCGCTACTTTCTGGACCTCTCGAAGGAACCGAGTCACCCGAGCGCTCCGTACCTGCGGGTCGTCGAGGTCTTCCTTCGGCACCCGCAGGTCTACCCCGTTCACCGCCGAGATCCGCTCACCTTCGACCAATCCGGCCTTTTCGGCCGGCCCTGCCGTCACGACGCTGCCCACGAACAACCCGAGGGTATCACGCGCGTTCCCGGCCCCGGACACGGTCACGCCGACCGCAGCACGGTTTCCGTCTTCACCGCCCCACACCACGACCCGCCGCACCGGCCCGTCTTCGAGTTCGGCCGCCGAGACGGTCTTTACCGTCATCGCCCGCGGGGACCCGCCGCCGCTGCGCACACGCAGTTCGACCTCGTCGCCGGGTCTGGCCTTGCCCAACACGCGCTGCAGCCGCCGCTGCGCCATCCCGGCCAACGCCAGGTCCTCAGCGTCGTCCCGACCGACTTTCAGGCTCACGCCATTGATGTCGGTGATGAGGTCGCCGGCCTTGATCCCGGCCTTCGCCGCCGGCCCGTTCTCGCGCACGGCGTCGATCTTCACCCCGGCCGTGTCGGCGCTCGACGCCGCCCCCAGGGTAACACCAAGCGCGGCGCGATCGGCAGCTCTGGTCCAGATCATCGAGGGGAGTCGCAGTCCCTCGATACGGACTATGGGTTCGTCGCTCTGCGGCCGCTGCTGCGCAGCCAGCGGAGCGTGTGACGGAGCGGCGGCAAGGGCGACGACGAGGGTCGCCGTGCGAAGGGCTGTGCGCATGGGAGCAGTCTCGGGCTTGAGGTGATGGCCTACGACTGATCTGACACGCGGTCGCCGATCGTGGTTTACCGCGGCGTTCGCGTGCTACCGCCGGCAGTTGTTCGATGACAGCGGTTGGTGTGCGGGCGGATAGCTTCGTGCCGGCGGATAGCTCGTTGGTTCACGCGAAGCTCGAGAAGGGCCGCGAAGGTGCGCGAAGAACTGCAAAAGAAAAGAATCAGGAAAAGCTGTTGCTGTTCTTCGCGGCCCTTCGCGGCCCTTCGCGGACTTCGCGTGAACCAGCTGACCCAGTCCCCAACGCGGCGTCATCCGAAGCGAGTACGTCAAACATGCAAATCCATCCAGACGATCTGACGGGCGCCTGCATCAACGCGGCCATACGGATACACCGAAAATTCCGATCGGGGATGCTTGAAGCCGCCTACGAAACATTTCTGTTCCGCACGCTGGTAAATGACGGGTTCGATGTGGAGCGACAGAAGGCAATCTCGTTCGAGTTTGAAGGAGAGCGATACGAGAACGCGTTTCGTGCCGACCTTATCGTGAACGGCCGTCTGATCATTGAAGTAAAGGCACAGGAGACCAATTCACCGGTGCACACCAAACAGCTGCTCACCTATCTGCGATTGGCCGAACTCCCGCTCGGCCTTGTCATCAACTTCGGGATGCCGAAGCTGATGGATGGCGTGAAGCGCGTGGTGAACGAACTACCACCGGAACAATCGCCGCAGCTGCGCGTGAACCGACCGCGTCCAGTGCAGTAGATCGATGGTTACGCGGACGCTGCTGCGCGCTTACGGAGCTGCTCAGCCAGGAATTGACGCGCAATCGGCTTGCCCAGCACCATCAACGACGGGTCGGCGAGAAACTGCTCCAGATCCGGTGTCGTTGCACCGCCCGTCATGATCACCAAGCGGCGACGCAGTGCGGGATGGCGGGCGGCCAGAGCGTTCGCGAATTCGGCGCCGGACATGCCTGGCATCATGAGATCACTGACCACGACGTCGGGCTGATCCTGTTCGAGCCACTCGAGCGCGGCGGCGGCGCTGTGCACACCGTGCACGAGGAGACCCTCACGCTCGAGGCCACGCGTCAGGGCCGAGAGGATGGCGCGATCGTCCTCGACCATCAACACGCGCAGCGGTGGTGCGTGGGCGTCGGAGACGAACAACGGGGTCGAGATCGGCGTACGACCGGTGGCGTGTCGTGGAGACACGGCCGGCAGGCGGATCAGCACCACCGCACCGGCCGACTCGCCGTCGCTTCGTGCGGCGTTGCGGAAGTGCATCGTGCCACCGTGCGCCTCCACGATACCGCGCGATACGAACAGCCCGAGCCCCGTGCCACCACGCGACGCTTTGGTCGTGACGTACGGCTCGCCGAGCCGCGAAAGAATATCCGGCTCGAAGCCACCGCCCTCATCAGCGATCTCGATCTCGGCCCAGCCGTCGCTGCCCGTGCGCGTCGAGACGCACAGCACACCGGTGCGCGATTCGGCCGCCTGCAGCACGGATTGCGCGCCATTCACGAGCGGATTCAGCACCACCTGCACCAGCTTGCCCTCGTCACCGCGAACGTGAGGGGCATCGTCGAAGCGCGTTTCCACGTGGACGCTGTGCCGCCATTGCGGGCTGCCGATGCGGAGCGCCGTGCGCACGATATCCCGCACGTCGAGCAACTCGAGCGCGTCATCGGACGGACGGACATACGTGCGGAGGTCGTCGACCACTTTGCGAATGCGCTCGGTGCCGTCGAACGCGTGCGCGAGCGTTTCGCGCAGCGCCTCATGCGACGCCATGATCGGCGACTCACGCAATTCGTCGAGACTGAAGCGTAGATACTGGAGCGGGTTGTTGATCTCGTGTCCCACGCCGGCCGCCAGACGCCCGAGGGACGCGAGCCGTTGCTGTTCGATCAGGTTGACGCGCGCCTCGTCGCGCTCCTGTGTACGGCGCGCGACCTCCTCCGCCAGATGCGTGGACAAGGTGTCGAGCCTCTGGGCGTCACGCGTGAAGCGGCGCAGGAGCTGCATCGTCACGGGCAGGGTGACGCAGATGTATCCGAGGTCGGCGAGGTAGATGAAGTCGAGCATGCCGGCGGCAACCAGCGCTTCTTCGACGGCAAAGAGCGTGAAGAAAAAGAAGCCGACCACGACGCTTGCTGCCCCCTCCTCACCGGCACGCGCGCGGCCGACTTGCCCGACGGCGCTGAGGAGGATCGAGATCAGCGGAATGAAGACAACGCTTTGGCCGATCGGCGTCAGAATAGGGCCGCCGGCCGAGCCGCCGCGGCCAAGAATGTCGCGTGCCGCGAGTTCGGTGTGGTCCGTCAGGCCCAACACGCTGACCACCGTGGCGGCCAACACACCGCCGATCATCCACCAGCGGAGTCGGCCCGAGAGCGAACGCCAGCTTCCCGCGCGATCAGCGTAGGTGTACGCGACCCACCCCGCCGTGTGGATCGTGGCGAGCGTGATATTCACGCGGGTGATCCACCAGCTGTTCTGCTCGGGCGCGACCATACCGAGCGCGTCGGACAGGCTGTACAGCCCGGCCGAACAGGCCACCAGCGCGAACCACCGCACCCGCTGCCATCCCGGCGCCCGGGCGATCACGATCATCGCCACAGTCGTCGAGAACTGCAGGGTCAAACTGACAATCGCAATGAACAGCGAGGCATCCACGACAACACCATGAAAAAGCTACACGACGATGTTGAGCAGGCGTTTCGGTACGAAGATCACCTTCTTGATCTCACCCGTCACGAACTTGGCAATGCCTGCATCGGCCATCGCTGCTTTCATCGCGTCTTCCTGCGACGCATCCACGGGTAGGCGCACTTTGCCGCGCACTTTGCCGTTGATCTGGACCACGATGTCGACCTCGTTGTCCACCAATAGGGCCGGATCGAATGCCGGCCACCCCGCAGTAAAGACGCTTTCGGCGTGCCCCAGTAACTCCCAGCACTCCTCGGCGAAGTGCGGGGCATAGGCCGCCACCAACTGCACCAGCGGCAATACCTCATCCCGGTGCACCGGGCGGTCGGCCGAGCGCACGTGATTGAGGCATTCCATCATCGCCGCGATCGCCGTGTTGTAGCTCAGCGTCGCCGTGTCCTCACCCACCTTCTTGATCGTACGGTGGATCTGACGGGTCACGTTGGCGTCGGCAGCGACGTCGGTGCGCGCGTCACGTACCGACGCCCACAACCGGTCGAGGAAACGACGCACGCCGCTGATGCCCTGATCGCGGAAGTCGCCGCCTTCTTCGTACGGGCCGAGGAACATGAGATACATGCGGAACGCGTCGGCGCCCCACTCTTCCATGTACACATCGGGATTGATCACGTTGCCCTTCGACTTCGACATCTTCGCGCCTTCGCGGATGATCATGCCGTGCGCGCGGAAGCGCGTGAACGGCTCTTCGAAATCGATGTGCCCCGCGTCCTTCATGACCATGGTCACGAAGCGCGAGTAGAGCAGATGCAGCACGGCGTGTTCGTTACCGCCGATGTACGAGTCCACCGGCAGCCAACGCTTGGTGAGCTCGGTATCGAACGCCACATCACTGCGTGTCGCACTCGGATAGCGCAGGAAGTACCAGGCGCTGTCGAGGAACGTGTCCGACACGTCAGTCTCACGACGGGCCGACGCGCCGCACGTGGGGCACGGCACACGATACCACTCCTCGTGGCGCGCCAGCGGCGAGATGCCGGAGTCGTCGGGCTTGAAGTCGGGAATGAACGGCAATTCCACCGGCAGCTGCGACTCGGGCACCGGCACGGTACCGCACGCGTCACAGTAGATGATCGGAATCGGCGGGCCCCAGTACCGTTGACGGGAAATGCACCAGTCGTGCAGTCGGAAGTTCACCACCTTCGATCCGTGGCCGCCGGCGGCAAGCCAGTCGGTCACGGTGAGCTTGGCATCGGCGACTGGCTGCCCATCGAAGGCGCCCGAGTTCACCAGGCGGCCCTGCGCATCGTCGGTGTAGGCGGTCTCGCCGAGCGGCGTGTCGGCCGCCTCGTCGGGACCGGCCACGACGCGCACGATCGGCAGGTTGAACACCTGGGCAAACTCGAAATCGCGCTCGTCGTGTCCAGGCACGGCCATGATGGCGCCGGTGCCGTACTCCATGAGCACGTAATCGGCGATCCAGATCGGAATATTCGCGCCGGTGGCCGGGTTCACCGCGTTCGCGCCGGTGAACACGCCCGTCTTCTCCTTGCTGCTCTTGCGCGCGATCAGATCCTGCTTTTTCGTCGCGTCCTGATAGCCCTGCACCGCACCGCGCTGGGCCTCGGTGGTGAGCGTGGCCACCAGCGGATGCTCGGGGGCCAGCACGAGATACGTGGCGCCGAAAATCGTATCAGGACGCGTCGTGAACACCTTCACGGCTTCGTCGTGCCCGCTAACGCGGAACGAGAGCTCGGCGCCTTCGGAACGGCCGATCCAGTTCTTCTGCGCCGACTTGGTGATCGGCGACCAGTCCAGCCACTCGAGGTTGCTCAGCAGCCGCTCAGCGTACGCCGAGATGCGGAAGAACCACTGCTCGAGAAAGCGCTGTTCCACCGGCGAGCCGCACCGCTCGCACAGGCCATTCTCGACCTGCTCGTTGGCGAGCACGGTCATGTCGACGGGGCACCAGTTGACCGCCGCTGCTTTCTTGTACGCGAGTCCCTGCTTGTAGAGCTGCAGGAAGACCCATTGCGTCCACTTGTAGTAGTCCGGCCGCGACGTGTCGACCTTCTGACGCCAATCGACCATCAACCCCGCGCGCTCGAGCTGCCGCTGGAAATTGGCGACGTTCTTGGGCGTGAGCTCCATCGGGTGCGCGCCGATCTTGAGCGCGTAGTTCTCCGAGTGGATCCCGAACGCGTCGTAGCCGAGCGGCTGGAACACATCGTGTCCCAGCAGCCGGTGGTAGCGGGCCGAAATGTCGCTGCCGGTGAACGCGAAGAGATTCCCGACGTGCAGCCCTTCGGCCGACGGATACGGGAACATCATCAGCGCATAGAACGGCCGCGCGGCGTTCTCGAGGGCGGCGTGGTTCGTGCCGCGTTCAGCCCAGCGAGCGCGCCACTTGGGCTCGACCAGCGCGGGTGCGTAGGGGGTCGGGATGGTGGGTTCGGACATACCGCAAGTTAAACGAACTGCCAACTGCCTAGGAGGCAGGGTGGAGGGTGTCAGGAAGGAGGAGGCAGGGACGCCGCTGTCCTGCGTCCTCCACCCGAAACCCTCCACCCTGCCTCCTAAGCAGTTGGCAGTTCACTACCGCGCGAACAAGTACGCCGCCTGTTCCAGCCGCGCCCCCTTCTCGTCGCACACCGCGAACTTGCCGCCCGAATACAGCGTGGCACCGCCGAAGCGGCCGTCCTTGGTGAGCGCGTAGAACTCGAGGTCGAACTTGGGGCGGCCGTTGGGGCCCATCAGGCGGGCTTCCGTCATGGCCACGACGCGCTCGAGGGTCTTGAGACAGGCCTCCTGCGGGCCGAGGCCCTGGCGCATGAACTCCACGATCAGGAACGAGGCGCACGTTTTGATGTTCGCTTCGCCGCGACCCGTGCTGCCGGCGGCGCCGACCAGGTTGTCGCAGTACTGCCCGGCGCCGATCACCGGCGAGTCGCCGATGCGGCCGGGCACCTTCCACGCCATGCCGCTGGTGGTGGTCACCGAGCCGATGTTTCCCGCGCCGTTCACGGCGTTCATGTTGATCGTGCCCGTCGTAAACTTGATCTTGATGTCCTCGTCGTGATTGAGCCACGCGTCGTTGGCGTTCAATCGCGACTTCCAGCGCATCCAGTCCTGGCGCGACTGCTCGGTGAGCAGATTCTGCTCCTTGAAGCCCATCGCCTTGGCGAACTTCGTGGCGCCCGCGCCCACCAGCATGATGTGATCGGTGTAGTCCATGACCGCCTTGGCCACCAGCGACGGCGTGGCGATCCCCTCGATCGCGGCCACCGAGCCGGCGCGGCGCGTCGGGCCATGCATACACGACGCATCGAGCTGGACGACGCCTTCCTCGTTCGGCAGACCACCGAGGCCCACCGATTGATCGGTGGGGTCGAGCTCCACCAGGTTCACGCCGGCGATGGCTGCATCCAGCGGGTCTTCGCCGGTCAGCATCTTGTCGTAGGCGACCTTCACGCCCTTGATGCCGTTCGACGACGACACCACCAACGGACGCCCGCGGAATCCGGCGGACGGGGCCGCCGACGCCACCGTCTGGCCCAATTCCTGCCCGAAGTCGTCGGGCAGACGGGGGACGAAGCCGGCAGCGGCCAGCGCAGCGGAGCGCTCGAGAAAGTCGCGACGGGACAAAGGCACGTGGGGCTCCGGAACAGGGTCGGGTGACGGCGTGGTACCACGAATGGTCTTCTTCTCACCAAACCGACGATATCGCAGCGAGCGACTGGTGGCGAGAGGCACGTTCGTCGGGCAGCTTCCGTACAGTAGGATCCTACCTTTACTCCCCCCCATGACCACTCCGGCCGAAATCGCCGATGCGTTGCGCGCGACCTCGTTTCTCGAGGGTTTCACCGACGCGCACCTCTGGAAGCTTTCGCGGCACGTCACGCCGCTCACGCTCGTCCCTGACGACACCATTTTCAACGAAGGCGAAGCCCGCCAGCGCTTCGCGATCTTGCTGAGCGGTGCCGTCGCGATCGAAAAATCCTCCGATGGCCGCACCACGCGTCTGGTGACGCTGGGCGCGGGCGAGGCGGTGGGCGAAGGCCTGCTGCTCGACGACTCCGCGCACGGCACCACCGCGCGCGTGATCATGCCAGGCACCGCGATGGTGCTGGCCCGCGCCCAGCTCGACGACATCACGCGCGAAGCGCCGCAGCTGTACGCCGCCCTCGTGGCCCGCGCCGCTCGCGCGATTTCGGCGCGCCTGCGTCGTGCCGATGCCACACTGGTGGGCCGCGGCCGCACGCTGGGTTTCGGCGGCCATCGCACCCGCCAGGAGCACGACCTGCTCGGCGAACGCGACGTGCCATACGAGGCGCTCTACGGCGTGCAAACGCTTCGCGCCCTCGAGAACTTTCCGATCACCGGCATTCCACTTCGTGAGTTTCCGGTGTTGATCGAATCGCTGGCGGCAGTGAAAGAGGCAGCCGCGCAAACCAACCTCGAACTCGGCCTGCTGGAACAGGAGCATGCCGATGTGATCATCCGCGCCGCCCGCGAAATACGCGCCGGCCGTCATCACGAGCATTTTCTGGTGGACATGATTCAAGGAGGCGCCGGAACCTCCACCAACATGAACGCCAACGAAGTGATCGCGAATCGCGCGCTCGAGCTCAGTAATCAGCAACGTGGCGCCTACGACGTGATCTCGCCCAACGATCACGTCAATCTCAGCCAGTCCACCAACGACGTGTATCCCACGGCGGTGCGCATTGCGCTGCACAAAAGTCTCTCGGGCTTTCGCATCGAACTCGCGCGGCTCGCCGACGCTTTCGGCGCCAAGGGCGTGGAATTCGCGCCGCTGATCAAGATGGGGCGCACGCAAATGCAGGACGCGGTACCGATGACGCTCGGTCAGGAGTTCATGGCGTTCTCGCACACCCTGCAGGAGGACGTGGACCGACTGGGCGAAGCCCAGTCGCTCATTCGCGAGATCAATCTCGGGGCGACCGCGATCGGGACCGGCATCAACGCACCGCCGGGCTACGCCGAGCTCGCGTGCAAGCATCTCGCCGTGATCGCCGAAGTCCCGGTGATTACCGCGTTCGATCTGGTGGAAGCGACGAGCGACACCGGCGCGTTCGTGCAACTGTCGGGTGTCATGAAGCGCACGGCCACGAAGCTGTCGAAGATCTGCAACGATCTCCGCTTGTTGTCGTCAGGGCCGCGGGCCGGGTTCGGCGAGATCAACCTGCCGGCCATGCAGCCCGGTTCGTCGATCATGCCGGGCAAGGTGAATCCGGTCATTCCGGAAGTCGTGAATCAGGTGTGCTTCGAAGTGATCGGCGGCGACGTCACCGTCACGATGGCGGCCGAAGCGGGACAGTTGCAGCTGAACGCGTTCGAGCCGGTGATCGCCTATCGTTTGCTGCGTGGCATCGACATGCTGCGCAATGCGTGCATGGTGCTGCGTGAGCGGTGTGTAACCGGCATCACCGCAAATGCCGACCGCATGCGTTACTTCGTTGAGCATTCGATCGGCATCGTGACGGCGTTGGTGCCGGTGCTCGGTTACGAAATCGCGACCGACATTGCGAAGACGGCCCTCGCCAGCGGGCGCGGCGTGTTCGATCTTGTGCTCGAGCGCAAGCTGCTCACTCGCGAGCAGCTCGACGAGATCCTCAATCCGGCGGCCATGACCGCGCCGCGCGACACGCAGGAATTCAGCACGGTCACCATTCCGCCGGCGTAAGTAGCGGCGGGTACTCCGGCTCCCGGGGTACCCGCTGTCGTCCGGGTCGGCTCGCCTGTCACTCTCGCCACGCCATGCACTCAGCCCCGTCGTCTGCCCGGACTCGTTTCACGGTCGCCCTGCGTCGAATCCGGTTCGCCGCGCTCACGCTTGCGCTGGCGGCATGCGGTGGCGGCGGTGATCCCGCCGGGCCGCCGGTGGTGGTAAATCCCCCCACGGTGCGCGGCGTCGCCGTCACACCGATCACGGCCACGATTCGCGTGGGCGAAACACAATCGCTCAGCGCGACCGTTGATGCGATCAACGGCGCCGGCACCGGCGTCACGTGGAGCAGCGAGTCGCCAACCGTGGCTACGGTGAACAGCACCGGACTCGTGACCGCCATCGGAATCGGCACGGCCACCATCCGCGCCACCGCCGCGGCCGACACGCGCGTGAGCACGACGGCGACCATCACGGTGCAAGCGGCGCGCAACATCACGCTGACCCCGACGACCGTGTCCCTGGGCACGGGACAGACGCAGGCGTTGCAAGCCACCGTCCAGATCGATGCCGGACTTCCGACGACGGTGACGTGGCGCACGAGTGCCGCTACGATCGCCACCGTGTCGGCCGCGGGTGTCGTGTCGGGCGTGGCGCGAGGTACGGCCACGATCACCGCCGTCTCGGTTGGCGACACGACGCTGCGCGCGACGACCACGGTCAACGTGGTCGCGGTCGTGCGTGCGGTGACCGTCACGCCGACCACGGCAACGCTGTTCATCAGTGCCACCCAGCAGCTCACCGCCGCTGTCACCGCCGATGAGGGGGTCGCACCGACGGTGACGTGGCGATCCAGCAATCCCGCCGCCGCCACGGTCAGCGCCACCGGTCTCGTCACGGCCGTCGCGCTGGGCAGCACCACCGTCACGGTACTCTCAACCGCCGACACGACGCGCCGCGCCACCAGCGCGATTACGGTGGCGCCGCGCCCGGTGAGCGTGAGCATCGCGCAGCGCAACATCGGCATCAATCCCGGCACCAGCACCACGCTCACCGCTGTCGTGAACGCCGACCCGGGCGTGGCCACGGGCGTGACCTGGAGCTCCAGCGCGGGCGGTGTCGCGACGATCTCGGCGCAAGGCGTCGTGAGCGCGGTCAGCGTCGGCAGCACGCTGATCACCGCCACGTCAGTGGCCGATGGCACGAAGCGCGACACGGTCACGCTGAGCGTCGTGCCCAGGCTGGCCACGGCGTGGAGCGCCACGCGATTGAGCGGCGTGTTACGCGACGATCTGTTTTCGATTTTTGCGGTGACCGCCTCGAACGTGTTTGCGATCGACTTGCAAGGCGACATCTATCGCTGGAACGGCACCGCGTGGACGCTGTCGCTCTCGAACAGTGCCGACTACCAGGCACTCCACGGCTCGTCGGCCACCAACATCATCGCGGTGGGCACCAACGGCGCCATCGCGCGCTGGAACGGCACCGCGTGGAGCACGATGACGTCGGGCACCACGCAGACACTCAACGCGGTGTGGGTCGAGAGCCAAACCGTGGCGTGGGCGGCCGGCAATAACGGCATCGTGCTGCAGCTGGCGACCAATACGTGGAGCACGGAAACCACCAACTCCACACAAGCACTGAACGGCGTGTGGGGCGGTGACAACGTGGTGTATGCCGTTGGCGCCAACACCGAGGTGCTGCGCCGTGTCGGCAGCACCTGGTCACGCGTGACGGTGCCGAGCGCGGAGCTGCTGTATGGCGTCCACGGGAACAGCGCGACCGACGTGGTCATCGTCGGCACGAACGGCACGCTCCTACGCTGGAACGGCACGGCGTGGTCGGTGCTCGGGGTGGGCGGACTGGCCGGTGACCTGTATCAGGTGAGTGGCTCAGCCGCCAATGGTGGACGCCGCTATGTGGTGGGTGACGGCGGTGTCGCGCAGCTCGATGGCATCACGGCCGCGTTGGTGAGCACCCCGTACGCGCCGCAGCTGTTCGGCGTGAGTGTGGATGCCGCGGGCACGGCGTGGGCGAGTGGTGAGCGGGGCGCGGTGCTGCGCAGCGCCGATGCCGGCGGTCCGACGTGGACGACGAACAACTTGGCCCCCGATCTCCTCGACGTGTGGACCGCGGCGGCCAACGATGCGTTGGCCGTCGGTGAGTTCGGATTCGTGTACCGCTGGAACGGCAGCAACTGGACCAAGGTCACGGTGCCCACGCAGGCCACGCTCACGAGCGTCTGGACGACGACCACCGGTGAAGGGTTCATCGGCGGCGAATCGGGCACCATGCTGCGACTGGTCGGCAGCTCATGGGTGCAGATGGCCTTTCCCAGTGTGAGCACGGTGTCGGCCGTCTGGGGCACGAACGGTGGCAACGTGTACGCGACCACCAAGGCGGGCGAGATCCTCCGCTTCAACGGCTCCGCGTGGACGCTTCTGACCACCGCGTCGGCGCCGCTGTGGGCCGTCTACGGTGCATCGGCGGCAGACGTGTATGCGGCAGGAGAGAACGGCGCCGTGTGGAAACTGAATGGCGCCGTGTTCACCGCGCTGCCCGCGCCCGCCACAGGCACGCTGTCAGGCATCTGGCTCACTGGCGCCACGAACGTGTTCACTGACGGCGCGAATGCCGCCGGCACGGCGGGTATCGCCTACCGCTTCAACGGCACCGCGTGGTCGTCGCTGCAGCCCGGCGCGACGCCAGCGCTCACGGCGCTCTGGGGCCCGAGTGAATTCGACCTCTACGCCACGGGGGACAACGGCACGATGCTGCGCTTCAACGGCAACACGTGGACGTCGATGCCCACCGGCACGACGGACCTGCTCTGGAGCGTGTCGGGGGCGCCGAATGCGTCTGCAGGGTTCGCCGTTGGCATCAACAGCACGATCGTCGCTGCGAGCGGGTCCACGGCGTTTCGCGCGGCGTTTCGCGC
Source organism: Gemmatimonas groenlandica (assembly GCF_013004105.1). Classification (NCBI taxonomy): domain Bacteria; kingdom Pseudomonadati; phylum Gemmatimonadota; class Gemmatimonadia; order Gemmatimonadales; family Gemmatimonadaceae; genus Gemmatimonas; species Gemmatimonas groenlandica. The sequence goes on from NZ_CP053085.1 coordinate 2,984,431, forward strand.
GGCATCGGAGGCGCCTGCGCGCGGATCACTCGAGCCATCGGCGTCGGCACGCGTGCGCCGCGGCCCACAACCGCACGGCGACGCCCGCAAACGCAAGTCGTCGCGATAGCCGCGGCAGGTGTGAAGCTCTTCACAACAACGAGCGGCGCCGTGCCCTCGGTCACGGCGCCGCTCGCTCATCCGTAGCAGAATGTTTTTGTGTACGGTGTGTGAAAAACTTGAGCGTTCTGGGACGAAAATCTTTCCCCGACGCCGCCGCTGAAACAGCGGTGCCCGCACCGTGATAGCACCCACGAACGCCTGTGCGAAATGATGCCGTGCGTCGGCATCGGTCGTCCAAAGTGTGAGTTGGATGACATTGTGCGCTGCGGACCTTGGCGGGGATGTACCCGCAATTCCAGAGCAGCGCGCTTCGACCTTCGCTGGTGCGTGCGGTTCTCATGCGTGTTTCCCCGAACAAGTACGGCTCGCGCTCGACGTTTCGTCGCGCAGCCCGTTGGATTTCTCCGGTCATGCTCGGATCGATGCTCGCCATCGGTCTGCAGGCGTGCGCCGCGCCGGCCGATGGCGTCACGGGTAATTCCGGTGGTGGCACGGGCGGCACGCCCACGCGCTTCGAGAGTTCGACCGGCGTGATCAGTCTGAACGCCGTCGGCGCATCCCAATCGATCACAGTCACGGCCCGCGACCGGTCGGGCAACGCGATTGCCGGCGTACCCGTCACCTGGACGAGTTCCGACGCCGCGATCGCCGATGTAGCGGGAAGCGGTTCGACGGCGATGGTCACCGCGCGTGCGCCGGGTCAAGCGACGATTCGAGCCCGCACGGGCGATCTGCTGCTCGAGATCAGCGTCGGCGTGCTGGCCGTTCGCAAGATCACCATTGCCCCGCAGGCCGTGTCGGTCATCGCTGGCGGACAATTACAGCTCAATGCCGCGGTTGATGCCGACGCCGGCGCGTTGCTGGACCTCCGCTGGCTCTCCGACAATCCGTCGATCGCCTCGGTGAACACGCAGGGCATCGTGACCGGTGTGGCACCCGGTAACACCATCATTCGCATCAACGCCGTCGGTGATGTCCGCGTGACGACCACGGCGCAGGTCACCGTGACGTCTGCGGGCTCCATTGCGATTTCACCGTCCACGCTCTCGATGGGCACCGGTGAGCAGCGCACGCTGGCCGCCTCGGTCAATCTCGAACCGGGACTCAGCACGGCGCTCACGTGGCGCAGTCAGAACAACGCGGTCGCGACGGTCTCCTCGACCGGTGTCGTCACCGGCGTCTCGGTGGGCAGCACGCTCATCACCGCCGTGTCGGTCGCCGACACCACGCGCCGCGGCACCGCCGCCGTCACGATCGTGCCCGTTGTGCGCGACCTCGACATCACGCCCGCCGCGGCCACGATCTTCACCGGCGACACCCGCCAGCTCGGCGTCAACTTCACCGCCGATCCCGGCGCCTCGCAGGCGGTGATCTGGCGGACGAGCAACGCGACGGTGGCCGCCGTGTCCTCGTCGGGGCTCGTGAGTGGTGTGTCGGCCGGTACGGCCATCATCACCGCAATCTCGGCGTCCGACACGACCAAGCGCGCCACCTCGTTGTTCACCGTGCGCTATGCGGCGGCCGTGAGTGTGTCACCGGTAGCGGCGACAGTCGGTGTGGGCGGTACGCGCGCGATCGTCGCCACCGTCACCACGGAGAACGGCGCCACCACGGCCGTCACGTGGCGCACCAGCAATACCTCGGTCGCCACCGTGTCGTCCACGGGTGTCGTCACCGGCATCGCCGTCGGAACCGCGGAGGTGAGTGCCGTTGCCGTCGCCGATACCTCGCGCCGCGCGACGTCGACCATCACGGTCGCAGCCGTCGTGCGCTCGTTGAGTGTCACGCCAGGCACGGCGGCGATGCTGGCCGGACAGACGGTGCAGCTGGTGCCGACCGTCGTGGCGGATGCGCCGTTGTCGACCGCGGTGACCTATCGCAGCACGAATAGCGCGGTGGCCAGCGTGAGCGCCGCCGGACTCGTCACGGCGGTCGCGCTGGGCAGCTCCAGCATCGTCGTGCAGTCGGTTGCCGACACCACGGTGCGTGATACGGCGTTCGTGTCGGTGTCCAACGGCCTCGCGACCACATGGGCCGCCACGCGACTCGGTGGCGCGCTCTATGAAGATGTCGTCTCGCTGCGCGGGATCGACGCCAGCAGCGCCTTCGCCGTCAACAGCGTGGGCGACGTGTTCCGGTGGAACGGCAGCACCTGGTCGGTGGCCGTGCGCGGTGCCTCGTATGGCACGCAGTTCCTGGCCGTGCACGGATCGTCGAATAGCAACGTCATGGCCGTGGGCACAAACGGTGTCACGATCCACTTCGACGGCTCGATCTGGAGTATCGAAAGCTCGGGCACCACGAACCGCTTGAACAGCGTGTTCATGGAAAGCACGCTCAGCGGCTTCGCGGTGGGCGAGAATGGCACCGCGCTGCGCTGGAATGGTTCGACGTGGAGCGTCAGCAGCACCGGATCGACGCAGACGCTGAACAGTGTGTGGGCGAGCGGCGGCATCGCGTTCGCGGTCGGCGCAAACGGCGAAGTACTTCGCTTCGGCAACGGCAGCTGGTCCCGTCAGACCGTGCCGACCACCGAGTCACTCAGCGGCGTATCGGGCACGACGAGCTCCACGGTGGTGGCCGTCGGTGCGTTCGGTACGATCCTGTCGTTCAGCGGCGGTGCCTGGACGACGGTGAACAGCAACGGCATCGTGGCCGACCTGTATGCCGTCAGCGCGGTGTCGTCGAGCGACACGCGGCTGTACATCGCCAGCGATGACGGCTTGCTCCTGCTGAACAGTGGGTCGCTCACCCGGGTGACCACGCCGTACACGCCGCGCATGTTCTCATTGTCGGCCGACGTCGCCGGACAGGTGTGGGTGGGCGGACAGCGCGGCAGCGTGCAGCGTCTCGCGACCGGTAGTTGGGAAACGGTCGGACTGGCTCCCGACCTGATCGACGCCTGGACGACTTCGGCCACCAATGCGTGGGCGGTCGGCGAATTCGGATTCATCTATCGTTGGAACGGATCGGCGTGGGCGCGACAGGCCACGCCGACCACCGCCACGCTCAATGCGGTGTGGGGGGCGAACGCGACCGAAGCGTTTGCGGCCGGCGACAACGGCACCATGCTGCGCTTCAATGGCACGACGTGGACGGCCATGAGTTTTCCGTCCACTGCCAGCGTGTACGGTCTGTGGGGCACCAGCGGGTCGAATGTGTACGCCGTGACGGCGGCGGGTGAGGTCGTCCGCTACAACGGCTCGTCGTGGGCCGTTGCCGCCACGAGCAGCAACGCGCTGTGGGCCGTTCACGGCTCGTCGCCCACCGACATCGTCGTCACCGGCGAGAACGGAGCGGCGCTGCGTCTGAGCGCTGGCGGCTGGAGCACCGTCAACGCGACCACGACCGGCACGCTCGCCGGCGTCTGGACGAACGGCACGGGCGCCACCGCGGTTGGCGCCGCGGCGTCGGGCAGCAGCGGGGTGGCATTTTCCCTGAGCGGCTCGTCGTGGTCGTCAGTGACGACGGGCAGCAGCCGGGTGCTCACCTCGGTCTGGGGCCCGAACGCGGCCGATCTCTACGCGACCGGTGAACAGGGAACGCTGCTGCGCTACAACGGCTCGTCATGGAGCGCCCTGACCACGGGCACCACAGACTTGCTCTGGAGCGTTACCGGCGCCCCCAGCGGCATTGGCGGAGCGTTCGCGGTCGGCTACAACAGCACCGTGGTCGCCGGCTCCAATAGCGCGTCGTTCTCGACCACCATGGTCCGCGCCATGAGCGTGGCGAAGGGCATCGACCTCGACCCGTCAGCCGGCGCCCGCACGGTTCGCGGCCCGATGCCGAGCGGCAAGGCCCGCAAGTCGCGGGGCAAGCGGTAGTACCAGCCGGCCGCAGGATCGTAGGTTCACGCGAAGAGCGCGAAGGGCCGCGAAGAAACGCGAAGAACGGCAAAAGCATTTGTGGTTGCTGTTCTTCGCGCCCTTCGCGGACTTCGCGCGCTTCGCGTCAAAGATCGGACCGTCGCTCGTCAGCACGGCGCCAGCCGAGGCGGTAAGGCCGTAACAGCTGTGACGCGAAGATCGCGGAGTACGCGAAGGACGCGAAGAACTGCGAACGCATTTTTGTTGCTGTTCTTCGCGAACCTTCGCGGCCCTTCGCGAGCTTCGCGTGAACCTACGGACCGTCGCTCGTCAGCACGGCGCCTACCGAAGCGGGACCGAGCGCTGCAACCAGCTGACGCTCACTCCCGTGAGAACGCCGCCATGGTCGGGCCCATGGCGTCGATCGTTTCGCGGGCATGCCAGCGGTCCTTGCCGTTGTACAGGAACGCGAACGCGAGGATCTCGCCGTTCTCGGCCGTCACGTAGCCCGAGAGCCCGATCACCTCGTTCGTGGTGCCCGTTTTGGCGTGCAGATTGCCCTGCGCCGGCGTGGCGCGCATGCGGTTGCGCAGGAGTTCGGATTCACCGGCGACCGGCAGCGACGCGTGGAACGCACTGCCCCACGGGGCGCGATGGGCGTGGGCCAGCAGTTGCACCAGGCTGCGCGGCGTGACCCGGTCGAGCACAGACAGACCGCTGCCATCGGTGACACTCACCGCGTCGGGCGCGGCACCGACCTGACGCACCATGAACTCGTGCAACGTGGCCGAGGCATTTTCGGCCGATCCCAGCGTTTGCTTGTCGGTGCCGCGCGCGGCGCCGCGGAACAGGAGTTCGGCGAAGATGTTGATACTCTCGCGGTTCATCGTCGAGATCAGGCGTGCCAGCGGCGGCGACGGCAGACTGGTGATCAAGGTGGCGTTGTCGGGGGTTCGCCCGACCCGCAGCGCGCCATCCACCGTGATGCCTTGAGCTTCCAAGGCGGCGCGAAACGCGCCGCCGGTGAACGTGGCCGGATCGCCGACCACGAGCTGATAGCGCACGGTGCCTGCGCGCGCGCCGATGACGCCCGAGACGACCACGCGATCGTTGCCGACGCGATGGGCGCTGATGCGCGTGCTGCTGCCAGCCACGGTGCGCACCGTGTTCGTGATCGTCAGACCGCGCGTGGCCGGTTCGAGGAACACCGTGGCCGCGCCACCCGCGCCACCGGCGGTGATCCCCACAATGACGATGTTCTCGTTGAGCGTGAGCGCCGAGAAGGGCGCCGCGTAGCCAGCGCCGGCGTAGCGGGTGAGCCAGCCTTCGGGGATGCCGCGCATCTCGAGCGCCGATGCGTCGGCCACCAGGTCGCCGGTAACGCGCTTGATGCCCGCGCCCGCTACAAAACGCGCCAACATGGTCATGGAGGCGTCCGGGCCGCCACGCACGAATCGCGGCGACATGGAAGGATCGCCATCACCGCGCAGCACGAGGTCGCCGCGGACCACGCCATTGGCCTCCAGCGGCCCGTCGCGTAGCACATCGGTGCTGAAGGTGTGTTCAGGGCCGAGCTTTTCGAACGCGATGGCGGAGGTGAACAGCTTCATGGTGCTGGCCGGCACCATCTTGCTGTCAGCGCCGTGCGCGAACAGGGTGTCGCCGCGCGTGATGCTGATGACCATCGCGCCCCATTCCCCGTTTCTCGTGCGGCTTCCCAGCAACGTAGTGAGATCGCTGGTGAGCGCGGCTTCGCCACGCGGCGACGTGAAGCGCAGCACCGGGATGATGGGCGCGCGCGTACGCCCCGCCCGCGTACTGCGCGTGCTGCGCTTTGTTGGCGTCTTCTTCTTCGGAGTGGGGCGCTTGCTTTGCCGCGTTGCTCGTGACTGCATCGCCAGCGCGGTCGCCGCGGTCGCCGAGGCGGCGACAGAAGCAGCGCTCGCCTCGGCGTGAGGCGGCGCGACGATAAGGAGGCCCGCAAACAGGGCGAGCGAACGGCGGCGAACGGTACTCGTGAGCCGAAAAGGCGTCATCGTCAGACCTTGAGGACGAACCCACGCTTCCAGGCGCCCCAGAGAATCAGGAACCAGAGGGCGACGAAGCTGAAGGCGTACGCGAACGACGCTTCCCGCGGCGGAAGCCATGAGGCGTACAGGGTGTTGAACACGAATCCCTGCGCCGAGATCCGACTGCCGGTGCCCGTATCCCAAGTCCAGATCGATGACGTGATACGCGCCATCAATCCGGACCCCAGAAACGCGAGCATGGGGTTGGTACCATATACGACGAACGGGAACGTCCAGCGTCGCACCTGCATCACATCGATGATCCACATGCAGGTCGCGAGCGACACGGCGCCCATGCCGGCCGTGAAGAGCACGTACGAACTCGTCCAGATGCTCTTGTTGATAGGAAACACCCAGTGCCAGACGAGTCCCAGCATCATCGTCAGCGCGCCGACTGCAAACAAACCCGCGAGACGATCGGTGAGGGGGCGCTCCTGATGCGCGATCCATCGTCCGGCAAACGTGCCCAGGATCATCGTGCCGATCGCCGGGACCGTACTCAGCAGTCCTTCGGGATCCCACGTCTTGCCGCCGACCCAAAGGTGGTTCGTCCCGAGGATCGTGCGGTCCAGCCAGGCGCTCAGCAGTTGGTCTGGCTTGTCGAGGACGAAACGACCCGCCACGCCGGTATCAGGGACCGGCACCAGCGTCATCAGCGCCCAGTATCCGAAGAGCAGAACGGCGAGGATGGCGAACTGCTGCCGGAGTGTCGTACGCCACGTGAGCAGCGCACCGAACAGGTAGGCGAGGCCGATGCGTTGCAACACGCCCAGCACGCGCCAATGCTCGATGCGGTCGACGACCCGATCGAGAAACGAGGCCTCCGGAAGCGCCGGCGGCCACGTGAAGAACGGAAAGCCGGAGAGCAGGAAGCCGAACAGGAAAATGAGCGCCCCGCGGCGGAGAATCTGCCGCAGAATGGCGCGCTCATCATCACCGCGGGCGCGCCGCGCGCGCAGCGAGAGTTCGGTGGTAATGCCGACGATGAACAGGAAGAACGGGAAAATGAGGTCAGTTGGCGTCCACCCGTTCCACGCGGCATGCTCGAGGGGCGGATAAATCGCCGACCAGGTGCCGGGGTTGTTGACCAGCAGCATGCCAGCCACGGTCATTCCCCGGAACACGTCGAGCGAAACGAGTCGCTCGGGTCGCTCCGCCATCAGGCGCCGCCCTCGGCCTTGGACGCGGCGACTTTCCATCCGGTCGTGTCGCACCGCACGTCATACGACTTGGTCGGCGATACTTTGCCGTTGTCGTCGCCGCCTACGTAGTGGCCGCCCAGTCGAACCGTCACGGTGTTGCCGTTGTCCGCCTCGGTCTTGCCACGGAACACCACCAGCATCGACGGATAGGGGCCGACCTCTTCGAGCTTCTCACGAATCTTCCGCTGCGCGACGGTATCGCTGCTGTAGAAGTACGTCGGCCCTTTGTCCTGCAGCACCTTGAAGCCGTCATCGGGCACGGCCGAGTCGGTGCCGGCCGCACTCAGGAAGCGCTTGGGAAGCGGCTCCGCCTTCGTGATGAAGTCGAGCACCGCAAGCCCGACCGGCGTCGAATCCGTGCTGACGCACGAGGGGCCGGCCGCCACTTTTGCGTCCGCGGCCTTTTCTCGGTCCGCCGCCGCGCCACCACCGCACGCGGCGAGCAGCAGCAAGCTGGGACCAGCGGCGGTCAGCAACGTGGCCAGAACAGGGCGAGACGCTCGGGGCATGGCAGGACTCGGGATTAGGTGGTACTCTCGCGAGAGCCGGATTGCAGCAATGACCGACCACCGCCGCTTACCACGGGAGAGCATCGGGGAACGACGATCGCCATGTGGCGTAGAGCTACAGGAGCGCATCATCAGGCACACGGACTTCATCCTGCAGATATGTACTGCTGACGAAGCTATGTACAGCGTTGACGAGGTTTGTCGAGGGGCAGACCTCTGAAATTACCGTGACTGGAGGAGGGCATCGGATGTCTACGGGCAATCGAGTGGCACGTGAAGGAATCTCCGCCGGACTCATCGGAGCCACCGCGATCGCGGTCTGGTTCGCCATTCTCGACGCGACACGCGGAGAGCTTCTCGCCACCCCGGTCATGCTGGGCAGTTCACTGGGATCGCTGTTCCTGCAGGGCGACACCCCGAGTAGAGCGGCCGCCTTCGTCGGCTACACGGTCTTCCACTTCGCGCTCTTCTGCGTCATCGGCTACCTCTTCTCGTGGGTGGTGAACAGCGCCGAGAAAGTACCGTCGTCGTTCATCGGTTTCGCCGGTCTGTTCGTCGCATTTGAAGTGGGCTGGATCGGCTGGACGACCGTGCTCGCACAGGGATTCGGCGACATCACGTGGCTGCAGGTCTTCATCGCCAACCTGATCGCGTCCGGCGCCATGGGCGCGTACATGTGGAAGCAACACCCGTCGCTGCCGGGACGCGTCGGGGCGCAGATCGCGGGCGCGCCGGAGTGAACGGTGACTGATGAACGGCGCTAAGAATGAACGGCGCTAAGAGTCAGGAGCGCTAAGGTTACGGGCGCCAAGAATAAACGGCGGGAACGACAAACGGCGGGAACAACGAGCGATCAGTCTGCTCGGTCTGTTCACGCCGTTTGTCGTTTCGCTCCTCATTTTTCGCGCCGTTTACCTTAGCGCCCCCGACTCTTAGCGCCGTTCACTCTTAGCGCCCCTCATCAGTTAAAACAGCTCGTCGAGTTGCTCCGCCATCCGTCCAAGTCCGTCGCGCCATTCCGCTTTCATCCGCTCGCCGGTCGCGACGTCGGGTAGGCGTGAGTGCTCGAGCTCCACGGCGCATCGTGCGTTGCCTTTGCGGCCGATCGAGACGCTCACCAGCGTGCCGTCGTGCAGCATCAGTCGCAGGAAGCGCGGCGCCACGGCGTTCATCACCTTGTAGCCGAACGCGCTGCCCCATTGCCGGCGTGTGGGGTCGTTGAAGGCGCGGAAAATCTCACTGGGCGACGCGTCGATCGTGCGTGACACCGACACGGCGACCGTGCCCAGCGCCTCGGCTGGAATCGGTGCCGCCGCGTGCGACACGCGCGGCTGTTCGGCGTCGCGCCACGCGCCCGGCTTCTTGCCGCCCTTCTCCGCCGCCTGACGCGCAGCCTTGCCGAACTTCTTCTCGGCGGCGGCCGCGTTCTTCTTGGGCGCGACCTTGGGAGCGTCCTTGCCGACGTGACGTCGGGCAACCGGCTTCTTGCCCGCCATCAGGTCAGCGCATCCGGCGAGGGGACCCAACCCACCTGCGCGCTGTCCTGATCATCTTCGCCGCGCTGCGACCATTTGAAGAACACCACCGTCATCACCGCGTAGAAGAAGACACCGCCGGGAATCCACATGATCAGACCGCCGTACTGCTGGTCCATCATGGGCGTGATCCCCAGGATGCGCGGGGCGACGGCATACGCGGGGTACAGCAGCGTATCCGCCATCGCGATATAAATCGAGATGACCGACATCGGGATCACCATCACGAAACAGTACAGCATCTGCGCCGGATACGGCGCGCGCGGCAGCTCTGGCAGCGGTGACGTGAGCGGCCACCACATCAGCACCGACGCCGCGATGAACATCAGGTGCTGCACGATGTGAATCGGGTGGTTGGCCAGCGCCAGGTTGTACATCGGCGGCAGGTGCCAGAACGAGAGCACCACGTTGAAGATCACGAAGCAGGCCGCGATGGTCGTGCTCTTGCGGGCGATCGCGAAGACCGCCGGCTTGCGCAGGAGCGGCCGCAGCATCCAGCCCGGCGTACCGATGATCATCAGCGGCGGCACGATCAGCGTGAGGATCAGGTGCTGCACCATGTGCCCGCTGAACAGGTAGTAATCGCTCAGATCGTGCAGCGGCCCGTTCAGCGTGAGAAACAGCAGCAGGAGCGACGTGAAGAAGCTGACGCGCTGCGCCGACGTGGGCCCTTGGGGGGCGGCCGCCGCATCGAGCTGCGCGCTGGTGGCCTGCGCCAGATTCGGCACCGTCACGGGCACGCGGTCCATCGCCGATGGACCCTGACGCACGCGCCACATATAGGCCGCCCCGATAGCAGCGATGCCGATCGCCGTGCTGGGATGGACCGTGAAATTCGACCAGCTAAGCTGGGCGGCGGGGTGCAGCAAGAGCGCGATCATAGGACAACGCAGCGGTTAGCTGAGCAGGCCCAGTCGCAGCACGAGCTTCGAGAACAGGAACAGCAATCCGATCAGCGTGAGACTGGCCACGATCAACGGGCCGGTGAACAGCGAGCGGAACAGCTTGTGATCATACTTGAGGTGCATGTAGTACATCACGACGATGTAGAACTTCACCGCAGACATTATCAGCATGCTGGGCACGTACACCCAGCTGTTTTCCCATGCCGGGATGTAGTACGCCGAGACTTCGACCGCAGTGATCACCGTGAGAATCACGGCGATCTTCCAGTACGTCGTCCACGTTGGATGGTGCGCTTCGTCGTGAGCGTGGCCAGCAGCCGGGGAATGGTCAGCCATCACCGCCTCACTTGATCAGGTAGATGAGCGTGAAGATCGCGATCCACACCACGTCGACGAAGTGCCAGTACAGCGCACAGATGTCGACGAGCAGCGCATCCGACGGCTTGAGTCCACGCTTGTAATCGATCGCGAGCAACGTGAAGAGCCACAGCACGCCGGCGGTCACGTGCGCGCCGTGGAAGCCGGTCAGCGTGAAGAAGCTCGAGCCGAACAGGTTCGTTCGCATCGTCAGTCCTTCATGAATGAACGACGTGAACTCATACGCCTGACAGCCGAGGAACGTGATGCCGAGCAGACACGTGGCCCACAGCCAGATCTTCGACGAACCGAGGATGCGATCCCACGCGCTGTGCTTCGGCAGGTCGCGGTTCTGCACGGCAGCCAACGCGAGCACCATCGCCAGCGACGACATGAGCAGCACGAATGTCGAGGCCGATGTGACCGGGATGTTGAGGATCGCCGGAAACACCTTGCCCGTCGTCGGATTCGTCCACGCTTCGTGCGGGAACGGTCCTTCCGGGCTGCGTCCCTTGTAGATCAGGTACGTCGAGATCAACGACGCGAAGAGCATGCATTCGGAACCGATGAAGGTCCAAATTGCGACTTTGCGGTTGTCGAGTCCCAACGAGGTATGATGGCCGCCGCCGTGCGCGTGGCCGTCGCCGTGAGCGGCGGTCGTAGGTGCCGTAGTGGCGGTCATCTTAGTGGTGATCCTCGAGCGGCGTGAGCAGCCAATTGTAGAGCGAGCCGACCCAGAGCGCCGTACCCGCCAGCATCACGGCAACAGCGGTCGGGACACTCGCGTCCATGAACAGGAGGCCGCCGAACATCACGATCAACCCGAAGGCGGTAACCAGCGGCCAGATCGACGGGTTCGGCATGATGATGCCGAGTTCCTGCGAGGTGGGGATGTGCCGGCCCTTCTCCTCTTCGTACGTCGTCTCGTGCACGAGCTTCTCACCGCCCTTCATGTTCCAGAGCGGGTAGCGCGACTTCACCTGCGGCAGTTCGGCAAAGTTGTAGTCGGGCGGCGGCGACGGGATCGTCCACTCCAGCGTCGCGGCGCCCCACGGGTTGCTCGACGCCATCTTCCCGCTCTTCCAGCTCTTGAAGATGTTGATCAGGCCGAACAGCGTGCCGACCATCAGGATGAGCGTACCACCCGTCGACATCGCATTGAACAGGTCGTAGCCCTGTCCCGCATCGTACTGGTAAATGCGGCGCGGCATGCCCAGCAATCCGCTGAAGTGCATCGGGAAGAACGTGAGGTTCATACCGACCAGCGAAATCCAGAAGTGCCAGTTACCGAGCGATTCCGAGAGGAAGCGGCCCGTGATCTTCGGGAAGTAGTAGTACACGCCGGCGAACAGCCCGAACACCGAGCCGCCGAACAGCACGTAGTGGAAGTGCGCCACCACGAAATACGTGTCCGTCTGCTGCAAGTCGGCCGGGGGCGACGAGTGCATCACACCCGAGATACCACCGATCGTGAACATGCCGACCAGCGCGATCGCGAACTTCATGGCAACCGTGAACTTGATCTGGCCGCCCCACATCGTGGCCATCCAATTGAAGATCTTCACGCCGGTCGGGATGGCGATCAGCATCGTGGTGAGAGAGAACACCGCGTCCGCGATCGGGCCCATGCCCACCGAGAACATATGGTGCGCCCACACGCCGAAACCGAGGAAACCGATCAGGATGCCCGAGTACACCATCACGGGATAGCCGAACAACGGCTTGCGCGAGAATGTCGGCAGCACTTCGGACACGAGACCGAAGGCCGGCAGAATCAGGATGTACACCTCGGGGTGACCGAACACCCAGAAGAGGTGCTGCCAGAGCAGCGGGTCGGCGCCCTTGGCGATCGTGTAGAAGTTCGTGCCGAAGAAGCGGTCGAACTGCAGGAACACGAGCGCGATCGTGATCACCGGGAAGGCGAGCACCACCAGGAACTGTACGACGAACGACATCCACGTGAAGATCGGCATGCGCATGAGCGTCATACCGGGCGCGCGCATGTTGATGATCGTCGTGATGAAATTGAAGCCGGCCGCCAGCGAGGAGATACCGAGGATCTGCAAGCCGATCACCCAGAAATCCATGTTGTGCTGCGGCGAGTACGCCTTCGTGCTGAGCGGCGCGTAGCCGAACCAACCGCCATTGGGCGCCATCGACCAGAAGATCGGCAGCGTGATGAAGATGCCGCCGAGCAGGTAGATCCAGTACGAGAACGCGTTCAGTCGCGGGAAGGCGACGTCACGCGCGCCGATCTGCAGCGGGATCAGAAAGTTGAAGAACGCCGCCGAGAGAGGCATGACGGCGAGGAAGATCATCGTCGTGCCATGCATCGTGAACAGCTGGTTGTACATCTCGGCCGAAATGAGCTTTCCGTTCGGCGTCGCCAGCTGCGCGCGCAGAATAGCGGCCTCGAGGCCGCCAACTACGAAGAAGATCAGGCCGGTGATGAGATAGAGCGCCCCGATGCGCTTGTGGTCTACCGTGGTAAGCCACGACCAGACGCCGGTGGTTGACGGTGCGGTCTTGACTTCGGTGTACGGGGGCGCGGCAGCGATGGTTGCCATCGGTGTCGTTGGTCAGCGGTGACGGTGACTTACTTCAGGGCCTGGAGGTACGCGACGATGTCCGCGACCTCCGCGTCGGTCAGACCGCCGACGTTGACCACCATCTTGGTTTTCGGATCTGTCACGCCCTTGCCGAGCGAGGGCATGATGGAGCCGGGCTTCATGTGCGGCGCGCTCTTGATCCAGTACGACAGATGCTTCGTATCGTTCGGATAGAGGCCACCAGCGATCGTGTATCGCGAACCCACGTGCGTGAGGTTCGGCCCGACGTTCGCCATGTTCATCGGCGTGCCCGCTATGGCATGGCAACCGATACAGCTCGAGCGGCCATAGATCTGACGACCGCGCTCCGCATCGCCCTTGCCGATCAGTGCTTCGTCGAAGCTGATCTGGTTCGTGATCGGCGTCTGCGGAATCGTATACGCGAAATCCTTTTCCAGCTTGTCCTTCGGGAAGACCCACACCGGAACCGGCGCCGCGGGCGCGTCGGCTGGCGTGGTCGACGGCGTCGTCGTGGCAGCGACCTGCAACAGCGGCGTGCTGCCCGTTCCCGAGGGAACCGGCGCCACCGCCGGAGCGGCCGTGGTCGGGGCCAGCGCGACCGCCGGGAAGATCGCCGGCTGCTTCTGATGCGCCGTCCACTGCGCGAACTCGTCGACTGTCACGGTGAAGACGCGGAACTTCATGTTCGCATGCGACGGACCACAGAACTCGGCGCAGAAGCCGTTCCACGCCGAGGACGGCAGGTCCTTGTTCGGCGTGAACCAGAGATAATTCGTCCTATTGGAAATCAAATCACGCTTGCCACCCATCTGCGGGATCCAGAAGGAGTGCAATACGTCGATGGTCTTGAGCTGAAAGTTGACCGTACGGCCGTTCGGCAGATACAGCTCGTTCGCGGTCGTGATGCCGTACTGCGGGTAGCGGAACTCCCACCACCACTGGTGCCCGATCACCTCGACCTGCAGCGCCTCGGGCGCCGCTTTCGCCTGCGTCTTGAAGATCGTGCGGACAGTCGGAATCGCGATGAAGATCAAAATGACGGCCGGAATCGCCGTCCACGTGATCTCGAGCGCGGTATTGCCGTGCACCTGCTTCGGCACTCCGCCGTCGGGACGACGCCGGAATTTGAAGATGGTGTAGACGAGAGCGGCCTCGACGCCAATGAAGACCAGCGTGCCCCAAAAGAGCAGCTTGTCCCAGAGGGCATCGATCGCTGCGTTGTATTCCGAATTCGGATTGAACGTCGAATTCGGATAATCGCCGCCGCACGCTGCAAGCCCTAGGGCCAGAGCGCCCAGCAGCGCGACGGATGCCATCCGCCGCGGGCGGAACGTGCCAACCATGCCGGTTCCTGAGAGAGTGGAGAGCCTCGAGTGCCGCGCGGTCGCGCGTAGACAACGAGGGCCGTTCGTAAGACAGCCTTGCGAAGCTAAACCGACGTTTCCGGCTGCCGCAAGCAAATCGGAACATCGTATCGACACTTCCCCAATTTTCCTGATTGAGAGTAACTGTCTTTCGCTGATTTTCGTGGTTTTTGAGTCCGATTTCGGTCCGAACGTGGGGCGTCGGACGGCCCCATGAGGACGCCGCCAGCGCGCTGCCCAGCGCGACGTCGGCGCTCGATAAGGCGCCCGTTTCCGCACCCGACTCCAGATCGTCCATTGCTCGTGATCCAGAACCGTGTCGCCACCCTGCCCCGCGCTGCTGCCGTGGCGCTCTCGCTCCTGTTGCTCGCGTCGGCCTGTCGCTCCTCGGACGGCCCCCCAGCGGGCACCGGCGACGGCACCTTCCTGATCGGCGTCGGGGCCATACCCGGAAGCCCGGGGTACGATGGCGTCGTGCGCGGCGTCGACTTGGCGGTGGAGCGCCTCAACGGCGCGTCTTCGCTCCGTTTTCGCAGCCGTCCCCCGAAGCTCGGCTCGGCCAGCGCTGTCCAGGTGGCCCAGCAGCTCAGCGCGGATCCCGGGGTGATCGCGGTTGTTGGACATCCGGAAAGCGGTAACACCATCGAAGCGATCCCCGTCTACGCCGACGCCGAGCACTCCGGCGCCAACGGCGTGGTCGCCATCTCGCCGACGGCCTCCTCGCCGCAACTGAGCGGCGCCAACCCCTGGTTTTTCCGGGTCGCGCCAAGCGACGATGATGCCGCGCGGGTGACCGCGCAGTGGGCGTTCGATTCGCTCGGCGCCAAGCGCGCCGCGATCATCTATCGCAACGATTCCTATGGACGCGACTGGGCGAGCACCTTCGCCCAGACGTTCACCCGCAGCGGTGCCACCGTGATCGCCCGCGAGCCATACCTGAACGGCGTCACCGAGTGGGATGCCTACGCCCAGCTACTCGCGACGATGCGCCCCGATGTCGTGCTCTTTCCCGGCGATGCGGTCGATGCACTCGCTTTCCTCCGCGCACTGAAAGCGCACGGGGTCACCGCGCCGTTCATCGGCGGCGATGGCACAGAGCAGATGAATCAGCAGGCGGACGCGATCGGCGCGCGGTATGTGGCCTTCTTCCGCGCCGATCGCGCCACCAGCCCCGAAGCGCTGTGGTTCCTGTCGCGCTACCGCGAGCGCTTCAAGCAGGACCCCGACATGTTCGCCGCGCTGTCGTACGACGCCGCGATCGTCATGGGACGCACGATCATCAGCGGTGCGCGCACACGCGCGGCGCTGCGCCTCGCGCTCGAGAAGATCGGCAATGGTGCCCCCTCCGTTGACGGCGTGGCGGGACGCATCGCCTTCGAGCGCAACCACGATATCAAGGGACGCAGCGTCGTCATCGTGCGCGTGGACCGCGTACGCGGCAGCACCGATGCCGCCGCCGACAGCACCGACACGCCGGACGGAGGAGCGCGCTGATGGCCGTCATCCGGCTCGCGACCATTCGCGTCCGCCTGATCGCCGGCTTCGGCACTTCGATCGGTCTGCTCCTGCTGGCTGGGTTGTTGGGCTGGTACGGCCTCAAGCGAAGTAATACCGAGGCGGAAGCCACCGTACGCGCGCTGGCCGATCGGTCCGAATTCACCGAGCAGGCGACCACCACCGTGTTGCGAGAACTCGTGGCCGGATTGCGCTATCTCACCAGTCGTTCACCCGAGGACGCGGCGCAATACACGGCGCTGGTCGCCGAGGCTGGGAAGCTGCGGCGCAGCGCACTCGATCAGGGCATGCTGCGGGCGGACGAACGCCAGCGACTCGAAGCCATCGGCACCCTGCAGGCGGCGATGGAAGTGCGCATCGCGATCACGCACGCGTGGCAGGTGGTCGGCAATGAAGCGAACGCGCAACGCGTGTTGCAGCGGACCAGTCGGGACATGCAGGCGATCGAGACGGAGCTGCAGGCGCTCCGTCGTGCCGCGCGCACCGGTGCCGAAGATTCCATGGATCGCATGCGGGATGGACTTTGGCGCGCCGAATTACTGCTCGCCATCGTCGTCGCGGCGGCGTTCGGCGTCGCGGCCTTCTTCGGCCTCTCCACCGCGCGCGCCGTCACGCATCCACTCGTGCGACTGCGCGACGAGATGATGGCCATCGGCGCCGGTGACCTGCGCGATCCCGACATCGACCTTCGACTTTCCGGCGTCGCTCGCGAGTACGCCGAACTGATCGACGCCATGCAGCAAGCGCGGGAGCGGCTCCGTCGTCTGCTGTCGCGTGTACAGGACGAGGCCGATCAGGTCACGCTGGCGGCCGGTGAACTCAGTGCCTCCGCGTCGTCGGCCGCCGCCTCGTCGCAGCATGTCACCACAGCCGTCCTGGATATCTCACACGGGGCCACGGTGCAGCTGAGCGCGCTCAACAACGCCAGCCACACCGTGAAACAGCTCGCGGAAGTCGGCGCCACCATCGGTGAAGCGGCGGAAGAAACGGATCGCGTGGGCCGTGACATTCGCAGCACCACCAACAACACGCGCGATCAGGTACAGCTGGCCATCGACACACTCCTCGGCGCTCGCGAAGTGGTAACCGCCTCGCGCGCCGAGATGGTCTCGCTGAAAGATGCCACGAGTGACATCGACGACTTCGTGAGTGTGATCTCCGAAATCGCCACGCAGACCAACCTGCTCGCCCTCAACGCCGCGATCGAAGCGGCGCGCGCCGGAAGTGCCGGGCGTGGCTTTGCCGTGGTCGCGCAGGAGGTTCGCGCCTTGGCCGAGCAGAGTGCAAACGCGGCCAACGAGGTCACGGAGAATGTGAAGCGCATCCGGGCGCGCATTGCCAGCGCCTCGAGTGCGGTGGACTCGGGGGCGACCCGCCTCAAGGACGTGGAGACGGTGGCCGAGGGCGTTGGCGAGGCACTGTCGCGCATCGAGCACGCGGTCGCTCAGGTGGAAGGCGCGGCCTCTCGCGTCTCGACGGCGGTGAATGCCAACCGTCAGTCGCTGGGCGCCGTGCAGAAATCACTCACCAGCGCCCGCGACACGGCGGAAGGCCATGCGGCGGCGGCAGAACAAGTGGCCGCCAGCACCGAACAGACCTCCGCCTCCGCGCAGGAAGTGTCGGCGACTGCCGAAATGCTGCAGACGGCGTCACTTCGCGTACGCGGGTTGATCGGCGAATTCAGGACGTAAGCTCGGTCACCATCACGCCACGCTCGGCGAGCATTGCGAAGTAGCGCGTCGCCGGCATGCATTCGTCGGGCGTGTGTACGCCGGCGGTGATGGCACCGCTGGCCTGCAGTTGCCCGGTGATCGACAGCGTATATCCGGTGGTCCGCATCATGGCCGAGATGCCGTGTTCCGCATCATACCGGTCGAGCACTTCCCACGACCGCGTGCCTGACACCCCGTCTTTGGTGCCGCGCACGACCACGCGCAGGGCGACCAGATCCGGCTTGCCCTTGCGCAGCTTTTCACCGGCGACGCGCACGAACACGTCACGAGGCACGACCTGCTGTCCCTTCACGTCGACCGCTTCGTTGCCAAGCAGTCCCAGGTCTCGGATCGCTTCCATCACGCGCGCGTGTCCCGGAAAGCGTAGCGTCTTGTACTCCATGGTCGGAATCACGCCGGCGTAGCGGTACACCATGGTGGAGAGGCCACCGGCCGTATGAAACGCTTCGAGCTCACCGACCGGATCGGCGAACAGCACCGACTCGAGCTCGGAGAGCGCGGACACATGCGCCGGCTGCCCGTGGCGCACGACCAACGACTCGGTGGTGTAGTAGTCCACCATGCCTTCGATGGAATAGGCGATCTGATAGCCGAGCGGCGGTTCGGGCGTCTGCGGCAATCCCCCCACGAACAGCTTCACGCTGTCGACCGTGTCGAATTGATCGATGCCGTGCTGAGCAATGACATTGACCATGCCGGGGGCGAGACCTGTGTCGGGGATCACACTGATCCCCTTGGCTTTCGCGGCGGCGTCGAGCTTCTTCTGTTCTTGGACGATTTCGGTATTGCCGCCGAGGTCGGCGAAGTGGACGCCCATTTCCACGGCGATCGCGGCGAGCGGTGCATTGAAGTAGTACGGGATGGCGCTCATCACCGCGTCGCAGCGGGAGAACACCGCGCGCACCGCATCGGCATCACGGACATCGAGCGCGATGGCCTCGAGGCGTGGACCGGTGAAGGGCGCGAGAAATGCGGGAAGGGTGCCGACGCGAACATCGGCCAGCACGACCTGCGTGACCGAAGGATTTTTCAGCAGATCATACGTGCACGCGGTGCCTTGCAGCCCCGCGCCGAGTACAAGCATGCGCATACGGGTGGCTCCAGCAATTTTCTAGGGAGGGGGAGTGTCTATGGATCACAAGCTAATGCCTCCGGCGAGCGACGGGAGCGAGACGACCGAGTGGCGTTCGCATCTGCTCGAGCACAGCTCACAACTCGCTGAGGTGCTGTCGTCCACGCAGCGGATCGCCGTCATCGGCATCAAGCCGGAGATCGTCGGCGGGCCGGCGTACTACGTGCCGGAGTATCTGCAGAGCGCGGGATACGAGATTGTCCCGGTGCCGGTGTACTACCCGGACATCGCGGAGATCCTGGGAGCGCCGGTGCAGCGATCACTCAGTACGGTGATACCGCCCGCCGATATGGTGCTGCTGTTCCGCCGGTCTGGCGATGTGGCGCAGCACGTCGAGGAGATTCTCGCCGCCAAACCACGCGTGGTGTGGATGCAGCTTGGCATTCAGGATGCCGAGGCGGCGGAGACGTTCGCCAGAGCGGGTATCGACGTGGTGCAGAACAAGTGCCTGATGATCGAGCACCGCAACGCGCGGCACTGAGTCGTACCGACGACTTACTGAAGCCTTACTGCCGCACGCGGTTGCGGCCGTCGGCCTTGGCACGATAGAGCGCGGCGTCCGCCCTCGAGAACAGGTCTTCCACGTTCTCGATACGCGCGGCGGGAAACACGGCCACACCGACGCTCGCGGTGAGCTTGAGCGGCGGATGCTCGCCACCTCGGGCGAACTCGTGTTCGTCGACCGCCGCCCGGATGCGCTCGGCGAACGACACCGCGCCGGCCTCGTCCGTTTCCGGCAGCAGCACCAGGAATTCTTCGCCGCCATAACGCGCCACGATGTCGCTGCCGCGGATGGTATCGAGCAGCAGCTGACCGACATCACGCAGCACGTCGTCACCAACGAGGTGCCCGTAGGTGTCGTTCACTTTCTTGAAGTGATCGAGATCGATCATGAGCAGCGCCAGCGTGGAGTCGTAGCGTAACGCGCGCTCCATCTCCGCCGTGATGCGCTCGGTGAGCGCGCGGCGATTCAGCAACTGGGTGAGCGGATCGGTCTGCGCGAGCTGTTCGAGTCGCGCGTTGTCGGCCATCGTGCTTTCGACCATCTGCGCACGCTGAATGACCGCCACCGCAGCGGTGATCACGGCTTGCGCGAATTCGAGATCGTGCGGTCCGAAGCGATCCTGATCGCGCGTGCGGCGCACGAGGAACACGCCGTACTGTCCACGGTCGACGGTGAACGGCAGCGCGATCACCGAGCGGATAGGCACCTCGATGCCTTCGATGCCCCACACATGCCGCACACCCTCGTACAGCGGATGCGTGTCGAGATCTTCGACCAGAACCGGCTGGCCCGACTCGAGCGCCGCTTTCAGTTCCGGATAGCGATCGAGCTGGATGCTGAGATGCTGCAGTCCCGGGTTCTCGAAGGCCGCCACCACCACGGCCTGCGAGTCGCCCGGTCGCGCGAGCACGACCGAGCAGTGAGACACGCCGAGAGCACGCGCCGCACGACGCACCAGCAGGTGAAAAAGTTCGGTGACCGACAGGTCGCCGGTGACCTCGTGCAGGATGTCCACGAGCTTACGACGACTGTCGGCATCCTGCTGCGCGCGCACCAACGCTTCTTCCGTGCGCGCGAGCGCCATGCGTGTGGAGCGCAACATGGCTCCCGTGCGCAGCTGCGCCTGCACGCGCGCCAACAGCTCCTTCGGGCGATAGGGCTTGCGGATGAAATCCGCCGCGCCCAATCCCAACGACCGCACCGAAGCTTCTTCAGGCGGCTGCGCGGAGAGCATGAGCACCGGCAAGTCGCGCCAGCGCTCTTCGCTCTTGATCCGCTCGAGCAACTGACACCCATCGGCATCCGGCATCAGGATGTCGAGGAGCAGCAGATCGGGCGCGCGCTTCTCGAGCTGCTCGAGACAGGCCATCCCGCCATTGGCGGGAATGACCTCGTATCCATTCTCCTGCAACAGCCAGGTGACGGATTCGAGGACGGCCACATCGTCGTCAGCGACGAGAATTCGGGAAGTGGGCATCAGCCGTCGCGATCAGCGAGCGTTGGGCATCACGCGTCGCCACCACCATCAAGCCCTAGCTCTCCGGTCGGCGCATCTCCTTCGGTCCCTTCCACGCCGTCCACATCATCCTTGTCGTCGGGAATCACGCGGGCCACCGCCTGCACTACATCATGGTCGTCAAGGGCCACGAGCTTGACGCCCTGTGCCGCCCGACCCGTGACGCGGATCTCGCTCACCCGCGAGCGGATCGCCACGCCCTGACGCGTCATCAGCATCAGCTCGTCTTCCGGCACCACTTCCATCAGCGCGACCACGTCGCCGGTCTTGGCGGTGCGGTTGAGCGTGAGAATGCCCTTGCCGCCGCGCTTCTGCACGCGGTACTCACTCACCTCGCTGCACTTGCCGAGACCCTTCTCGGTCACGACCAGCAGCGTCGCTTCGCGCTTGATCACGACCATGCCGACCAGCTGGTCTTCAGGGCGCAGTTCGATGCCCTTCACACCGGTCGTGTCGCGACCCATCTCACGCACATCGCTCTCGTGGAAGCGCACCGAGAGCCCGTGGCGCGTGGCGAGCACGACGTCGTTGCTGCCCGACGTCACCTGCACGTCCATCAGCTCGTCGCCATCTTCGACCTTGATGGCCTTGATGCCGTTCGAGCGCGGATTGCTGTACTGCGACAGCGCGGTCTTCTTGACCGTGCCCTTGCGCGTGCAGAACAGCAGGAACTCGGTGTCGCTGAACTCGCGCGTGAGCACGATGGCGCGAATGCGCGTGTCGGGCGTGACGTTGATGAGGTTCACGATCGGCTTGCCGCGCGTGTTGCGCCCGGCCTGCGGCAGTTCGTGCACCTTGAGCCAGAAGCAACGGCCGTCATCGGTGAAGATGAGCATGTACGTGTGCGTGCTCGCCACGTAGAACCGCTCGATGAAGTCGTTTTCCTTGAGATCCGCGCTCGACTTGCCGCGACCGCCGCGACCCTGACGGTTGTACAGCGACAGCGGCGTGCGCTTGATGTACCCGTTGTGCGAGATGGTTACCACCATCTCTTCTTCGGCGATCAGGTCTTCGATCGAGAACTCGCCCTCGTCGCTCACGATCTCCGTGCGGCGTTTGTCGCCGTAGGTCTCCATCAGCTTGAGCAGCTCGCCCTTCATGATGTCCATGCGGCGCGGACGCGACTCGAGGATGCCGCGCATCTCGACGATGAACGCGCGCACCTCCGCAAGCTCTTCCTCGAGCTTCTCGCGCTCGAGGCCGGTGAGCTTGGCCAACCGCATGTTCAGAATCGCTTCCGCCTGACGCTCCGACAATCCAAAGCGCGTCTGCAGCTGCGCGCTCGCCGTGGGCGTGTCGGCGGCCGCACGGATCAGGGCGATCACTTCGTCGATGTTGTCGACGGCGATCTTCATGCCTTCGAGGATGTGTTCGCGCTCGAGCGCCTTGTCGAGATCGAACTGCGTGCGCCGCACGATCACTTCGTGCCGGTGCTCGATATAGTGCCCGAGGCACTGCTTGAGCGTCAGCACCTTCGGCACCAGCTGCCGCGTGTTCGCGTCGGGCACGAGTGCCAGCATGATCACGCCGAACGTGCTCTGCATGCTGGTGTGCTTGTACAGCTGATTGAGCACCACGCGCGGAATGGCGTCGCGCTTCAGACCCACCACAATGCGGATGCCGTCGCGATCGGACTCGTTGCGCAGTTCACTGATGCCCGTGAGCTTCTGCTCGCGCACCAGCTCCGCGATGTCCATTACCAGCTTGGCGGGATTGGACTGGTACGGCACTTCGGTCACCACGATCTGCGAACGTCCGCTCGATTCCTTTTCTTCGATCACGGCCTTCGCGCGCATCACAATGCGGCCGCGACCCGTGTCCTGGTAATCGGCAATGCCGGCGCGACCGTAGATGAAGCCCCCGGTCGGGAAGTCGGGACCCTTGATGAAACCGCGCAGTTGCGCCGGCTCGAGGTCGGGGTTGTCGATGAGTGCGATCACAGCGCTGATCACTTCGCCGAGATTGTGTGGCGGGATGTTCGTGGCCATGCCCACCGCGATGCCCGTCGAACCGTTCACCAGTAGGTTCGGAAAGCCTGACGGCAGTACGCGCGGCTCCTCCAACCGGTCATCGAAGTTCGGCGCGAAGTCCACCGTGCCCTTGTCGATGTCGGTGAGCATGTCCATCGCCATGCGCATCAGGCGGGCTTCGGTGTAGCGATACGCGGCCGCGTTGTCGCCCTCCATCGAACCGAAATTCCCCTGACCGTCCACCAGCGGATACCGCAGCGAGAACGTCTGCACCATACGCACGAGTGCGTCGTACACGCTGCTGTCACCGTGCGGGTGATACTTGCCGAGCACATCACCAACCACCGTCGCCGACTTCTTGAACGGACGCCCCGGCAACAGTCCGAGCTCGTTCATCGCGTACAACACGCGGCGATGCACAGGCTTGAGGCCATCGCGCACGTCGGGCAGTGCACGCGATACGATGACGCTCATGGAATAGTTGATGAACGATTCCTTGACTTCCTCGTCGATGAGGCGCGGCAGGATGCGTTCGCGGGCGTTCGGTGCAGTCATGTGACGTCGGGCAGGAGAGACGTGGTCCGAAACTGTGATCGACAGCCTTTAAATGTACACGACCCGAGGCGTAAAAACAACGCGTCGGGCCCGGTGTAAACTACTGCATTTCAACGACTTAGAAACACGCTCCGGAGTCAGGCGCCCCAGCTGCGTACGATCGACAGCAGCCGCCACTCACCGCCGACCCGGCGCAGGAGATACGTCGCGCCACCGTTGCTCCCCGAGCCCACGGCGATGCCGCCCTTCTCGCGCGGGCGGTTCACCCCGACGACCGCGTAGTCCCGCCAGATCACGATCGGCGCCACGACGATATACGACAGATCGGCGCTCGGATTCTTGGCACCCACCGCCGCGAAGAACTCGTCGCGGGCCCGCTGCTGTCCCTGCGGCCCGAAGTACGCCTTCACCCGCGGTCTCGGCGCCTTCGGGAAGTCCATGTCGGCGAAACCGGGCACCACAAAGGTCACGGTGTCACTCATGACCGGCGACGGCAGGCAGCCGGCCTTGGTTGGATCGGGCACATCGCCCGTGAGACCGGTGGCCACGGCGCGATGAACGCCGACCCCGTCCTCATCCCAGCGCGGCCGGTCGATGCCGGCTTCCCAGCCGACGACCACGCGGAGCAACGCCCGCGCCTCCGGGGCCGCCAACGCGTTTCCGGCCCCCTGCAACACGATCGTCTGCTCCATGCGCTCGACGATCGCCTGCAACGCCTTTTGCAGCTCCGGGGTCGTGTCCTTCGAAAACACCCGCAGCGCGCCCGGATTGCAGCGGTCACCGAGATCGGCCCACGAGGCGCGCGAGAGATACTCGCGGCGCAAGGTGATCAAGTTTTGCGCGTAGCCGCGCGTCTCCGCCGCGAGAAACGCCGCGGTCGCCGCCGTGCTGTCTGTCTGTGCGCCACTCGAAGCAAACGGTGCCACCAACAACCCCACCACGACCCACGCCTTCACTCGCATCAAGGCTTGCTCTCTTCGAACTGTCGCGCACTCACCGTGACGGGCGTCTTCGCCACCGCGACCGGCGGCTGCGGCATCGGCATCTCGGCGGTCTCGTCTTCCGATGTCTCTTCGGCCAGTTCTTCCGCTGCGTCGGCTGCCGCTTCGGCGTCGATCGCGCGACGCTCGGCCTGATAGCGCTGATACCACTCGCGCGTGACTTCGGCCGCGAGCTCACGATTGCCCAGACCGAACGACAGCGACAACGCCAGCGCCACCGCACCGAACAAGATCGCAAACGCCGTCGTGACGATGTCCGTCGCGATGCCCAGCTCCTGGAGCGCCATGAACACCGCGAGCACGATCACACCGGCACGGCCCGTACGCGCCAGCCACGGCCCGCCATGCAGTCCGCCTGCCGACGCCATGATGAGGCCACCGACGAATCCGCCGAGCACGATGCCGAGAATGATGATCACGATCGCCGCGATCACACTCGGGATGTAGCTCACGAGTTCGGAGAACACATTGGCCAGCGATTCGAGACCAATCGCATTCGCAGCCACGAGCAGCACCGCGAACATCACGCACCAGAACAGCAGATTGGCGATGACTTTCGCGGGATTGAGATGCGACCCCGAACGCTCGACGGCTTGCATTACACCGCCGCGCTCGAGCAGCTGATTGAAATGCATGCGGCGCAGCAATCGCGCGGTGCCCTTCTCGATCACCTTCGCCACCAGATAGCCGGCGAAGAGTATGACGAGCGCGCCGAACAGCGCGGGCACAAATTCCCCGAGCAGCGCGAAGCTTTGCTCGAGACGTTCCGTGAACGTGGACGTGAGAGCGGCCTGACCCGAGTCTGTCTGCGTCGCGGCGGCCGCGAACTGCAGAGAGTCGGGAAATTGTTGCTGTAACAAAGTCAAATTGAGAGGGGGTGCCTGCGGACCTACTGGAAAGTAGCGAAACACCCAGCACTACGGAGGGGAGCCCTGGTTCGGTGTCCCACGTGGGAGCCCCAACGGGGCGTCCCGATTAGAGTCGCGTTCCCCGCTTCACATCAAAGATGACGCTGCGGCGGCACTGTGGGCAGAGGAGCCACTCCCGCTGCCGGTGGTACCCCAGCCCGAACGACCCGCCGCCGATGGCGCGCTGCGTCATGAGCACCGCGCACCGGGGGCAGAGGGGAATCTCTCCGCTCTGCACCGTCTCGCGCATCGCCTTTTCCTCGGCCGACGTGAAGCGCGCCGTTTCCGTCACAGCCGTACGACGACTTTGCCGAACTGCGCGCCAGAGGAGAGCCGTTCGAAGGCCTTGGCCGATTCCTCGATCGACCAGACGGAGTCCACGGGCGGCATCAAGTCGCCCTCGCGAAAGAGCGCCGTCATCGCATCGAACTCGGCATCATTCCCCATCGTCGACCCCATGAGCGTCCACTGATTCCAGAACATCCGACGCACGTCGAGCTGCACGAACGGTCCGCTGGTACCGCCACAGGTGACCAGACGCCCCCGCTTGCCGAGCGCGACCAGCGACTGCGAGAAGGTGGCTTCACCCACCGAGTCGATCACCACGTCCACGCCGCGCTTGGACGTCCGGGCGCGAACTTCTCGCCCGAGGTCGGGGTGCGTGTGGTCGAGGAGATGATCGGCGCCGAGCGCCTGCGCTCTCGCCAACTTGTCAGGACTGCTCGAGGTCACCCACGCCGTCGCGCCGATCCGCTTCACGATCTGGAGTGCCGCCAGCGCCACCCCGCCGCCGATGCCCCAGATGAGCACGTGATCGCTGGGCTGCACCCGGGCGCGGGTCACGATCATTCGCCAGGCCGTGAGCGTGGCCAGTGGAAACGCCGCCGCCGTCTCGAACGGAATCGTGCCGGGAATGACGCGGACATTGTCGGCCGGCACGACCACGTAATCGGCAATCGTTCCATGACGATGCTCGCCCATGATGCCGTACGTGAGACATAAAGGCTGGTCGCCGTCGCGGCAGTACTCACAACGGCAGCTCCGGTCCACCAGCCCAGGATTCAGGATCACGTGATCTCCGGGGGCGATGCCCTGCACGGCATCGCCGACGGCATCGATCACCCCCGCCCCGTCGGAGCCCAGCACCCATCCCGGCTGGATTTTGACCCCGGGAATCCCGCCCAGTACCCAGAGATCGAGCCGATTGATGGCCGCTGCCTTGATCCTTACGCGGACACTGTTCGGGCCGTCAAGCGTCGGCACGGGCATGTCGTCGCGGACGCGAAGCTGGTCGAGGCCGCCATGGGCATCGATCGTCAGGGCACGCATGGTCATGACGGGTCTGGTCGAGAGTGGGAGAATTCGAGGAATCTCCTCTGCAGCGGTCGGAAACGGGAGTGCCGTAGCAACCCCTGTCAGGGCGGTCCGAGGCCTATATTGGAAGAATTACGCTCCCCGGACTGTTCACCACGACCGTCACGCCACATGTCGTCCATCAAGGTTCCACCGCTCGGCGAATCCATCGTCGAGGCGACCATCTCCCGTTGGCTCAAGAACGAAGGCGACCGCGTTGCCGTCGGCGACACGCTCGTTGAACTCGAAACCGACAAGATCACCGTCGAGGTGCCGGCGCTGGAGGCCGGCGTGCTCACGAAGCGGCATAAGGGCGAAGGCGATGTCGTGAACGTCGGCGACGAACTCGGTGAGCTCACGGCGGGCGCTGGCGCGGCTGCGGCTGCACCTGGCCCCCGCGGCCACCCCCGCCGCCCCCGCCCTCTCTCAAGCGACGCCGGTAGCTCCTGCCGCCGCCGTGTCAGGCGCCGACGTGAAGGTGTCGCCGGCTGCCGCGCGTCTCGCGACTGAAGCCGGAATCAACCCGGCCGACGTGGCGGGTACTGGTCGCGGCGGTGTCGTCTCGAAGCCTGACGTCGTTGCCGCCATCGCGGCGCCGGCCAAGGCAGCGGTCGCCCCGGCGGCTCCAGCCGCACCGACCGCACCGACTGCAGCGGCCGTCGCGGCGCCGACGGGCACGCGCGAAACGCGCGAGAAGATGACGACGCGTCGCAAGCGGATCGCCGAGAACCTGCTGCTGTCACAGCACCAGACGGCGCACCTGACGACGTTCAACGAGATCGACATGACGGCCATCACGGCCCTTCGTGAGCGTCTCAAGGAACGCGTCGAGAAGGAACAGGGCGTCAAGCTCTCGTACATGCCGTTCTTCGTGAAGGCCGCGTGCCTCGCGCTCGAGGCCTACCCGGCCGTGAATGCGCAGATCGACGGCGACACGATCGTGTACAAGCACTATGTGAACATGGGCATCGCGGTGGCCAGCGACGCCGGGCTCGTGGTGCCGAACGTGAAGGACGCCGACAAGAAGAGCATCGTGCAGATCGGCAAGGACATCGCCGCCGTGGCCAAGCGCGCGCGCGACGGCAAACTGTCGATGGATGATCTCACCGGTGGCTCGTTCACGATCACCAACGGCGGCGTCTTCGGCTCCCTGCTCTCGACGCCGATCATCAACTATCCGCAGGTCGGCATCCTCGGTCTGCACAAAACGCAGGACCGCCCGGTGGCGATCGACGGCAAGGTCGAGATCCGCCCGATGATGTACGTCGCGCTCTCGTACGATCACCGCATGATCGACGGACAGCAGGCCGTGTTGTTCCTGGTGCGCTTCAAGGAACTGATGGAAGATCCGGCAGCGATGTTACTCTAACTGCGAAGTACGGGGTACGGAGTAGGGGGTAGGGAGCGGGGATTACCCCATACTCTCTACCCCCTACTTCTTACTTCGCAGTTATAAAAGCACCACGACGCCCCTAAGCGTTTCCGCCGGGACGTCGGGCTTCACCAGCACGCGTTTCAATGCGAGGATTGGAGTCGCGGCCAGCGATTGAAGTGCTGCACAGTTTGGTAGCTACGCGAATTGCGTGCCGTCGTGCCTAATGACGCGCCGTTGGACGGTCGGTAACGTCGCGGATGGCGATTGCTGACTCCAATCTACGACCTACGCCGCCCGGGCCAATGGGGGAGCGAGGGCAGCGCCGGACCGTTACCAGATCCGGACGTGCGGAACCATACCGCCCGCCACCGGGCGGTCACTCACCGTCCGCGATCCGTGCCTCGCCTAATCGATGGGCGCGAACCGGTAGCCGACGGCGGACTCGGTGATGATGAGCGTCGGCCGGAGGGAGTCGTCCTCGATCTTGCGACGCAGATGCGCCACGTACACGCGCAGATACTGCTGCGCATCGCCGTGACTCCGCCCCCAGACGGCGTCGAACAGCTGCTGGTGCGTCATGGTGCGCCCGGCATGCGTCACGAACGCCAGCAGCAGCGCCCATTCCGTCGGCGTAAGATGAACGACCACGCCGGCTTTGGTCAGCGTGCGCGTGGCGCGATCGATCGTCAATCGGCCGACGTGGAGCGGTGCGTCATCGCGAGCAAGCGAGGGCATGCGCGCTCGACGAAGGTGCGCACGGATCCTCGCCTGCAACTCGAGGGTGCTGAACGGCTTGGCGAGAAAATCGTCGGCCCCGGCATCGAGCAGCCGGGCCATTTCCTGATCGGTATGACGCGCTGAGAGCACGACGATTGGCGTGGACGACCACGTGCGAATCGACTGACACACGGCGAGGCCGTCGGCATCGGGAAGCCCGAGGTCGAGCACGATCAATGCGGGCCGCTCCTGACGGGCAAGGGAAAGCCCATGTGCGGCCGTGGCGGCCTCATAGACGATATGGCCCTCGGATTCCGCCGCAGCACGGATGACGGATCGAATCGGCGTATCGTCTTCGATGACGAGAATGGTGGAGGGCGCCATAGATCCCATGAACGCTAGCGCCCTCACGGCGCGCGGCGAGGGCCGTCGGGGACCTCACGCGTGAAGATCCCACAAAGGATTTCCGCGGAATTAGCTTTCCCGCATGACCTCCCCGACTCTTCACTCTGCCGACGTCGTGGTGCTTGGCGGCGGCCCCGGCGGCTATGTCGCCTCGATTCGTGCAGCACAACTCGGCCTCTCCGTCACCTGCGTCGAGTTCGACAAGACGCTGGGTGGTACGTGCGTTAACGTGGGCTGCATTCCTTCGAAGGCCCTGCTCCAGAGCTCCGAGCACTACGAGTGGCTGCGCCTCCATGCCGCCGAACACGGTATCAAGGTTGACGGGGCATCGATCGACCTGCCGACGATGATGGCCCGCAAGACCGACGTCGTGGCCCAGAACACCAAGGGCGTCGAGTTCCTCTTCAAGAAGAACAAGATCACGTGGGCCAAGGGCTACGGCACGCTGCAGCCGGGCAACGTGGTGGAAGTGAAGGCCGCCGACGGCACGATTTCGCACTGGCAGGGCAAGTCCGTGATCATCGCCACGGGCTCAGTGCCGGTGCAGCTGCCCTTCCTGAAATTCGACGAGAAGCGCGTGCTATCGAATGTGGGTGCGCTGTCGATTCCGGAAGTGCCGAAGCATCTGGTGGTCGTGGGCGGCGGCGTGATCGGCCTCGAACTCGGCTCCGTCTGGCGGCGCTTGGGCGCCAAGGTGTCGGTCGTCGAATTCCTGCCCACGATTCTCACCGGCAACGACGACGACCTGGTGAAGGAAGCAGACAAGATCTTCCGCAAGCAGGGGCTCGAGATTCACACCGGCACCAAGGTGACCGGCGCCGACGTCTATGACGACGGCGTGCGTGTCCACGTCGAGAAAGACGGTGTGGCCTCACATCTCGACGCGGATTACGTGCTCGTGTCGGTGGGCCGGAAGTCGGCGATCGGCGGCATCGACCCGGCGGCGCTCGGGCTCGCGATGGGGGCGCGTGGTGAAATTCTCGTCGATGATCAGCAGAAGACGAATCTGCCCGGCGTGTATGCCATCGGCGATGTGTGCGGTGGCAAGCTGCTCGCGCACAAGGCGGAAGAAGAAGGCGTGATCGCCGCCGAAGTGATCGCCGGCAAACCGGTGCACATGCACCACCGCACGATCCCGGGCATCGTCTACACGTGGCCCGAGCTCGCCACGGTGGGACTTACCGAGCAGGAAGTGAAGGCCAGCGGCCGCGTCTATCGCGTGGGCAAGTTTCCCTTCAGCGCGAACGGCAAGGCGCGCACGATGGGCGAAACGCAGGGCTTCGTGAAGTTCGTCGTCGACAAGGACACCGACGAGATCCTGGGCTGCCACATGATCGGCCCGAACGTGGCCGACCTGCTCAGCGAAGTGGTGCTGGCCATGGAATACCGCGGCAGCGCCGAAGACATCGGCATCACGGTGCACTCGCATCCGACACTCAGCGAAACGGTCAAGGAAGCGGCGCTGAGCGCATTGGGTAGAGCCATTCACATGTAGACCGCTAACTGCCGACTGCTTAGGAGGCAGGAAGGAGATAAAAAAGGGAGGAGGATGCAGTGAACCGCATGAGCGGACTGCTTCCTCCTCCCTGAAACTCTCCCCCCTGCTACCTAAGCAGTTGGCAGTTTACGATCGCACGGTCAGAACATCTTCCCGATAGACTGTCCGATCACCACGCCCAGTGCGAGCATGGCGACGCCAACGACCATGAGCATCATGTTGGACGACTTGGGCTCGACCATGGCACTGGTCGCCGTGGCCGTGGCCGTCGCCACTTTGGTTTCGGTGCGTGCTTCGGGAATCGCGGCCATGATGTTCGCGGCAACGTAGGCCGGCGTGGTCATGCGACGACGCTGTTCGGTTTCCGTCGAAATCATCTTCCAGAGGTCAACCTGCTTGGCATCGGCGCGGCGCGCCTCCGCTTCACTGGTTTCGCCGTCGAGCCACTGGTGAATCACCAGTGCTGGTCCTTCCGCCGCTGCCATACCGGGAAGCGGCACTTCGCGATCTGCCACCGGACGATCAGCAACAGGCGCGGCGTCGCGTTGCGGCAAATCCTGACCGAGGTTCCGGTCGTCGTGCGCTTCATGTCGGTCGAGCATCAGTCGTATTTCTCCTCGAGCAAAGTCTGAAGGGCTTCTCGTGCCCGATGCACGCGCATCTTCAGTGCTCCAACGGTTGTACCCAAGAGATCCGCCATCTCTTCATAGGAGCGTCCTTCAACATGTTTCATGATGAAGGCCTCCCGAAGCGACGGGGCCAACTGCGCGAGGGCTGAGTCGAGGTCCTGCCGCAGTTCAGTGCGGTCGAGGTCCTCATCGGGACTCGCGAAGGTGGAGGGCTGGTCGTCTTCGTCGTAGCTCAGGTGCGTGCGCCGAATGTTCTTCAGCCAGTCCTTGCACCCGTTCGCAACGATCCGAAAAAGCCAGGCATCGAATCGACCACGGACTTCACCGAGATGGTGATAGGCCTTGATGAAGGATGTCTGGAGAATGTCTTCGGCTACGTCGGGACTTCCCGTCATACCCAAAGCATGCCGATACAGTGGATCGCTGTATCGGCCGATCAGCATCGCGAAGGCATCGCGTTCTCCCGCCAAAATGCGGGAGATGACGTCCTGGTCCGAATCGACGTCTGCGGGAGTGGGTTCTTCTTCCGTCATGGTCACGGCGCTAGGATAACGCCGCATTAACGGTATTGACACCCCTTCCAGCAAACGAAGCGCGAAGAACCTCGCCGATCGTCTCGTTGGAAGGACGAATAGCCGCGGAGGAGGTCACGCAGGCCGTACGGGGAGTATCGGCACGTGGTGGAAGGCACTCCAGTGGTGATTGCGGATGAGTGCGCCATGCGCATCGAGAAGGGGCGGCTGGTAGCGAACGCGACCATGTCCCTGCGGTGCGATTCCGGTGCGTGCCGACGCGTCGCCGCGCTCAACGGCCTCCTTGAGTGCGTCCTCAACGCCGCGCACCACGCCACAAGGCACACCGACCTGCTCGAGGGCGTCGATCCATTCGGCGGCCGGTCGTTGCCGCGCGCTCGCGGCGATTGCCGCCACGACACGGTCACGGTGCGCCACCCGACCGGCGTTCGTGGCCAGCTCCGGATCGCTGGCCAGCGCGTCGAGCCCAAGCGCACGAGCCGCGAGCGGCCATTGGGGATCGGCCCCAACGGCCAGCACGAACGGACGGTCGGCGGCGGCGAACAGTTGGTAGGGCACGAGATTGGCGTGGGCGTTGCCCCAGCGGCCGGCGTCGCGCCCCGACACGAGCGTGTTCTGCGCGACGTTCGCCAGCGCGGCCAACGCCGAGTCGCGCAACGTGACGTGGATCCGGCGATCCGCCGCCGTGACGAGGCGATCGCGACCGGCTAGCGCGCCGAGCAGGGCAATCGCGGCGTCCTTGCCGGTTATGAGGTCGACCAACGCCACGCCAGTCTTCATCGGCGCACCATCAGGCTCGCCGGTGATCGCCATCCACCCACTTTCGGCCTGCACCACGAAATCGTAGCCCGGGCGATGACTGTGCGGACCGAAACCGGAGATGGTGCACCACAGAAGTCGTGCATTGCGCGCCAGTAAAAGATCAGCATCAAGCCCATATCGTGCCAATACGCCCGGAAGAAAGTTGTCGATGACGATATCCGCGTCGGCGATCAGCGCGTGGAGGAGCTCGATGTCGGCGGGAGATTTGAAGTCGGCCGCGAGCGACAACTTGTTGCGATTGGTGCTCAGGAAGTACGCCGATTCGCCATCGGGGGCGAACGGCGGGCCCCAGCCGCGGGTATCGTCGCCGGATCCGGCCCGCTCGACCTTGATGATGTCGGCACCGAGATCGCCCAAGGCCATGCTGCAGTGCGGCCCGGCGAGCACGCGGGAAAGATCAACAACTCTGACCCCTTGAAGCGGTAATGTCTTCATGATGCTCTTATGATGATCTATTAAGGGCGCTAAAACGCTCTCGCTTTTCAACGACCCACCTGAGCCGAGCTGAAGGTCGGCCGCGACCAGACTTGCGTATAATATGCGGTTCACCTCGCAAATCACGTCCGTATACCTTGCATAGATGACTGAAAATCATATAGTTACCCCAGTTCTGGTGGACGTGGACCATACTATTGAGGCTTGAGCAGCACCTCCTCTGTAGAAAAGTCGGGCGACCACCTCTACCTCCATTGCTGGCGGAAGGAGTCCGTTCGACCCATGGCCGATTTGCCGCAGGCTGACGACGACACGATCACCGAAGGTGACGCACCTCCTGCCAGTCCGGCCCCGCGCCGTGGCCCTGGGCATCGGGCTGCAGACGCACGCGACACCGCGGCCGAGATGGCGCAGCGGGCGCACGAGATCAGCCTGGAGGCCGGCAGCAAGATGGCCGGGGCCATGCGCGAGGTGATCGGTGCGGCGGCGGGGTTCAGCCCCTTCGCGATCGAAAGCGCGCGCGACCTCATCAACTACATGGTCCGCCGCGGCCAGATGGGGCAGGAAGAGGCCGAGGTGCTGATTCAGCAGGCCGAAGCCGCCTATATCGCGAAGCACGGATCGCTGCCGATTCCCGGACCGAAGGCGCCGCCGCCGAAGCCGGTACCGCTGGGTCAGCTGCCAAAGGCCGTGACGGCGCCTGCCGCCGCGGCTGAAGCGGCGCTCGAGGCGCGGGCGGCCATGCGGATCGAGCCCCAGAAGCCGTCCGACAAGGTCACCTTCGCGCCGCTTCCTCCGAAGCCGGCACCGAAGCCGCCGGCTCCGAAGGTCGAAGTCGTCGAAGCCCCGCTCGAGGCCAAGGTGGAAGCGAAGGTCGAGGCCAAGCCGGCCGCGAAGGCGCCGGCGGCCAAGGCGGCTCCAGCCGCTGCAGCCAAGACGGCCGCTCCGGCGGCGAAGGTGCCCGCGGCCGCCAAGGCAGCGACGCCTCCGGCGAAGGCGCCAGCCAAGGTCGCCGTTCCCGCCAAGGCGCCGGCAAAGGCACCCGCCAAGGCCCCGGCGAAAGCACCAGCGAAGGCCGCCGCTCCGGCGAAGGCCCCCGCAAAGGCACCAGCCAAGGCACCGGCGAAGGCTCCGGCCAAGCCGGCAGCCAAGGCTCCCGCCAAGAAGGCGCCGGCGAAGAAGAAGTAGTTCGACGTGTTCGTCGCGTCGGCACCGAGTCGCCTCGACTTCGGAGGAGGGTGGACAGATGTCCCACCGTATCCCGAAGAGCGAGGCGGCTTTGTTTGTAACCTCGCCATCGAGCGGCGAGTGCGGGTCTCGCTGCGCCCAAGCGTCGCCGAACGCGATCGGCTGCCGCTGGTTGAGGCGGCCTGTCGGCGCGCCGGTTATGCGGGTCATGCCGCAATGCAGAGCGACTTCCCCATCGGCGCGGGGCTTGGTGGATCGTCGGCGGCGGGCGTCGCCCTCGCCGCCGCCCTTGCGGCGGCACAGGACCGCGAGGTCACCCCGGCGGCGATCGCGGAGTGGAGTCGCGCGCTCGAGGTTGAAGAGATGGGAATCGCCGGCGGCCGTCAGGATCACTACGCCGCGGCGTACGGTGGCGCGCTTGGACTGACCTTCGGCACCGCCGTCTCCGGCGACGCGGTCGAGGTGGAGGCGATTCCGCTGTCGGCCGCCGGTCGGACCGCGCTCGAGGCGCGCATCACCCTCGTGTACACAGGCGAATCCCGTATCTCCGGCGACACGATCACCGCCGTACTCGATGCCTACCGCAATCGCACGCCGCGCGTCATGGAGGCGCTCGACCGCATGGCGGTGCTGGCTCGTGGGATGCGCAGTGCGCTGCACGCCGCCGATGTCACCACGCTCGGCGCGCTCGTCGACGAGCATTGGATACACCAGCGGGCGTTGCATCCGCGGATTACCACCGAACGGATCGACGCGCTCGAGCAGGCGGCGCGCGCCGCCGGTGCGCAGGGTCTCAAGGCGCTTGGCGCCAGCGGCGGCGGATGCGTCATGATCATCAGTGCGGCGAGCGACGCGGCCCGCGTGGTCGAGGCCGTCGCGCCATTTGGGGAGGTCCTCCCCTGGCGCATCGCCACGACGGGCGTAGAGGTGTCGCGGCTCCCGCCCGACGCCTAGACTGTAGGTCGTGACGTACCGATATCCGCTCGATCCCGTCGCGTTGACCGCATCGCTGGTCGCGATCGATTCGCGCAATCCATCACTCGTGCCCGACGGGCCGGGTGAGCTCGCGTGCGCGACGCATCTCGCGGCCGTGTTGAACGCGTGGGGATTCGCCGTGTCGCTGCAGGAGATTGCGCCCGGCCGCGCCAACGTGATCGCCCGCATCGGCCCCACCGGCCGCACACCGCTCGTGTTGAACGGACATCTCGATGTCGTCGGCGTGGAAGGCATGTCGCACGCACCGTTCGCGCCGGAGGTGCGTGACGGCAGCATGTTCGGGCGCGGCACCACCGACATGAAGGGTGGCGTAGCGGCGATGTGCGTGGCCGCCGCCCGCGCCGCGGCGCGTGGTTCGCTGGCCAGTGAGATCATCATCACGGCCGTGTGCGACGAAGAGTATGCGTCGATCGGCACTCGCGCGCTGCTCGAGCAAGGGCTTCGCGCCACCGGGGCGATCATCACGGAGCCCACGCGCATGGCCATCGCGCCGGCACACAAGGGATTCGCGTGGATCGAAGTGGTGTTGCATGGACGCGCGGCGCACGGCAGTCGGTACGACGTGGGCATCGACGCGAACCGTCACGCCGGGCTGTTGCTCGCCGCGCTCGATCGGTACGAACAGGATGTGCTCATGACCCGCGTGCATCCACTACTGGGCCGTGCGTCACTGCATGCCTCGTCGATCGTCGGTGGCACGGGCTGGTCGACCTATGCCGAACGCTGCACGCTGCGTATCGAACGCCGCACGCTGCCCGGAGAGAGCGGCGAGCAGGCGCTCGCCGACATCCGCGCGCTCTGCGATGTGCTCACGGCCTCACGCCCGGGATTCCAAGCCGACGTTTCGCTGGTGTGCGCACAGCCCCCGCTCGATCTCGCGCTCGATGCCCCGTTGATCGCGTCCGTACGCGCCGCATGCACCGCTGGCGGAATCGAGCCCACGATGGCCGGGTTGTCGTGCTGGACCGATGCGGCCCTGTTCGCCGAAGCGGGGATCCCGGCGCTGTGCTTCGGACCGGGCGATATTGCCCGCGCGCATTCCGACACGGAGTGGGTGGAGATTGCCGATCTCGAGCGGGCGACGGAGATCCTGGAAGCGGTCTGTGCGGGGTGGGGTCGCGAGAAGGCGTAGGCGATAAGGCGTAAACCGCCGCCGTCAGCCGACTCGAATCTCGGCGGCGGCATTCGTCATGCTGAGGCTCCCGCCTTGCACTTCGAGCAGTCGACCCGCCAGCGCGGGCGTCGTGTCAGGGCGCGGGGACACCGAGATCAAGATGGTGCGCCCGTCGCGCGCGCTGGCAATGCGGAGTGGACGCTCGCTCGACACATGCTCTGCGGCGGATTCGAAGAAGAGCGCCAGCGCCTCAGCCAGACGCACGCGGTCGGCCGAGACGCGCGGCAACGCCGGTTCGAGTGACGACTCCACGCGTGCGCCGCGCCGTTCTGCCGCCACATGGGCGAGCGGCAGCACCGCGCGGATGACGTCGTTCACCTGCACGAGCTCGCGCACCACCGGCAGCGCACCGCGATCTGCGTCGGCAATCTTCCCGAGTCGTCGGAGTGCCTCGTCCATGGCGTCGGCCGCATCACGCGCGGCGCCCAGCAGCTCCTCCTGATTCTCGTTGAGGTCCCCGAACTTCGCCTCGAGCAGGATATGAAGCGGGAGGCGCACGTCGTCGAGCTGACCGAGCGTCGAGCGAACGGTTGCCGATAACAGCGTCGCGTGTTCGTGCAGCCGAAGTCCCGCCGCGTCCTGTGCCTTTGCACTTTCGGCTTTCGACACGGAGAGCGCACTCCCCAGCTGATCGACGACTTGTTCGATGCGGTCCAATTCGTCGGGGGTATCGCGCGTGCCGGCCGCACTGGGCCCGGCCAGTCGCGTGATGCGGCGCGCGAGATAGCGCGTGTTCAACCACGTGACGACGAGCGACGCGATCGCCAGAATCGAGGCGCCGACGACGACGAGTTCGGGCGCGGTACGTGCATACTGTCCGTAGTACGCGAGCCCGAGCGCCAGCGCGACGGCGAGCAGCGACGGGACCAGCGCGAGAAAGAGGCGCTGCCCGACGGTCATGGAAGGTCAGCTCGCGACAGCAGTGTCGCCTCGGCCTCGTCGAACAACGACACCACCAGCACATCCAGCCCTTCGCGTCCGGCGATCAACCGATCGACGACCGATCCGTGGCGTAACCGATGCCAGCGCGAGCGCGTCGATTGACCGATGATCACCAGTGTCACGCCACGCTCACGGGCAAAGCGCACCAGTGTCGCCGCCACGTCGGTGCCTTCCAGTTTCACGACTTCGGCACCCATCGACTGGGCGAGCTGAATGTTGTCGACCAGCCGTCGCTGCACGGTCGCGTCGATACGATCGGCGCGTTCATCGGGCGTCTGCACGTACACGCAATACCAGTCAGAGTTGAGCCGGCCGGCGATGCGGCTCGCTTTCCGAAGCAGCACGCGGGACAACGGCGGATTGCTCGAGAGGCAGACCAGCAGTCGATCGACGGTGCGCGGGGCCAGGCCGGCGCCACCCGGCCCGTCTTCGCGACGGATCAATCCTTCGCGCGCGCGATCCACCGAGTTCGCCGTTTCGCGCAAGGCCAGCTCGCGCAGCGTACTCAGATTCTCGTCGGTGAAGAAGTTGGTCAGTGCCGCTTCGATTTTTTCGGCGCGATAGATCTTGCCTTCGCGCAAACGCTGACGAAGGTCCTCCGATGAAATATCGAGATTAACCACCTGATCGGCCTGGGCGACGACCCAGTCGGGGACCGTCTCGCGCACCAGCACCCCAAGCTCGCGCTGCATCACGTCGTTGAGAGACTCGAGGTGCTGCACGTTGACGGCGGAGACGACATTGATGCCCTCGTCGAGCAAGTACAACACGTCCTGCCACCGCTTCCCATTGCGTGAACCGGGCACGTTGGTGTGCGCCAGCTCGTCGACGATCGTGATCTGCGGACGTCGCGCGACGAGGGCGTCGACGTCCATCTCTTCGAGCGAGACGCCTCGGTACTCGATGCGTCGGCGCGGGAGCACCTCGAGGTCACGGAGCTGCGCCTCCGTATCGGCGCGTGCATGTGTTTCCACGAAGCCGACGACGATGTCCACGCCGCGCCGACGCATGTCGTACGCTTCCTGCAGCATCTTGTAGCTCTTGCCCACCCCGGCCGAGGACCCGATGTAGAGCTTGAGCTTCCCACGCTCGCGCTGACGCACGAGCTCGAGGAAGCTCGCCTCGGGCGCTTCCATCAGAAGGTCAGCGCGAGCGACGACACGACGAATCCGCTGCGCTTCGACGGCGTCTCGTTGCGGCCATCCGGGAAAATGGCGTCGCGGTTCTGCCAGCCACGGACTTCCGAGCGCCACAGAAAGCGCGCTTGCGGCTGCACGTCGACGCCGACGGACGCGCCGACGGCGCGGAACGGTGCATTCGCGATCGCGGTCGCTCCGCTGCCGCGTGTGCCGGTTGCGAGAACAACCTGGTCCGGATCGCGCATGTATTCAACGCGACCTGAGAGCGCAATCGTCGGCGCGACCTGGCGTCGTACAATCGCCGCGGTGTTGATCCAACTGGAGGTACCGGCGGCGCCTGCCGGACGGGACTGCGTTCCGTAATCCGCTTCACCGAGCAACGTCCATCCGCCAGCCGTCGCGAGCTTCGCACCGACTCCATTGAAGCTCCGCACGCGCGAGCCAGCCTCGCTGGAGATGAAATTGTAATAGCTCAGCGTGGACGTCGGCGTGACGGCGTAGTCGAGTCGAATCCCCGCGCCCTTTCCACTGTTGTTCTCCGAAATATTCTGCCACCCGTTCACGATGTCGAGCCGGGCCGTGAGCTTGGGGGTTGCCGCCCACGTCGCCTTGACGCCCGTCGAGTAGTACGGCGAGTAATCGCCGACCAGCGAGCGTGTGTAGGTCGGATTGTCGCGCGAGACCCAGCCTTCCATGCCCATGTTGGAGTAGAAGATGCCGCCGTCGATCCACACGTGGTCGGCGATCTTGTATCCGACCACGGCTTCCTGGATGTGCCGTGCGAGCGATGGGCCACTGATGGTTCCGTTCACCGGCTCGCCGGCATAGTTCGACTGGACCGACGTGCCGGCCTGAAGGGCGAAGCGACCACGTACCCGTGCTCCGGCGAGCACGGCTTCCACGTAGGCCAGGTTGATGTTGAACTCATTGTGCCGCGACGGCTGCGTGGTAAACGGCGCACCACCGGCGAAGGAGCGGTCGAATGACGCCGGGCGACCGGCATCGTAGGCGAAGTAGCCGTCGACGAACGCGCCGTAGGTGACGCGAACGGTGGTATCAGCCGGCGCGGGTTGCGCGACGGCGGGTTGCGCGGCGGCGCGGCGCGGCAGCGCGGCGAGCGCAAGGGCGGCGACCGTGGCGCAAGCGATTGAGCGCGCGTGGTGCCACGGATGGCGATTCGGATATGCGATCATGGAAGAGTCCGGGGGAGAGTTGGCACCAGCGCCGTCTTGGCCGGGCGTATCGTCAGCGCAGAATCGAGCGCGATGTTCAGCAGGAGCACGTTCACGCGAGGCTCGCCCAGCACGCCGAACTGTCGGCCTTCCGTACGCGCGTCCAGCAACT
Source organism: Gemmatimonas groenlandica (assembly GCF_013004105.1). NCBI lineage: Bacteria > Pseudomonadati > Gemmatimonadota > Gemmatimonadia > Gemmatimonadales > Gemmatimonadaceae > Gemmatimonas > Gemmatimonas groenlandica. The sequence continues at coordinate 3,024,235 of NZ_CP053085.1, forward strand.
TCTGCACATCGGCGGCGGACACGCCGCGGGCGCGCGCCACCCGCGCGACCTGCAGCCGCGCGTTGGCTGGCGAAATGTGCGGATCGAGCCCCGAGGCGCTGGCCGTCACCATGTCCGACGGAACCTGGCCCTTGATGGCCCCGTCGAGCTGCACCGCGCTATCGACGCGCAGCGCGATCAGCGTGTCGGCGAGCTTGCGGTCGGTCGGACCCTTGTTCGTACCGGCCGACGCCGTCGCGTCATAGCCGGCACCCGCGGCTGAGGGCCGCGGATGGAAGTACTCAGGACGCGTGAACGACTGGCCGATGAGCTCCGAGCCCACGATACGACCGTTCACGCGAACCAGCGAGCCATTGGCCTGACGCGGAAAGATGAGCTGCGCGAGCCCGGTCACGAGGCCGGGGTATCCGATCCCCGTAATGACACACAGCAACACGGTCAGCACGAGGGCGGGGCGAATATTCGAGCGAATCATGAGAGCACCCTCAGACGAGACGAAGGAGGACGAGCAGCACGTCGATGGCCTTGATCCCGACGAACGGCACGATAAGTCCACCCACTCCGTACACCAGCAGATTTCGACGGAGAATGGCGCCGGCTGCCGCCGGACGGTACTTGACGCCGCGGAGCGCCAGCGGGATCAACGCGACGATGATGAGCGCGTTGAAGATCACCGACGCCAGGATCGCACTCTCCGGCGAGTGCAAGCGCATGACGTTCAGGGGCTGTAACGCGCCGCGGACGCCGTACACCGAGATGAAGATTGCGGGAATGATCGCGAAGTACTTGGCGACGTCGTTGGCAATCGAAAACGTGGTGAGCGAGCCGCGGGTCATGAGCAGTTGCTTCCCGATCTCCACAATCTCGATGAGCTTCGTGGGATTGGAGTCGAGGTCGATCATGTTGCCGGCTTCCTTGGCCGCCTGCGTACCGGAGTTCATGGCGACGCCGACGTCTGCCTGCGCGAGCGCGGGCGCGTCGTTGGTGCCGTCGCCAGTCATCGCGACGAGTTTGCCCCCCGCCTGCTCGCGCTTGATCAGCGCCATCTTGTCTTCGGGCTTCGCCTCGGCCAGGAAGTCGTCGACGCCCGCTTCCTGTGCGATGGCCGCCGCCGTCAGGGGATTGTCGCCCGTGATCATCACCGTACGAATGCCCATCGCCCGCAAGCGGTCGAATCGCTCCTTCATGCCGCCCTTCACGACATCCTTGAGATAGATGACGCCGAGGATTCGCGCGATCCCATTGTCGCGCTCGGCCACGACGAGCGGCGTACCACCCTCACGCGCGACACGCTGAATCGTGGGCTCCAGATCGGCGGGTACCGTGCCGCCATGTTCACGCGTCCACCGGATCACCGCGTCGCCGGCGCCCTTCCGCGTTTCGCGCCCATCGAGATTCACGCCGCTCATGCGCGTGCTGGCACTGAATGGCACGAACTCCATGGCGGCGGAGGTCGCGTCGCCGCCGACCTCGCGTCCACGTAAACCATACTGCGATTTGGCGAGGACGACGATGCTTCGGCCTTCGGGCGTTTCGTCGGCCAACGACGCGAGCTGCGCGCGATCGGCAAGATCTGCGACGGCGGTGCCACCGACCGCTACGAACTCCGAGGCCTGCCGATTGCCCAGCGTGATTGTCCCGGTCTTGTCGAGCAAGAGCGTATTTACGTCACCGGCCGCTTCGACGGCGCGTCCACTCATCGCGATAACGTTCTGCTGAATCATACGATCCATGCCCGCGATGCCGATCGCCGACAGCAGGCCGCCGATCGTGGTCGGAATGAGGCACACCAGGAGCGCGATGAGCACCGTGATCGCGACCGGGCTTCCGGCGTAGATCGCGAACGGCTGGAGCGTGGCAACGGCGAGCACGAAGATGATCGTGAGACCCGACAGCAGGATGGTCAACGCGATTTCGTTCGGCGTTTTCTGTCGGCTGGCTCCCTCGACGAGCGCAATCATCCGGTCGATGAAGGTCTCGCCGGGATTGGCGGTGATCCGTACCACGATGAAGTCGGACAGCACCTTCGTACCGCCGGTGATGGCCGAACGGTCACCGCCGCTCTCGCGAATCACGGGAGCGCTCTCGCCCGTGATGGCACTCTCGTCGACCGACGCCACGCCTTCCACGACTTCACCGTCACCGGGAATGACGTCGCCCGGCACGCACACAACGAGATCCCCGCGGCGGAGCGTTGCCGCCGACACGTTCTCGAACTCAGCCACATTGTAGGCGCGCTCGGTGCCGGACGCGTCGAGCTTCTTGGCGCTGATCTGCGTGCGGCTCTCGCGCAGCGTGTCTGCCTGCGCCTTGCCTCGCCCCTCAGCCATCGCTTCGGCGAAATTGGCGAACAGGACGGTGAACCACAGCCACAGCGTCAACTGGAGCGTGAACGCGATGCCATCGCGTCCGGCGGCGATATCCCGCGCCAGGGCGGCGGTGGTATAGGCGGAGCCGAGCAGCACCACGAACATCACGGGATTCCGCACCATGTGCTTCGGATTCAACTTCACGAACGCATCGCGCACTGCCCGCCGAACGATCGGTGGGTCGAAGAGCGGACGGGATTGTGTGCTGACCATTAGAAGAGCCCTCCCGATCCCATCGAGAAGTGCTCGACGATCGGCCCGAGCGCGAGCGCCGGAAAGAAGGTGAGCGCACCAACGACAATGACGACGCCGATGAGAAGCGCCGAGAAGACCGGTCCTTCGACCGGGAACGTCCCGGCCGACGCAGGGGCGCTCTTCTTCTCCGCCAGAAACCCGGCCAGCGCCAGCAACGGGACGATCAAGGCGAAGCGGCCCACGAGCATGGCCACGCCGAACTGCGTGTTGTACCAGTAGGTCGATCCGGTCAAACCAGCGAACGCGGATCCATTATTCGCCGTCGTGGACGTGAACGCGTAGAGCAGCTCCGAAAGCCCGTGCGGGCCGCTGTTGTTGAGCCCTTGCAGTCCGGATGGCGAGACGGCGGAGATCGCCGTGAACACCAGGATCGACGCCGCGGATGCGAGCACGTAGAGCATCGCCATCTGTACTTCACGCGCCTGCAGCTTCTTGCCGAGATACTCCGGGGTGCGCCCCACCATCAGTCCTGCGATGAAGACCGTGAGCACGATGAAGATGATCATGCCATAGAGGCCAGCCCCCACCCCGCCGAAAATCACTTCGCCCAGCTGCATGTTCACCATCGTCACCATCCCGGCGAGCGGCGTGAAAGAGTCATGCATGGCGTTCACCGCGCCGCACGACGCGTCGGTGGTCACGACGGAATACAGTGCCGAATTCGCAATGCCGAAGCGCGTCTCTTTCCCTTCCATGTTGCCGCCGGGATTCACGGCGGTGGTGGCGACGTCGAGGCCACGTGCGGCGTGCGTCGGGTTCCCGCGCGCTTCGGCCGAGTAGGTCACCCCGGTGCCGGCCAGGAAGAGCAGGAACATCGCGGACCAGACCGACCAGCCATGTCGCGTGTTGCCGACCATGCGACCAAGTAGGTAGACCAACGCCGATGGAATGGCGAAGATCGCAAAGACCGACAGGAAGTTGGACCACGGCGTGGGATTCTCGAACGGGTGCGCCGAGTTGGCATTGAAGAAGCCGCCGCCGTTCGTCCCGATCTGCTTGATCGCCTCCTGACTGCCGACGGGGCCCATCGCGATCGTCTGCGTGGCGCCTTCGAGCGTCGTGACCTGCAGATACGGATGGAAGTTCTGAATCACGCCCTGCTGCACCATCGCCAGCGCCCAGATCAGCGAGAGCGGAATCAGGACGTAGAGCGTGCCGCGCGTGAGATCGACCCAGAAGTTTCCGATGCGTCCGCGCCCGTCGCCGGACCGGCGTGCAATGCCTCGCACCAGGGCAACGGCGACGGCCATGCCGACCGCCGCCGACACGAAGTTGTGGAACGTGAGCTGAGACATCTGCGAGAAGTACGACATCGTCGACTCGCCGCCGTAGCTCTGCCAGTTCGTGTTGGTCGTGAAGGACGCCGCGGTCTCGAAGGCCTGCCGGTCGGGCAGCGCACCGAGGTCCTGCGGGTTCATCGGCAACAGATGTTGCACGCGCAGCGCGACGTACGTCAGCAGCATCGATGCCGCGCTGAAGAGCAGCATGGCGCCCGCGTAGCGCGTCCAGTGCTGATCGTCATCAGCGTTGACGCCGGCGACGCGGTAGATGACGCGCTCGATAGGGCGGAGCCAACGAACGGATCCGTCGTAGACGTGGACGAGGTAGAGTCCCAGTGGCTTCGCGATGGCAAGAATCGCGAGACTGAAGACGATGATCTGGAACCAGCCGTCGAAGGTCATGGATGGCTCAGAATTTTTCGGGACGGATAAGCGTGTATGTCAGATAGACAAGCACGGCCACAGCCATCACCGAGGCGATGGCACTTTCGGCGCTCATGCGACACGCTCGCGGCCAAGGGTATCGTCGGCAGGCGCGCGCTCCGCACCGTCAGCGTTGGACGAGCCCAACCCTTCGCACACCCGGACGTAAGCGAGCATCAGCGCGAAGAACGCGACGGTACCGAGCACATAGGCGAGATCGATCACGGGACAACCTCCTCATGCGGGTTGCGCTCCAGATCCGGGGACCTCCCGAGACCATGACAGCTTCGCAACTGAGGGGAAGCGTACCGCGAGGCCCGTAAAGGCCGCGCAAAGATCGGGCGTCTGGCGCACAAAGAAATCGTGTAGTTTTCGGGATGCAGCTCTCCGTTCTCCAATACGACAAACTCGAGCGCGCCATCACGGATGGCACTCGTCTCCAGCTCTATCGTCGCGGCACCGAATTTCTCGTGATCCCTGAGCGGCTCCGTCTACACAACGGGCGTGAGCTGATCGTCGCCCGTCATCCGAGTACGGGTAGCTTGCTCGAGATCTATATCGACGAGCTGGACGGCATGGAGATCGTGAAGTGAGCGCGAAGTATCCGCTGGTGGCGGTGTTTGCCGACGAATCCTGCCTTGGCAACGGCAAGATTGGTGATACTCCCGGCGGACTCGGCGCGCTGATCGAATTCCGAAAGGCCGACGGCACCGTGCAGCGATTCGACCTGTGGGCCTCGGAACCCGACACCACGAACAACCGGATGGCGCTGCGATCGGTGATCGACAGCTACCAGGCGATGTCGCGGAAGGGTAACCCGCTGTCGGTCCTGTTCACGACCGACTCCCGCTACATCGTGGACGGGATGACGTCGTGGGTGCGGGGATGGATGGCGCGGGGCTGGAAACGGGCGCAGGGACCCGTGGAGAACGTGGAGCTCTGGCAGGCGGCAGTGGAGGCCGTGGCCATGCACGAGACGCAATGGGCGTGGGTGAAAGGGCACGCCGGCCATCCTCAGAACGAATACGCCAATCATCTGGCGACCCGGGCGGCCGCCGTGCAGGACCGCTCGGATGGACTCGTCGTGTCGTCGTTCGAGGAGTGGTGGGCCGCGCAGCCGGTCCGGGCCAACACCAAGCGGGCCCCACTGTCACCATTTCCTGCGCCGGACGCCTTCGCACCGGCTCCCGCGTTACCCGGGGCCAAGACTGCGCGTCGGATGACGTAAGGACTCCGGCGCACGAGTGCCGGTCCAACTCCGGATGCTCATGTTCAAGTATCTATTCATCCTCGCGATCGGCGTCGCCATCGGCTACGGCTACGGCTGGAAAGACGCGCAAGAGAACGACAAGAACGTCGCCGAGCGAGTCGTGGATCGCATCGGTGGCGAGACGCGTGAGCGCATGGGAAACGACGTGGACAAGCGTATGGCAGCCGAAGGGAAGTGAGCGTCGTGTCACGCTCGCTGGACGATCTCGATCGTCTTGCCTTCCGGCTCTCGCGTACGGTTCGGACGCAGTATCCGCATCTCCTGACGCAGGGCTTCACGCTCACTGATCTCGAGGAACGGCTCCTGCCCTTCCGTGAGGCGCGTCGTGAAATGGCCGACGGTGGCGCCGACGCCTTCGAGCGGGCGGTGCTCCGCCTCATCGCCGGGGAGCGCGGCTATCTCCAGACCGAGTCGGGACTGCAAGCGGCCTGTACGCAGGCCCTCGCCTCACCCTCACCCTCGATGTCGTTGGTGCGCGCGTGGGCGACGACCTCGCTGACGCTGGCCCAACAGGCGACCACGGTCGGCACGGAGCGGATGGCGACGCCGCCCGCCACCGACATCAGCGATCGGTCGGGTGAGTCGAAGCCGGAAACCAAGCCCTGCGGCTGTCGCTTCTGCGGCAACCGACTGCCCGAGAACCGCCGCATGACGTTCTGCCCGCATTGCGGCATGGACCTCACCAAGCGGCAGTGCCCCGCCTGCAGCACCGAGCTCGACGTGAACTGGCGCTTTTGCGTGACCTGCGGTCGCAGCGCCGACCTGCCGGATATCGCGATACCGATCCGTCGCGCCAGCTAGTTCCGCGCGGCCCGCTGAATCCTGTCGATGGCGTGAGGTGTATACTCGTGTATGCCTCACGTTTTCTCTGTCTGGCCCTTCGTTCGACACACACTGTTCGCCGCCTCGCTGCTCGGCCCCTGTGCCGCGTGCGCGTCGGCGATTCCAGTGGGCACGCCGGCCACCCCCAATGGCGCGGCCCCGTCCAGTGGGCCGCCGTCGTCGCAGCAGTCGGCACTGCCATCGACGCAGCCACCGCTGCGCTGGCCCGTGCGCACGGCCGAGCACATCGATCTGTGGCTCCATGCGTTCGCGCTGATCAGTGAAGACACCAGCCGCGTGCGACTGTATCGGAACGGCTATCGCGATTCACTCGTCGTCGTGAAGAACCAGCGCAATGTGCTCACGAGTCTCGATGCCAATCGCTCGACACTCGCGAAGCGCTTGCCACTGACCGGCGGGTATCTCCAGGCGCAGTTTCTCCCGTTCGAGTTCGCGAACTGGGATGCCATGAAGTATGCGCTCGAGCGGTTCTTGCAATTCGAGGGCGATCCGCGGCGTGCCCCCGATCGCGAAACGCAAGCGCGCGTGGCGCTCATCGCGTCGATGTTTCCGACCGCGGCTGATCGCGAGTGGCTCCGCTTGTTCCTGGCCGGCGTGCTCGATGAACAGGAGCGATTCTTTAACGCCGAGCATTCGCGCGTGATTCGCACCCGGGCACCGGTGATCACGTCGGTGGATAGTCTGTGGCAGCAAGTGTATCGCGTGAAATTCGAGCGCTTTCTCAACAACACGTCGCAACGACAAGGTGATCTGGTCTTGTCGCTCCCCATCGGCGGCGAAGGTCGGACTGCGACCGGTCCGAACCGGCAGACGATGGTGGCGGTGCCCTTCCCCTCGCGCAGTGCCGATGCGGCGCAGGTGTTGTACGTGCTCGCGCACGAAATCACCGGTTCGCTGGTGGGGACGGTGGTCACCGACAACACCACGCCGGCGGAACAGCGCGCCGGCACGGCCGACCGCTATGTGTCGATGGGTCAGGTACAGGCCGGCGCGATGCTGCTGGCCGTGATCGCGCCGGAGCTTCGCGACGGCTATGTGCGCTATTACGTGGAACAGGCCAATATTCGCAGTTCGGGTGTGACGGCGTACAACGCACTCTTCGACTACGGCTTCGCCCTGCCGCCCGCCATTCGCGAGGCACTCCAGCGGCAGATCGACATCATCTTGAGCGGCATCTAGTGCTGACTACCGCGCTTCACGCGTCACCAATCCATGGCTGATATCCCGCGCACCGCGCTCGAGCGCGTGCTGGCCCGCGCCAGCGAACTGCAGACGACCACCTCCGAGGGCGTGGAGAGTGTGTCGGAGGAGCGTCTGCTCGAAATCGCCAAGGAGGTCGGGCTCGATCTGGCGCACGTGCGTCAGGCGATCGCCGAGGAACGGGCGCGCTTGCCAATGGCGGAGACCGAATCGGGAATGTTGCTCGATAGTCTTGGACCGGCGTCGCTGGGCGCGCAGCGCACCGTACCCGGCACGCCCGACGATATCCTACGTCGCCTCGACACCTGGATGCCGCGGATGGAGTCACTGTCCACGCGTCGTCGCCTCGGCGACCGGCAGAGTTGGGAGCCGCGTCGCGATCCGTTCGGCAATTTTCTCCGTTCGTTCGGCGTGGGCGGACGGCGGTTCGACCTCGTGCGCGTCGACCAGCTCACCGCCAGTGTCACGGCCATCGACGGGGCGCGCAGCGTGGTCCGTCTCGATGCCGATATCGCCGGCATGCGCCGTATGCAGCGCAATCAGGCCGTCGCGCTGGTCCTCGCTCTCGGCCTGCTGTACGCCGTCGTCGCGGTCCCGGTGCTCTTTCTGGTCAGCGCCGGCGCCGGCACGGGCATTCTCGCCGGACTCACCGCCTTCGTGGGCGGCGGCGGATTTCTCGGCTGGCGCGCGCTGCGTCGCGCCTACCGCAACGCGGTCGACCGCATGCATCTGCGCATCGAGCAGTTACTCGACGAACTGGAGCAGGATCGCATGAAGGAACCGCCCAACCTGCTACAAAAGGTCGTAACGCAGATTACGGCGCGGTAACCAGCTCGAGCACGAACGCGCGTCGGCGCACCCGCTCCACGAGCCAGCGCACACCCGCGTTGCTCATCACGAGCATCGAGCCGGTCATCAGCAACGACTTCACTTCGCGACGCGAGATCTTGACCGACCCGCCCGGCTTGAGCATGGCCGTGCTCTGCACGAGATCGCGCAGCGTGGCGTAGGCGAGCAGCAGCGGCAGAATGCAGAACAGGCGAATGGAAATCGCACGGCGCGGGATGAGCAGCAGATACATGCGCGCTTCTTCGAGATCGTGCCACGCCAGCTGAATGAGCTGCGTGAGCGCCTCGCGGTTCTTCGCGATGAGCTCCGGCGCCAGAATACTGCTCTGCGAGCTGCCGTGCGCGCGCAGCAGCTCCTCGGGCACGTACACCGAATTCTCCTTCTCGGCGTCGACGGCGACATCCTTCAGGATGTTCACGGTCTGCAGCGCCTCGGCGAATGCGCGGCACCGCTCGCGCAGAATGGCGTGGCGTTTGGTGCCGATGCTCGACGAGTGTTCGTGCCACAAGTCGGTCAGCATGTAGCCCACCGTGCCGGCGACATAGTAGCAGTACTCCTTGTACTCCTCGACGGTCTGAATGCGAATGCCGTCGGGATAGAGCAGCACGAACTTGCGCATGCCGATCGCCATCTCGGCCACCCACTTCTGCACCACTGCGCGCGTTTTCGGCGGCAGCACCGCAAAGTGTGCGAACACGAGGTCCGCGTTGAGCGTGAGCGACAGATGCGCTTCGTCGCCCACGAGCGGCTTCACACCCTGCAGAAACCGCTCGAGCGCGGCGGTATCGTTAAATGCCGCGAGGAAGTCGTCGAACAGCGCCGCCTTCACGTGCGGATCGACGGCCGGCGCGTCTTCGACGGTATCGGCAATGCGGCACAACAGATACGCATCGAGTACGGCCTGACCGAGCGCACCAGGCAGCACTTTGATGCCGAGCGCAAACGTGCGCGACACTGCCGGCAGGATGGCCTCACAGAAGCGGGCGGCATCGCGCTGAGACAGGGCGGCAGAGACGGCGATCGGCAGTGTCATGTCGTGCAAGATACGATGCGCGGCCGTCGTGCGTCACCAAGTCCGGACCGCGTGTTTGAGGAATGAACGGTCGGGGCCCAACTGGGCCTTGCCGCAGCCGCCGTACGGGCACGAGGTTCCAAGGGTGATCGAGTCGCCTCCCGATTTCCGTGGTGTGTTCCGCACCGATCTGCTCGCCCGGGCGATGTACGCCGAGGGCGCCGGGATCGCGCGGTGTGTGCCAGCGGGGGTGGCCGTTCCGGTCGACGCCGATGACGTGCCGGCTTTGATGCGCTGGGGCAAGCGCGAGGGCATCGCGTTGATGCCGCGCGGTTCGGGGAGCGGTATGGCCGCCGGGGCCGTGGGCCCTGGAGTGATCGTGGACCTGAGCCGACTGCGCCACCTCGGCCCGGTGGATGTGGATGAGCGCGTCATCCGTGTCGGCGCCGGTGCGACGCGAGGCGAGATCGACGATGCCGGGCGCCGCGTAGGCCTGCGCTTTCCGGTGGACCCGTCGAGCGGGGCGTTCTGCACGATCGGCGGCATGGTGGGTGCGAACGCGGCGGGAGCGCGCACGCTCAAGTTCGGCGCCACGCGCCCGTGGGTGCATGGCGTGCGCTGCGTATTCGACGACGGCACCGATGTGTGGGTGCGACGCGGCGAGCCGTGGCCGATCGGCGTGCCCGCCGTGCGGCGCGTGTCGGATGCGCTGTCGCAGATCAGTGCGCAACTCGGCAGTGAAATCCCGGCGTACGCGCTGACGCACGCCGGGGTTCGCAAGGAGTCGTCGGGGTACGCCATCGCCGATGCACTGCGCGCCGACGGACACCTGGTGGATCTGCTGGTCGGCAGTGAGGGGACGCTCGCCATCTTCACCGAAGTGGAGCTCTCGCTCATTCCGGCCGCGGGAGCAACGGCCACGATTCTGGCGATCTTCGACTCGCTGGAGGCGGCCACCGCCTGTGCGGTGGAGGCCCGCATCGATGGGGCGACCGCCTGCGAACTGCTCGATCGCACCTTTCTCGACGTGGCCGCGACCGATGGCCCGACGGGAATTCCGTCGGACGCCGAAGCGGTGCTGCTGATGGAAGTCGAAGGCGAATCCGCGGCAGAGGCATTGCACGCGATGACGCAGTTGGCCGCGCGCGCCACGCGACACGGTGCGAGTGACGTACACACGGCCGTCGACGCGGATAGCGAGCATCGATTGTGGGCGCTGCGTCACGCGGCGAGTCCGATTCTGTCACGACTCGCGCCGCGACTCCGGTCGATGCAGTTCATCGAAGACGGCTGCGTGCCCCCGGATCGCTTTCCCGACTACGTACGCGGCGTGCGCCGCGCGCTCGACCATTTCGACATGCCGGGCGTGATCTTCGGACACGCCGGCGACGCGCACGCGCACGTGAATCCTCTGGTGGACGTGACGCGCGCCGGATGGCGCGACCGGGTGCACGGCATTCTCGATCGCGTGTGCGAGCTCACGGCGGTGCTTGGCGGCACGTTGTCGGGCGAGCATGGCGACGGCCGACTGCGGGCACCGCTGATGGACCGCGTGTGGGGTCTCGAAGCGCGCGGCGCGTTCGCGCACGTGAAGGATGCGGCCGATCCGTCCGGGGTGCTGAACCCGGGCTGCAAGATTGCGCGCGAAGGCGACCGGGCGATCTCCACCCTGCGGCACGATCCGGACGCCCCGCCCCTCCCTCCGGCCGCGCGCGCAGCGCTCGACGACATCGAGCGGACACGAAGCTGGAATCGCTTCCGGTTGGACGGATTGGAAGGCTAGTCCCTGATGGGACGAAACGAAAGTACGGTTCTGGTCGTCTGCTGTAGACATTCATCATTACCTGTGCTTCATACATCACCGTCCTCTTCTCATCGCGGGTTCACGCTCGCCGAAGTCCTCATGGTCGTCGCGATCATGGGGACGCTGTTCGTGATCACCGCTCCGAAGATCACCGAGCTGAAGGCCCGCACGGCGCTTCGCGCGAGCCACGAAACGCTGGAATCGGCATTCGCGACGGCGCGCGCCTCTGCCATGCAGAAGGGCAAGCGGTCCACGCTCACGTTGAGTGGCAACACCGTTGGGGTGACCGTGTTGAGCGGACTGACGAATACGGCTACGCAGGTCGTGCGCCCCCTTCTCTTCGCCTCGACATTCGGCACCACCGTGGCCGCCATCGGCGCCGCGCCGACGACCATCGCCTTCGACGCCAGAGGTCTAGTGACTCCGGTGAGCGCGACGATCGCCAAGTATCAGATCACGCTCGGCAGCTTCGCCGATACCGTCTGCGTGAGTGGCGCCGGCGTCGTGCTCCGACGCGGATGCCGGCTATGACGCGCCGAGCACGGCGCGCGGCACGCGAACGGCGCGGCTCCTCGATTATCGAGGTGCTGATCGCCTTCGTGCTGCTGATGGTCGCGATCGGTGGACTGCTGTCGACGTCGAACGCCGTGGCCAAGCAAATGGGTGGCGGTCGTCGTCAGTCGATCGCGGCCGCGGTAGCGCAGTCGCGCCTGGATTCGCTGGCGAGTTTGTCGTGCACCAATCTGTCGCAGTCGGGCGTGGCGTCGGCCACGCGCACGACACGCGGCATCCAGGAATCCTGGGTCGTCACGCAGGGCGTAAATACGGCGACCGTCGTCGTCACGGTGACCATTCCCCGGCAGACAAAGCCCGTCACGTATACCACAATCGTGCCCTGCCGATGATGCGTTTGACCCGACCGCGACGCCGCGGATTCACGCTCATCGAATTGCTGATCACGATGACGATACTGGGGCTGCTCGGCACGATGGTGACGGCCGTGATGGTGGGACAACAGCGCTTCTTCCAGCGAACCACGCAGCAGATGGACGTGCGTCGCGAATTACGGACGGCGGTGAACGTGATGTCTGCCGAATTGCGCAGCGTGTCATCGGCGGCGGGTGATATCGTGGCGTTCGATCGCATGTCGATCACCTTTCGCGACGTGCTGGGTTCGTCGGTGGTGTGTGCCACACCGACCCGCGCACAGGTGGATCTCGTACCGACCACCGCATCGCGAATGCAACTATCGAACTTTGCGAGTGACCCGTCGGTCGGTGATACGGTGGTGGTGTTGCGCAACGATTCATCCGGCGTGGCCGGCGAATATTGGTCGGCGCACCGCATCACGAGCGTGTCGAGCAGCGCGGTGACGTGCCCGCTGTCGCCGTACGTCGATGCGCTGCTGGACGTCGGCAAGTCACGCCTGCGTCTCGGTGTGACGCCGAACCTGCCCGACTCCGTCGTGGCCGGCGCGCCGCTTCGCCTGTTGCGCACCACGCGGTACGCGCTGTCCACGCAGAGCTCCGGGGCCTGGTACCTCGGCCGCTCCGAGTATGCCGGTGGGGCATGGACAGCGGCCGTTCCTGTTGCGGGTCCTTTCCAGGCCGCTAATGCGTCGGGTGCTGGCGGTCTTGGTCTCGCGATGTACGACAGCGTGGGCGTGGCGGTGACGGCAATCGCCTCCAGCAACCGCATTGCCCGTATCGATGTCGTGGCGCGCGCCTCCGGCGAAAGCAGCTCCGGCAAGATGGGTTCGAGTTCCACGGCCATCACCGACTCGCTGCTGGTGAGCGTTGCCCTCCGGAATCGCCGATGAACGCCCCACGATTGGTCCGCGAGCGACGCGGCAGCGCCCTGATGTTCGTGATCATCGCCATGGTGCTGCTGGCGGTGCTGTCGCTCAGCGCGGTGATGGGCACCATGCATGAGTTCAAAGCGGGCCGGAACATGCTGTCGCAACAGCGCGCGCTGACGATCGCCGAGTATGGATTGAACGGTCAGCTGGCCAATTGGACGGCAGCACGGACGGCGCTCGCGGTCGGCGCCGTCGATTCCAGCAACGTGGTGGTCACCGCTGGCGATACGGCGAAGGTGGCGGTGATGCGCTTGAACGGCACGACGTTCTTGATCACGTCGCTTGGGCGGTCGAGTGTGGGGAATGGACAACTTGAATCGCAACGCCAGGTCTCGATGCTGGTGCGGATGTCGGGGCCGAGCATCCCGGCCGGAAGCGCCTTGACCAGTTTGGGGGAAGTCGAAACGCAGGGATCGGTCGCCATTACGGGGAAGAGCACCACACCGCCGGGCTGGTTGAGTTGTCCAACGTCGCGCGATACGTTCGCGATCAGTGCCCCGCCGGGCGTGAAGGTTGCCGTACAGAAGCCGGCCTCGCAGGCGGATGGCGGCGTGACGGCTGACAGTAAGCTGAGCGCGGCGAATGCGTTGACGACCTTCGGCACCGAGACATGGGCGTCGCTCGTGAGTCGCGCGAACATCACGTACACGAGCAAGTCGAACCCATCCCCGACCGGTACGATCACGACCTGTTCGTATGGCGCTACGAACTGGGGCGAACCATCACGCGGTGGCGGCTCGGTCATTGGTTGTCAGAACTACTTCCCGATCATCTACTCGCCCGGCGATCTCAAGCTGACGGGCGGCCGCGGGCAGGGGTTGCTGATCGTGGACGGTGGGTTGACGATCACGGGCAACTTCGAGTTCGTCGGCCTGATTTTGGTGCGCGACGCCGTCCAGATTGCGGGTACGCCGAAGATCTATGGAGCGCTGATGACGCGCAGCCAGGGCGGCTCGAAGACCGATCTGCAAGGCAACATGAGCCTGAGCTACTCGCCCTGCGCGATCAGCAAGGCAATGGGCGCGCAGGCCCTGCCTACCCGTTCCAAACACCGGTCGTGGGTCCAGCTCTTCTGATTGATCCGCTAAAATGGCGTGATAATGGCGTTATAATGGCGCAGTATTGGCGCAGTACTGTCAAATTTTTGGTGCTATTGCGTGTGCTTATTCGCTGAGCTCTGATCGGATCGCCGAGAGAATCGACAGCAACGATTCGCGCTGCTCCGACGTCAGCATCGCCATGGTGGCAAGATCGGCCGCGTCGATTTGCGCGTCGAGCATGGCCAGCAGCGCTTCTCCCGGCTTCGTGATCTTGCACAGCACCTGCCGACGGTCAGGACGGGAGCGATCCCGCGACACGAGCGACGCCTTTTCCAGCTTGTCGAGCAGGCGGGTCACGGTCGACCCTTCGTCGATCATGCGGTCCCGGATCGCCAAGGTGGGGAGCCCGTCCACGCCGGCGCCACGGAGGATGCGGAGCACGTTGTACTGCGCGAGGCTCAGGCCATGCGGCTCGACGACCCGTGCAAACCGTCGGCTCACGACCGACGCCGTCCGCATGAGGGCGATGGTTGCCTCCTGCGACTGGGAGCGGAAGGGTCGGGATTGTTGGATCTCTTCCTGCAGCGTGCGAGTCGACGTGCCTTCGGGCATGGGGAACGGCTTGGAGGATCGTGCGGGGCGGCGTATCGCCGCCGACGATATTGGCGATATTACGCTATTCCGGCACTGCCGCTAGCGCCTCATTCACCCGATTTCTCCGCCATGCCGCTCTCTGACGCCGCGATTCTCCGCGAGCCCAAGATCACCGTGCTCGCTCGTCCCCAGTTCGTCGAGGCCAGCCACCTGCCGGTGCAGTGGATCGGCGAATCCACCGACGGCGAGCGGCTCGCTGAATTTGCCGGCCGACTCTGCTACATGAGCCAGCGGAATCCGGCCGGCCGGACCACGCGGGATTATCTCGAGAACATCAAGAAGCAGGGCCACGGCAGCGTGCTCGAACATGCGAGCTACTCGATCCTCTTCGAGGGCGTGAGCCGGTCGCTCACGCACGAGTTGGTGCGCCACCGTGCGGGCTTCGCGTACTCCCAGCTGTCGCAGCGCTATGTCGATGAAAGCGACGCGCAGTTTGTCATGCCGCCGGCCATGATCGGTGACGAGCCACTCGAGCAGGCGTGGCGCGCGCAGGTTACCAGCGCGGTGGAGAGTTACATCTCGCTGGTCGAGTCGCTGATGACGCGGTACTCGTGGGTGGACGACAAGGTGCACCGCCGGAAAATGGCGCGCGAAGCGGCCCGCGGCGTGCTGCCGAACAGCACGGAAACCAAGATCGTGGTGACCGCGAACGCACGCGCCTGGCGCACGATGCTCGAACTGCGCTCGAGCGAAGGAGCCGAGCTCGAGATTCGTCGATTGGCGGTGATGGCACTGCGCGTGTTGCAGCAGGAAGCACCGGCATTCTTCAGCGACTTCGAGATCTACGAAGGCGCGGATCGGCGGGAAGCGGCGCGGATTTCGTACCACAAGGTGTAGCGGGCCGTGGGCCGTGGGCTATGTGCCCACGGCCCTGCGGCGGTCACGCCTCGACCGCTTCCCTCTCCTTCGCATACTCGGCGACAATCTTCTGCGTCGCTTCACTCGGCACCTGTTCGTAGCCGTTGAAGCGCCGCACGAATTGTCCGTGACCGTGCGTGAGCGAGAACAGTTGCGTGGCGTACAGATGCAGTTCTGACTGCGGTACGACGGCGCGCACGACACTGCGAGAGCCGGTCGAGTCGGTGCCGAGAATGTGGCCACGGCGGCCGGAGAGATCGCCGAGCACATCGCCCAGGAAACGATCGGGCACTGTGATCTCGAGGAGATCGAGCGGCTCGAGGAGCACCGGGCGGCATTTCGGGGCGACCGCTTTGAAGGCGAGAATACCCGCCATCTTGAAGGCCATTTCGTTCGAATCCACCGAGTGGGTGGAGCCGTCGTAGAGCTCGGCGCGGAAGTCCACGAGCGGGAAGCCACCGAGCACGCCTCGCGCCGCCGCTTCCTGCACGCCACGGTCGACCGCCGGGATGTACTTGGACGGAATGACGCCGCCAACGATGGCATCGTCGAACAGATAGCCTTCGCCGCGCGGCATCGGGCTCAGTCGCACCCAGCAGTCGCCGAATTGCCCACGGCCACCCGTCTGCTTCTTGTGCCGCCCCTGGCCTTCGGCCTTGGCACTGAGTGTTTCGCGGAACGCGATGCGCGGTTTTGCGAGTTCGGCCTGCACTCCGAATTTGCGTCGGAGCACGGCCATCGACACATCGAGGTGACGCTCGCCCATGCCACCGACGATCGTCTCGTGCGTCTCGGGATTATAGTGCACGCTGAAGGTCGGATCTTCGTCGTGCAGGCGATGCAGGCCAAGCTGCAGTTTCTCCTCGTCGCTGCGGACCGCGGCGCGTACCGCGAACTGTACAACCGGCTCGGGGAATTCGATCGCCGCCAGCCGAATCGGATGTTCGCGCGTCGAGAGCGTGTCATTGGTGTGCGTGTTGCGCAGTTTGGTTACGCAGCCGATGTCACCAGCGTGTAGCATGCCGACTTCCACGCGCTCGCGTCCGCAGGGAATCGAGAGATGCCCGAGCTTCTCGCCGACATCACGCGTGGCGTTATACACGTCCTGACCACTGCCGACGCGCCCGGAGAGCACACGGAAGTAGCTCACATCGCCAACGTGTGGCTCCGCCAGCGTCTTGAACACCAGCGCGGCGAACGGGCCGTCGTCTTTCGCATGCAGCTGAATTTTGTGATGCCCCTCGGCGCCGGTGAGCGCGTGGATCTCTTCCATCTCGTACGCATTGGGCATGAGCTGCACGAGTTCCGTGAGCAGCGCACGCACGCCGATCATGCTGTCGGCCGACGCGCAGAACAGCGGGAACAGGTCGAGGCGCGCCATGGCGTCCTTCATCCCGTGCAACGCGGTGTCGCGATCGATCTCACCACCGTCGAGGTAGCGCTCGAGCAACGCGTCGTCGGTGGCGCTGATGGCCTCGATGAGTTCCTGACGATAGCGCGCGAACCGCACGGCGCATTCCGCCGGCACATCGGCTTCCACGAACTCACCCTTGGCGCCGCTCGTGTACATGTACGCGCGCTGCGTGAACAGATTGATCACGCCGCGAAAATTGGCGCCGGTACCGATGGGGATTTCCACGGGCACCACTTTCGTGGTGAGACGCTCCTTGATCTGCGCATAGATGCGATCGAAATCCGCGAGCTCCTTGTCCATCATCGACACGACGAACAGCACGGGATCCTGCTTGGCCACCGCGGCGCTGAAAGCGCGCTCGGTACCGACTTCCACACCATTCACGCCACCAATGACGCAGAGGGCGCCGTCAGCGGCGGCGAGTCCAGCGAGGGCGTCACCCTGAAAGTCGAGGGAGCCCGGGGTATCGATGAAGTTGATCTTACTGTCCATCCATTCGGCGTAGGCGCAACCAAGGGAGATGGAATACCCCCGTTCGATTTCCTCCGGGAGATGGTCGGTGAGTGCAGTGCCGTCACGCACGTTGCCGTGGCGCTTGCCCGATCCTGCCGCGAAGCAGAGGGCGTCTACGAGGCTGGTTTTTCCACTACCGCCGTGGCCCACCACGGCGATGTTCCTGATGCCGGCGCTATCGTACTCCCGCATCGTCCCCTCCCACTCGTATCCGGACATCCGGCAACCCTCGCGAATCGAGGGTCGCCGGGCGGCGCGAGGGTTGGTCGACCGCAACAGAAAGCGTGCGGCGGGAGCGGGAGGGTAGCAAGAGAGCTCAGCCGGACGGCCGCGTCGGGGAAAGCCCTGCGTTCAACGGAGCCCGCCGAGGTCTTGGAAATACATACGGGCCGCGATCACCTGAGGTGTTCGCGGCCCGTGGTCGTGCGCAGACGAAGAAAGTGTGAACTCAGTCTCCCTCGACTTCGAAAGTGAAGGCATCAGCCTGCCGGATGGAGTCCAGCCAGCTTTCGACGCCGGCATCATCTTCCAGCGACTGCCCAGCTCCGCCGGACGCGACCACATTCGTGGACGCGAACGAAAAGCTCAGTGCCCGCTCGGTGCCTTCGGGCCAGTCTGGCATGGCCAGTCCAGCCGCGACGCGCCGCAGCGTCGACCCACACGCGCCGAGCAGCTCTGAGGCACGCGCCTCGAGTGTCAGCAACGGTATATCAAGATCCTGCGTGACCAACCGACCCGTCGTTCCATCCCGCCAGGCCGAATCACCGACCGCACCGCGGTCCGGCCATACACCGAGATGACGCACGACTCCGGTGTGTGCTTCCAATCGTTCACTCTCTACGGTGGCCGCGAGGGCCAGCGCCAGAGACTGCGCGTCGGCGACGCCGTACAGCGTGACTACTTCACGCCGCGAGCGAGTACCGAAGGGAAGCACGGGAATCGAATTCACGTGCGCAACTACCGGCGAATCGCTCGGACGCGCCTCGAGTCGTACGAGGACGTCCATGTTCCTGCCTCCTGTGAGAAAAGGGTAAGACCTGACAAGGCAACTCGTCGGGCACGTGCGCCGTCCACGTGAAAGACTGGCCACCCTGTGATGAGCAACACCAACCGCAATCCCAAGACCACGCGGCGTCAGTCGTATCCTTCGCCGATGGCGACCCAGACGCCGCCAAGCAGTGCGACCGCAACCGCGGCTCCAATGGCAACCACTCCGGGCAGCGTTCCCGTCACCGCGTAACCAATTCGTAACGTGGACGGCAGCACCCAGAGGGCCAATGCAGCATACCCTGCTGCGGCGAGCGCGGCAGCTGTTATGCGTGTAACACCGCGTAACGGAAGGACCAGCAATGCAAGGAGTACGCCCCAGCCCGTCGCGATGATCAAGTGATGCAGATACCCGAGAGCGACCGACGTCAGCGGCGCGGCCGAGGACGCCACGCCGAAACGCTCGAGCAGCCCGCGTCCGGCAAGCCGGAAGACCCGCCCAGCTTCGCCTTCTCGCCAGCCAAGGCCGAGCAGCGCCCCGCCGGTGGCAATCGCGGTGAGCGTGCCGGCGGCGAGCGCGGCGTCGATGAGTTGCGTGAAGCGGCCGTGCGCGTTGCCGTGAGCCATATTCGAAGAAAGATAAAGGGCGGCGCGGTTAACGATGCCGCGATCCTTCCGTCATAACGGAAGACTTCAGTCGAGGGTTCGCGCTTGTCGATTCTCCGCCCGTCTTTCCCCCCCGTGTTGGCGCTCTGTCTGGCCACACTGGGCTGCGCCACTACGGCGCCACAGTCTTCCGCCGGCTCCTCCGCGTCCGCGAACCGCGCCCCCGCCAGTTCCGCGGCGTCCGCGGCGCGCGAGCAGACGGCCGATCAGCAGGTGCATCATGTGCTCAATCGCCTGGCCTTCGGCGCCCGACCGGGCGACGTGGAGGCGGTACGGGCTATGGGCGTTGATGCCTGGATCGACCGTCAGCTGTATCCCGAGCGCATTCCGGACGCCGCCTCCGAGCAGTTCGTGGCCCGCTTTGCCTCGTTGGGCAAAACCGGTGAGCAGTTACTGGCCGACGCGCCACCGCCGGCCGCCATCCTGGCCCAGCTGCAGCGTCGCGGCGGCAACATGACCGCGGCCGATTCAGCCAAGCTGCGCGAACAGGGCCGGCAGTCGTACGCCTTTCTGGGTGAACTCGCCTCCAGCCGGGTGGCGCGCGCGGTAATCAGCGAGCGGCAGCTCAACGAGGTCATGGTCGATTTCTGGGAGAATCACTTCAACGTGTTCGCCGGCAAGGATCGCACGCGGTACTTCCTTCCCGAGTACGACGCCCAGACGATTCGCCCCCATGCCCTTGGCACCTTCCGCGAACTTCTGGGCGCGGTCGCCAAGAGCCCGGCGATGCTCTATTACCTCGACAACTGGCAGAGTGTCGCTGACAGCGGTCGCCCCACGCTGCGCGCCGCACAGCGCCCCGTGAATGCGCGCCAAGCCGCCCGTCGCGCGGCGGCGGTGCAGCAGCGCCTCGCGCAGAATCCGCAGGCACAGCAGTTGGCGCAGCAACTCGCGCAGCGTCGGCGTGGTTTGAACGAGAACTACGCGCGGGAACTGATGGAGCTGCACACGCTGGGCGTCGACGGCGGGTACACGCAGCAGGATGTGATCGAAGTGGCGCGCGCGCTCACCGGTTGGACGATCTCGCGCGGCGCACAGGGTGGCGGCTTCGCGTTTCGCGGAGAGGTGCACGACGCGAGCGCGAAGACGATCCTCGGCAAGTCGTTCGCCGCCAACAAGGGCGTGGAAGAGGGAGAGGCCGTGCTCGACTTGCTGGCGTCGCATCCGAGCACCGCGAAGTTCATCGCGACGAAGCTGGCGCGTCGGTTCGTGAGTGATACGCCGCCGGCGGCTTTGGTGGAGCGCGCGACTGCCACCTTCCGTCGCACGAATGGCGACATTCGCGCCGTCGTGCGCACGATCGTGACGAGCCCGGAGTTCTTCGCGTCGGCGAGCTATCGCGCCAAGGTGAAATCGCCATTCGAGCTGGTCGCCAGCACGATGCGGGCGATGAACGCGCAGCCCGATGCCACACCGCGCACGTCGCAGTTGGTGAGCCGCCTTGGCCAGCCGATTTTCGGTCACCAGGCGCCCAACGGATATCCTGAAACGGGCGACGCGTGGATGAACACGGGCGCGATTCTCAATCGCATCAACTTCGGACTCGCTGCCGCGTCGGGTCGCGTGCCGGGGATCAAACTGGCGGCGTGGCCACTCACGGCGGAGCTGGCGAAGACCTCGCGCGAAGCCCAAGTGGACGGGGTGATCAAGGAGCTGTTCGGCGGCGCCGTGAGCACCGACACTCGGCAGGTGCTGCTGACCGGCACCAACCCGTTTCTGCAACAGCACGGCGGGGCGAACGACTCGCTGCTGGTGGCCGACGATGATGCGGCCATGATGGGTGGCATGGCCAGCGGCATGGCCAGCGGCATGGCCAGCGGCGACATGACGGCGAGTGCGCGCAAGCAGGCCGCCAGTGAACGGAGGGCGGCACGGGCTCCCGTGGCACAGCAGCAACAGGCGGCTGGTCGCGAAGCAGTGCGACCGGAACGCGGCGGCACGCTCACACAATCGATCGGATCGTTGCCGCAACTCACAGGCTTCGTCCAGATCGTCGGCCTCGCGCTCGGGGCTCCTGAATTTCAACGCCGCTGAGCGAGGAATCGATCATGTCTTTCTTCAACAATCCCGTGAATCGCCGGGTGTTTCTCAAGGGTGGCGCGCTGTCGCTGGTCACGCTGGGTCTCTCGCCCAGCTTCCTGCGACGCACCGCTCTCGCGATGGAGCTGCCGCGCGCGGTGCGCGGCAAAACGCTGATCGTCCTGTTTCAGCGCGGCGCGGCTGATGCGCTGAATGTGCTGGTGCCGTTCGGCGACAAGAACTATTACGCGGCGCGGCCGCAGCTCGCGATCGCCACACCCGCCCGCGTGGGTGGCTCGGCGAATGCCGCGGGGGCGATCGACCTCGATGGATTCTACGGATTGCATCCGTCCCTCGCGTCGTTCAAGCCGATGTGGGATCGCGGGATGCTGTCGCCGATTCATGCGGTGGGCAGTCCGAGTGCGACGCGGTCGCACTTCGACGCGCAGGACTACATGGAAACCGGCACGCCCGATCGTAAGGGCACGACCGACGGGTGGCTCAATCGCTATCTCGCGGTGCAAGGCACGTGCGAGGCGTCGTCGTGCACCCCCGGCTCCGCCCCCGGCTCCGCTTCCGCGCCGTTCCGCGCGGTCGCGATGACGGCGCAGACGCCGCGCATCCTGGAAGGCGCGAGCCCGGTCGTCGCGATGAACTCCATCGACGAATTCTCGATTCGCACCAACGGCGGTGAAGCCCAGCGTCGCATCGAGGCGTTGTATCGCACGGGATCGTCAGACGTGGTGCACGGCAGCGGCAGCGACATGTTCGAGGCCCTCAAGGTGCTGCGCGCCGCCAATCCGCAGCAGTATCGTCCGGCGGCCGGCGTGGAGTATCCGCGCTCACAGTTCGGACAACGTCTCTTGCAGATCGCGCAGCTGATCAAGTCGGGGGTGGGGCTCGAAGTCGCCTTCGCCGACGTGGGCGGCTGGGATACGCATGTTAATCAGGGCGGTGCCCAGGGGCAGCTGGCCGGGCGTCTTGGCGACTTCTCGCAGAGTATCGCCGCGCTGGTCGCCGACCTCGGCGACCGGATGGACGACGTGGTGATTCTCACCTGCTCGGAGTTTGGCCGCACGGTGCGCCAGAACGGTACGGGCGGCACCGATCACGGACACGCAGGCGCGATGTTCGTGATCGGCGGATCGTTGCGGGCACCCAAGAAAGTGCACGGCCGGTGGCCGGGGCTCGCGCCGGAACAGCTCTACGAAGGACGCGACCTCGCCCTCACCACCGACTTCCGTGCGGTGTTCAGCGAGCTCGCGTCGAAGCATCTCGGCGCGGCGCAACTGCCGAAAATCTTCCCCGGCTATGGCGGCTTCGAGAAGGAGTGGCTAGGGGTGTTGTAAGGTGCCGGCGGTCTTCGTTAGCTCTGCGGGTGCACCTTGTACCGCCCCTCCCCCCCCGGCTTAGCGAGAAAATCCTTGATATCGCGGTCGACCCACGCGTCGGTCGTGCGGTCGTACATGGTCACCACGGTTTCGGGGTGCAGCGCCTCCGTCATCAGTCGAACGGATTGCGTGAAGACGGCGAGATCGGGGCGATAATGACCGCTGTTCGCGCTGACCTTGAGCAATTTGCCGTCTTCCACGATCCATTCGCCGGCTCCGAGGACCGACTTGCCTTCGTTGAATGAACTGTGGTGCAGCTTTCCACCCTTGCAAACGTGGGAGTAAAAGCGCGCCCGATTTTCCAGCTTGTCCGGCGCGATCACCCAGATCAGTGACTTCGTCTTCCATCCGCCCACTGCGGCAAAGGTGCCATCCTCCTTTCGCAACTTGGCACCGGTCGCGCCGAAAGGCTTTCCCCAATTGGCCATCGACAGCTTCCACGTCTTGCCAAAGATACCTTCGGTCTTCTTGGCGTTTTCGCGAACACTCTCCGTGTCGAACACGATGTCATCGATGGCGTACAGGATCCGCGCGCCCATCTTCACCTCGTATCGTTTACGCGCTTCGCGATCGAGGTACCGTACGCCCTTTTCTCCCTTGAGCGATCCGCCGGCACCCGGCAGTCGATGCTCGATCCGGTTCTTGGCGTCCTGCATCGGTCGGACGAGCATCTCCGGAAACGCCGCCTTCTGTTTGTTGGCGGCGCTGTAAACCAGCGGGACTTTCCGTATCTTCGGCGCAACCACATCGTGCCGCGACGTACTTATCGGCCGACCTGCGAAGAGTTCCTCCACGTCATCCTCGACGCCTCCTTCGTCGTCATCGCTGACGCCGCCTTCGTCGTCAGCGCTGACACCTCCGTCGCTGTTTCCGAGACGTCCTGAGAGGGGTGAGTGCATCGTCGTTGACGTAGGCGTGAGAGTGGGCGGTGGCAGAAGACCACCGAATCCAGGAGACGCTACGGTCGCACGAATCCTTACGCAAGGACATCGGCGGCCACCCCGGACTCAGTCGCGCCCGCGGGGTGGGCGCGGCGGCACTGGCGGTTGCGGAGCGGACTGCATCTCACGCCGCATCCGCTCCGCTTCACGTCGCGCCTCGCGCGCCGCTTCGCGCTGTGCCTTGCGCAACTCCACCATGATGCGGTCGGCGGCCGCGCGTGCCTTACCGTTGCCGCCTACCGCTTCGAGCACGCCGCTCACGGCCTCAGCGATCTGCGCCGGATCGATCTCCCCCGGCGCTCCACCCGTGCTGTCATGCCAGTCAGGCGGCTCGGCATCACGCATGGCGAGATAGGGATCGTTCTCGCACGATTCCTTGGGCGCGCTGCCGCGCACGAAGAACTCGCGACGCGATGGGCCGCACCAATCGCTGGCCAGCTTGCCGGTGCCGATGTCGATCTGCTTCGTCTCGATACCGCCCGGCTGCATCCACGCGCTGTCTTCCTCCGGGCTGTGCCAGCCGTCGCGCAGGAAGCGCGCCCACACCGGCGCGGCCAGACGACCACCCGAGGCGTTCCAGCCCAGTGGCTGCGGGTCATCGGCGCCGAACCACACACTCGCCACCAGGGTGGGCGTGTATCCGACGAACCAGACGTCGGTGCCGTCGTTGGTGGTGCCGGTCTTGCCCGCGACCGGCCCACGAATGCCGGCGTCACGCACCGGACGACCGGTGCCGCGATCGACGACGCCCTGCAGCAGCGACGTGATGAGAAACGCGTCGGTTACTTCGAGCACCTTGACGCCGGCCGTGCGCGGATGACTCCAGATCACACGTCCGAACTGATCTTCGACGCGCTCCACGAGAAATGGACTCACGCGCGTACCGCCGTTGCCGAATGGCGCATACGCGGCGGTGAGTTCGAGCGGTGTCACAGCCCCGGCGCCGAGCGCGAGCGCGGGCACGATAGGCAGTTCGCTCACAATGCCTTGCGCATGCGCGAGATCCGCAATGCGCTGCACACTCAACTTGCTGCTCAGGCGTACGGTGGCGGCGTTCGCTGAACGCGCCAGCGCGTCACGCATCGTAATGTGTCCCGCGTAGTTGTCACCGTAGTTGGCGGGCGTCCATGTGGTACGACCGATGTCGATCTCGACCGGTTCGTCTTCGAGCATGGTGGCGGCGGTGAAGCCCTGACGCAGCGCTTCGGCGTACACGAACGGCTTGAACGTGCTGCCCGGCTGCCGCTTGGCGCGTAGGGCGCGATTGAAGCCCTTGCGCTCGATGCGTCGGCCACCGACGATCGCACGCAAGGCGCCGGTCGCGGGATCGAGAGCGACCAAAGCGCCTTGCGTGCGCGAACCGGCGCTGCTCACGGCGAAGCCGCCGTAGGCGCGCTCCTGGTCGAT
Organism: Gemmatimonas groenlandica; assembly: GCF_013004105.1. Lineage (NCBI taxonomy): Bacteria > Pseudomonadati > Gemmatimonadota > Gemmatimonadia > Gemmatimonadales > Gemmatimonadaceae > Gemmatimonas > Gemmatimonas groenlandica. The sequence goes on from NZ_CP053085.1 coordinate 3,049,288, forward strand.
TTGCCACGCACCCGCCGCAATCGCGCGTTCGCCGGCTATCTGCGCACGTCGGTCGATCGTGCTCCACACGCGCAGTTGCGCATCGTTGAGCGCCTTGGGGATCACACCGGCTTTGCGCAACGAGTCGAGGGTGACGCGCACCGCTTCGACGGCCCACGAATCGACCGCCCGTGCCGGCGCCCATTCCGCACGCGAGAGCTTGAGCGGCTTGCTGCGCACGGCCTGAATGGTGGCGCTGTCGGCCACGCCCTCGCGCAGCAGTACATCGAACACGACGGCGCGACGCGCCAGCGCGCGCGATTTGTCGCGGCGCGGCGAGTACGACGATGGCGCCTTGGGCAGACCGGCCAGCATCGCGGCTTCGCCGAGCGAGATATTGGCGACCGACTTCCCGAAGAGATCGCGGCTTGCCCCCTCGACGCCGTACACTCCATTGCCGAGGTAGATCGCGTTGAGATAGCGCTCGAGGATGTCTTGCTTGGAGAGCGACGCCTCGAGCAGCGTGGCATAGCGCCATTCGAGGAGCTTGCGACCGAAGGTCCGCTCGGTGGCCCGGTTCCCGAGGAATACGTTGCGGGCGAGTTGCATCGTGATGGTGCTGGCACCTTCGCGCACGCTGCCGGCGGCAAGATTGGCAACCGTTGCGCGACCGACCCCGTACCAGTCGACACCATGATGGGCGTGAAAGCGCCGATCTTCGACGGCAATGAAGGCCGCTTGCACCTGCGCCGGGACTCGGCTCAGTGGAACGTTGGTACGATTCACGGGTGAGAGCGCACTCACGAACGCGCTGTCGCGTGCCAGCAGGGCACCACCCTCGGTGGGCTTCCAGGCGCGCAGTTGAGCGGGCGTGGGGCATCCTTGCCACCCACACGACCACCACCACGATGCCGTGGTAAGCGTACCCGCAACGGCGAGAGCCCCAGCATAGAGCAGGGGCTTGACCAGCCGTGTGCGCCACGACACGGCCGGTAGCGCGGCTGCTGTCGCGGCCGACGTCGGCGTGTTGTTAGCTTCAGCCTCCATCACACTCCTCAGCGATCATGGCACGTCAGGAACTTCTTATCCGCTACTGCACTGTCCGCACCACGCCGCGCCTGTCGATCCTCCGAAAGACAGCTGGAACGGCGATCTTGGTTGCTTCCGCCCTGGTTTCGACCACGGCGCAGGCGCACCCGCGTGCAATCGTACGGCACGAGCGCCCGGAAAGTGCCAAGGCTCAGCCTGGTGCGCCGAAAAAGGCCCAGCCGTCCAAGGCACCAGCAGCCACGCCGACGGGTCCACGCGTCCCCAACGAGCTGGGGCGCATGCCGATCGTGGAATGGCACCAGGTCGTCGCGGCCGACGGCACCTACAAAGTGTCGCGCGAGCGGTTTCGCGCCGAGCTGCTCGAGCTGCATTCGCGCGGGTACGTGCCGGTGAATCTGTCGGAGATGCTCGACAAAACGATGGATGTGCCGACCGGAAAGACACCGGTGCTGTTCACCTTCGACGACGCGTCACCGAGCCAGTTCCGGTACATCGAGCGCAACGGATCGCTGGTGGTGGATCCCACGAGTGCCGTCGGTATGCTGCTCGATTTCATCAAGACGCACCCCGACTGGAAGGCGAAGGGCTTGTTTTGCATGTTGCCGGCGGCCGAGGCCGGCCACGCCTTCTTTGGTGACAAGGGCATCGACGGTCAGAAAACCGAGTGGCGCTTGAAGAAGGTGCAGTTCCTGGCCCAGCAGGGCTTCGAGCTGTGCAACCACACGCTGTGGCACGCGAAGCTCAGCAAGTATTCCGACGCCGTGGTGCAAGAGCAGCTGGCCCGCGGCGCGATGGCGATCGACTCGGCCGTGCCAGGCTACAAGGTGCGCGGGTTTGCCCTGCCCTACGGCCTGTGGCCAAAGAACCGCGCGCTCGCGTTCAACGGCTCGTGGTACGACAAGAAGAGCAAGCGCGACGTGCGCTACCACCACGAAGCCGTGTTTGAAGTGGCCGGTGGCCCCGCGCGCAGTCCGTTCGATCCGGAGTTCAATCCGAAATCACTGCCCCGGGTGCCGCTGCAGGGCGGCACCAAGCTGTCGGCCACACTCGACCAGATGGACAAGCCCGGTAAGTGGGCGCGCTACGTGTCCGACGGCAATCCCAAGACGGTCGCCAAGCCGTAGCGCGCTAGCACCTGGTCAGCCGCGCATCTTCTCGGCTTCATCCCAGCGATCGACAGCGCGGCGCAGATGCGGGATCACGATGCTGCCACCGACGATGAGACCGATGCTCATCGTCTCGAAGACTTCGTCGCGACTGACGCCTTCCTCGGCGCAGCGCACGATGTGGTACGTGATGCAGTCGTCACAGCGCAGCACGAGCGAGGCCACGAGACCGAGTAGCTCCTTCGTCTTCACGCTCAACGTACCGCCTTCGTAGGCGCGACCGTCGAGATTGAAGAAGCGATTAATGACGAGATTGTTCTCGCCGAGAATGCGCGTGTTCATGCGCTCGCGGAACAGGCGAAACTCGGCCAGCGCGTCACTCTCGACGTTCTCGCTGGCGTGATCGTGCGGCGGAGTGCTGGGCGTCGGCGCGTCGGTCACAGCGAATAGTTGCGAAGGGTGTTGAGCGCGGTTTCCAACGCAGCGCGCTGCTGCTCGGTGGGCGAATTGGCCCACAGTTCTTCGTACGCGGAAATAGCGAGAGCGAGCGCTTCCTTGTCGTGCTCGGCGGCGGCGAGCGAACTGGCGTTGTCCGCCAACGCAGCCTTCGCGAGCTGGTCTTCAGGGAAACGTTGCGTCACCTGCAGCCAGCGGATCGTACGATCGCGCTGATTCGATTCGGTAAGGGCCCACATGTGCCAGGCTCCGCGATTCTGCGGGTCGGACGCCAGCGCGCGGCTGGCGAGCTCGCCCACGACTTCTGGCCCACGACCGGAGAGCCAGTAGGCGTTGGCCAAAATGACGAGAGCGCGGGCGTTGGTCGGCTGTTCGTCTACGACGCGCTCATAGAGCGGGCCGGCGACTTCGGGCATATGGAGCCACGGTTCGGCGGCGGCCACGAGGGCGTCGGGCGTCACCGTGGCGCGGAGCGTGTGCAGACGCTCCATCAGGGCGCCGACGTTTCCGGACGCTTCATAGGCGCCCACCGCATCGGCGAGGGCGGCCGGGAGGTCGAGAGGAGGTGCGATCATGGACGAAAAGTAGACGGGTCCGGTGATCTGGTCAGGTCACAGCCACGATTCGTGGGTTGCGCGATTGGGGAAGGATCGTAATACTCATGGTGTCGCGCGACGCTTTCCGAAGTGCGCGTGACGAGCCCACCGACATCGGCTGGCTGCTCCCGGGTCCCAGACCCCGCGGTACCGGAAGGCAAATACGGCTCTTCCGGAAAGTGCGACGGCACGACTCTACCCGTCCAAAGCGACCCGCAATATCCGCGCTCTCCGCGCATCTCGAGCCCGACATGGGCATCGAACATCCGGCCTGTTGCATCGCATGTCTTCATGCCTGCGGCGGCGTCGCGCTCCCTTCCAGATCGGAACGGAGCCCACTGTACCACTTGCAGTTTTCGAATGACCGAACGCAAACGCCCCATTCGCCGCAGCCGCACCAGTGCCGCGCCGTCCCCCGATTCCGGTGGGGACGACAATCCGTATCTCGATGCACCGTCGGCGCCCGCGCCGAGGGATGCCGTGCCGCCGCCGACGGCTGCCGCGCCTGACGAGGCGCCCCGACCGCGCCGTGGTCGCCCACCGCGTCGCCCTGCGGCTGAAGCCGTCGGTGACGCGCCATCCAGCGTCGAACGGGAAGCGCCGCCCGCTCCGCCTGCCCCTCGCGCCGAGTCGCGCCCGGAGCCACGCGAGCCACGTATAGAACTCCGTCCTGAGCCGCGGTCCGCGCCTCGTCCGGAGCCCCTGTCCCCGCCCTCCTTCTTCGATCCAGCGGCCGAGCGGCCTCGCCTGGACAGCGCCGATCGATATGATCGCGCCTTCGATCGCCCCGCCAATCCGCCCGCCAGCAGCGCGAATAGCGCGAGCAGCGTCGAGCGCCCCGATTCGCGCCCCGACCGCCCGTTCGGCGATCGCCCCGAGCGACCGGATCGCCCCGACCGCGGCGGCCGTCAGCGTGACCGTGGACGTCATCGCAACGAGCGTGGCGATCGTGGACCGCGCGGCGAACGGCCCGATGTTGCCGGCGGTGCGCCCGCCGGAGGACAGGCGGCCCCGCAAGACCGACCGGACCGTGGTCCCGATCGCGGTCCCGATCGCGGTCCCGATCGTGGCGGTGACCGCGGCGAGCGGAACGGCCCGGATCGCGGCGGAGATGCGGCCTTCCGTCGCAACGGACGCCGTGGACGCAATCGTTTCCGTCGCGGAGGGGCCCCCGGTGAGGGGCGTCCGCCGCAGGGCGTCGATGGAGGCGTGGAACGCGCGCCGTCCGTACCGTCCACGCCGACGGTGGTGGAAGGCACGATGTCCGGCTGGTTTGACCCGTCGCGCGACGGCGGCTTCCTCCGTCGGGCAATCAACAGCTACCTGCCCGAACCCACCGATCCGTTCGTACCGCCGGCGTTGGTGCGTCTGCACCAGCTCCGCCGCGGCGACAAGCTCGATGCCACGTTCGGTCGCGACCCGCGCGGTCGTCAGGTCATCATCGAAGTACAGCAACTCAACGACGGCTCACCCGTCGTGCTCGAGAAGCGCTCCGACTTCAACACGCTCACGGCCAGCTATCCCGACCGGAAGCTGACGCTGGAAACGGGTCGTCCGGCCAAGACCGGCCCCGAACTCACGCGGCGCGCGATCGACCTGATTGCCCCGATCGGGTACGGCCAGCGAGCGCTCATCGTGGCCCCGGCCCGCGCCGGTAAGACCACGCTGCTGCAGGCGATCGTCGAAGGAGTGGCGATCAATCATCCCGAAGCGGCGTTGCTCGTGCTGCTCGTCGACGAGCGTCCTGAAGAAGTGAGCGAGATGATCACTTGGGGTTACGGCGAAGTCGTGGCCTCCAGCTTCGACATGCCGCCCAAGCGACACGTGGAAGTGGCCGAGATGACGCTCGAGCGCGCTCGCCGCATGGTCGAACAGGGCAAGGATGTCGTGATCGTGCTCGACTCGATCACCCGCCTCGCCCGTGCCTACAACACGGTGGAGCGTGGCACTGGCCGCACGATGTCCGGTGGACTCGACAGCAATGCCATGCAGAAGCCGAAGGCGTTCTTCGGGTCGGCCCGCATGATCGCGCCGCAGCACGGCGGTGGCTCCCTCACGATCATTTCCACCGCGCTGGTCGAAACTGGCTCGCGCATGGACGACGTGATCTTCGAGGAGTTCAAGGGCACCGGCAACTGCGAGATCAAGCTCGATCGATCGCTCGCCGACCGTCGCATTTTCCCGGCGTTCGATATCGGCACCAGCGGCACCCGCCGTGAAGAGAAGCTCTATCGCCCCGATCAGCTCGAGAAGGTGCACCTGCTGCGTCGCGGGTTGCACCAGCTTCCGCCGCAAGCGGGCATGGAGTGGCTCATCAAGCGTATCGCCGCCACCACGAACAACGATTCGCTGCTCGACGGACTCTGAGACAACGATGGACCAGTGCGCAACGCGGGGCGACGGGAGCATTCGTCGCCCCGCGTTACGTTGTGCGGCGGCGACACGGGGACGCGGAGAAAACGGGACGAAGCGTCGACCGCTCGCCCCAGTCTACGCGAGTGGCGTGACAGTTGTGCCGGGAGTGTGACGATTCGAATGGATTGTTCAAGTGCTGTCAGGGAAAACCCGATACCCCTAGACGAGACGTGCCCGGGCGACGAAGTCCGAGCCGGCAGCCTTCCGTGTAGCTCCTCGAAATTCCCCAAATGTTTCGCACTCTGTCACTCCGGGCCAAGATCCTTGCCCTCCCCGTCGTTGCGGCCGTCGGCTTTCTGACGACGCTGGGCACCACGTTCGTGCTCGGCAGCCGGTCACAGGCGCAGCTCGAGCGTCTTGAGCTGCAGGAATCTCCAGCCTTCGAGACGAGCCAGAAGCTCCAGTCGCAGCTCGAGATCTATCAGCGTGCGCTTCGCGACGCGGTGGGTGCCAGCGACACCGGTGCCGTGGTCACGGCCGATAGCATCGCCAAGACGTTCGCGACGCTGGCCGACTCGCTCGCCCACAACAAGAGCGTCGATTCGGCCGCCGTGCTCGCCCTGAGCGCCGAATTCAAAGCCTACGCAGCGCAAGCGCGTGCGACGAGCATGGGGATGATCTCCGGCTCCATGGAAGACATGATGGGCGGGATGCAGGGCGTGAAGACCAAGTACTCCGCGCTCTCGAAGTCCTTGCAGGCGCAGACCGCCGAACGGCAAGCGGCGATCGCCGCCGCGTTCGGGACGGCCCGCACGTTGCAATCGACGACGCGCTTGGTGACGAGTGTGGTGCTCATCATCGCGCTCGTCGCACTGGCACTGCTGGCGGTGGGCACGCTGCGCAGCATCATCGGTGCGATGCAGAAGCTGTCGACGGCCGCCACCGAGATCGCACGCGGTAAGGTGGAGCAGCAGATCGACATCACCTCGAATGACGAAATCGGCGCACTCGCCGGCGCGTTCCGCGAGATGCTGGACTACATCGGTGGCGTGGCACGGGCGGCGGATCGCCTGGCTGCCGGCGACTTGACGTCGAAGGTAGAGGTGCGCTCGGAGCATGACGTGCTCTCGAAGAGCATCAACGGCGCCGCCGAGACCCTGCAGGGCATCGTCGGCGAGATCAACGGCGTGATCGAAGCGGCCAAGCACGGCGATCTCGCCAAGCGTGGCAATCCCGAGCAGTTCCGTGGCGCGTATCAGCAGCTGATCTCCGGTACGAACGAGATGCTGGACTCTGTGGTTGAGCCGATCAGCGAAGCGAAGGATGTGTTGGCGCGAGTCGCCGCCCGTGACCTCTCGGCGCGCGTGACCGGCGAGTATGTCGGTGAGCATGCCGCCATCAAGGATTCGCTCAACACGGCGCTCGAGAACATCGCAGAAGTGTTCGCCTCGCTCACCACGGCGATCAGCCAGGTGAACTCGGCGGCCCGCGAAATCGGTGAAGGCAGCCAGGAACTGGCGAGCGGCGCCGCCGATCAGGCGGGTGCGATCGACCAGGTTTCGAACCGCATCAAGGTGGTGGACGACCGCACGAAGGCGAACGTGGCCGACGCCAACGAAGCACGGGCCGCGATGGAACGTGCGAATGTGGATACGGAGCAGGGCGTGGAGCGCATGACGGCGCTGGCGGAAGCGGTGGCCGAGATCAAGCGGTCGGCCGACTCCACGGCGAAGATCGTGAAGACGATCGACGAGATCGCGTTCCAGACGAATCTCCTCGCGTTGAACGCCGCCGTGGAAGCGGCGCGTGCCGGCGACGCGGGCAAGGGCTTCGCGGTCGTCGCCGACGAAGTACGCAGCCTGGCCATCCGCGCCTCGGAAGCGTCGCGGAACACGGCGACGCTGATCGAAGAGTCGGTGCAGAAGGCCGAGACGGGCGTGAAGCTGAACGAGAGCGTGACGCGTCGTCTGCATGAGATCCGGAGCGGTGTGCAGCGCGCGTCGGCCATCATGAACAACATCGCCGAGGGCGCCGCGGAGCAGCAGAAGGAGCTCGCCGAAGTTACGTCGTCGATGGATCAGATCGCCGGGCTCACGCAGCGCACCGCGGCGAACGCCGAGGAATCAGCGAGTGCCGCCGCCGAGCTGTCGGCGCAGGCCGCCGAAATGCAGGAGCTCGCGTCGCAGTTCGACGTGGGCGAGCGCGATCATCGTAGCGAGGCGGGGCAGTCGGTGACGTCAGCGTCCCGTCGTCAGGCCGCGTTGAACGGTTCGCCGGCCTTCTCGTCACCGCGTCCGGCGGCTCCGCGACCGCAGGCTGCCGCGTCGAAGTCGACCGCCAAGCCGGCTGCCAAGGCCGCCGCGCCGCGCTCGAAGCCCTCGACGCGTCCGGCCGCCAAGGGACTCGCCAAGGCCCGGTCGAACGGCGCACATGTCTCGGATGATGTCTTTCCGATGAGCGCCGCCGCGATGATTCCGTTCGATGATGACGACAATGGCTCGGACGACATCCTCGGCTCGTTCTAGTTCACGCTGATACACCAATTGCGTTGGCTTCACGCGCCGCCGCCCGGTACTCGTCGAGTAACGTGGCGGCGGCGCGAATGCCGCCCAGATAGTTCTCGACACTGATCCACTCGTCGGGAGCGTGGGCGTTCTCTCCGGGCAGGCCGAAGCCCATGAGCAGCACGGGCGCACCAAGAATGCGTTCGAAGTCGCCGACCACGGGAATGCTGCCGCCTTCACCGGTGATCACGGGCGCCCGCCCGAACGCCGCTTCGAGTGCACGTTTCCCGGCCTCGATGATGGGTCCCTTGAGATCCGCCCGCCACGGGCGTCCGCCGTGCAGATTCTCGACGGTGACGGTCACGCCCGGCGGTGCGACACGTTCCACGTGCGCCTGCACCAGTGCCCCGATGACCGCTGGATCTTGATCAGGCACGAGCCGAAAGCTGACCTTCGCCATGGACACCGCGGGGAGCACCGTCTTGGCGCCTTCGCCCGTGTAGCCGCTCAGCATGCCGTTCACTTCGCACGTCGGGCGTGTCCACAACCGCTCGAGCGTGGTATATCCGGGTTCGCCACCGAGTGCCGTGACGCCGACTTCGTGCATGAGATGCTCATCGCTGAATGGCAGCTCGCGCATCTGCGCCAGCACGGCATCGGGGAACGGTCGCACGCTCTCGTAGAAGCCGGGAATCGCGATGCGCCCATCGGCGTCATGCATGGTGGCCAGGATGCGCGCGAGCGCCATAGCCGGATTCACCACGGCTCCGCCATACATGCCGGAGTGCAGATCCCCGTTGGCGCCCCGCACGTTGATCTCGAGATACGCCATCCCGCGCAGCGATGACAGGATGCTGGGAATACCCGGCGCGAACATGGTGGAGTCGGAGATCACGACGGCATCGCAAGCAAGCCGCGTTTTCTCGCGCTCGAGGAACTGCTCGAGGTTTTCGCTTCCGACTTCTTCCTCGCCTTCGGCGAGCACGATGACGTTGACGGGCAGCGTCCCGCGTACCGCGAGATGCGCCTCGAGTGCCTTGATGTGCAGGTACAACTGCCCTTTGTCGTCGACCGATCCCCGCGCGTAAATGCGGCCGTCGCGCACGGTGGGCTCGAACGCCGGCGACGTCCACAACTCGAGCGGCTCGGCGGGTTGCACGTCGTAATGCCCGTACACGAGCAACGTGGGCGCGTCGGGGCCGGCCTTGCGCCACTCACCGACGACGATGGGATGTCCCGGTGTCGGCTCGATGGTCGCCGTAAATCCGATGCGCGTGAGCGCATCGGCTACGAACTGTGCCGCCTCGGCGCAGTCGGCCTTGTGCTCGCTGCGCGCACTGACGCTGGGAATACGCAGGAAGGCAAACAGTTCGTCCTGCGCGCGCGCATCGTTGGCGCTGCACCAGGCGGCGAGATCGGCGGGAATCGTGGGAGCGTTCATGAGTGATGCTCAGCGTGTGCGTGAATGGCGGATAACAGCGGAAACGAGCGGTTCCAGCTTGACACGGATACGAACGGATACGAACGGACACCTTGGATCTGCTCCGTGTGCGCGAGACGGGGCGGAGGAGACCGCGAGTACGTATGCTGATGTGAACAGCCTGCTTGATCGGTTGCTATCGGTTGCTATCGGTTCGTATCCGTGTCAGCCAGGAACCGCTGTTTCGGTTCGTATCCTGACAGTCAGGCTTGGATAACAGCGGAAACGAGCGGTTCCAGCTTGACACGGATACGAACGGATACGAACGGACACCTTGGATCTGCTCCGTGTGCGCGAGACGGGGCGGAGGAGACGGCGAGTACGTATGCTGATGTGAACGGCCTGCTTGATCGGTTGCCATCGGTTGCTATCGGTTCGTATCCGTGTCAGTCAGGAACCGCTGTTTCGGTTCGTATCCTGACAGTCAGGCTTGGATCACAGCGGAAACGAGCAGTTCCAGCTTGACACGGATACAAACTGATACGAACGGACACCATGGATCTGCTCCGTGTGCGCGAGCCGCGGCGGAGCAGACCGCGAGTGCTTTTTCTGAATGTGAACAGCCTGCTTGATCGGTTGCTATCGGTTGCTATCGGTTCGTATCCGTGTCAGTCAGGAACGGCTGTCTCGGTTCGTATCCTGACAGTCAGGCTTGGATCACAGCGGAAACGAGCGGTTCCAGCTTGACGCGGATAGGAACGGATACGAACGGACACCTTGGATCTGCTCCGTGTGCGCGAGCCGCGGCGGAGCAGACCGCGAGTACGTATGCTGATGTGAACAGCGTGCTTGATCGGTTGCTATCGGTTCGTATCCGTGTCAGTCAGGAACCGCTGTTTCGGTTCGTATCGGAGCGCGGCAGCAAGCAGCGCTACCGCGCGCCGCGACCGACGCTGAGTCCCGCGAACGTAGCCAATATACCGGCAGTGACACTCACACCGATGTACAGCGCGGCACGCGCTGCCTTGCCCTGCTGCAACAGCATGAGCGTTTCGGCACTGAAGGTGGAGAAGGTCGTGAAGCCACCACAGATGCCGACCGTCAGCGCCACGCGCAGCACTGGGTTGTGATCGGGCGCGTCGAACAGGCGCGCGAACAGGCCGATGAGAAAACTCCCCGCCACGTTGATCACGAGCGTGGAGACCGGGAACCCAGTGCTTGCGCGTTGCAGCAGCACGCCGACGATGTAGCGTGCGACAGAACCAACGGCACCACCGCCAGCGACGGCGAGCAGCATCGGCATGGTCAACGCCGAATTCATTGACGCCTCGGCACGTCGCGCGCGATGCGGTACAGCCAAATGCGCCGCTCGGTCACGACGCCGTCACCACGGCGCAGCGGAACCGTGACCCCACGCTGCGATTCTGCAAACCACGAGCCCACGACGCCCGCCAACGAATCGCCTTTGGCATCCGCGTCGAACGCGACCACGAGGCCGTCGCCGGGACGGATCTTGTCGTACGCGTTGGGCCAGATGTCGTACTGGTTGGTGCGACCGCCAAGGTTCAGGGCGAACACCGTGGGCTGATCGGCGAGGTGGAAGGCCAGCTCCGAGGCATCTTGATAGCGATCGGCGGCAACCCAGCGATCGACTGTGCCCTCCAAAAAATCGCTCTGCCGACTGTGGTCGACGGCCGCGGCCAGCGTTTCCCATCCATGCGCTCGCGCGATCGGATCCTTGCGCGGCGGGATCGGCAGAATGGGGGTGGCCGCCTGCCACGCCACGATCGTCAGTAGAATGGCGGCGAAGGCCTGACCGCGATGCCACCACCGACCGTACGACCACGGTTTGTCAGTCGTGGCCAGGAGCATCATGGCACCCGGATAGATCATCGCCGGCCAATTCGCTTCTACCGATCGGCGCCACGCGCTGATCGCGAAGAATGCGAGCGGCGCCACCGAGATCACCGCCAACGCAAACCGGCGCGTCATCGGATCGGTGGGCGACACGTCGCGACGCATGCGCCAGCCGTCGCGCATCGCGAACCAGACCGCCCCCGCCATCAACAGGAACAGGATCGGCGAAGCGAGGCCGATCTGTCCGCCCAACATCTCGAGCTCACGCGAGAGCGGATTGCCGCGCGCGCTCGGACTGAAGCCGTGGCCCAGCTGAAAGCGGAACGAGACCCAATTGTTGAAGGCGTTCCAGGCGACCACCGGCGCGAACAATCCCAGCGCGACGATCGACGCGATCCACGGTCCCGGCTCGGCGAACCGTTTGCGGAGTGCGGGATGCAGTACGCAGGCGATCACCAACCCCATCGGCAGCAACACGGCCGTGTACTTCGCCACGAACGCGGCACCAAGGCCGACGCCGGCTATGGTCCACCAGCCGAGGCTGCGCCATGAGCGGAGTGGGGCGGCCAGTGCCCGCTCCACGCCGAGCAAGGCGAACATCGCGCTCGCGAACAGCACCGCATCGGGCGTGGCCAGCACGAGCCCCAGCGTCGCGATCGGAATGAGCGCCACCAGCATCGCGGCGCGCGTCGCCGCACGGAGTCCGCCCGGCCCCCGCCCCGCCAGCTGCCAGGCACAGACCACGGCTGCCAGATGCATCAGCAACGCGGCCATCGCGGGCCCGGCGCGGACACCCATGGACGTGTTGCCGAAGAGGCGTGTGCCCGCGGCGATCAGGAGCGCGATGCCGGGCGGATGATCGAAGTAGCCCGCTTCGAGCTGACGCGACCACTCCCAGTAGTACGTCTCGTCGGGCAGCAGCGGGACCAGCCCCGACAGGCCCGCGCGCAGCACAGCCGCGACGAGAATCCAGCTCGCGGCAGACGTCCACGAGCCCGGAGGGGCGACGGGGGGCTTGGTGGCAAGGTCGACCGGTATCGTCATGGGCGCGGGGTAAGTTGCATGCATGCCCAATCGTCTCGCTACCGAGTCGTCGCCATATCTGCGACAACACGCGGAGAATCCGGTGGATTGGTATCCCTGGGGCACCGAGGCCTTCGAGCGGGCGCAGGCCGAGCAGCGGCCCATTCTGCTGAGCGTGGGCTACGCGGCGTGTCACTGGTGCCACGTGATGGCGCACGAGTCCTTCGAGGACGCCGACACGGCCGCGCTGATGAACGCGCTCTTCGTGAACGTGAAAGTGGATCGCGAAGAGCGTCCCGACATCGACGCGATCTACATGCAGGCGGTGCAGGCTCTGACCGGGCAGGGCGGCTGGCCGATGACCGTGGTGCTTACCCCCGACGGCACGCCCTACTGGGGCGGCACCTACTTTCCGAAGGACGACCGTCACGGGATGCCCTCGTTCACGCGGGTGATCCAGGCCGTGGCCAATGCCTGGCGCGAACAGCCCGACGCCATCGCGCGCACGACCGAGGCCATGCGCGACTTGTACGCCAACAGCAGCCGCACCTCTGGCCCGACCGGCACGGTCAACGCAGCGCTGCTCGAGCGCGCGTTTACCGAGATCGTGACGCGGTACGATCGGACGCTCGGCGGGTTCACCGGCGCGCCCAAGTTTCCGCAGACGATGGCGCTCGATTTCTGCCTGCGATGGCATGCGCGCGGCGGCGACGCGCTGGCGCTCGAGATTGCGCATCGGTCGTTCGTGGCGATGGGACGCGGAGGGCTGTTCGATCAGATCGGCGGCGGCTTTGCGCGCTACAGTACCGATGCCCGGTGGCTGGTGCCGCACTTCGAGAAGATGCTGTACGACAACGCCCTGCTGGTGCGGCTTGGCGTGCATCTGTGGCAGGCCACGCGCGACGATGAGGTCCGTCGCATCACGGAATCGACGATAGGCTGGCTCGCCCGCGAGATGACACTCGCCAACGGCGGCTTCGCATCATCGCTCGATGCCGACAGTGAGGGCGAGGAAGGCAAGTTCTACGTGTGGACGGCGGATGAGGTCGACGCGGTGCTCGGTGACGACGCCGCTATTGCCCGAGCGTTCTGGCGCGTGCAATCGGGCGGCAACTTCGAAGGCCACGCGATCTTGCACGTTCCTGTCGCGCCGGCGTTGGTGGCGTCGCGCCTTGGCCTGACGGAAGCACAGCTGCGCACCACGATCGAGCGGGCCTCGGGTGCCCTGCTGGCCGCGCGCGAGCAGCGCGTGCGACCGGCGCTCGACGACAAGGTGCTGGCCGGGTGGAACGCCCTCATGACGCGCGCCCTGGCCGACGCGGCGCGTGTGTGGCGCGATCCGGCGGTACGGGCACTGGCCGTACGGAACGCAGAGTTGCTCCGCGACCGGTTGGTGAACGCGGCGGGACGAGTCACGCGGGTGCTGTCGCATACGGACGGTCCGAGCGTCGGCCCCGGGTTCCTGGAGGATCATGCCGCGGTCGCGTTGGCCTTTCTGTCGATCCACGAGCTCACGCTCGACCCCGCGTGGCTGCATCAGGCGCGCCGCGTGAGCGACGCCATGCGGTTGCACTTCTTCGACGAAACGACGGGGGCGTGGTACGACACCCCGAACGATGGCGAAGCGCTCATCACCCGCGCCCGCGATCTGAACGACAACGCGACCCCAGCGGGGCCGTCGCTGGCGCTCGAGGTCGTGTTGCGGTTCGGCGAGCTCGACGGGAACCCAGCAACCCGCACCCAATCGCTGGAGTCGATGGCCCCGCTGGCCGAGCCAATGGGCAAGTGGCCAAACGCCTTCGGGTATCTGCTGGGGGTGGCGCAGCTGGCCATTGATGGCGCGGTGGCGGTAGCGCTGATCGGCGAGCCCGACAGCACGGCAATCCAGGCGCTGGCCGCTGCCGTAGCGGAGAAGTACCTCCCAACGTTGGTCCTGGCCTCATCCGGCGGCGAAACGGCTCCAGCGGCGCTTCTGGAGGGCCGGGCAGCCCTCGATGGCACGGCGACGGCTCATGTGTGTAGGAACTTCCGCTGTGAGATGCCCGTCACCGACGCGGCCACACTCTTGCAACAGCTCTCGACGCCGCTTGCCGTCACGTGAACGATCGGTCAGGTTGTCCACAGGGCGGGATGGTGCCAGCGCTGTGACGGTTACGGCTGGAGACGACCGCGCGTCCTAGTTGGACGTTGCTGTCCGGGAGACCCTTCCGGATGGCTCATTCACTTTTGTTGACAGGACGGACCTGCATGCGGGTCTCTGCCCCCATTGCGAACTTCCGCGCGACGTTGCGCGCGACCTCCACCACGCTCGCCCTGATCGGGTTGGCGGGGTGTCTCGATCTCAAGACCACCGCCGACGCCTGCACCGTCTCGGTGGCACCGGCTTCGCTGACGCTGCCGGTGAACGGTGCGTCGACGATCGTCGGCACCGCCTTCGATTGCAAAGGCAACTCGATTCGTAACAAGAAGATCTCGTATTCCTCGAGCAACACCGCGGTGGCCACGGTGACGACAGAAGGCAACGTGATCGCGGTCGGTATTGGCGGGGCCTCGGTCTCGGCGGTCGCCGACGGCAAGAGTGCATCGGTGCAGGTCACGGTGACGCCGGAAGCGGCGGCCACGGTGACCGTCACGCCGAGTACGCTGACGCTGCGCCGCACGAACACGCGTCAGCTCACGGCGACCGCGCGCAACAACCAGAACACGGTCATCCCCGGCCGCACGTTCCGCTGGGGGAGCAGCAATTCGTCGATCGTGTCAGTCGATCAGAACGGCTTGCTCACCGCGCTCACACCGGGCACCGTGGTGATCAGCGCCGAGGCCGATCAGACGACCGGTAACGCCACGGTCACCGTAACGGAAATCCCGATCGGGAGCTGCTCGCTCGCGCCGGCCACGTCCAAGCTCACCGTGTCGCAGAGCGTGCAGCCGGCGATCACGCTGCGCGATACCGCGAACAACGTCATCTCGTCGCTCGGCCGCTCCATTGCCTGGACCAGCGACAACGAAATTGCGGCGACGGTGACCGGCTCAGGCCTGGTCACGGCGCGTAAGGCCGGGACGGCCCGCATCACGGCGTCGCCGGTGGAGAACACGCAGGCATCGTGTAACGCCACAGTCGAAGTGGTGGACGCCCGCATCGTGTCGGCGGTGATCACGACGCGCAGTGGTTCGCTGCGCATCGGCATCCCGCGTCAGTTCCAGGTATCGCTCACCGACTCCGTGGGCGGCGCCATTCCCGCCGGCCGCGCGGTTACATGGACGAGCGTGACGCCGGCGATCGCGTCGGTGACGTCGAATGGACTGGTGACCGGTATCGCGCTCGGCTCAGCGCGCATCGCGGTGAACGCCGAAGGCGCGGTGGATACGGTCAACTTCACCGTCACGAAGATTCCGGTCGCCACGGTACGCCTCTCGCCCCTCTCCTCGAGCATCGTTCAGGGCGGAACGGTGCAGATCAACGCGACCATCGAAGACTCCACCGGCACGGCGGTCACCGACCGCATCGTGGAGTGGACCAGCAGTGACCCCACGCGTGCCGCGGTGTCGTCGACGGGTCTCGTGACCACGCAGGCGCCGGGCACGGTCACCATCACCGCCACCAGCGAGACGCGCTCCGGCACGTCGCAGGTAACGGTGCAGCCGATCCCGGTCGATACGATCGTCGTGACGTCGGGGACCTACTCGGCGGCGCTCAATGCCCCGTCGAAGTCCTTCGCGATTCAGCTACGTGATGCGAACGGGAATCAGATCTTCAACCGGTCGGTCAGCGTGCAGAGCAGCAACCCGGGGGTTGCGACGGGCGCCATCAACGGGACCGCGACGCAGGTGAACATCAGCGCGTCCGCCGTGGGAACGACCACGTTCACCATGCGCGCACTGAACAGCAATAACCAACCCGAAGGCAAGACGACCACGGTCACGGTGACCATCACGGCGTCGACACCGTAGGGAGTCGCCCGCGTTCGATCCAGTACATAGCTTGCAAGGCGGGGCGCTTCTCTTCGAAGCGCCCCGTCGTTCGTTCTCCATCGGCTCCACCGGAGTGCCTGCCAATGAGCGCGTCGCCACCTGTCGCCCACGCCAAGCCGTCGTTTCTTCGCGGGCTCTTTCAGGGCGAGATCACCGAAGCCTTGCTCTTCCCGTACCCCGCAACACTCGATGAGCGGCGGCCGGACGAAGCCGCCACGGTGCACCGCCTGATTGCGGCGCTGAATGCCATGGTGGCCTCAGGGCTGATCGATCCGCGGCAGATGGATGAGAACGAAACGCTGGGCGAGCCAGTGATCAAGGCGTTCGCCGAGGCCGGGCTCCTCGGTCTCACGACGCCCCAGGAGTACGGCGGCCTCGGACTCTCGGCGAGTGCCTACGCGCGCGTGTTCGGCGCCGTCGCGTCGGTGGATGCGTCGCTGGGTGTGCTGATCGGCGTGCACTGCGGCTTGGGCGGCAAGGCCCTCGTGCTTTTCGGCAACGACGAACAAAAGGCGCGCTATCTGCCGGCGCTGGCGCGCGGCGAGATGCTGGCGGCGTACGCACTCACGGAGCCCGAAACCGGCTCCGACGCGCAGCACATCGTGACCACGGCGCGCCGTAACGCCGAGAACACCGGATGGCTGCTGAACGGCCGCAAGCACTGGATCGGTAATGGTCAGCGCGCCGGCATGATCGCGACCTTCGCGCAGACGCCGATCGTGCGGAACGGCGAGACGATCATGCGGCCCACCGCGTTTATCGTGCGCCCCGACATGCCCGGCTTCCGCATTGACGGCACGGTGGCCAAGCTGGGTATCCGCGCCTCAACGCAAGCCGAGCTGGTGTTCGAGGATTGCTTCGTTCCCGACGATCACGTGCTCGGCGAGGTCGGCAAGGGGTTCCGCGTCGCCGTGAACGCGCTCAATGCCGGCCGGCTGTCGCTGGCGTCGGGGTGTGCGTCGGGATGCAAACGGTTGCTGGCCGAGTTCGCGCGCTACGCCGAGGCGCGGACGCAGTTCGGCGGCCCGTTGGCGTCGTTCGAGATCACGCAGCGGAAGATGGCCACCATCGCCGCCGACACGTACGCCGTCGACGCGATGGTCGGTGCGCTGGCCGCGGCGCTCGATGAAGACAGCGTGGACGCGTCACTCGAAGCAGCCTGCGCGAAGGTCTTTGCCAGTGAACTCGTGTGGCGTACCGCCGACGAACTCGTGCAGCTCGCGGGCGGTCGTGGCTTCGTGAAGCCATGGCCGTACGAACGCTATCTGCGCGATGCCCGCATCAATCGCATCTTTGAAGGGGCCAACGAAATCCTGCGACTGTTCATCGGACTGAATGGCATTCAGGGGCCAGCCGAAGAGCTCAAGGAACTCTCCGGCGCGCTCAAGAACCCGATTCAAAACTGGGTGCTGGTGTCCAGCTACGCAGCGGAACGCGTCGCCTCCGCGCTGGGCAAGAAGGATCGGTTCGACGTCACGTTTCATCCGTCGCTGCGCAAGCACGCCGAGTTCGTGGAGAAGCACGTGGCTGCGCTGGCCGCCGCGACGCAGAAGATGATCGTGACGCACAAGAAGGAAATTCTGCATCGCCAGCTGGTGGTGGAGCGGCTCGCCGACATGGCGATCGAGCTATACGCACGCGCCACCACGATCGCCCGCACGCAGCGCCTCATCGGCGAGCGCGGCGCCGACGCCTGCGCGCGAGAGATCGCGCTGACCGATTTGTTCTGCATCGAATCCGGTCGACGCTTCCGAGCGATCCGCATGGAGCTTGACGGCGACGCCGGTGAAGCGATCGACGACTTGCGCCGCGATATTGCCGCGCGCATTCGTGCAGAGCACGGTTACGGCACGAGTGATGCACTGATGGATGTCGCCGTTCCACCACTTCCCGCGTGGAGCCTCACCAAGGCCGAGCAACAGGCCGCTGTGGAGCGAAGGACACCATGAGCAACACACTGATGAGTGCCGCGGTCACGTTGTCCGTCGCACTGCTGTTCGCGGCGTGCACCGAGCCGCGATCCGCCGCATCGACCGATAGTCTTGCTCCGCCGTCGGGCGCCACGACCAGTGCCACGACCAGCGCGGCGACGCAGCCGGAGCGCGTCGTGGGGCCGATGGACCTCACGGAGCACGGCTTCGGACCCGTGCGCGTGGGCATGACATTGGCCGAAGTCTCGGCAGCCAGCAGCGCGGGAATCCGCCTCGTCGGCACCGACTCGACCGCGTGTAGCTACCTGAGTTGGCGCGACGGCCCGCCCGAGGTGCTCATCATGGCCGAAGGCGGACGGGTGGTGCGCATCGATGTCCGCAATCCCGCGATCGCCACACCGGAAGGCATCAAGCTCGGCAGCACGGAAGCCGAGGTGCAGCAGCGGTATGCCGGTCAGGTGGAGGTGCAGCCACACAAGTACACGGACGGCCACTACCTCGTGATTACGCCACGCAATCCGTCCGACAGCAGCCTGCGCCTCGTGTTCGAAACCGATGGCAAGAACGTGAAGACGTTTCGCGGCGGACTCGTGCCGCAGGTGCAATACGTCGAAGCGTGCAGCTGATTATGCGTCGTTCTTGAGCAGCCCGAGCTTGAGCGCGAACTTCACGTAGTCACTGCGGTGCGCGAGGCCGAGCTTTTCGCCGATGCGCTGCTTGTAGGTGTCCACCGTTTTCGGTGAGATCGTGAGATGCTCTCCGATTTCCGGCGCCGTGAAGCCCTCGGCGACCAACTTGAGCACCACCTGCTCGCGATCGGTGAGCTTCTCAAAGCGGGCACGCTCGTCCGCGTTGCCATCGCGTCGGGCCAAGCCGCGAGCCAGCGCTCGGGCCGCCGTGGGCTGCACGTAGACATCGCCGGCGGCGACCGTGCGAATGGCATCGACGAGCTCGCGATCGGCCACTGACTTGAGCAGGTAACCACCCGCGCCCGCTTCGAGCAGGGCCACGAGATGTTCGTCTTCGGTGTGCATCGTGAGGACGAGCACCCGGCGCGTCATCGGCTCACCGGGCGTCGGCGTGCGCACGGCATTCGCCTTCTGCAACTCGCGGGTGGCCGTGAGTCCGTCCATGTCGGGCATGGAGAGATCCATCACGATCACGTGAGGATCGAGGCGTTCCGCAAGGACGAGCGCATCCTTCCCGCTACCGCCTTCGCCAACGACCGCAATGTCCTTCGCGGTCGAGAGTACCGCTTTGAGTCCGGAGCGGACGATCTGGTGATCATCCACCAGCACGACGCGAATCAGGTCAGGGCGCATCCGTCAATCTGGGTCGCAACCGACCACAACGCGAGGGCTACTCGACGCCTTCGCGGGTCTTGAAGATGCGAAACAAGTACACAAAACTCGGCAAGAGAATCATGGTGCCCACCGCCAATGCACCAAGCGTCAACTGCAATGTCACGCGAGGGGCCGCCAGTTCAGTGATGGTGCGATTCGGGGGCAGCATCCACGGATACTGCGTCCACGCCCACCCCCAGAGGATGAAACTGGCCTGCGCCGCAGCGGCCAAGCGCGCCACTTGAAAGCGTCGCGTGGCGAGCGCCCACATCGACGTGGCCGCCGCAACAGCGGTCACCGCGTGCATCGTGAGCGCCGTCCGCCCGTTCGTGAGTCCCTGAAAGAGCAGCGGATTCTCGGCGCGGGCAATCACCAGCGTGGTGGCCGCAAGCACCAGTAATGCGACCTGCGACTGCTGCGCCCGACGTTTGAAGAGATCGCGCATACGGTCGTCGGTCGCCTCCACCGTGAGGTACGACGCGGCAAGAAACGCGAACAACGCCAGCGTAAGCAGCCCCACGGCCCAGGGGAACGGGGAGCGGGCCCATGGATCGATGAACCGTTCGCCGAACGTGACAGAGCGCAGCGAATCGATCGACCGGATCGGCACCGCGCCGCTGGCGACAGCGCCCAGACAGACGCCGAGAATGACCGGTGTGAGCAGGCTTGCGACTGAGAAGATGCGTCCCCATCGGCGCTGCACATGATCACGCTTACTGTCGTACGTGCGAAAAGTGAACGCGGACCCGCGCAGCACGATGCCAACCAGCATCACCGTAATCGGGATATGCAGTTCGGTGGCGAGGTGCGCGAACGCCTTGGGAAAACAGGAAAAGAGCAACACGACCACGAGAATCAGCCACACGTGGTTGGCTTCCCAGATCGGACCGATCGCGTCGGCGATCAGCACGCGCTGCGCGTCGCGATCCTTGCCGCGCGCGAAGAGATCCCACACGCCGCCGCCGAAGTCTGCGCCCCCCAGCAGCACGTACGCATTGAGCGAGAGCACCATGGTTCCGGCTACCGCGTGCGGGAGCGTCCAGGTGAGTTCGGTGGCGACGGCCGCCGACATCACGGCGTCGGGTAGCTCGCGGTCGATCCCGGCGTCGGAATCGGCAATTCGCTGGTAAAGCCCATGGGAGTCTGCGACACGCCGGTCTTGATGATCTGACGCCAGAGCAAGAAGACCACGGTGACCGCCAAACCGATGTACAGCGCCGTGAACAGCGCAAACGACACCACGAGCCCGGGCATCGGCGTGACCGCGTCGGCGGTGCGCATGATGCCCTGCACGATCCACGGCTGACGCCCAACCTCGGTGACGGTCCATCCGGCTTCGAGCGCGATGAAGCCAAGCGGGCCAGCCAACACCACCGCCGTGAGGAACCGGCGATCATCGGGGAGCGCGCTGCCACTGCCTCGCTTGCGACGCCACCAGCGCCACGCGCCCCACACCGAGAGCGCCGCCATCACCGAGCCGCAGGCGATCATGATCTGAAAGGCGAGATGCACGATGCCGAGCGGCGGGCGCTCGTCGGGAGGCACCGCGTCCACGCCCTTCACGACAGCGTTGGGATCGCCGTGCAGCAGGAACGACAGCGCACCAGGAATCTCGATCGCGCCGGTGTGCTCCAGCGTTGCGGCATTCGGCCAGCCACCGATGACGAACGCGGCGGGGCCCGTTTTCAAATGTCCTTCCATGGCGGCCAGCTTCACCGGCTGCCGTTCCGCGACGCTGCGCGCGCTCCAATCGCCTGACAGCGGCTGCACCAGCGCGGCGGGGAGCCCCACCCACAAGGCGATCTGCAGCGCGGCGCGATGAAAGGCGCGATGCGGTGTGCCTCGACGTAGAGCAAAGGCATGGATGCCGGCGACGGCGAACCCGGTGGCCGCGAACGAGGCAAGCGTCATGTGGACGATCTGCGACGGCGCGGCGGCATTGAACATGGCCGCGACTGGATCGACATCGGTGACCTGCCCGTTCACCATACGGAAGCCGGCCGGCGCGTTCATCCAGGCATTGGCGCACACCACGAAGGCGCCGCTGAGGGCACCACTCACCGCGACCACCACACCAGCCGCGAAGTGGGCGCGCGGGGGAATACGCTTCCACGCGTACAGGTAGATGCCGAGGAAGATGGCTTCCGTAAAAAACGCGAAGCCTTCCAGCGAAAAGGGCATCCCGATCACGGCCCCGGCGTGCTCCATGAACGTGGGCCAGAGCAGGCCGAGTTCGAACGAAAGCACGGTCCCCGACACGGCTCCGACGGCAAACAGAATCGCCGTGCCTTTGGCCCAGCGCTTGGCCAGTTCGAGCTGTAGCGGATCTCTCGACATGAGATACCGCCCCTCCGCGATGACCATGAGCGCAGGCATGCCTACCCCCACCACCGCGAAGATGATGTGGAAGGCCAACGACATGGCCATCTGCGAACGGGCGAAAAGCAGGTCAGACATCAGACGCGTTCGCCGGTAGGATTGCCCCGACGCAGCGCCCGAAGCCGATGCGCACCGCCCCCTCGCGCTCGGCGAAGGCGGTGATCTCCAATTGGTCCCCGTCTTCGAGGAAACGGCGCGTCTCGCCGTTGGGGAGCTCGAGCGGCTCGGCCCCGCGCCAGGTGAGCTCGAGCAGACAGCCGCGGCTCTCTTTGGCCGGACCAGAAATGGTGCCGCTGCCCAGCAGATCGCCGGGGCGAAGATTGCAGCCGCTACTGGCGTGATGCACCAACAGCTGCGCCATCGACCAATACAGATCGGTGGCCAGTCCCCGCGTGAGCCGCACGGCCGGTTCGCCGGCGTCACGCATGCGCGCGGTGCGGAGCCAGGTTTCCACCGTGATGCCGAACCCGCCGTACGCGCGGTCGTCATCGCTGGTGAGATACGGCAGCGGCTCCGGATCGCCGTCGGCGCGCGGCGCTAACGGCATGCGGAACGGCTCGAGCGCCTCGAGCGTGACGACCCACGGACTGATCGTGCTCGCGAAATTCTTGGCGAGGAACGGGCCCAGCGGCTGGTACTCCCACGCCTGAATGTCGCGGGCCGACCAATCGTTCAGCAAACACAGGCCGAACAGGTGATCGTTGGCCTGCTCGATCGGGATCGATTCGCCGAGCGCGTTGCCGGTGCCCACGAACGCCGCGAGTTCGAGTTCGTAATCGAGCAGTCGCGACGGACCTACCGACGGCACGTCATCGTTGGGGCCTTTGCGCTGACCCATGGGGCGGCGCACGGGCGTACCCGACACGACGATGCTGGAGGCGCGCCCGTGATAGCCGATGGGCACCCACTTGTAGTTCGGCAGCAGCGGATTGTCGGGGCGGAACATCGACCCGACGTTGGTGGCGTGGTGCACCGACGCATAGAAGTCGGTGTAGTCGCCGATTTGCGCCGGCAGGAATAGCTCGGCGTCCTGCTGCAGTACCAGCGCGTGTTCGGCGATCTGCTTGCGATGCACGGCCGCCGTTTCCGCAAGCAGCGCCGAGATGGCATTCCGCAGCGCACGACGGGCCGGCGCGCCGCGCGACATCAGCTCATTGAGCGTCGGCATCGCGCACGCCGAAGCGGCCTGACGCGCGTCGCTCTCCTCATCGAAGAGTCCGGCGGCGAGACAGGCCGCCACGTCGAGGATTGCTGCACCGATAGCCACGCCGACGCGCGGCGCTTCACGGGTGCCCGCCCGACGAAAAATGCCGAAGGGCAAATTCTGAATCGGGAAATCCGCACCGCGCAGATTGGCCGTCTGCACCCAGGAGCGGAGCGCGGGGTCGTTGGTTGGATCGATCGACATGCGGTGATTCTAGCGTGTCAGCCCGCACGGCGCTGGTGGCACCGTGCGGGCTCACATTACAGCCAGCCCAGCGCGCGCGATTCGTCGACCGGCTCGGTGAACGAGCACGACCCGAAGCTCGCCAATCCATGCTCACGCATCTGCTGCAGTACATCACGGGTGAACGTGATGGTGCGATCGGGTCCGTGCCATGCCACGTGCAAATCGCTGAACTCGATACGTCCGGCGTCCGCCTCTTCCAGCAGCTGAATGGCCTCGACCTCGCTGCCACCACCGTCGAGATGCGCGACGGCAAGCGCCACATTCAGATAGCCGTACATGCGACCAGTCGCCGCATCAGGCTCGTAGGTGAGCCGATACGTCCCGCGCAGCGGATGATGTAATCCGGCCGTGGCTTTTGCCGTGACGCCGTGCGCCGCACACGCCGTGAAGAACCGCACGACCGCATCGGGCGACGGCATCATGTCGGCGGTGGTGCCGCCCATGCGCACTTTGGCGTTGCGCCCGACTCGGGCAATAGCGGCGACGTACGCATCGACCTCACCGTCGAGTGGGATCTCGATGAACGTCTGCAGCTCGCGCGGCGTCGCTGCGGCAATGCGCTCGATCTCAGCAACCGACGCCGCTTTGATCTCGTACGCATCGACCTTGGCGCCGCACTCGTCGAAACAGACGCGGTGCCGTTCGTTGAACGCCGCAATCTCGGCGAGATCGCTGGCGAGATCCGGACTGGCGGTCACGGAGAGGCGCCACGGAATCGCCCCCGCATCACGGGGCAGCAGCGGATCGGCCTTCTCGGAGAACAGCGTGAGCGACTGCGCAGGACAGATGAAGCGACCCAGCATCCAGCCGGAGCCGGCGGCGCGGTAGTGCGCATAGTTGCGCACGGCGTTCGGCATAGCGAGCGACGCCGGCGCAAACAGTCCGGCATAATCGACGAGTCCCTCCAGCAGGATGCGGGAGGCGCGATCGGTGAGCGGCGGGAGGCGAACGGGCATGGGGAGAGCTCTTCCGGAAAACTTATAAACCGTCGAAATCGAGACCGAGATCGAGGGCCGGTGCGGAATGCGTGAGCGCGCCGACGGAGATGCGGTCCACTCCCGTTTCCGCGATGCGACGCACGGTTTCGAGCGTGACGCCACCAGACGCTTCGGTGATCACCTTGCCGCGGCAGCGTTCCACGGCCTCGCGCAGCTGGTCGAGCGACATGTTGTCGAGCAACACCCAATCGGCGCCGGCGGCGATGGCCGCGTCGACCTGTTCCAACGTGTCGCACTCGACTTCGATCGCCGTACCGCTCATCGCCAACCCACGGGCGCGCGTCACCGCCATCGCGATGTCGCCACCGATCGCGGCGAGATGGTTGTCCTTGATCAGCACACCGCTGCGCAGATCCATGCGATGATTCATACCACCACCGGCACGCACCGCGTACTTCTCGAGCGTGCGCCACCCCGGCGTGGTCTTGCGCGTGTCGAGGATCTGCACCGATGTGCCGGCGACCGCGTCGACGAACCGACAGGTGAGCGTGGCGATCCCGGATAGATGCTGCAGATAGTTGAGCGCCGTGCGCTCCGCCGACAGCATGCCGCGCGCATGTCCGCTGATGTGCATGATCAGATCGCCGGCCTTCACGCGCGTGCCGTCTTCCGTCTCCACGCGAATCGTGACCGCGCTGTCGAGCTGACGAAACGCTTCGACGGCCAGCGGGATGCCGGCGATCACGCCGTCACGTCGCGCCACGATCGCGCTGCGCACATGACGGCTGCTGACGACGGTCGCCAGCGTGGACACGTCGTTGAATGCCTGATCTTCCTGCAGTGCCACCCGAACCTGCGCCGTCAGCTCCGCATCGGACAGCGGAAACGCCAGCGGCGACACTTGCACCGCGCGGCTGCCGAGCGGCGTAATCGTCCGGGGCGTCATCGCGGGGGTTCCGCCTGACGGTGTGGGACGCAGGGGCGGGTGGAAGGCACTCATTCGCCGGGATCCTCGGGGCCAAAGGGACTCACGCCGGAATTGCCGCCGATCGAGACCATGCGCTCGATGGAAATGCGCGCGCGGGCCGCGATGTCGTCGGGCACTGTGATTCGATGCTGCATGTGCAGAAGCGCATCGCGCACCTTCGGCAGCGTCGTCACCTTCATATACGCGCATTGCGCGCGATCGTTCGCGGCAATGAAGTGCTTGGTTGGATTGGCGCGACGCAGCCGGTGCAGAATGCCGATCTCGGTGGCCACGATGAACGTGTCCTGATCGGTCTGGCTCGGACGCTTGATCATTCCCTCGGTGGAGAGAATGTGCACGTTGTCGGCATCAATGGCGCCGGCGCTGATGGCTTCCACCACTGGCGTCGCACAGCCGCACTCCGGATGAATCAGGAACTCGGCGCCCGGGTGCTTCGCGCGCATGTTCGAGATGTGCTCGGGATCGATACCGGCGTGCACGTGACATTCGCCAAGCCACACGTGGATGTTCTCGCGACGTGATTCGCGGCGTACATGCGCGCCGAGGAACATGTCGGGGAGAAACAGGATCTCCTTGTCGGCTGGAATCGCGTTCACGACTTCGACCGCGTTGCCCGACGTGCAGCAGTAGTCGCTCTCGGCCTTCACTTCGGCAGTCGTGTTCACGTAGGCCACGACGACCGCCCCGGGATGCTGCGCCTTCCACGACCGCAACTGTTCGGCGTTGATCGTGCTGGCCAGCGAGCAACCGGCCGCGAGGTCGGGGAGCAACACCGTTTTCTGCGGCGAGAGAATCGCCGCCGTTTCGGCCATGAAGTGCACGCCGCAGAATACGATCACCTCGGCTTCCGTCTTCGCGGCCTCGCGCGACAACCCCAGCGAGTCCCCCACGAAATCGGCGACGTCCTGAATTTCCGGGCGCTCGTAGTTGTGGGCGAGAATCACCGCATTCCGCTCCTTGGCGAGGGCGCGGATTTCTTCGGCGAGGACGGGATCGTAGTGGGCCTCTAAAATCGTCATCGGATTGCTTTTACCATGTGATATGTCGGTCCTGCCATTTCCGGCGGGTCTTCGGAAAATCGCTCCGGAAGTGCCCTCCACGCGACTCCTTGCGCATGAGCGACGCTTCCGTCACGAGCGTGGCGGTGGTGTGCAGATTCCGCTCTTCCGTGGCGCCGGGCGGCAGTCGCTCGCCGATCTGCTGCAAGGCGGCCAGACAGCGGCGCAAGCCGGGCGCGGTGCGGGCGATCGACGCATAGGTCCACATGAGTTCGCGGATCTCGTCGGCGGCCACCTGCGCGGCGCCGCGATCGTCGAGCGACGGCACTTCCCAATCGGTGGTCTCGGGCACGGGCAAGTCGGTCGGTGTCTCCACCATGTCGCGGGCGACGCGCTCAGCGAACACCAGCCCTTCCAACAGCGAGTTGGAGGCGAGACGGTTGGCGCCATGCACGCCGGTGCGGGCCACTTCGCCCACGGCATACAGGCGCGCGATGCTGGAGCGGCCGGCGAGGTCGGTCATGACCCCGCCCATCATGTAATGAGCCGCTGGCGTGACCGGGATGGGCTCGTGCACCGGATCGATGCCGCGGGCACGGCAGATCGCGAGGATGCCCGGAAAGCGCGTCGCAAACTCGGCGCCGAGCTTCGTGGCATCGAGGAACACCGTGCCATACTGCTGCTGCTCACGGAAGATCTCGCGGGCCACGACATCGCGCGGGGCAAGTTCAGCCAACCGATGACGCTTGGGCATGAAGCGCTGACCGCGTCCGTTCAGCAGGATGGCGCCTTCGCCACGCACCGCTTCCGAAATCAGGGCGAGCGGATTCTCCGGCGTATCGAGCGCGGTGGGATGGAACTGCACGAATTCCATGTCGGCCAGCCGGGCGCCGGCGCGATGCGCGATGGCGAAGCCGTCGCCGGTGGCCACCTGCGGGTTCGTGGTGTACCGATAGATCTGTCCGCACCCGCCGGTCGCGAGCACCGTGGCGTCGGCGACGATTTCCACGGCGCGTCCGGCAATGCTGGCGCGAACGCCGGCACACTGGACCCCGTCTTCATCCTCGAGGAGCAGCAGGTCGAGCACGCGCGCCATCTCGACCACTTGGATATTCGGTGACTCACGCACCTTGGCCACCAGCGTCCGGGCCACTTCGGCCCCGGTTTGGTCGCCTTGGGCATGCACAATGCGATGCCGTGAGTGCGCCGCCTCTTTTCCGAGCTTGAAATCGCCATCGGGGTCGAGGTCGAAGCGGGCGCCGGCCGCCTGCAGTTCGCGCACACGGGCCGGTCCTTCCTCAACCAATACCTGTACGGCTTCCGCGTCGCACAGCGCTGCTCCCGCGGCGAGCGTATCCTGTCGGTGCAGGTCGGGCGAGTCTCCAGCGCCTAAGGCGGCCGCGATGCCCCCCTGGGCATACGCCGTCGCGGAATCGAAGAGGGTGCGCTTCGTGAGGACCGTCACCGGTCCGTGAGCCGAGGCGCGCCAGGCAGCATGAAGTCCTGCGACTCCACTGCCAATAACAAGGAACCGCGTGCGGATCCGGTCAGTCATAGTAGTTTCAACTTAGGACACTGGGACCCCAACAGAACCCCTGGCCGGCTTGCTGGCCCATTCTCCCGCTCTTTTTCGCTTTGGAGACGTCATGCGTTTGACGTTCATGGCCGGCGTTGCGACCGTGGTGTCGCTGTCCGGAGTAGCTCTCGTGCCTTCTGCGCTCACGGCCCAGCCCGGTGGTGGCGTGGCACCGCAGTGCAGCATCGACCAGAACACCCCTAAGGAACTGGCGCTGATGTCGCTCAAGTTCCAGGGTGCCCGTAGTGCCGCGACGCCGGATGCCCGGAAGAAGGTGCTCCGCGACATCATCAAGGAACTCGACACGAAGCCCGAGCGCTTCGCGAAGAATCCGGGCGGTTACAACCTCACGCTCGTGCAGGCGCTGACCATGTGGGGCGTCGAGCCCGGCATCACGGACGCACCGGCCCGCAGCGAACTCGGATTCATCACGAATCCCACCGAGCCGTACGACATCATCGTGAACATGGACGTCGCCTACAAGGCGATCGTGGCCGCGGTGCCGACGTGCGAGGCCGACATCACCGCCATGCGCATGAACGAAGTGTGGCTGGCCGCGACCAAGTCCGCGCTTGATGCGTCGAACGGCGGCAAGCTCGACTCGGCCGAATACTTCGCCAAGCGCTCGATGATGATGGCGGCCACCAACCCGTACCCGCACTACGTGCTCGCCAACGTCGCGAACGCGCGCAACAACCGCGCGAACGCGATCATGCACTGGAAGCATGTGGTCAAGTATGCGGCCGACGACACGACGTATCGCGACTTGAAGGCCAGCAGCATGTACTACGCAGCGATGAGCCAGCTGGAAGACGCCCAGTCGAAGACGGGCGCCGAGCAGCAGGCGGCGGCGCGTGAAGCCGCCGAGGGCTTCAAGGCGTTGATGACGATGACGCCGGACAGCCCGGATGCCCCGAATCTCCTGCTCTCATGGGCGGATGCGCTCACGGTGGCGAAGGACACGGCGCTGATTCCTACGGTGTACACGCCGCTGCTCACACAGGCGTCGGCCACCGACATCGCGCTGGCCACGGCCGGTGTGATCGCGACGCGCGCCAACAAGTCGGACGACGCGCTCAAGCTGTTCCAGGCGTCCACGAAGAAGAACCCGTTCAACCGTGATGCCCAGCGCAACGTGGCGGCGGCGCACTATTCGAAGGACCAGTTCACCCTGATGTTCGAGCCGGCGCGCAAGCTGGTCGAACTCGACCCGAACAACTTCGACGGCTGGATGCTCTTCGCCTATGCGTCGCAGGGGCTCGCCAAGGCGGCGCAGACGGCAAAGAAGCCGGTGGAAGTGAAAGCGTGGACCGATTCGCTGGTGAAGTACCAGACGTATGCCGAGGCGCTGCCGGTGAAGGTCGACGTCACGAGCTTCGATCGTCGCAAGGATGTCGCGACGCTGGTGCTCAGCCTCGAGCAGGTGGCGGCGAAGGACGGTCAGTACTCGGTGACCGCCGAGTTCCTGGATCAGGCCGGCGCGGTGGTTGCCACGGCGACGGAAGCGGCCGGCCCGATCAAGAAGGGTGAGACGAAGTCGGTGACGCTGAAGGTGACGGGCACCGGCATCATGAGCTACCGGTACAAGGCGCTCAAGTAAGTCGCGCGATGGATGGTGTGGGGGGCATGAACCACAGTTTATGCCCCCACACCACACATTACTGATGCGGAATAAGGTCACAATTTTCACGAATGTGGCATAAGCCGTGAGATGACAGGCAGTTAATGAAAATCAGCCAAGCTCAGCTATTTCGGGCACGTTCTTGCCCTACCGATGGGTGTCGCTCAATCGCATCCCCATCGCTTCAGAGGCTTCGTGATCCGTTCCACCCGCGCCCTTGCCGTTCCGTTCGCGCTGCTCGCCGCGCTGTCCACCGTGGCCACCCGCGCGCAGGCGCAGGTCACCACCTGGTCGGACCGAACGGCCTTCGTGAATGCCGTCGGCGCTGTGACCACGGAGAATTTCCTCGACAACGCCGCCTTCCCCCTTGGCTCCACGCTGAACTCGACGAGTTCGTATAACGAGGGCACGTGGGCCCAAGTACTGCCCGGGAACATCAAGGCCGGCGTGACCTACTCCGTGTCGAGCGGCCCGTTGCTGATCGATGGCGGTGGCGGCTTCGAAGGAGGGTTCCTTGATGGCATCTTCAACAACTACGGCACGGTCGGACCGCTCACCGCGACCTTCAACGGTGCGGTGAAGGGCTTCGGCTTCCTCACGAACAACCTGATGGGCAGCCGCTTCGACGTGATCATCGCCTTCCGGAATGGTTCGACCAGCAACCAGCTCGGCATCAATAACGAGAACGGCCTGCAGTTCTTCGGCTTCTCCAGCGCGAACCAGGACATCGCCAGCGTCACCATTGGCGGCAACGACCAGACGTTCAACTTCGTGGTGGACGACTTCACGTTCAGCGCGAACGCGATGCCGAG
The DNA here is from genome assembly GCF_013004105.1 of Gemmatimonas groenlandica. Classification (NCBI taxonomy): domain Bacteria; kingdom Pseudomonadati; phylum Gemmatimonadota; class Gemmatimonadia; order Gemmatimonadales; family Gemmatimonadaceae; genus Gemmatimonas; species Gemmatimonas groenlandica. The sequence goes on from NZ_CP053085.1 coordinate 3,079,642, forward strand.
CACCAGCGTGCCGGAGCCGAGCACGTTTGCGCTGATGGCGGCCGGCGGACTGGTGATGGCCGGTGTAGCTCGTCGCCGCAACCGCGCGTAAGGATCGCAGATCACAGACGGATCGCGCGGGAGGCTCGCGCGATCCGGTAGGACAGCGACAGACTTCGGTATGCCGACCGCTCCAATGACTGTGCGCGCGCTGTCTCGTGTTACCGCCCTGCTTGCCGCGCTCGTTCCCGCGGTCAGCAGGGCGCAGCATATGCCGCACGATCCCGCCGCCGACTCGGCCCGGTATCACCTTGGTACGATGGCCACGGGACTGCTTACCACGGCCAACCCGGCCCTGCTTGGGCGTCGCTACACCGAAGGCTACCTCACGCAGCCCAATGTCATGGGCGACGCGGCGTGGGGCGCGCTGCGCTTCACTGGCACGCTCAACTTCGAGGGGTACACGCTCCGCCGCGGGGAGCTCAATGCCGGCATGTACGGTGAGGGGTACGCCGACCGTCGCCATCCCCACACGCTGGTGCACGAAGCCATGCTGGCCGTGGCCACACCCGCGCGCGCCGGATTCCGCGCCACGCTAGCCGGCGGCAAAGGCTTCACGCCGTACGGCACCGACGACCCGATGATGCGGCCGTTCGTGAAGTATCCGGTCAATCACCATCACGCCCAGATCATCGAGCGCGTGCTCGTGATGGGTGCCGTGCAGGTCGCCCGTGGTGATCGCGCGATCACGCTCGAGCAGAGTTGGTTCAACGGCGACGAGCCAGTCGGACCGTTTACCGGTCCGCAGTGGTCACGCGTGGGCGATTCGCGCAGCACGCGCCTGACCGTCTCCCCGCTGCCCTCCCTCGAGGCCGGGGTCAGCTCGGCGTTCGTGCGGAGCCCCGGCCTCACGCAGGGCGGTGCCTTCGATCACCGGCAGCTGAGCTCCTCACTGCGATATGACGTACCCGCCAAGCGCTACGCCCTCCTCGAAATCGCCCGCACCGACGAATCGCTCGGCACGCAACGCGTGTTCCGCTTCGCGAGCGTGTTGGTGGAGTCGAGCATTGTGCATCGCGGCTGGGCGCTGTCGGCGCGCGCCGAGAACACGGATCGTCCGGAAAGTGAGCGACTGCTCGATCTCTTCCGTACGCCCAACGGCCACGTTGACTTTCAGCTGGTTGGCATCACCCGCTGGTCGATCGGCACCGTGCAACTCGCGGCGCCGGGCACGGGCATCCCGCGCCTGCGCGGTACGCACCTCACGCCGTTCGTCGAGGTCGCGCGCGCCCATGCCCGTGCGCAGCGCACCCCCGCCGTGTTCGTGCCAGCGGAGTTCTATGGATCCGATACCCAGTGGTCGCTTTCTATCGGGGCACGGGTACACGCGGGGACCATGCGTCGTCGCATGGGGCGCTACGTTTTCCCGACCGGTTCTTCTCCCGCCCACACGCATCCCACATGACGAGCACCCCCCCGCTTCACGTGATCCGATCGGCGCTGGCGACCACAATCACCGCGCTGGTGTTGACCGCGTGCGGCGGCAGCGAGAGCGCACCGACGCAGCTGACGCCGCCCCGCGATACCGTCGCCACCGTGCCCACCGGGCCGGTGGTTCTCACCCATCTCGGCCAGGGCACGGCGCCCGAGCGATACAGTGCCGAAGTGTGGGTGCGCGGCACCACGGCGTACACGACCACATGGGGCACGCGGGCCGGGGCACGCGGCAATGCCGTCAAAATCTGGGACGTGAGCGCCAATCAGCCGCGGCTGTTGGACAGCGTGATCGTGGCCAACGCCACCACCACCGGCGACGTGCAGGTGAGCGACGACGGCAGCATCATGCTGGTGGCCATCGAGTCAAACCCCAACGGCGGCGTGGCCATCTATTCGATGGCCGATCCGCGCGCTCCTCAGCTCATCACCCGCACCACCGGCGGCGAGTTGCAGTATGGCGTGCACACCGCCGAACTGGCCCGCGTGAACGGCGTGCTCTACGCCTTCTGCTCGATCGATCCGGCGAATGGTGTACCAGCACGATTGGTCGTGCTCGATCTCAGCACGCCGTCGGCGCCACGCACCGTCTGGTCGCAGCAAATGGGGACGCCGTATATCCACGACGTCTTCGTGCGCGACGGCCTGCTCTTCACGGCCGAGTGGAATGACGGCGTGGGGATTTGGGACATCGGCGCGCAGGGCGGCTCGGTCGCCGCGCCGCGCTTACTAGGCCGTGCTCGCACGGTGGGCGGCCAGGTGCACAACGTGTGGTGGGTGCAGGATCCCGTGACGTCGTCCAAGAAGTATCTGTTGGTGGGTCAGGAGGGGCCGGGAGCGATCGGCTCGTCGAGCGTGGGCGACGTGCACGTGGTGGATATCAGCAATCTCGCGGCACCAATCGAAGTCGCGGTGTACGGCGTGGCTGGTGCGGGCACTCACAACTTCTCGGTCGACGAGGCGCAGGGCCTCGCCTATGCTGCTTTCTACAATGGCGGCGTGCGGGTGCTCGACGTGCGGGGCGACCTCGCGACCTGCACAGCGTCGCAGAAGACGACCGACGGACGGTGCGATCTGGCCAAGATGTCGCGCGAGCGGGCCTCATACGTCGGCGCCGGCGGGGTGCCGGTCTACGTGTGGGGTGTTCACTGGTCGGCCAGCGGCTTGTTCGCGAGCGACATGCTGAATGGCCTCTGGCGGGCGGCGCCGGCCACGCGATAGCGCTGTTGGCGGTTCGCACCGATTGGCCCGTTTGCCCCTTCCCGCAGCGGCGCCATCCGGCGAAGCTTCCGGACCATGCGCCGGACCCTTTACCTCATCGGGGCGCTCCTCCTCGCCCACGTCGTCCTCCTGACCGTCCACCCCGCCGGGGCGACGGTCGCCGACACCTCCGAAGGTCTCGATGTCGGGATCGTCTTCGACGTCGGCGGTCGCGGCGACAAGTCGTTCAACGACGGCGCGTACCTGGGTGGCCTCCGTGCCGCCAAGGCGTTGGGCGCGCGCGTGCGCTACATCGAGCCGGGCGAAGGCTCCGATCGCGAAGCCGGCCTGCGACTGTTGGCCGCCGAAGGGATGGATCTCGTGGTGGCCGTCGGGTTCATCTTCACCGACGACATCAACGTACTGGCCAAGGAGTATCCGAACGTCAAATTCGCTGACGTCGACTACGCCGTGGCCACCGACAGCGTGGGCAACCCGCTGCCCATGCCGCCCAACCTCGTGGCGCTCAAGTTCCGCGAGGAACAAGGCTCGTTCCTGGTCGGTGCCCTCGCGGCACTCGTCGGCAAATCCAAGAAAGTGGGCTTTGTCGGCGGCATGGACATCGCGCTCATTCACAAGTTCGAAGCGGGCTACCGGGCCGGTGTGCAGCACGTCTGCCCCGACTGCGAGGTGATCGTGAACTACGCCGGCGTCACGCCGGAAGCCTTTCGCAATCCGGGACGCGGCAAGGAGATGGCGCTGGCGATGTACAACCAGGGCGTGAACGTGATCTTCCACGCCTCGGGCTCCACCGGACTCGGTGTGTTCGAAGCCGCGCGCACTACTGGCAAGTTCGGCATCGGCGTCGATGCCGATCAGTACAGCGAAGCGCCCGGCCACGTGCTCACGTCGATGGTGAAGGGAATCGACGAATCCGTCTTCCAGGCAGCCAAGGCGGTGAAGGACGGCACCTTCAAGGGCGGCATTCAGCAGTTCGGTCTCGCCGAAAACGGCGTCGGCTACGTGTACGACGCTAACAACAAGATGCTGATTCCCGACGCCGTGCGGGCGACACTCGATGCGCTCACCGCCGACATCGTGGCCGGGCGCATCAAGGTGCCAAGCACGCGACCGGGCACGAAATGACCATGAGTGCATCGGACACGATGGCCATTCGCATGACGGGCGTCGTAAAGACATTCGGCGCCGTGGTCGCCAACCGTGATGCGTTCCTCGACGTCGCGAAGGGCGAGATTCACGCCCTCGTCGGCGAGAATGGCGCGGGCAAAAGCACACTGATGCGCGTACTGGCTGGCATGTACGCACCCGATGCTGGCGCCGTGCTCGTAGACGGCAGGGATGTCACGGGCTGGAAGACGCAGGACGCGATCGCCGCGGGCGTCGGCATGGTGCATCAGCACTTCATGCTCGTGCCGACGCTTACTGTGGCCGAGAACGTGATTCTGGGCATGGAGCCGCGCAAAGGGATGCAGGTGGATCTGCATCGTGCGGTCATCGAGGTGGAATCGCTGTGCAAGAAGTGTGGTCTGCACGTCGACGCGAAAGCGAAGGTGGCCGATCTGTCGGTCGGTGAAGCGCAACGCGTCGAGATTCTGAAAGCGCTGTATCGCGGCGCGAAGATTCTCATTCTCGACGAACCCACGGCGGTGCTGTCGCCGCCCGAAGTGCGCGACCTGTGGACGGTGCTTCGCGCGCTCAAGGCCGACGGTGGTACGGTGGTGCTGATCACGCACAAACTGGACGAAGTGATCGCGGTGTCCGACTCGATCACCGTGATGCGTGGCGGCATGACGATGTCACGCTTCGCGACCGAAGGCACGACGCCACGCGACATTGCGCGCGCGATGGTGGGCCGCGATGTGCAGTTGCATCTCGACGCGCAGGGCGACGCCGACTCGTGGGTCGCACCCGCATCCGTCGAATCATCGGCCGCGCCGGTGCTTCGCGTGACGAATGTGTCGGTGATGTCGGACCGCGGTACGCGCGCGGTGAACGAACTCAGTTTCGAGATCCGCCCCGGCGAAATTCTCGGCATCGCCGGCGTGGAAGGCAACGGCCAGACGGAGCTGCTCGAAGCGATCGCCGGACTGCGCCACGTGCAATCGGGGCGCGTACAGCTCGCGTCACATGATTTCGGCACGCGCTCGGTGCGCGAGCGGGCCGATCTCGGCCTGTCGCACATTCCCGAAGACCGGCATCGCCGCGGTCTGATTCTCGACTACAGCATCGCCGAGAATCTCATTCTCGGTCGTCAGCACCATTTTGGATCGTTCGGCGCCCTCGACACGGCGCGGATTGACACGAACGCCGCCGAACAGGTGCAGCGGTTCGACATCCGTCCGGCGATGCCATCGTTGCCGGCGCGCGCGTTGTCTGGCGGCAATCAGCAGAAGATCGTGATCGCGCGAGAGATGGGCCGCGAGTTCAGCGTGTTGCTCGCGGCGCAGCCCACGCGTGGCGTCGACGTGGGTGCGATCGAATTCATTCATGCGCAGCTGCGCGCGGCGCGCGATGCCGGCAAGGGCATCTTGCTGGTGAGCGCCGATCTACCGGAAGTGCTCGCGCTGTCCGATCGCATTGCGGTGATGTACGGGGGACGGTTCGTGACCGTGTTGCCGGCCGCGCAGTGCACGGCCGAACAGCTGGGTCCTTACATGACGGGAGCGGCGGTATGAGTACCGGACCGGCAACGCCGCCGCGCGAACAACAGCGGGACATGCAGAGCACCGGCGAAGTGCGCGCGATGGCGGAGATGCCGGCGCGCGCAGGTATTGGGCTGGCGGGTGGTTTTCTGCCGCCGTTGGTGGCACTGGCTATTGCGGCGGTGGTGGGCGACCTGCTCATCCTCAGCTTTGGTGAAGCGCCGAGTACCGTGTTCCGGTTGCTGGTCGAAGGCACGTGGGGCAACGCCTACGGCATCGGGCAGGTGCTGTACAAGACCACGACGCTCGCCTGCACCGGTCTCGCGTTCGCCTTGGCGGGGCGCGCGGGGTTGTTCAACGTCGGCGCCGAAGGACAGCTCGCCGCCGGTGGATTCGGGGCGGCACTGCTGGGCATGCTGCTGCCGGCGGGCACTCCCGCGCTGGTGGCCGTGCCGCTCTGCTTGCTGGCCGCCATGCTGGTGGGCGCCGGAGTCGGCGCTGTGCCGGGTGCGCTGCGCGCGAAGTTCGGTGCCAGCGAAGTGATCGTGACGATCATGCTCAACTTCATCGCGCTGGCGTTCCTGAACTGGATCGTGTCATCCAAGCTGCACGTGCCGGAAACGTTGCATACGCCGCCGATCGTGGCTGGCATGATGCCGCGATTCGCCGACAGCTTCGCGGCGTTCCGCGGCAGTGCCGCGAACTTTACGATCGTGTTCGCCGTGCTCGCCGCTGTGGCGAGCTGGTGGTACCTGTTCCGCACGCGGGCCGGCTATGAGCTGCGCGCGGTGGGCTTGCAGCCCGATGCCGCCGAATACGGCGGCGTGCGCGTGCCGCGCGTGCTGCTGGTCACGATGTGCCTATCGGGCGCCCTCGCCGGATTGGGCGGCATGAACTTCGTGCTCGGCTACAAGGGCTATTACGAGGAAGGCTTCGCTGGCGGTGCGGGCTTCCTCGGCATTGCAGTCGCCTTGGTGGGGCGCAATCATCCCTTCGGCATTCTCGGTGCCGCGCTGCTGTTCGCCACGCTATCGCAGGGCGGGCTCGCCGTGAATGCCATCGTGCCGAAGCAGCTCACCGACATTCTCACGGCGGTGGTAATTCTCGCCGTCGCGACGGCGGTGCCGGAAGTGCAGAAGCAACTGCGTGCGGCGGCGGCCAACGTGACCGCCGCGTTCTACCGCGATGCGCGGAAAGGGGTGTCATGATTCTGCTCACCTTCCTGCTGCAGACCATTCGCATTGCGATTCCGTATCTGCTGGCAGCGGCCGGCGGTGTGATGTCGGAGCGCGTAGGCATCATCGCGCTCGGTCTCGAAGGGATGATGCTGGCCGGTGCGTTCGGCGCGGCTCTCGGGAGCTACTACGGCGGCAATCCGTGGGCCGGCTTGGCAGGCGCGCTGGTGGCCGGAGCCATGGTCACGGCCGTGCTGGCGGTGGCGACGCTGCGCTACAAGGCCAATCAGGTGGTCGTCGGTGTGGCGATCAACCTGTTGGTGGTGGCGGCCACGCGCTTCTATCTGCGCCGCATCTTCGACAGTGCCAGCAACTCGCCGCGCGTGCCGGGCTTCGGCGGTGAAGGTGCTGGTGGCATGTTCGCGAGCTTCGTGAATCCGGTGGTGTGGATGGGGCTCGCCGCACTCCCCGTACTGGCGTGGGTGCTCTATCGCACACCATTCGGACTGCGTGCGCGCGCCGTGGGCGAGAAGCCCGAAGCGGCTGCCACGTTGGGCGTGGCGGTGACCAAATTGCGCTTGCAGGGACTGCTGATCGCCGGCTCGTTGGCGAGTCTGGGCGGTGCCTATCTCGCCCTCGACCAACACCAGTTTTCCGATAGCATGACGGCAGGCCGTGGCTTCATTGCGCTGGCCGCGGTGATCTTCGGACGCTGGGAGCCGGTGCGTGTAGCGGTGGCTTGTCTCCTGTTCGCCGGCGCCGAGACGCTGCAGATTCAGCTGCAGGGCTCGCAGATGATACCCAGTCAGTTCGTGGAGATGATTCCCTACGTGTTAACGATTGTTGCCCTGGCCGGTGTAGTCGGACGCAGCGTCGCACCTGCCGCGCTCGGAAAAACAGAGTGACGACCCCCCACACCGACGAGCATCCGATCGACGGCGGCAAGACCGCGTTCGGCAAACTCACGGTGTTGATGGTGACGGCGTTCATCGACATGCTCGGCTTGTTGATGATTCTGCCGTTGCTGCCGTTTTATGCGAAGAGCCTCGGTGCCGGCGGGTTCGTTGTCGGGCTACTGGTCAGTTCGTTCAGCGTGGCGCAGCTGCTCAGCGCGCCGTTGTGGGGCCGCTTCAGCGACAAGCATGGTCGCCGTCCGGCGCTGATCGTGGGACTCGCGTCGAGCGCCGTCGCGTACGCGGTATTCGCCTATGCCGACTCGCTGTGGCTGCTGCTGTTGTCGCGCATCGTCCAGGGCGCGGGCGGTGGCACGGTGAGTGTGATTCAGGCGTACGTGGCCGATGCCACGCGTCCGGAAGATCGTGCGAAGAGCCTCGGCTGGCTCTCGGCCGCCACGAACGCCGGTGTCGCACTGGGCCCGGTGATCGGTAGCTGGGTGCAGCACTGGGGCCCGCACACGCCGGGACTCATGGCGGCGGGCTTGTGCCTCATCAACATCGTCTTCGCGTCGAAGTACCTCACCGAAGTCCGGAAGCCGGCGGCTCTCAACGCCGACGGCTCGAAGCCTATCCGCAAAGGCTCGCGTGAAGCCGTGCTGCGTGTGATCACGCACCCCAGCGAACCGGCCTCGCGGCTAGTGCTGATCTACGCCATCGCGATCGGCGCCTTTCAGGGCACGACCGCCATTCTCGCGCTCTTCCTCGCCGCGCGCTTCGGTGTCACGGCCGATACGATCGGCTACTTCTTCATGTACATCGGCGTGTTGAGCGTCGTGGTGCGCGCGCTATTCCTGGGCAAGATCGTCGACCACTTCGGCGAAGCACGCTTGAGCCGGTATGGCGTGGTGTTCCTCGCCGTCGGACTGATCGGCCTCTCGTTCGCACGCGACTACGTCACGCTGGCCTTGGCCGTCGGCATGCTGCCGCTGGGTACCGCGTTCACGTTCCCGTGTGTCACCGCGATGCTGTCGCGCGTCGTCGCGGGATCGGAGCGCGGTTTGTACATGGGCGTGCAGCAGACGTACGGCGGGATCACGCGGGTCGGATTCCCGATTCTGCTCGGGTTTGCGTTCGATACGTTCGGGATGCAGAGCCCGTTCTGGATCAGTGCGACGCTGGTGATGGCGACACTGCTGCTGGGACGGGATATGGAGTTGTATGCGCCGAGGGTGGTGAAGGCTACTTAGGGCCGTGGGCTCTCGGCTCTCGGCTCTCGGCTCTCGAGGCTTGGGGCTGACAAGCTGACGGCTATCTGCCGTGGGCCATGAGCCGTGGGCCTTGGGCAGCACAGCGCCGGATCAAGTGCGTCAGGCGGATTGCCCATGGCCCACGGCTCATGGCAGACAGCCGATAGCAGAAAGCCCCAAGCCTCGAGAGCCCACAGCCGCTTTGCTTCGTCGTAGTTCCACTCCGAAACCGGTGCACTTTCGCGATGCGTTTTGCGCTTCTCCTCGCCGTTCTTGCGGCCACCACTGCCTCCGCGCAGTCCCCTCGCCCGCTCCGCAGCGCCGACATCTACCGCCTGCGCGATGTCGGCGCCGCTCGCATCTCCCCCGATGGCGCCTGGATCGCGTACACCGTCACCACCGTCGACTCGGCCAAGGACAAGAGCGACAGCGATGTGTGGATGGTGAACTACGAAGGCACTCGCACCATCCGTATGACCAGCTCTCCAGAAGGCGAAAGCAATCCGCGATGGAGCCCGGACAATCGCTATCTGAGCTTCGTCTCCGGTCGCTACGAGTCGAAAGGCGGTCAGGTGTGGTTACTCGACCGCTCCGGCGGTGACGCCGTGCGCCTCACCGATCTCAAAGGCGGAGTGGGCGAGTACGAGTGGTCACCCGACGGTTCGCGGCTCGCGGTGGTATCGCACGATCCCGATCCCGAAGACGCCAAGCCCGATTCACTGAAGACGAAGAATCCGAAGCCGATCGTGCTCGATCGATACGCCTTCAAGCGCGATAACACCGGATATCTCGACCGCCTGCGCGATCATGTGTACATCGTGGATGTCACTACCAAGAAGGCGGTGCAGATCACGACCGGCGACTTCGACGACCAGTCGGTACGGTGGTCGCCCGATGGTAAGCGGCTGGTGTTCGTGAGCGAGCGCAGCGGCACCGATCCCGATCGCACGAACAACGCCGACATCTACGTCGTCGACGCCGTGGCCGGTGCGACGCCGCTCAAGCTCACCACGTGGAGCGGCCCTGATGCCAATCCGGTCTGGAGTCCCGATGGACAGTTCATCGCGTATCTCCAGGGCAGCGAGCCGCAGCTGTCGGCGTACACGCAGAATACGATTGCCGTGGTGCCGAGTGCCGGTGGAACGGCGCGACTGATCGCCGCGTCGCTCGATCGCGATGTGAACGGACTGTCGTGGAGTGGCGACGGCAAATTATTGCGCTTCCTACTGGGCGACGACCGCGCGGTGCATCTCGCCTCCGTGCCGGTGAGTGGCGGCACCGTGACGCGCGTGCTCGACGGACGGCGCGCCGTGACGTCGTATGATGCATCCACGACCGGCCGCGTCGTGGTGAACACCGCCACCGCCACGCGTTCGGGCGAGGTGTTCGCCTTTGAGAACGGTGCGCTGCGCGCGCTCACGCACGTGAACGATTCGATTTTTACCGCACTGGCGCTGGGCACCACCGAAGATGTGCAATTCAAGAACAAGGACGGGCTCACCGTGGGCGCGTTGCTGGTGAAGCCGGCCGGGTTCGATGCGAGCAAGAAGTATCCGCTCATGCTGCGCATTCACGGCGGCCCGAACGGACAGGACCAGCACGCGTTCTCGTTCGAGCGTGAACTGTTCGCGGCGAACGGCTACCTCGTGCTGGCGGTGAACTATCGCGGTAGCTCGGGACGTGGGCAGGCGTGGAAGAAGGCCATCTTCGCCGACTGGGGCAACAAGGAAGTGCAGGACTTGATGGCCGGTGTCGATCATGTGATCGGCATGGGCGTGGTCGACACCACGCGCATGGGGATTGGCGGCTGGAGCTACGGCGGCATCCTCACCGACTACACCATCGCCACCACCACGCGCTTCAAGGCCGCCACCAGCGGCGCCGGCAGCGCGTTGCAGACCACCATGTACGGCAGCGACCAGTACATCTATCAGTACGAAAACGAACTTGGCGCGCCGTGGAAGAATCCGAAGTTGTGGGAGAAGCTGTCGTATCCCTTCTGGCATGCGGACCGCATCACGACACCCACGATGTTCCTGGGCGGCGAGAAGGACTTCAACGTCCCCATCGCCGGCGGTGAGCAGATGTATCAGGCGCTCAAGTCACTGGGTGTGCCGAGCCAGATGATCGTGTACCCCGGGCAATTCCACGGCATCTCGCGGCCGAGCTTCGTGAAGGACCGGTATGACCGGTATGTGGGGTGGTACGCGAAGTATCTGATGGGCGTGACGCAGTAGGGGCGCGTCAGTGGGCCTGTCGGAAATTCTGTGTATGAGTCATAACCTTGTAGGACGGAGGTGGTTATGGCTCGACGGAAACGGGCGGCGGCGGAGCCGCTGCCCGCAGGGCTGACGCCCGAGATTCTCGACCAGTTGGTGGCGGGGGTGCAGACCTCCGCCGACGTCCAGCTGGTCTGGCGGCAGTTGCAGAAGGCGATGGCGGAGCGGGTGCTCAAGGCTGAGCTCACGCATCATTTGGGCTATCCCGAGGGCGGGGAGCGCGGGCCGGATGGCAATGCCCGCAATGGCTTTACCCCGAAGTCGTTGCTGACCGAGAGCGGGTCGATTGCGCTCGACATCCCGCGGGACCGCGACGGCAGTTTTGCGCCCCAGTTTGTGCCCAAGGGCGCCCGCCGCTTGCCGGGCTTCGACGAGACGGTGCTGATGCTGTACGCGCGCGGCTTGAGCACGCGCGAGCTCCAGGCGTTTCTCGAGGAGCGCTATCAGATCCCGGTCTCGCCCGACTTGATCAGCACGATCACGAGCGAGGTGCTGGCCGAAGTCGAGACGTGGCAGCAGCGGCCGCTCGAGTCGACGTACGTGGCCGTCGCCTTCGATGCGCTGCGCGTGAAGATCCGCGACGAAGGCGTCGTGCAAAACAAGGCGGTGTATCTCGCGCTCGGCGTGCAGCTGGATGGCACGAAGGAAGTGCTCGGCTTTTGGATCGCGCAAACCGAGGGCGCCGCCTTCTGGCACCGCGTGTTTCGCGAGCTGCAGGGCCGTGGCGTGGCCGATATCCTGATCGCGCTGATCGATGGCCTGACGGGGCTCCCAGACGCGCTGCAGACGGTGTTTCCGCACACGGTGATTCATCAGTGCATCGTGCATCTCGTGCGTCAAAGCCTCCACTACGTGTCGTGGACCGAGCGGAAGCTCGTCGCGGCGGCGCTGCGGACGATCTACCACGCGCCCACCGAGGCGGCTGGGCGTCTCGCCTTGCAGCGCTTTGCGGAGAGTCCGCTTGGGCAGCGCCACGCAGCGATCGTCGCCATCTGGGAGCGGCACTGGGAGCGCATCGCGCCGGCCCTCGCCTACCCACTGGAAATCCGCCGCGTGCTCTACACCACGAATGCGATCGAGAGCCTGAACATGCAGATTCGCAAAGTGATCAAGACCCGCGGCCACTTCCCGAGTGATGAAGCGGCCGGCAAGCTGCTCTATCTCGCGCTGCGCAACATCGGCAAGAAGTGGAAGGCCAAGCCCGACAAGTACTGGCGCGCGGCCTTCCCACATCTCAAGCTCCTCTTCGGCGACCGACTCGTGGCGACGTCGTGACCCGATGCTCACGACTCATACACAGAATTCCTGACAGGTCCACGTCAGTCAAGCGATTTCATTCCTACCGCCCCCGCGCCCCCCGCACCCACGCCGTCACCACCATCAGCCCACCGATCACCCCGAGTCCCACCAGCGCCCCCGCCGTCCCCTTCAGCGCCGCCCCGCGAATCGCGAAGAGGAACGCTGCCACACTTGCCGCACCGAGCAGCCAGCCGGCCCGCTCCAGGCGCGACCAGGTGCGCACGACCGGCCGCGACTTCTCCGTGATCAGCACCGCGCGCCACCGCGGCCAGTCCCAGGCCAGCAGCCACAGGTTCGCCAGCAGCATGGGAAGTGTGACCATCGGCGTCCCCTTGAACTCGATGGCGAGGGTGATCACCACGACGTTCACCAGAATGGGCAGGAACAGCACCGCGCCGTAGAAGGCGGTCGCCGGAATCAGCAGCAGCAAACCAGCGACCACCTGCGACAGCCCGAGAAACCGCCAATAGGCGCCGGTCTGATACATCGCTTCGAAGAACGCTCCAACGGACGTGTTCACGCCCAATGAGGTGAACCGTTCGCCCATCAGCTTCACGCTGCCGGTGGGAATGAACGCCACCGCCAGCAGAATGCGACTCATCAGCGTCAAGCGCGCGGCGGCGGGGTGCTGCATCACGCGCGCGTTCAACGCGTCGAGCGGTCGGAGGGACTCTTCGGTGGGCATGCGCCATACTACGGGATCAGGGCACGCAGGATTCGCGACGCGAGCTGCCCTACCCTCACGCCCTGCCCTCACGCCCTGCCCTCACGCGCACTACCATCTCGGCATGCCGACTCCCCGCGAATCCCATCTCCTCCGCCGCACGCTTGCGATCCTCGCTGCCTTCGTCGCGCTCGGCGCCTGCCATCGCGCGCCGTCCGCCGACATAGCAGCCACCGCGCCGTCACCGGTCGCCGCCCGCGCACTGTTGCTCGACCCCGCCAACGCCGAGTTCACACGCCCGGCCCCACCGATCTCCCGTCTCCGCTTCGAGACATCCAAAGGCGTGTTCGTGCTCGAACTGCATCGCGACTGGGGACCGCTCGGCGCCGACCGGCTCTACAATCTCGCGCGGATCGGCTACTTCACCGACACCCGCTTCCACCGCGTGCGCGCCGCCTACATCGCGCAGTGGGGACTGCACGGCGACTCGGCGGTGAACGCCGCGTGGAAGGGTCGCTATCTGCGCGACGACCCGCCCCGCTCGCGAAACACACGCGGCACATTCGCCTTTTCGTACGAGAGTCCGGGTCGCGAGAACACCCGCAATACGCAGATCTACGTGAACCTCGCCGACAATCCGCGCAACGACGCCGAGCCGTTTACGGTGCTCGGCACCGTGGTGGAAGGCTTGTCGGTGCTCGACAGTCTCTACAGCGGCTACGGCGAAGACTCCGGCAGCGGCGTGCGACAAGGCAAGCAGGGACCGCTCGAGCGTGGAGGCAATGCGTACATGGATCGCGAATTCCCCAAACTCGATCGCATTCTTCGTGTCACGATCTCCAAGCCGTAGTTCCACTCCGTAATTTCACGCCGTCATTCAGCTCGAAATCACAATGACCACTGCATCGCATCTCGTGACCGTGTGGAATCCGGCCTATGCCACCGACCCGCTCGAGGCGCATCTGCGCGTGCTGCTCGACTGGGACGCGCGAGTCGGTGCCGCCAACGACGACGACGTGTACGTGTGGTGGGGCAAGGTGAAGTCGGGGCAACGGCAGCAGCCGATGCCGCATCTGGCGGACGTGCTCGCCCTCGAAGGCACGGTAGGCGAGGACGCCGAAGTGCATTTGTATCTCACCGACTACCGTTCGCTGTACGTCGCCGACGTGCACATGGTGAGCGCCGACGATCCCCGCACGAACGACAGCGCCCATGTGCCGGAGTACTACAGCAAACAGCAACTCACCTGCGATTGCTGGTTCCTGCTTCGCGACATCAGGGCACTGGTGCGCGACGACCTCGAAGGGGTCACGGCAGCGCTCGCCCAGCTGCGCAATGCGCGCTACGCCGATCGCCCGGTGTCGATCTACGGCGGCATGGTGGACTTGCCGTTGCTGGTATCCCGTCCCGATGGCCGCCGCTTCTTCGACGAGGCCGAACGCGCGCTACTGGCCAACGGACAGCGCTGGGCACGCTTCGACACCGAGCAGGGTGGCGTTGGCGCCTGGGCCGCCATTCTCCGCGCCGATCACTTCGGCGATCGCGCTTGGGCCGCCCTCGATGTAAGCGCGCAGCAGTTTCTCGCCACCGGTGAGCGCACCATGCGCGAATACCGTCGCGACCGCGGCGCCGATCTCTCGCCCGTGCTGGTGAGCTACGGCAAGGCGATCGAGGCGCAGGTGAACCAGTTGCTGCGGCGCGTCATGCGCACGGCCCCTCCTGCCACCCAGCGGGTCAAGATCGGTGACCATACCCGCATCCTCAGCGACGTGCTGCCCATCACCCTCGGCCAGCTTGGCTACATCCTCGGTGGCGAGCCGGCACTCGGTGACTACCTGCGCAGCGCGCTTACTGACGGCGCCTGGTTCACCGGCGCGTTCGCGGCCATCATCGACGAGTTCGCCGCCGCCCGGAATCCGGCCGCGCATGGTCAGACGGTGGAGCGCACCACGGTGGTGGCGTGGCGCAACCGACTGCTGGGGGTCGGCTGCGACTGTGTGATGGCCCGGCTCGCCCTCGTCACGGCGAAGTAGCCCGGCCGCACGGTCAATTACTTGATATTTGAAGTAATTGGCCGTAGCGTTGCATGGTGTCCTCTCAGGGAGCGAATGCCGTGAACGTGGTCGTGGTGGGTGGTGGACCGGGCGGGCTCTATGCCGCGCTGCTGATGAAGCGGCGAGACCCGCGCGCGCAGATCACCGTGATCGAGCGGCATCGGCCCGACGATACGTTTGGCTGGGGCGTCGTGCTCTCTGATCAGACCGTCGCCAATCTGCGTGCGGCCGATCCGCAAAGCGCCGACGAGATCGCCGCGGCCATGCATCGCTGGGATGACATCGCGATTCACTTCGCCGAACGCACTATGCGCTCGGGCGGTCACGGTTTCAGTGGCATCGGCCGCAAGAAGCTGCTCGCTATTCTGCAGCAGCGCTGCCGTGCACTGGGCGTGGTGTTGCGCTTCGAAACGGAGCTACCCCCCGAAGCGATCGAATCAGCGATCGTGGCCGAGCAGGGCGACCTGGTGATCGTGGCGGACGGCATCAACAGCCGCTTGCGCGAACGCTTCGCTAGCACGTACCGCCCCGACATCGATCTGCGTCGCTGCCGCTACATCTGGTTGGGCACGCCGAAGCGCTTCGACGCCTTCACCTTTGCCTTCAAGGAAACGCCGATCGGCTGGTTCCAGGCGCACGCGTATCAGTTCGACGGCGACACCAGCACGTTCATCGTGGAGACGCCGCAGGAGGTGTGGGAGCAGGCCGGTATCGCCGACATGTCCGACGGCGAGTCGATCGCCTTCTGCGAGTCACTGTTTGCCGACGTGCTGGGCGGGGAACCGCTCATGAGCAACGCCGCACATCTGCGCGGATCGGCGCAATGGATCCGCTTCCCGCGCGTCACGTGCGCCGAGTGGGTGCACTGGCTCGATACGGAGCGCGGCCGTATCCCGCTCGTCCTGCTGGGCGACTCGGCACACACCGCGCACTTCAGCATCGGCTCGGGCAGCAAACTCGCGCTCGAAGACGCTATTGCGCTCGACGTGCAGCTGGCGGCGCATGCGGGCGACATGAGCGCGGCACTGAGCCGCTATCAGGCCGAGCGGAGCGTGGAAGTGCTCAAGCTGCAAAATGCGGCGCGCAACTCTACGGAGTGGTTCGAGCATGTCGACCGCTACGCGACGCTGGCACCGGAACAGTTCGCGTACTCGCTGCTGACGCGCTCACAGCGCATCTCGCATGAAAACCTGCGTGTGCGCGACGCGGCCTATGTGGGCGCCTTCGAGCGTTGGTTCGCGCAGCAGTCGGGGATGGCTGTTGCGCCCGATAACGCTGCACCACCGGCGATCTTCACGCCGTTCACGGTACGTGGCGTCACGCTGCCCAATCGCATCGTCGTGAGCCCCATGGCGCAGTACTCGGCCACCAACGATGGCATGCCCACCGATTGGCACCTCGTGCATCTGGGCGCCCGCGCCACCGGTGGCGCCGGCCTCGTAATGACCGAGATGACCTGTGTGGCACCTGATGCGCGCATCACGCCCGTCTGCCCGGGGATGTGGAACGACGAGCAGCGCGACGTGTGGGCCCGCATCGTGCGCTTTGTGCATGAGCACACGCCAGCCAAGATCGGACTGCAGCTCGGCCATGCTGGAGCGAAGGGCGCAACCAAAACGATGTGGGACGGGATCGATCAACCGCTCGAGCATGGTGCTTGGCCGCTAATCGCCGCGTCGGAGCTGCAGTATCTCGATGGTATTTCGCAAACGGCCCGCGCGATGACGCGCGAGGACATGCTCCGGGTAACCGGTGAGTTCGTGCAGGCGGCGCAGCGTGGCGTGGCCGCTGGCTTCGACTGGCTGGAGTTGCATTTCGCGCACGGCTACCTCATGTCCGGTTTCCTCTCACCGCTCACCAACCATCGCACCGATGCCTACGGCGGTGATCGCGCAGGGCGCGCGAAATTTCCGTTAGAAGTATTCGCGGCGGTGCGCGCCGTGTGGCCGTCTGATCGGCCGATCTCCGTTCGCATTTCCGCGCATGACTGGGCGACGGGCGGCAACACCGACAACGATGCTGTGGACATCGCCAGACTGTTCCGGGACGCCGGCGCCGATATGATCGACGTCTCCGCCGGGCAGGTCGTGAAGCGCGAGCGCCCCGTGTACGGCCGTATGTGGCAGACGCCGTTCGCCGATCGCGTACGGCAGGAGGCCGGGATCGCCACGATCGCCGTGGGTGCGATCACCGACGCCGATCAAGCCAACGGCATCATTGCATCGGGACGCGCGGACCTCGTGGCCATCGGACGTCCGCACCTGGCGAATCCGGCATGGACGCTGATGGAAGCGGCGAAGTACGGATACGCCGGCGCGGTGTGGCCGGTGCAGTATCTGGCTGGCAAATCGCAGCTGGACCGTCTCATTGAACGCGAGCGCTCGATGCGCGCTGCGGCCGAGGGTGCACCGCCCACCGGAGAGCTCACATGAACCTGCATACGAGTGATTCGCTGCCGGCCTTGGCTGGCCGCCACGCGCTGGTGACCGGCGCAAACCGTGGCATCGGTGCGGCCATCGCCCGCTCGCTCTCCGCGGCCGGTGCGCACGTGTCGCTGTTGGTGCGCGACCCGGCGCGCGCGGAGGCGGTCGCTGCGTCATTGGCGGGACCGTACACCGTGGTCGTTGCCGATGTCACCGATCGCGAGGCGCTAACCGGAGCGTGTGCGGCGGCCGCCAAAGCCTTGGGGCCCGTGGACATTCTGGTCAACAACGCCGGCACGGCCGAGTCGGCGCCGTTTCTTAAGAGCGATGCGGCGCTGTTCGACCGCATGATCGCAATGCATCTGATGGCGCCCGTATACGCCTCGCAGGAAGTGTTACCGGGCATGATCGAACGCGGCTTCGGACACATCGTGAATGTGGCCAGCGTAGCCGGTCTCATGGGCGCGCCGTACGTCACGGCGTACACGGCCGCCAAACATGCGATGATCGGATTCACGCGTTCACTCGCGCTGGAAGTCGGACCGCGTGGTGTGGCGGTGAATGCCGTCTGCCCGGCGTATACCGACACCGATCTCGTGACCGGTGCCGTCGAGCGGATCGTGCAGCGCACGGGTCGTTCCGCCAGCGACGCGTTGCACTCGATTCTCTCCGACGCAGGGCAAACGCGCATCGTGACGTCGGAAGAGGTGGCCGATGCGGTGCTCGCGTTGTGCGCGGCACCGATCGGCGCTCCGGTAGGTCAAGCCATCGTGATCGATGGGCGTGCCGTCGACGGGAGTGCACCGGAGATTGGCGCGTGAGCAAGCCCGAACAAGAGTCGCTGCGCCTCTGGCTGCGCCTGTTCACCACGACCACGCTGGTGGAACGGCAGCTGGACAGCGCCCTCAAGCGCGAGTTCGGCTCTACGTTGCCGCGCTTCGACTTGCTTTCGCAGCTTGAGCGTGCGCCCGATGGTCTGCGCATGGGTGAACTCTCCGAGCGCATTCTCACCACCGGCGGCAACGTCACCTGGTTGGTGCGGGCACTCGAGGCCGACAAACTCGTCACGCGGCGCGTGTCGCCCACCGACAAGCGGGCCGCCATCGTGAGGCTCACCGCTGCCGGCAAACGCCACTTCGCCGCCATGGCGCAGGCTCATGAGGGCTGGATCGCCGATATCTTCGCCGCACTCTCTCCCGACGACCGGCGCGCGATGCATACGCGGCTTGGCGTCGTGAAGGATCGTGTTCGTTCTCCCAGGAGCAGCTCATGACCAATCCGATGTCGGCGATGCGGCACCTGTTCGCGACGCTCGAACCGCAACACTTCGCGTGGTCGACCGCCCACAACGGTCGCGTTGGTGTGATCACGCTGAATCGTCCGTCGCGGAAGAATCCGCTCACATTCGAATCGTACGCCGAGCTGCGTGACCTCTTTCGCGGACTGAGTTACGCGTCGGACATTCGCGCCATCGTCCTCACGGGCGCCGAGCACAATTTCTGCTCGGGTGGCGATGTATTCGATATCATCGAGCCGCTCACGCGCATGGCGATTCCCGAACTGTTGGCGTTCACGCGCATGACCGGTGATCTGGTCAAGGCCATGCGCGCCTGTCCGCAGCCGATCATTGCCGCCGTCGACGGCGTCTGCGCCGGCGCCGGTGCCATTCTGGCCATGGCCTCGGACATGCGCCTCGCGACGCCACAGGCACGCACGGCCTTTCTGTTCACGCGCGTGGGCCTTGCCGGCTGCGACATGGGCGCGTGTGCGCTGCTCCCGCGCATCATCGGCCAGGGGCGTGCGTCCGAGCTGTTGTACACCGGACGCGCGATGGACGCGACCGAGGGTGAGCGTTGGGGCTTCTACAACGCGCTGGTGGAGCGCGATGCGCTGCTGGCCGAAGCCATAAAGCGCGCCGGTGATCTCGCCAACGGACCGGCTTTCGCGCACAGCATGACCAAAACCATGCTCAGTCAGGAGTGGAACGTGTCGGTCGATCAGGCCATCGAGATGGAAGCGCAGGCGCAGGCGCTGTGTATGGGCACGCAGGACTTCCGCCGGGCGTTCGAAGCCTTCGCCTCCAAGCAGTCACCCGTGTTCGAGGGGAACTGATGATGCATGGCGCAACCGAGCATCTGGCCTGGCCGTTCTTCGACGACGCACATCGTACACTGGCCACGCAGGTCACCGACTGGACCGCGGCGCAGGGCACCGAGCCGCTTGCCAGTAGTGAGGCCGAGGTCGATGACGCCTGCCGCCACTGGGTGCGACGGTTGGGCGACGCTGGCTTCCTGCGCTACTGCGTGCCGGCACCATGGGGCGGCGCGCTCCCCGCACTCGACTCACGCGCGCTCTGCGTGCTACGCGAAGCCTTGGCCGCTCACGATGGACTCGCCGACTTCGCGTTCGCCATGCAGGGATTGGGGTCGGGTGCGATCACGCTGGGCGGCAGCGACGCCTTGCGAGCCGAGTGGCTGCCGCGCGTGGCTTCGGGCAGTGCGATTGCGGCATTCGCCCTCTCTGAACCCGATGCTGGCTCCGACGTGGCGGCGATGAGCATGCGGGCCACGCGCACCGATGCCGGCTGGCAGCTCGACGGCGCGAAGACGTGGATCTCCAATGGCGGCATCGCCGACTTCTACTGTGTGTTCGCTCGCAGCGGTGCCGATGCGACGGGATCCAAAGGGATCAGCGCCTTTTTCGTGCGCGCCGGCACGCCGGGCCTGCGTATTGCCGAGCGCATCACGGTGATGTCGCCGCATCCGCTCGCGCTGCTGACATTCGACCGCTGCATCGTGCCGCACGACGCGCTGCTGGGTGTCGAAGGCGAAGGCTTCTCGCTCGCGATGCGCACGCTCGACATTTTCCGCGTGTCGGTGGCCGCCGCCGCCACCGGCTTCGCACGGCGAGCCATGCACGAGGCGCTCACGCAAGCCGAATCACGCGCGATGTTCGGCGCCACACTGGGCGCGCAGCCGCTGGCGCAGGCGATTCTGGGTGACATGGCGACCGATCTCGATGCGGCGGCGCTCATGACGTATCGGGCGGCGTGGCATCGTGACACGCAGAGCAGCCGGAGCACCGGCGTGGCCGCGATGGCCAAGCTGGCCGGCACGGAGCTGGCGCAGCAGGTGATCGATCGAGCGTTGCAGCTCCACGGCGGCCGTGGTGTGCGCGTGGGCGAAGTGGTGGAGCGACTGTATCGTGATGTGCGGGCGCTGCGCATTTACGAAGGGGCCACCGAAGTGCAGCGGTTGCTCGTGGGCCGCGAAACGTTGAAGGCATACCGTCAGCGCTGAGACCACGCCATGACGCCGCCATCTGAGCACACCGCAGTTCCGCTGCACCCCAGTGGGCACATCGACGGCTTCGCGCGGGCGCAACTGCCGCCGGTCGAACAGTGGCCGGTGATCACGCTCGAGGGTGTCTACGCGGTGCCGCCGCGACTGAACACGGCGGTGGAGCTACTCGACCGTGCCATCGAGGAAGGGCACGGCGATCGCGTGGCGATCGTCGTGCCCGACGGTCTCGGTGGCTGGGAAGAGACGACGTACGCTCAACTGGCGGTGCAGGTCGACGCCTTGGCGCACGTACTCGTCAACGATCTCGGGCTCGTGTCTGGCAATCGTGTCTTGTGCCGCGGCTACAATGGCCGGTTCATGACCGTAGCGTGGTTGGCGACACTCAAGGCTGGTATGGTGGCCGTGACCACGATGCCGATGCTGCGCGCTGGCGAATTACGCATGGTGATCGAGCGAGCGCAGTGTAACGCGGCGCTGTGCGATGCACGGCTGCTGGAAGATCTGGAGACGGCCACCGCGGGGACCCCCTCGGTTCGCGCCGTACGATGCTGGGGTGGTGACGACGCCGACGACCTGCAGCACGCCATGGCGCGACACACCGCACCGTTCACGGCGTCGTCTACCTCGAGTGACGATGTCGCGCTCATTGCGTTCACCTCGGGCACCACGGGGATTCCGAAGGGATGCATGCACTTTCATCGGGACGTGATGGCGATGTGCCGTGGTTTCTCGGCGCAGGTGCTCGGCATCACGGCCAACGATCGGTGCATCGGCACCCCACCGATCGCGTTTACTTTCGGGCTCGGTGGACTGGTGTGCTTTCCGATGGCTGCGCGAGCCAGCGTGGTGTTGCTCGAGCGTGCGTCGCCGGAGAGTCTGCTCGACGCCATCGCGGCGACCCGCGCCACCGTCAGCTTCACCGCGCCCACCTTCTATCGGCACATGTCGATCGCGATCCGTGAGCACCCGGCGCGTTTCGACACCGCCTCGCTTCGCGTAACCGTGTCGGCCGGCGAGGCCCTGCCCGATGCCACGCGCACGCTCTGGCGCGAGGCCACCGGCCTCGAGATGCTCGATGGCATCGGCGCCACGGAGTTGATCCACGTGTTCATCGGTGCGGCGGGCAAGGATTGGCGACGTGGTGCGATCGGCCGCGCCGTGCCCGGCTACACCATCGCCATACTCGACGACGCGTTGCGCGAGGTGCCCCGAGGGGAGGTAGGGCGACTGGCCGTGCGCGGTCCGACCGGCTGTCGCTACCTCGCCGACGCCCGACAGTCCTCCTACGTGCAAGGCGGCTGGAATCTCACCGGCGATGCCTGCACCATGGACGACGACGGCTATGTGTTCTTCAAGGCACGCACTGACGATCTCATTGTCTCGGCAGGCTACAACATCGGCGCCCCGGAGGTCGAAGGCGCGCTGCTGCAGCACGAAGCGGTAGCCGAGTGTGCGGTGGTCGGGCTGCCCGACGATGAGCGCGGTCAAGTGGTGACCGCCTTCGTCGTGCTTCGTTCCGGCATCGATGGTGACAGTGCCCTCGTGCGAGTACTGCAGGAGCATGTGAAAGCCACGATTGCGCCATACAAGTATCCGCGGCAGGTGCAGTTCGTGAGCGCGCTGCCCAAAACCGACACCGGAAAGCTCCAGCGATTCCGCCTCAAGGAGAGCAGCTGATGCATCGCACGTTGCAACCAGATGGTTGGTCGCGTCCCCGCGGGTACGCCAACGGCATCTCGGCGCGCGGCCGGCAGATTCACGTGGCCGGTCAGATCGGGTGGAACGCACAGCAACAGATGGTGAGTGACGACTTCGTAGCGCAGGCGAGGCAAGCCCTGCGCAACATCGTCGAAGTGTTGGCCTGCGACGGGGCCACACCGGAGCATCTTGTGCGCCTCACATGGTACGTGACCGACCGCGAGCGGTACATCGCCAGCGGTGCCGCGTTGGGTGAAGCCTATCGCGAAATCCTCGGCCGTGTGTATCCCGCGATGTCGGCGGTGCAGGTGTGCGCGTTGATGGAACCCGATGCCCTGGTTGAAATCGAAGCCACCGCCATCGTACCGGATGAGCCCCTATGACCGGCGCACGCGATGTGCTGGTGAGCGACTGCATAGACGGTGTCATCACCATCACGATCGACCGGCCCGATGCGCGCAACGCGCTCCGCCATCAGACCATGAGCGAGCTGGCCGCCGCGATCGAGGCGGCTGATGCCGACGACCACGTGCGATGCCTTGTGCTGGCAGGAAGCGCGCGCGCCTTCGCGGCGGGTGCCGACATCACCGAGATGCTCGCGCTCGACGGACCGGCGCTACTGAGTCATCCGCGCACGCTTGCCTGGCAGCGGATCTGGAGCGCGGGGTGTCCGATGATCGCCGCGGTGGAAGGCGTGGCATTCGGCGGCGGCAACGAGCTCGTATTGAGCTGCGATATCGCCATCGCGGGCGCGGCGGCGCGATTCGGTCAGCCGGAGATCACCCTCGGCTGGATGCCGGGCGCGGGTGGGACACAGCGATTGGCGAGAAGTGCCGGCAAATCGATGACGATGCAGTTGGTGCTCACCGGCGACGCGATCGACGCGCCCACGGCCCTTCGCGCTGGCATCGTCTCCGAGGTCGTGCCGGCCGGCGGCGCGCTGGCCCGCGCAATCGAGATCGCGCACCGCATCGCCTCGCATCCACGGGCGGCCACGCGACTGGCTCGGCAGGCCGTTCTGGATTCCTACACCACCACACTCAGCGACGGGCTCCTCGCAGAGCACACGTCGTTTCGCTATCTCGCCTCGAGCGACGAACGGAACGCGCGAATGCGCGCGTTCCTGGATCGCGCCCGCGCTACTTCTTGAACCAGTAGCGTACGCCGAGACGCACGCCGAACATCTCGGATGTCATCTGCGCGAGCGACTCCGCCTTTCCGTTCACTTTCCACGTGCTGAAGTTGCCGCTGGTGTAGGTGCCGGCGCCCTCCACCGACATCTTGTCGGTCTGAAACACCATGACACCGACACTGACCGTGGCGCCGCCGTTGAAGGCGCTGAAGTCACTCGTCACACCGGCGTTGTCGGGATACTCGAACGCCAGCCGCCGAAGGGCAAGACCGGCTTCCGCGAATGGGCGCACGCGCGCACCGGGCGACGACATCCAGCGCAGTCCAAGATCGCCCTGCAGCACGGCGTAGTCGGTCGACTCGGTGATGATCTCCGACTTCGACGCGATGCGCGCCAGCCGGCCCACAAGCGACAAACGCGGCGAGGCGCCGTACGCGATTTCGCCGCCGAACCCAAGTGCGGTGCTACCGCTGGCTCCGGGATAGATCGCGGTGTTCATCGTACCGCCGACGCCGTGTACCGCCGCACTGATGCCAAGCGTAGACGGCGAGAGCGCCTGAGCGCCGACGGCCGGCGCGGCGACCAACAGGGCAACGAATGTCAGCGCAGCGCGGCGTACCGAGATGTGCATAGGAGAGTCCGGATGTGCGATGGAAGAGTTGACGCTCATTCAGCGATGTACCGCCAGGGCGCCGACGGCGAGGCGCGCCGCCAGATCGTGAAGAACGCGGAACCAGGACTGGGGGCGCTGGGATCCTGTTGCACCTTGGGGCGGATGACGCCGAAGGTGATGCCAAGATCGCCACTCGAGGACACCAGCGCCGTATCGGCACCCCACGTGATCGTCGCCGGCGAATCACCATTCACCGGTGCCACCGCCCGCGCGATGTTGGCGGCACCCACCACGAACTGCGGATCGTCGGGGCCGCCCATGTTCACGGCATCGTCGGAGCCCATATCGGCGAACGCGCGCGACAGGCCCACACGCTGCGCGAGCTGCGAAAAGCCTGCTTCGGCATTCACAAGGCTGCGGTAGTAACGCGCGACCACGTCGGTGTTGGTGGTGGGTTTCACGATGCGGGATGGCAGCGACGGTGCGTGCGGCTCGGAGGCGAGCGGCGCAGCACCGATAGGGCGGCGCTTCCACGCGGCCACGCGCCACCCGCGCGGCTCGCGCACCCAGTACGCCATGTACTTGGAATGCGAGAGACGGCCATCAGGATGCTCGGCGGCGAGATAGCCGAAGGTGAAGCCGTGCAGACCGTCAGCCGAGACGCCACCGCGAATCGGCGCCCACGACAGCTTCGCGACGCTGTCCGGCGACTGCAGCATGGCGCGTATGACGGCCGCCTTGCCCTTCACGATCTCGCCGCGTTGCCACGGCGCGATCACGCCGTCGGCGAACATCGCGTCGAGCGCTGCACGCATGGAGAGGTCACTGCTCGTTTTCGAGAAGGCACGATCGATCTCGAGCAGCGTCGTCACCGCCGCCAATGGCGCCGGATCCGCGACGAGGCGGTCGCTGTTGCGACGGGGCGCGGGCTGCCGCTGAGCCGCGAGGCGTGTCCCACCGTGAAGGGGGGTCAGCACTGCGGCCAACAGCAACGCCGAAGTAACGAGGAGTGTCGGGCGCATAGATGAAATCTACGGCCCGACACTCCCGCTCGTTACGGCTCCCGTCTCAACAGGTGGTCATTCTGCTTTTTCCCACGTCGGGCGTTGTAGCTGCGCTGCATCTGGTACTTGGCTTCGACCTCGCTGAACGCACGACTCTCGTAGCGCTCCGCCAGCCCCTGGAGGTCCTGCGCCTGCGCCTGAAGGTCGTCGGCAAATTCGGGATGCTCCGCCAGCGCGCTGCTCGAAAGCGAGTTCACCATCATCCGCATTTCGTCTTCCGCACCCAGCGCATCGCCCTCCCGCTGACGGCGTGCCGCCTCCTCGCGGGCCTTGGCGGCCCGAGCTAGCAGCACAGCATGCTCGACCGCCGGCACCAGCGTGGACTGCGTTTCCAGCGACGCCGCCACACCGAGGGTCATTGCGCGACGCTCCACCCCGCCGCCGTCGATGAGTACGTCGGCCGACACGACCAACGTCGCGATCGGTGCTCCACTGCCGGCCAGCGCCTCGAGTCGATCAACCGGCACGAACAGTTCGACCAGGACTGGCTTGGGCTCGCTCGCGTAGAGATCGCCCAGATCGAACGTGAACGTGTTCGCCACCGAGGTCGCGGGCCAGCTGGAATGCGTGGCAAACACCGCCACCGAGTCCTCCAGCGTCAGCGTGACTGAGAGCCCCTGCGCCGAGACCGACAGCAGATTCCCCATCTCTTCGGCGAGTACATCCTGCGCCTGATCGGGACGCTCGACATACCAGCTGTTGCCGCCGCCGGCGTCAGCCATCGAACGCAAGAGGTCGTCGTCGTAACCTTCGCCGACACCAATGGTGGTGGTGGTGATCCCCATCGCGCGGGCGGTTCGGGCCAGCTCGACCAACGTGGACGGATCGGTGATGCCGGCATTGGCATGTCCATCAGTGAGCAACACGATGCGGCGCGACGATCCCTCGAGGGAGCCGAGCATCCCGAGCGCCCGCTCCATGTGTTGGCGACCGCGGAGCCAGCCACCGCTCAGGTTCGTGCTGCCGCCGCTGTCGATGTCGCTCACCTGTTGCACCAGCTGGACCTGGCGGGCCCGCGGGGCGGGCGGTGCCACGACGTCCACCTGTCCGTCGAAGGCGATGACGGACACCACGTCATCGGGATGCAGACGCTCGACGGCACTGATCGAAGCGGCCTTGGCGGCCTCCAATCGGTCGCCGTCCATCGACCCGCTCCGGTCGAGTACGAGGGAGATCGCCAGCGGGGTGCGCTGGCGGTGAACCGGCACCGTGCCGGAGATGGTCAGGAGGGCCCGGACCACCACGCCGGCCGGACCGGCGGGCGGGGCGATAGGCTGGTGATCGACGAGTAGGACGGCATCCATCAGACAAACTCCGCGTTGGAGGATGTCTGTACAGTGCGAACGGGGTCTGACAGTGGCCGCCGGCGCGCCCTACACCTGACGACGGGCCATCGCCGCGAGAGCGGTCATGATGCCCCCGAACAGCACCATCACCACGCCCCAGACCAAGTTGATGTTGATCCCGCCGGATTGGGCATACATGGCCGTATCCGCGCTGGTTACGAGTCCGAAGACCGCCAGAATCGCGCCGAGCAAGAGAAAGAGCACGCCGATCGGCATTCGAAGGTCGAGATTGGCAGCACCACTCACAGGCGAGTCCCCCGACGCTAGAAGAAGAGCACGTTGAGCACGACCGTGCACGTGAGCACACCCACCGCGAACACCGACGGTCGCTGATACCAGTATTGCACATCATCCACCGGCTTCGGCGTCAGAGAATACACGAGTCCTTCAAGCTCACGGTCGGGGCGCGGCGCGGTGGCCAAACTGACGACGATCGTGACC
Source organism: Gemmatimonas groenlandica (assembly GCF_013004105.1). Taxonomy (NCBI): domain Bacteria; kingdom Pseudomonadati; phylum Gemmatimonadota; class Gemmatimonadia; order Gemmatimonadales; family Gemmatimonadaceae; genus Gemmatimonas; species Gemmatimonas groenlandica. The sequence continues at coordinate 3,106,611 of NZ_CP053085.1, forward strand.
AGGAAGCAGGTCGTGAACGCCGCGATCGCCGTCCAAAAGGTCTGCGCCATCTCGCTCGGGTACGTGATGAGCGTGGCGAAGTACCCTCCCTTCACACCGGGAGAGGAGCCCGCTGCCAGCGAGATCCCATGATGAATGGCGGGCGCGATGGTTCCTGCCACCAGTCCCCAGAACGCACCGTGTCCGGTGCTGCGCTTCCAGAACATGCCCAGCGCAAAGGTCGCAAACAGCGGCGCGTTCACGAACGCGAACACGAGTTGCAGAAACTCCATGATGTTGTTGAATGCGCCGGCCACGTACGCGGCCGCCACTGACAGCGCGATGCCGCCCACCGTCGCGGCGCGCCCCATCCAGAGGTAGTGCTCGTCGCTTGCCGACTTCTTGACGTGGGCCTGATAGATGTCGTACGTCCAGACGGTATTGAACGCGGTGACGTTGCCCGCCATGCCCGACATGAATGACGCGATCAACGCCGTGAGTCCAAGCCCCAGCATGCCGGTGGGGAACAGCTTGACCAGCATCATCGGCGTCGCGAGATCGTAGTCGAGCACCACATGGCCCAGGCTGTCCATCAACGGCGTGCCGGCTTCCGTGAGCTTGGGTGGGATAATATTGTCGCCCATCGCCAGCGCGATCATGCCGGGCACGATCACGAGGAACGGGAACAGCATCTTGGGTACAGCCGCGATGAGCGGCGTGCGGCGCGCAGCGGTCATCGAATCGGCCGCCATGGCACGCTGCACCACGAGAAAGTCGGTGCACCAGTAGCCGAACGAGAGCACGAAACCGAGCCCCATCACCATGCCGAACCACTCGATACCGATGGAGTTCGTGGAGGCCGACCCCATGCCCTGCCACGCGTGCGTGTAGGCGTACTCGGGTAGTCCTCGTTCGGTGGCCGTGGTGGCGAGTTTGCTGGTCAGGCCACCCCATCCCCCGACATTGCGCAGGCCGATCCACACCAGCGGCGCGAAGCCGAACACGATCATGAAAAACTGCAGCACTTCGTTGTAGATCGCGCTGGTGAGACCGCCCAGCAGCACGTACGCCAGCACGATACCGGCCGACACCAGCACGCTCGTGTCGAAGTCCCATCCCAGCAGCAGATTCAACAGCTTGCCCATCGCGTACATCGACACGCCGCTCGAGAACACCGTCATCGCGGCAAAGGCGAACGCGTTCAGCGTGCGAGTCTTCTCGTCGAAACGAAGCTTGAGATATTCGGGTACCGATCGCGCCCGCGAGCCGTAGTAGAACGGCATCATGAAGATGCCGACGAATACCATCGCCGGAATCGCACCGATCCAGTAGAAGTGAGCGGTCGCGATGCCGTACTTGGCGCCCGACGCACCCATGCCGATCACTTCCTGCGCGCCGAGATTCGCCGAGAGGAACGCCAACCCCGTGACCCATGGCGGCAGCGATCGCCCCGACAGCAGAAAGTCGTTCGACGTGCGCATCCTCCGCCGCAACGCCCAGCCAATGCCGAGCACGACGGCAAAGTAGATGGCCATCACAACGTAGTCCAACGCGGTGATCTGGGTCATGAGCGAAGGCACGAGAGGGGAACAACGGGGCACGCCCGCTCGCCATCAAACACCCCCCTGTGCTGCATGTCAAGATTATTATCCATCAATGCAATTCCCGCGTGCCGCCGGCATCCTGCTGCATCCAACGTCCCTGCCGTCTCCCGGTGGCATCGGAGACATGGGCCCCGATGCATTTCGATTCGTTCGCTGGCTCGCCGACGCGGGCATGAAGATCTGGCAAGTGCTCCCACTCGGTCCCACCGGATACGGCGACAGCCCCTACCAGTGTTTCTCGGCCTTCGCCGGCAACCCATTGCTGATCCACGTGCCCGAGCAGGCTCGCGCGCACTTCGGCCACGATACGGAGCCGAACTCGGCACACGTGTGCGACTTCGGCACCGTGATCCCGGCCAAACGCGCGCTGCTCGATGCGTGGCTCGGCACGATTCCGTTCGACGAGGCGGTACGCCGTTTCGTGCGCGAGCAAGAATCGTGGCTGCCTGACTACGCACTCTTCATGGCGCTCAAGCAGGCGCACGACGGTGCCTCGTGGACCGCGTGGGAACGCGGTGCAGCACAGCGCGACCCGGAGGCGTTGCGAACGTGGCGCGAGAAGCTGCGCCCCGGCATCGAGCGCTGCTACAAAGAGCAGTATGTGTTCGCCGGGCAGTTTCAGGCGCTGCGCAACGCCTGCGCGGCGCAGAACATCCAGCTCATGGGCGACGTGCCGATCTACGTCGCCCACGATTCCGCCGACGTGTGGGCGAATCGTGCGCTGTTCAAGCTGCACGACGACGGCACGCTCGTCGTGCAGGCCGGCGTACCGCCGGACTATTTCAGCAAGACAGGTCAGCTCTGGGGCAATCCCCTCTACGACTGGGACGCGATGTCGCACGATGGCTATCGCTGGTGGATCGAGCGCATGCGCGCGTCCCTTGCGATGTTCGACGCAGTGCGTCTCGATCACTTCCGCGGATTCGAGGCATTCTGGGAAGTCCCCGCCGATGACACCACCGCCGAGAACGGTCGTTGGGTGCAGGGACCCGGCGCGGCGCTCTTCACGGCGCTCACGGCAGCGCTGGGGCCGATGCCGATCGTGGCCGAAAACCTCGGACTCATCACGCCCGAAGTCGAAGCGTTACGCGCACAGTTCGAGTATCCGGGCATGGCGATTCTGCAGTTCGCCTTCAGCGACCCCGCGTCCGAGTTCAGTCCGCATCGCTATCTGCGGGAACTTGTGGTGTACACCGGCACGCACGACAACGACACGACGGTTGGCTGGTGGAATTCGTCGGGCGCCGGTGATTCCACGCGCGATCCGGAAGCGGTCGAGCAGGAGAAAGCGTTCGCGCGGCAGTATTTGAATACGGACGGCGGCGATATTCACTGGGCTCTGATGCGCGCGGCCTTGGCGTCGGTGGCCAATACCGCGCTCGTACCGCTGCAGGATGTACTCGGATTGGGCAGCGACACGCGCATGAATCTCCCCGGTCGTCAGTCAGGCAACTGGGGTTTCCGCTTCTCATGGGACCAGCTTCCCGCCGCGCTCACCGCGCGGATGCGCGAGCTGGCAGAGACGTACGGCCGTTAGCGCGGGCGCGCGCCGCCTGGCACGTGCTCCTCGTCCGCCTCGCCAGCGGGGGGCGGCTCGTACGCGTAGGTGAGCACCATCGACACGATCCAGCCGATCACCGTCCATCCCAGCAGCAGGTTGATCGCGGTAATCTTCCATTTGCGTGAACTGCCACGCCTCCAGGCCAGCATCGACGGCAGGATATACACGCCGAAACAGGCAATGACCATCACGAAACCCTTGGGGACGCCACCACCGGTGTACGCACCAGTGAAGTCAGCGGGGGGCTCGAGCGATTGGAGTAGCAAAACGGGCACCATCTCTCAAATATAGACACATGCGCCATAGCTTTCCGTTCGCCGATCTCGCGCTGGCCCGCCGCATCGAGCGCGCCGAGGGGCACGCCAACGCCGCATTCGTGCAATCGCGCGCCGCGGTCGATCCGGCGTCGGGCGCGACGCTGCTCGATGTCGGCGGCACCCTCGCCCTGTTTGACGGCGTGGGCTCGCCGCTCACGCAAACGTTCGGACTCGGTGTCGCAGAAACGCCAACGGCCATGCTGATGGATACCCTCGAAGCCTTCTTCCTCGAGCGCGGTGCGGGCGTGATGCACGAAGTGAGTCCCACCGTGGATCCCTCGGTACTCGCGCTGCTCTCGTCGCGCGGATATCACCCGATCGAACTCACCAGCGTGCTCGTTCAGCCGATCGACGCGGCGAGCATAGCGGCGGGCGTAGCGGCAAGCACCGACGTCATGGTGCGGCGCGCGCGTGACGGAGAGGCCGACCACTGGGCGGCGGTCGCGGCCAGCGGGTGGGGAGAGTCGCCGGAGATCGTGGAGTTCGTGCGCGCGATGGGTGAGGTAAGCGCCCGCGCGGCGGATACGTACGCGTTCTTCGCCGAGTCGCTCGGTGAACCGATCGCGACCGGCAGCTTGCATATGCACGACGGTGTGGCGGTGCTCGCCGGTGCGAGCACGATTCCGTCGGCACGTCGGCGCGGCGCGCAGAACGCCCTGCTGTCGGCGCGATTGGCGTTCGCGCGTGAACAGGGTTGCGATCTCGCTGTGATGGGTGCCCTGCCCGGTAGCGCGTCGCAACGCAATGCCGAGCGCAATGGCTTTCGCTTGGCCTACACGCGGATCAAGTGGGCGCTGGGCGCGTAGTCCGCGCCCAGCGCTGCACCGTAATGGAACCCGCTAGAACTGCTGGCCACCGCGTCCATTGAAGCGCGGATTGACCACCGTGTTGTAGATGGAGCCGAACGTGTAGCTCATGCCCAGCTGAACGAAAAAGCGGTAGTTCGTCGCCAACGCCTGCTGTCGCGCGATGACTTGGTTGTCCGACAGCGCCCCGCGACGCAGATACAGCTGATCGTTCACGCGCGAGTAGTTGCCGCCGACGTTGATCGCGAGTCCTTTGGCGATGCGCAGGTCGGTGAATCCACTGATACCGTAGCTGTTGTAGCTCACGTCGTGCAAATACTGCGAGCCGTACAGGGACATGTTCACCGATCCCCACGGCTGCCGCGCGTTCCACGCCACCGTGAGATTGTGCACCGGACGCGTTTCCGTGGTGCGATCGTAGATCGTGACGTCCTGATAGCGCATGGACGCGATGCCGACGGCGTAGAACGCGGTCAGCTGACGGCGCGTGAATTCCTTGTACGGGAACACGTTGTACTCGAGCGCCGGCGTGACCCGTAGGTTGAGATCGTAGTTGTTGTAGTCGGAGAACTGCGAGCTGGCGGTGATACCGGCCGAGAGGTGGTCGCCGAGACTCTTCACAAGCAGCGCGTTGCCGCCGTAGTTGCGCTGAATGTTCGTAAAGGTTTCGCCGTCGCCGAGCTCGAAGCGGCTCTGGTCGTAGCCAAGGTTCGCGCTGAGATTCACCTTCAGCGACTGCGTCACGCGATTGGCGCTGATCGTGGAGAAGCCGTTCACGAACGATTGCCGTTTCTCCCCATTGCCAAATCCGTTCACCGACACACGATAGACCCAGAAATTCCAGGGGTCCTTCACCGACTTGGGACTGGCCGACGCGGTGGTTGGTGCGGCGTAGTTCAACGTAAGGCGCGACGCGAGGGGCGTCCGCGCGGCGTAGGGCCCGAGCAGGAGCGAGAAGGTTCGCGCCAGCTGTCGGCGCACGACATCGTCCGCATCGTTCGGCGCCACGAACACCACGGCGGTATCGGCACGGCCGCGATTGGCGGACTGCCCGATCGCCGCAATCGTATACTCCGAGCCTCCGGAACCGGTGCGCAGAGAGGTGACCAGCAACAGCACGTCCGACACCAGCCGGTCGCGGACGAAGTTCACCCACCGCATCTGGTCGCGGAAGAAATCGTAGTCGCAGCGACTACTCTGGCAGTCGAGGTACACGCGAACCGCCGCGGCCTGCGACGTATCCGGGGCAACGGCCGGCACGGCTGGCGTGCTGGGGACCGTGGGCTGCGCCATTGCTGCTCCGGGGGCAATCACGAGGAGCAGGGCCAACAGCAACGTGGGACGCAAAGGCATTCGAAGGGGGGAAGGGAGGCGGGACAAGCTGCAGCGCCGTGACTTTCTTCAGTCCCGACGCCATCATCAAGCAGACAGCACGAGGTACACAAATCGTTTACACAATGTTTCCCCACCCTCCTTTCCTTACAAAGTCCTCCATGAGCAGCGACCGTCGCATTTTCCTGAAAACGGCCGGCCTCAGCGCGGCAGCGCTGGCGTCAGCATCCTCGGCGCTTCACGCCGCTGAACCCACGGCGCTGCCACTCGACACCGTGGCCGAGGAGCTGGAAGCCTGGGAGCAGGCCCGCGCCGAAACGTGGGACACCAGCTGGACGAAGAAAGTCACCGGCAAACACAAGGCAATGTTCGACGTGCCGGAGATTCGCGACGGTGTCGGCATCTTCCGCGCCGGGATCTGGGGACGCCAGTACACCGAGGTGCTGAAGCTCGCGCCGGGTGACCTGAGCACGGTCATCGTCATTCGTCACGCCGCGATTCCGCTGGCCATGAACAGCGAGTTCTGGGCCACCTACGGCGTCGGCAAGGAGCTCAAGCTGAAGGACGAGAAGGGCAAGAAGTGGGCGATGTCGAATCCGATGCTGTCCAACGCCAGCACCGATATGCAGAACTCGTTCAGCGCACTATTGCTCGACAAACAAATGGCCAACGGTGCCATCGTGCTCGGCTGCGGTATGGCGTTCAATCAGATCGTCTCGACGGTGGCAAAGCAGGACAAACTCAAGCCGGCCGAGGCGCGCGAGAAAGCCAAGTCATTCCTGATTCCCGGCGTGATCCTGCAGCCGTCCGGGATATTTGCGAACGTGATGGCTGAGGAAGCCGGGTGTGCGTTCGTGAACGCGGTGTGATGCGTTAACGCGTAGCTGAGAACTCGCAACTGCGAACTCCCTAGGAAGCAGGAAGGAGGGTATCAGGGGGCAGGAAGGAGTAACGGCGCGCCGTGCTCCTGCCTCCTCCCTCCTGATACCCTCCCCCCTGCTCACTAAGCTGTTGGCAGTTGCAGTTACCGCCTACACCGCATCCGACAACGAGCTGAACGTAAAGTCTCTTACCTTGATCGGCGGCATGTACACCGCGCCGCCCGCGCTGAGGTTTTCCGACGCATTGATGCGGATCGTCGGGCCCATCGCTTCCAGATTGTTCAGGAAGAAGATCGGCGACTCATTGAAGCGGAAATTCTTGATCGGGCGCGTGACCTTGCCGTTCTCGATCAGGAACGTGCCGTCGCGCGTGAGCCCCGTGTAGAGAATCGTGCGCGGATCGACGCCGCGAATGTACCAGAAGCGCGTGACCAGAATACCGCGCTCCGTGCTCTTGATCATGTCGGCCACGCTGGTGGTGCCGCCCACCATGCGCAGCGAGCGTGCCCCGCCGCCACCGCCTCCGCCACCACCACCGCCGGCGCGCGTGGGCGGCACGCACGCCCTGCTTCTGCGCCCAGAAGCGATCGTAGTTCAGGTTCTTCACCATGCCGTTCTCGATCCACGTGATCTTCTCGAGCGGCATACCGTCGCCGTCGTAGCCTCCACTCGTGCTTGGCGAATCGGCCGGGTCGGTGAGCAGCGTGACACGCTCGTCGACCACCTTGAGGCCGATCTTGTTGCCGCCGCCCTGCTTCGAGAAGAACGAGCGACCTTCATCGGCCGAGCGTGCCTGCATGGCACCGGCAATCAACTGCACAAGATTGCCCACCGCCGTGGGTTCGAGGATCGTGGTGTAGCGACCTGGCTCGATCGCCACCGGATTCCGCGAGTCCTTGGCCTTCTGCACGGCCGTGGCGGCCACGCGCGCCGGATCGAGATCCGAGAACGTGTTGCCATCGGTGCAGGCCCAGCCGGAGCCGGTGCCGTCGGGCGAGCGCACGGTGGTCGTCATCGTGACCGACGAGCTCGAGTCGTAGGCGAACAATCCCTTCGAGTTCGCGAGCGCCGATGCACCTGCGCGGCACTCGATGAAGCCCGTCGCGATCAGTTCGTTCGCACGCGCCAGTTCGGTCACGATCTTCGACGCCGCCGCACGCTCCGTCGGTGACGGCAGCGTGATGCTGCGCTCGCGCGGTGCCGGATACGTTTGCGCGCCAAGCTCCGGCATGCGCTCCGGATTCGGCGGCACCAGCTTCGCGATCTCGTACGCCTGCTTCGCCGCCGCGGCGAGCGAGGCTTCGTCGAGACGATTGGTATTCACGCTCGCCGCGCGATTGCCGGAGTACGCCGTGATCGTGACCTGCGTGTCCTGGTTCTCACCCGACGTGGTGACCTGATTCAACGCGAAGCGTGTATCCGCACGCGCCGCACTGTTGATCGAAACGCGTGTCTCTTCCGCCGGTGAGTTGCGCAGCGCGCGCTGCGCGATCTCCTGCGCCTCGGCGCGCGTGAGAATCCCAGCCGGCGCGTACGCCGGCGTATACAGAGAACGGGGGCCGAATTCGCTCACGCCCTCCTCCCGGTGTTGATGATGTTGGTCTGCTGGAAGAGCGACGGCACGCAGCCGTGGCTCACGGAGTTCGACTGGCCCGGCTGTCCCTTGGCATCGCCGAAGGCGCCGCCGAGTTCATAGCTCTTCTGGCCGCCGATCGCCTTCAGTGACTTCCAGAAATCGGGCGTACGGAACTGATACGCGACGTCCTTGAGCTGCCCCACGATTTTGCCACCCTTCACTTCGTAGAAGATCTGGCCGGCGAACTGTCCGTTGTAGCGCTGCTGATCGATCGAGAACGAGCCATCGCCGACGATCGCAATGCCCTTGTCCATCGTACCGATCATGCTCTCGAACGTGTTGTCGTTCTTGCCCGGCACCATGCTCACATTCGGCATGCGCTGGAACTGCACGTCGGCCCAGCTCTGCGCGTACGAACAACCATACGAGCGCACCGGCTTGCCCACGCTCTTGTAGTAGTCGGTCATCATCGTGGCCTGCTCGCGCGTGGTCTGGTAGTCCACGAAAACGCCGTTCTTGATGATGTCGAACTTCACCGGCTTCACGGCTTCATCGTCCCAGCCGATCGCACCGAGCGATCCCTTCTGCTCACGGTCGCCGACCACGTTCAGCAGATCCGATCCGATGCGCAGCTTGCCGAGCACCTGCGCCGGCGGCGCGATGAAACTCGTGCCGGCGTAGTTGGCTTCGAAACCGAGCGCACGATCGAGCTCGGTGGGGTGCGCGATCACTTCGTGCACCGTCAGCCACAAATTCGACGGGTGCAGCAGCAGGTCGTAGCGACCCGGCTCCACCGGCTTGGCGCTCAACTTCTGCACCGCCAGCTCCGCCCACTTGGGCGCGCGTTCGGCCATCTTCGAGTTGATCACCCACTCGTAGCCCAGGCCCATCGGCGCAATCTCGCTGCTCTGCACCGTCTGGAAGTCGGAGAAGTCGGCCGACACCGCCGTGACGGACATGCTGGGCGAGGTGCGATAGATCGTCTGCACGAGGAACGATCCGTCGCTCGTCATCAGCGATTTTTCTTCGCGCAGGAAGAACATGCTCGACGTGACGTTACGGATGCCCTTCACCTTGAGCGCCGACTCATTGGCGGCCAACAGCAGCGCCACCTTGTCGGTGATCGCGACGTTGAACGGGTCGGTTTCGATGGGGCTCTTCCACTCACCCACCTGATTGCCAGGCGTGGGGGCAAGCTGCACCGGACGCAGCTGACTGGCGCGGTTGGCCCGGGCCTGTTCGAGCGCGGCGCGGGTGGCCGTGGCCACCGAGTCTTTGTCGAGACGGCTGGTGGCGGCGAAGCCCCAGGCACCGTCGACCAGCGTGCGCACGCCAAGGCCGAACGTGTCGGTGTCACTCACACCCTGCACGATGCGATCGCGCGTATTCACGTTCTGCTGGCGGCGGGCCGCCACGCGGACGTCGGCGTACGAGGCGCCACCGGTCTTCGCGACGTCGAGCGCCGCCTGCATAAGGGCCTTGATGGCCGGATCATCGGCCGACGGCAAATCGGACGAAATGAGGCCGGGGGCGGCGATCAGCGAACCGGAGGGGGCCAGCGCGGAAGCCGATCGCGTAGCGACCAAGCCACCGGCGGCCACGGCGGCGCTTGCCTTGAGAAAATCGCGGCGGGAGCGTGTCATGAGCAGATCATGAGCAGGGCGGGAGGAGACACGGACCGCTCACGGGCGTGCCATGGGCGGGTCCGGTACGGACCAACGGTCGTAGCAACTTACGCGACCGACCGCGGTCCTGTTGAACGCCGTGGGCTGAACGCCGCGCGATCGATTTCTCTTTAGCTTTCACGAGTCCGGCTCGCGTCATCACGGCGCGTTCCGTCCCTCACGTTTCGTCGTTGGAGCCTTTCCGACCATGTCCCTGCTCCGTCGCCCCGCTCTGACCGTCGCACTCGCTGTCGCCGTCACGAGCCCGCTTGCCCTGTCCGCCCAGATCCTCCAGAAGGCGCCCGGCGCCCCGACCACGCTCACGCCGGCCCAGCAGGATGCGCGCGCGATCTACAAGGAGATGGTCGAGATCAACACGGTGGACTCCGTGGGGTCGGTCACGAAGGCCGCGCAGACCGTCGCGGCCCGCTTCAAGGCAGCAGGCTTCCCCGCCGGGGATATTCACCTGGTGGGCCCTGCCAGCGCCCCCGCCAAGCAGAATCTGATCGTGCGCTACCGTGGCAAGGGGCGCGGCAAGCCAATCCTGCTGCTGGCGCACCTCGACGTCGTCGCGGCGATCCGCACCGACTGGCCGCGCGACCCGTTCACCATGACCGAGCAGGACGGGTACTTCCTCGGCCGTGGCGTGGCCGACGACAAGTCGATGGCGGCGATTCTTACGGCCAATGTGCTGCGCTACAAGAAGGAAGGCTGGGTGCCCGAGCGCGATCTCATTCTGGCACTCACCGCTGACGAAGAGGGCGGTGGCGACAACGGCGTAAGTTGGCTGATCGCCAATCATCGTGAGCTTATCGACGCCGAGTACGCCATCAACGAAGGCGGCGGCGGTACGCTGCAGGATGACAAGCCGCTGTTCCACTCCATTCAGGCGGCCGAGAAGGTGTACAACGACTTCACGCTGACCGTGCTCAACACCGGCGGTCACTCGAGTGTACCGCGCAAGGACAACGCGATCTATTCGCTGGCGAATGCCCTCGCCCGCATCGAGAAGTACACGTTCCCGGTTGAGCTGAACGACATCACGCGTCCGTTCTTCGAGCAGACGGCGAAGGTGGAAATGCCGTCGCTCGCCGCGGCGATGAAGGCGTTGGTGGCCAATCCCGCTGATACGGCAGCGGCTCGCATTATCTCCACCGATCCGCGCTATGCCTCGATGCTGCGCACCACCTGCGTGGCCACCCGACTCTTTGCCGGTCACGCGAACAACGCGCTACCGCAGACGGCCACGGCGAATGTGAATTGCCGCATCGCGCCCACGAGCACCGGCACGCAGGTGAAGGCGAGGCTCGAGCAGGTGATCGGCGACGCGACGGTAAAGGTCACCGGATCACGCGAGGACCGTAAAGACGGCGCGCCGGGCCCGATCAACGCCACCTTGCTGCAGGCCACCACGCAACTCACGAACAAGATGTTCGGCGGCGTGCCCGTGATTCCCACGATGAGTACGGGAGCCACGGATGGCTATCGCCTGCGTGCGGTGGGCATCCCCACGTACGGCGTCAGCGGCATCTTCTCGTCGCCCGGCGAAACCAATGCGCATGGGCGCGACGAGAAGTTGCGTGTGAAGAGCTTCTACGACGGACTCGATTTCCTGTACGAGCTGGTGAAGCAGGTGGCCGGCCCCAACGCGGGCAAGCCGATTTCCTGAGTCACCAGTGGTGCCACCGGCATGAAGCGTGTCGTTACACCTTCATGCCGGGTTCGCTCTCGATCACGGCGCGCGCGATATCGACCATGCGCACTGAGCGATCCTGGCTGCTGCGCTGCATGATGCGATAGGCTTCCTGCTCGCTGCTGCCGGTGCGGCGCATGAGAATGCCCTTGGCGCGTTCGATCAGCTTGCGCGCTTCGAGCTGCGCCTTCGCTTCGGCGGCTTCGCGACGGGCCGACAGCAGTTCACGCGCCCGTGTCACCGCCATGCGCAGCGTGGCATCGAGCGTCGTCGGCGGCGTCGGCTTGGGCAGCAGCGCCACGGCCGTGCTGCGCAACACGTCGGCCGTGCTCAGGGTGAGCGACAGATCGCCGGTGATCAACACCACCGCGGTGCCGGGCAACGCGGCCGCGATCTCTTCAGCCGCCTGCACGCCGCTGGCGCCGGGCATGTGCATGTCGAGGAGCACCGCATCGGGCGTGAACTGCTGCGCCTTCTCGATGGCCTCCGTCCCGCTCTCGACTTCGGCAACCACCATGTGGCCAAGCGCGCCGAGAAGGTCGACGAGGGTAGACCGCTCAAGGGCGTTGTCTTCGGCCACCAGCACGCGAATGGTCGACGGCAGATCCGACATATTCTTACTCGGTTGTAGAAGCGGGAGCAGAACGCCCCGCAATGTGAGCCTGCAATTCGGCAGCGCGCAACGGTTTGCGGAGGACAAACTCCGCGCCGTGCGACTCGCCGGTATCGGCAATGGGTTCCCAGCCGGAAATCACCCCGACCCGGACGTCGGGCACCTTGCGACGAACATACTGCACCAAGTCCCAGCCGCTGCCGTCGGGCAGCCCCACATCCGTCAGCATGAGATCGTACGGGATTCCGGCGCTGGACGCGAGTTTTTCGCGCGCTTCGGCACAAGTTGCCACCGCATCCACCTGATGGCCATCGGCCTGCAGGATACGCCGCAGGAACTCGCGCCCGTCGTCGTGGTCCTCGACCACGAGGATACGCTGCGGGACCACCGGCAACGACGAGGCGTCCGGCTCCGCGTCGGCGGGCTCGATACCCACGGCGCGCGGCAGCCGCAGGGTCACTTCCGTGCCGCGCCCCGGCACGGAGGAAATGGTCGCCGTGCCTCGGTGCCGGCGAGCGATCCCGTAGACCTCAGCCAACCCCAGTCCAGAGCCTTTCGAGCCCTTCGTGGTAAAGAACGGCTCGAAGGCCCGCTCACGCACATCGGCGCTCATCCCTACGCCCGTGTCGCGGATCGCGAGACAGGCGTCAGCCCCCTCTTCGAACGTCCGCACGGTGAGCGTCCCTCCATCCGGCATGGCGTCGACCGCGTTTTGCACGAGGTTGAGCAACGCTTCACGGATTTCGCCGGGGAGCCCACGCGTGCTGACCATGGGAGCGAATTGCCGCACGATCAGCACTTCACCGGCGTCACTGGATCGACGCAAGCGCATCGGCTCGGTGAGATCGAGCACGTCCTCGGCCATCGCCGAGAGGTCGAGCGCCTCGTCGCCGCCGGCATGGACCGGCTCCTGGCGGATGAAGCGCCCGACACGCGACGCGGTCGCGGCCGCGATCTCGGCCGCCTTCTGGATGCGATCCGCATAGTCACGCACGGCGTCGGGCGACTCGGCGTAGTGGCGGAGCAAGTACGCCGCCGCCATGATCGGATTGAGGGCGTTGTTCACGTCGTGCATGACGCCCGCCGCCAACTGCCCGACCGCTGCGAGGCGACGCTCGCGCAGGTGATCTTCATGCGACTCGATCAGCGCCCGCGACCGCTCCTCGACGAGGCGCTCGAGATGCTCACGCTCGTGCGTGACTTGGTCCTGCAGTTCCGCCTCGCGCCCTTCGCGCTCGTGCAGCTGGCGCTCGAGCCGCTGGTGATCAGTCACGTCGCGATCCAGCAGCACGACGCCAGTGACCTGCTGCTGTTCGTTTCGGACGGGCGCTGCGAAGGACTCGATCACCCGCTGCGCGCCGAGTCGGCGCACTTCCAGCAGTTGCCCTCGCACCACGTGACCGGCGAGCGCGCGCATGGCCGGGGCATCGAGAAAGGACAGCGGACGATTGTTGGCGATGTCGTGCGGCGCGTCGAACTCCCATAACTCGCGGACAGTCGCCGGCGTCCGCGTGGGATGCTGGAGGCTGGCCGCGTCGTTCGACTGCAGAATGCACCCGGTCAGGTCGGTGATCCGCACGGCCGACGGCGTAAGTCTCATCAACGCCGACAGCTCTCGATCGATACGCGCCGACTCGGTGCGCTGTTCGTCGCGCGCCGACGCGTCCGTCGCCGTGAACAGCAGCAACTCGTCGTCGAAGGGCACGGCGCGCACGTCGACGACGCGCCCGTCACGGCCGAGGGGCATCTGTTGCGTGGTCGGCGCGCTTCCCGCGACCGCACGGCTGAGCAGGGCGGTGCCCGCCGCGCCGAGCGGCAGGAGCACCACGCTGGACGGCTGTGACGACAGCGGTGCGCGGGCATCGACCACGAACCACTCGCGCCCCAATGCATTGACGGCGTAGAGCATCCCCGAACGCAGAAAGAACGCAGCGGCCGACGGTAGCGCCTCCAACAATGCCGTCGCACGCGCCAGATCTGGCGCGTCCGGCACGGTGGGTTTCACCTGGTCCGTCGAACTGCGTTCTGCCATGCTTTCACCGCTCGCATGGCAAGACACCCCACAGGCGACCGCATTGTCGCGTATCGGGGCGCTTCACCATTCGGGAATTCGGAGCCTGCTGCTCTTACAACACTAGCGACGATTGGTCCCAACGGTCAAACGCGCCCTCGATCGGTCGCGGCGGCGCTACAGCGTGATGTCCGTCCGCTCAGTACTTTGGTGCCATGGCTCCCTCGTTCCGCTCGACACTCCGACGCGTTCTGCTCATGCAGGCCGTCACGCTCGCCCTGCTCTGGTACCTGCAGGCGCGGTACACCCTGATCACGCCCTGAGCCCTCATGCATTGGATCAATTGGGCCATCGTGGCGGTGTACCTGGCGGTCGTGGTCTTCGACGGCCTCCGCCGCACGCGCGGTACCACGAACATCGAAGGCTACTTTCTGGCCAACCGCAGTCTGCCATGGTGGGCGGTCGGTCTATCGGTCATGGCCACACAGCTGTCGGCGGTCACGCTGATCGGGACCACCGGCCAAGGCGCTACCGACGGCCTCCGCTTTGTGCAGTTCTACTTCGGGCTACCGATCGCGATGGTGATCCTCGGGGTGACCATCGTGCCGTTCCTGCACGGGGCCAAAGTCTACACGGCCTATGAATTCCTCGAGAAGCGCTTCGACGCGAAAACGCGCTCACTGACGAGCTTCCTCTTCCTGCTCTCGCGCGGCATGTCGTGCGGCACGATCATCGCCGCCCCCAGCGTCGTACTGTCGGCCATTTTCGGCTGGGATATCACGTGGTGTGTGGCGCTGATCGGCATTCCCACGGTCATCTACACTGTACTGGGCGGTGTGCAGGCGGTGACGTGGGCCGACGTGAAGCAGATGTTCGTGATCGTCGGGGCGTTGGTCGCGATCGTTGTCGTGCTCATTATGCGCATGCCTGTTCCGCTCGACAACGCGCTCGAAATCGCCGGCGCTACCGGCCGACTGCGCGTGTTCGATTTCTCGTTCAACCTTTCGGAGACGTACACATTCTGGTCGGGAATCCTCGGCGGCACGTTCCTCATGCTGTCGTACTTCGGTACCGACCAGAGCCAGGTGCAGCGCTATCTGGCCGCCAAGTCGGTCGATCAGGCACGCAGCTCGCTGCTGATGAGCGCCTATTGGAAGATTCCACTGCAGGCGCTGATCCTGCTGATCGGTGTGCTCGTGTTCCTGTTCTACACGTTCACGCCGGCGCCCATGCTGTTCAATCCGCAGCACAGCGCGCAGGTCCAGCAAAAGGAGCCGGCCACCTTCGCGGCGCTCGAGGCGCGCTACTCCGCGGCCATCACCCAGCGCGGCGCGGCCGCCCGCGAGGCGTCGACGGACATCGACAACGGCGCCGATGCGGCCACGAAGAGCGCGCTGCTCGCGTTCCG
This sequence comes from Gemmatimonas groenlandica, assembly GCF_013004105.1. Classification (NCBI taxonomy): domain Bacteria; kingdom Pseudomonadati; phylum Gemmatimonadota; class Gemmatimonadia; order Gemmatimonadales; family Gemmatimonadaceae; genus Gemmatimonas; species Gemmatimonas groenlandica. Next base: position 3,122,056 of record NZ_CP053085.1, read on the forward strand.
CAGCGCCGACTCGTCGGTGAACGTGGTGCGCAAAGACGCGCTGGCCGCCGCGGGCCGCGTCACGGGCGAAGCATCGAAGGACGTGAACTACATCATTCCGCGCTTCGTGCTCGACCACCTGCCCCTTGGCTTCGCCGGGGTGTTTCTCGCCGCCGTGCTGGCCGCCGCCATGTCGAGCATTGCCGCCGAGCTGAATTCGCTCTCGACGGCGAGTGTGGTGGACTTCTATCAGCGCTGGTTCAGGAAGGAAGGCACCGACGCGCACTTCCTGTTCGTGTCCAAGGCCGCCACCGCCATGTGGGGCGTGTTCGCCTGCGTGGTGGCGGTGTACGCCGCCAACCTTGGCTCCCTGATCGAGGTCGTGAATCGGTTCGGGTCATTTTTCTACGGCTCGATTTTAGGCGTGTTCATTCTGGCCATGATCCCGCGCACGCGCGCCTTCGGCGCTTTCGTGGGCTTGCTCAGCGGCATGGGTGCCGTGGCCGCGGTGTCGTTCGGTGTGCCCACTTTGAGCTTCCTGTGGCACAACGTGATTGGGGCGGTGGTGGTGGTGGTTGTCGGGTCGGTGCTGAGCGTGGGGGATCGGAAACTGCCAACGGCTTAGGAAGCAGGGAGGAGGGTGTCAGGGAGGAGGAAACAGGACGGCGACGCCGTCCCACTGCCTCCTCCCTCCTGATACCCTCCTTCCTGCACCCTAAGCAGTTGGCAGTTTCGAGATCCTAAGGTATCTGCGGAACGCCGACCGCCTGCCCGTTGATCAGATTCGCCAGTATCCGCGCCGCCCCCGGCACCCCGTTCGGCAACTGCCGAAACAGCGCCAGCGTGACGTACACGTAGCGTCCTTTGCCCAACGGAGCCACGAGCAAGCCGCCCTGTTGCACCGGCTCGTTCGGGTCATTCATCGCCAGCAGCGGCGTGTAGCGTTTGTCGAACGTGCTTGGCATGTACGTGGCGCGTTCCTGTACCCAGTCGGCCCAGTCGGCGGCGCCGATGCGGTTGGGGCCTACCAGCAGCGGATTCGTGGGCTGCAGCACCGTCACCGGTGCCTGCTCCATCGTGACGCGCGCGGCCGGACGGGTCCACTGCATGGGATACGGCACGACGCCCGGGAATCGGCTCATGTCCTGCGCGCCGTACTGCACCACGAGCGTGCCGCCCTTGTTCGCGTAGTCGAGCAGCCGCGCGTTGTTGCGCACCAACACGTCGCTCGCTTCGTAGGCGCGTGGCCCCACCACGATGCTCGTGAAGCGCGACAGGTCGGTGCTGGTCAGCATCGACGGCTCGATCTTCTCCACCGCGACGTCGAGCTGCTCGAGCGCCTCGAGGCCGGTATCACCGACGCCTTTCACGTAGCCCACGCGGGCGCGCGGCGGGAGCTTCACGGTCACGGCCGACAGGTACGTGCCGCTGCCACCGTACAGGCGCATGGGCGTGATGTGATCGTACTGAATGTTGTACACGCTGTTGGTACTCATGGCACCGTCATGCAGCGCCACCGCCACCCATTGGAGACGGCCTTCCTTCACGATACCGCGCACGCGAAAGGTGAGAATCGTGACCCCGTCAGGACCCAATGTGCGCTCCCGCTCCACGGAGTCGGCCTTGAGGCCCTCGGGTAGTTCGAGCGTGACCAGCACTTTGGTGTCGTGGGGGTAGGATGACTGAATGCGCACCGGCACATAGCGCTCCACCGGAACGCCGGCGCGAATGTACTCCATGGCGTTGCTCAGATTCACCGTGATGCCGGGAACCGCCGACACCGGCACCTGCTGATCGCCCTTGATCGGATCGGCGAAGCGATACACCACCGGTTCGTTCACCGTCACGCTTTCACCAGCGATCATGAGTCGCGCCTGCACCATCGTGGCGCGCTGTTCCTGTTGCTGCGCTTCGGTGCGGGCGTCGATCGGCACTTGAAACCAATCCTGTTGCTTGCGGCCGGAGGCGCGCCACCACGGCGAGTTGGCCTGAAACGCCACGGCCCATCGATTCAGCACCGCGGCGCTGTCGGGAGTGATCGTCACGTCACCCGCTTCGCCGGGGCGCAGGCCTAGACCCGCCACCGAAGCGTTCACCAGCTGCACGGCGGCATGTCCGCGATTGAACACCGTGATCGTGACCGGCAACGAATCGTTGACCGCCACTTTCACCGGCTCGCGCACCGGGAACGTGGCGCGTGGGGCCGTGGCTTCCACCGCCACGCCGGCCGCCAACACCAGTGCATGCTCGGCGCGGTCGATTGTCGTGACCAACGCGTCCCACAACGCCGGCGTCGCTTCACCAGGGGCGCGTCGCGACAAGCTGGATGGCGCACCCGGAGGACCGGCAATCAGAATGCCGGGGCCAGTGCCGCTGGCGTTGCGTACGTCGCGGAACTGCCGCAGCGCCTGCGCCAACGGGGCGACGATCGACGACGGATCGTCGGCGCGATACGCCGCGCGCGCCGACGCGATCGTGCGCAACGCCGAGTCGAGCACAGGCTGCGCGGTGCTCGGGAGCTTGCTCCGCAATGCCGTCCACGTGGTATCGATGCCATCGAACAACGACTGCTCCGCGCGCGCATTCTCAGGCCCCACGCGCGATGCTTCGCGCGACAGGAAGCCGAGAATCGTGCCCTTCCGCTGCAACACACCGAACCCTTGGCTCTTGTGCTGCGAGCGGCTCTCGGCCGCGATCTCGTAGTAGCTCCGTCCCAGCAGCGGGTCGTATTCACCCACGTTCACGCGCAGCGTGGCAGAATCGGGTGCCTGACGCGCGCTGCGATAGAACTTCTGCGGCGTCCACGGCAGTCCGAATCCCCGCACCGGGAAGCGCACCGTGTCGGCCGCCAGATCGTACGCTTCGCGCGCCAGCATTCCCGACACCTGGTGATGCCCGTGCCCATCGCGCGGCGTGCCGCTGAAGAACGCCACCATCACATGCGGTCGGAACGCGCGCACCACGCGCACCACGTCGCCAAGAATCGAGTCCTTGGGCCAGTGCGTAAAGGTCTCCTCGGCGTTCTTGCTGAAACCGAAGTCGTAGGCGCGCGTGAAGTACTGCTTGCCACCATCAATGCGGCGTGCCGACAACAACTCCTGTGTGCGGATCGCACCGAGTGCTTCACCCAGCTCGTTGCCCAGCAGATTCTGCCCGCCGTCGCCACGGGTCAGCGAGAGGTACGCCGTTTCCACATGACGGCCCCTGGCGAGCCACGCAATGATCGGCGTGTCTTCGTCGTCGGGGTGTGCGGCGATGGTAAGCACGCGGCCCGTGGTGCCGACGCCCGCGAGCGTGGAGCCAAGCGCCGCCGCGCCTCGATCGAGCGTCACGTTCTGCGCGGACATCGTGCGCCCACCAGCGACAAGCGCCGCGGCAATAGCCGCGGCGCTCATCATCATCTGGTGGACTCGGGTGCGCCGAAGCGCCTTCACTGCCCCACCTTCATCGTCGAACGCTCCGCGGCCACTTCGCCGGTATCCATGACCATCGCAATGATGCGGGCCTGCTCGGCCTGATGCGCATCCATGTACCCTTCCGCCGGGCTCGCGCGTTCCGGACGACCCACGTAGCGCACACCCACCGACGCTCCGGCTGACGCGCGCAGACGCGGCTGCACGTAGGTCCACGCGCCCTGATTCTTGGGCTCTTCCTGCGCCCACACGACCTGCTCGATCACGGGATACAGATCCATGATGCGTACGATCTCTTCATGCGGCCACGGATACAACTCTTCCACCCGCACCAGCGCCACGTTCGGATTGCGTGTGGCCGCCAGCGACATGTCGTAGTACAGCTTGCCCGTACAAAACACGATGCGACGCACATCGTCACGATGCTGCGACGCGATGGGATCGTCGATCACCGACTGGAAGCCGCCCTGCGACAAGTCTTCGAGCTTCGACGCCGCCTGCGGCAGGCGCAGCAGCGACTTGGGCTGCATGCAGATGAGCGGACGACGCGACTTCCGCAGCGCCTGACGACGTAGCAGGTGGAAGTACTGCGCCGGCGTGCTGCAGTAGGCCACGGTGAGGTTGCCTTCCGCGCACATCTGGAGAAATCGCTCGAGACGCGCGCTCGAATGCTCCGGACCCTGCCCTTCATAGCCATGCGGCAGCAGCATCACGACGCCGCTGTCCTGTCCCCACTTGGCGCGGTCAGCCACGATGAACTGGTCGATGATCGGCTGCGCCACGTTCACGAAGTCACCGAACTGCGCTTCCCACAGCGTGAGCGCGTCGGTGGCGACGGTGCTGAATCCGTACTCGAACGCGAGCACAGCGGTCTCGGAGAGGGCCGAGTTGAAGATCTCGAACACCCCCTTGGCGCCGGGCAGGTTGGCGAGCGGCGCGTACTTGCGGCCGTTCTCGCTGTCGCTGAGCACCGCATGACGATGCGAGAACGTCCCGCGTTCGGCGTCCTGACCCGTGAGGCGCACCGACATGCCATCGATGAGCAGCGTACCGAACGCCAACGCTTCAGCGTGTCCCCACTCGATACCGCCCTGCTCGCCCATCGTCTCGCGACGACGCTCGAGCTGCTTGGCCAAGCGCGGGTTCGGCTTGAGATCGGCCGGCCAGGTGAGCAGTGCTTCGTTCACATACTGCAGCTTCTCGACCGGCACGTTGGTCGCAACCGCCTTCGGCGCCGACACCGGTTCAGCGGGCCAGGGCGCGTGCTTCTCGCTGCTGAGCAGCGACTGCTTGAAGCGCGAGTGGATCTCGGCGTAGTTCTGCGAGACGGTCTGCTCGACCTCAGCCGCTTCGGCCTCGGTGATCACGCCCTCGGCCACCAAACGACTGGCCCACACCTGCGGCACGGTGGGGTGCTTGCGGATCTGGGCCGAGCGCGTGGGCTGTGTGTACATCGGCTCGTCGCCTTCGTTGTGACCGTGACGACGATAGCCTACGAGGTCGATCAACACGTCCTTCTTGAACGTCGCGCGATACGCGCACGCCAGACGCACCGCCGTGATGCACGCCTGCGCATCGTCGGCATTCACGTGGAAGGTCGGCATCTCGAAGCCCTTCGCGAGGTCCGATGCATAGTGCGTGGAGCGCGCATCGGTCGGGTCGGTGGTGAAGCCGACTTGATTGTTCACGATGATGTGAATCGTGCCACCGGTGCGGTACGCCTTCAGGTTCGCGATGTTGAGCGTTTCGGCGACGATGCCCTCGCCCGGGAACGCCGCGTCGCCATGAATGGCGACCGGAACCACCGCCAGTTCGTCGCGCTCACCCGAGCGGCCCGGCACGCGCTGCAACGCGCGCACCATGCCTTCGATCACCGGGTTCACCACTTCGAGGTGCGACGGATTGGGTGCGAGACGCAGCGTGACCGCCTTGCCGTCGACATCGCGCGATCCGACAAAACCCATGTGATACTTCACGTCGCCGGTCGCGTTGCCATCAACGTGGTCGTGCCGACCCTCGAATTCTGCGAAGAGGCTTTCGAACGGCTTGCCCATCACGTTCGTCAGTACGTTCAGCCGGCCGCGATGCGCCATGCCGATCACGATCTCGCGCGCACCGGAGCGTCCCGACTCGCGAATCACTTCGTCGAGCATCGGAATCAGCGTGTCGGTGCCTTCCACCGAGAAGCGCTTGTAGCCCTGATACGCCCGACCGATGAAGCGCTCGAGCCCGTCCACCTGATTCAGGCGGCGCAGCATGTCCTTTTTCTCGTCGGGCGTGAGATCGCGTGTGAGCACCCCGTCCCGGAACGTCCGCTGAAACCAGTCGCGCTCTTCGTCCACTTCGAGATGCCACACTTCGCAGCCGATGCGCCCCGCGTACACCGCGCGCTTGCGCGCGATCGCGTCGGCGGCGGTGGCGAAGCGCGCGTCGCCGAGCGCCTCGCCGGGAATCGCCCGCAGATCCTCTTCGGTCAGTCCCCAGTACTCCGGGCTCAGATCCTCGGCGCCGGGCGGCGGCGTGCCGAGCGGATCGAGCTGTACCGCGTAGTGGCCGTAGCTGCGAATGGCGTGCTGCAACGAGGCGGCCGCGGCCACTTTCCGGAGGAAGGCGACGTCGTAGGTCGCGCCACCGGTCGCAGCGGCCGTCGGCGTGACCGACGGCGGGGCTAACGGGGCGGCCGCGCCCTGTCCGAACAGCGACTCGGCGATGCGGAAGTACTGGCGCCACGTCTCGTCCACACTGGCGGGGTCGTGACGATAACGCTCGAATTGTTCGGCAAAAATGCCGTCGTTGAAAACGCTCGTGATGGCAGCGGTCATAACGTTCGAATGTAATGGCGGGTTCTCGAACACACAGGTCAGCTGTGCACTCCGCCGTGCGCTCGTTGGCTCAGTGCGTCACGGGCACCACAAGGGTGAACACCGACCCTTCGCCGGGTCGCGACACGACCTCGATGCGCCCGCCCAGCATGGTGGCGAGGCGGCGCGCGATGTAGAGCCCCAATCCGGTACCCCGGTGCCGACCGGCCGGCACGTTCTCGATCTGGGAGAAGGGGCGAAAAAGCCGTTGCATGTCGGTGGGCTCGATGCCGATGCCGGAGTCGCGCACGGCAAACCGGACGGTGGCGGCGCCGTCGGCCAGGGGAGAGCCGCGGGTGACCCGCACCGACACGGCGCCCTCTTCCGTGAATTTCACGGCGTTCTGGCAGAGATTGAGCAGGATCTGCCGCACGCGAGCCTCGTCGGTGTGCATCGACGGGAGACCCGGCTCGAGGTCGATCGAGAACTCGATGCCCTTTTCGCGCGCCAGCGGTTCGATGAACGGGTGGAGCGAATCCAGCAGTTCGGGAACGCGGACGGTGGCGTTTCGCGCCGTAAGGCGATCGGCCTCGAGCGAGGCGTAGGTGAGGATGTCCTCGATCAGCGATCCCAGATGCCGTCCCACCGTACGCAGGCGCATTACGACGTCTTGCTGTTCGGCCGACAGCGGACCGAGGATCTGATCCTCCAAAAGCTCGCTGTAGCCTTCTAGTGCCGTTAAAGGGGTTCGAAGCTCGTGCGATAGTGTCGCTAAAAGGCTCGTTTTTGCGGCATCGGCCGACCGCGCGTCCTCCAGCAATCTGGCCTTCCAGAGCGCCAAGGCGGCGAGGTCGGCCATGACGCCGAGTCGTTCTTCATCGGTCTCGTCAAACTGCGGGTGCCCAGCGTCCCGCGAAATCGAGAGCACGCCAAAGAGCTGGCCGTTGGCCAACAGCGGAAGAAGCAGAATCGGCCCGATGCCCAGGCGCGGCAGCAGCTCGGCGAAAAATGGAGAGCTGGCGTCCGGCGAGAGGATAGTGATGGCCCGCAGTTCGTTGGCGACCCGCCCGGTAATCGTGCCTTCCAAGGGGAACGTCATGGAAAGCAGGTCGATTGTCCGACCGGCACAGGCGACGTATACGCCATTATCGCCACTTAATTCGGCCACTGCAGCGCCACTAGCGCGTCCACGCACCATGGAAAGCTGACAGAGCGTTTGCAGCACGCTCTGCGAGTTCGTTTCAGCGGCGAGAGCGCGCGCGACCTGGCGGAGCGTGCCGAGCTCCTCTGTTTTCCGATAATCGGAATAGAGAAGATCTTCGGTACTGGCCGGGAAGTGTGCCGGATCGTGAGAACTGTGCTGACTGGACATCCGGGAACTCTGCACCGCCGCGCGTCGCTTGGGGAGCGATGCCTTCACGAGAATCCAAACGCCCGCGCGACGGCGGTGTCCGCGGCCAAGGCGTAAACGGCCACCCCGACAAACTCTGCGCCCGCTGCGGTCGGCCCTTCAGCTGGCGCAAGAAGTGGGAGCGCGACTGGGAGAACGTGCGCTACTGCAGCGATAAGTGCCGGATGGGGAAGGGAGCGGGATAGTGCTGCTCTTCGCTCAGGTCATCATTGGCAGCGTGTGGATCTTCCACGGGCTCTACAGCAAGCTGCTGCGCGGCATCCCGCGACACCGCGCGATCGTCGCCCGTGTAATCGGCGAACGACACGCCGACCTCGCCACCAAGGCCATCGGCGTGGGCGAGATCGTGCTAGGCCTCTGGGTATTCAGCGGCTGGCAGCGCGTGCCCTGCGCGGCGGTGCAGACGCTGGCCCTCGTGTCGATGAACGTGCTCGAGATCGTCTTGGCGGCCGACCTGCTGATCTCGGCCGCCGGCATGGTGTTGCTCAATGCGGGCTTCATCACGATGATCTGGTACTGGGCTACCAGCGTTCGTCGCTGAGTCACGGCGCGCCGGCCTGGTTGGCGGCTAGCCGATTCGTCCGAGCTGCACGAGCACGCACAGCGCGAACAGTACCGTGAGCGCGATCCAGATGACCGTGAACAGCAGGTGCATCGCGGTCTCGAATTGTTTGCCGCGCCACAATGCGGCGGGAAAGACGAACCATTGCACCCACAGCCGGAGCGCGAAGATCGCGAGACCCATCCCGGCCAGCCAGGCTCCGGCCGGTGACACGTCGAGAAATACGCGCGGCGTGATCAGCGCCGGCAGTCCGAGCAGCACCAACATGACGCACACGAACAGGGTGTGCACATGAAAGATCGACTCGCCGGCGCGTGACATCCGCGCGGCCTCCTCGCTCCAGCGCAGCTGCCGACCCATCGGTACATGCAGCAGCGCCAGCGCAATCAGTCCTGCACCGGCCAGACGAAGTACAACGGGCAGGAGCGGCAGTAACACGGCCAGCATCCACGTCATGCGGCGTGCTCCAGCACGACCACCGCCACCCACGGCGTGATGCGGAACTCGCTATGTACGCGAAGCTGTGCGCGCTCCCAGCTGCGGCGCCACGTGGACGTAGAATGGAAGTGCAGCACGCCTGGCCCGAACGCGAGCAGATTCGCCATATCGCGCAGATGCTCCACCACGACCACGCGCCCACCCGGCCGCAATGTCCGAGCGGCCTCGCGAAACCATGCGGCGCGCTCATCGCAGTGGCGCAGCTCGTGCACGGCGAGCATGCCGATCACGAGGTCGGCCTGCTGCGGTGCAGTGGGCCATGCGTTGTGTGGCGCGGCCACGGTTCCGTGTGCCGGCGGACAGTGCCGCCGCGCGCGCTGGATCGACGGCTCAGTCATCCGAGCCGGATCGTAGTGATCGAGCAGCGTCCAGTGTGTGTTGGGCGTGCGCGCGCGTAGGAGCGCCGAGCTCTCGTCGAATCCTGTTTGGCAGAACACCGCGGCGTTCGGCGTGCGGTCGCCGTTTATACGGGTGAGCCACGCGAACCGATACAGGTCGGAGCGATCGTAGATCACGTGCGATACGGCCAACGACACGAACGTGCCAGCGGCGAGGCCCGCTGCGGCGACGGCGAGCACTACGCGCCAGACGGGGGCTGTGACCACGACGGCGCCACCGAGCAGCACGAGTACGAGCAGCAGCGTCACCGTGAACGTCGGCCAGTTGAAACGCACGATGTTCCACACGCCGTCGAACGGTCCGCGCGTCGCTCCGGGCATTACTCTCCCACCGACGTTGCGTGCACGACGCGCCCGCGCTTCCACGCGTAGTCCACATGATCCACCACGAACGCGTTCGCCAGCAGCGGCGTGGCCTCGGAAAGCGGTGATTCATCGAACATCGACACCTGCCACGACGTCACCGCGATTGGACGCGGCGTCCAATGCTGCCGGCTGCCCTCCACCACCACCATGGTGTCGTCGCCTTCCGGGCTGAACGTGAACGGCATCGGTCCGGCAAAGCGGCGTGCGTCGGTCCAGCTCGAGAACGGCGACCCGACGGGCATCGGTACGTCGCCATCAGCGACATGTGGCGCAAGGTCGAGTTGCACATGCAGCGCCGTCGCACCCGACGCGTCGGTCGTCGTCACCTGCAGCAGGGCATCGCGCTCCTGCACGTTCACGTCCACATGCGAGTAGCGATAGCCCGTCATGAGATTCCCGGCGCGTACCATCCGGTGCTTGTCGGTGGTACTGCGCAGAATGCGAAGACCGCGCAAGCGTCGCCCGGATGGCTCCTGAAAGCGCGTGAACACGCGGTATCCGGCCAAGAAGAAATCCTGTCCGAACATCTCCGGAAGCCACGCGGGGCGAAGTGCCCGTGTCCACACCATCGCCACCGCCACGAACGCGTAGCCGTTGAACACATCGAGCGAGAGCGACCGCGGTACCAGCGGCCGCACGACGTGCTCCGGAAACGCGAACGAGAGCGCAACGACGCGATCGAAGTGCGCCGCGACCGGGAAAGGATGCCGCCGGAGCCGTGCCGCGATTGAAGGCATTCGTGCGCCGTTGGGCTAGCGAGGCGCCGGGAAGTACTCGACGTCTCGAAGCCCTTCGAAGTCGGCGTCCTGCGTCCAGACGACGGCGCCGAGTTCGCGCGCGGTCGCATAAACGATACTGTCGGCGAGCGGCAGCTTGTGTTCGAGTCCCAGCGATGCCGCTCGTAGCGCCAGCGTCGCGTCGAGATCGACCACGCGCCCCTGCTGCATCACGGCAATCGCCTGGAGCGCGTCGCTTTCCCCACGCTGGCGCGCGACGACCTTGAAGACCTCCAGCAGGCAAATCGCCGGCGTCACGAGCCGCCGCTCGTCTTCGATGGCAGCGGCGAACGTTCCGGCGTTCGCCGTGTCGGCGAAATAGGCGAGCCACGCTGATGAGTCGACCACATTGAACTTGGCACGAGTGACCATCGCGCGGTCCTACTCGCGATCCACGTCACGATCGACACCTGTGTCGATGCCGCGCACGAATCCGCGGAGACTGCGCGCCGTTCGCAGTGGGATCAACTCGACGCGATCGCCGTACACGATGGCCTGCACTTTCTGCCCAGGTTCCAGCCGGAGCCGCTCGCGAACGCTTCGCGGGATCACCACCTGATACTTGGGCGAAATCGTGACCACGTCCATCTCGACCCCCAGTTCTTTTATCGATCATACCATCGTTACCCAAAAGGTAGATCGATCGCACCAATTGGGCAACGCCCTACTTCATCACCGGCGTCGCCCCACCCGGCCACAGCGGGCCCAGCCCCGCCATCAGTTCGGCCATCACGCCGATACCGTCCCACAGATTGCCGATACGCAGGTTCTCGTTGGGCGCGTGCTGACTGTTGTCGGCATTCACCGTGGGCACGGTGATCACCGTGGCGCCGAGCTGCTCCACGAAGTGGAACAATGGCAGCGAGCCGCCGAGCATCGGCATAACGAACGGTTCACGTCCATACGCGCGGCCCATCAGCGTTTTCACCGCGCGCACCGACGGCAGCGTGGACGCCACGCTCACGCTGGTGTATCCACCGCCGCAGCCCAAGTACGCGAGGTGCGCACGATCGGTGCTGCGCGCGGCGGCATTGGGGTCGGTCGCCACCGTGTAGCCCAACGACAGGAGATGACGCGTGACGAGCTCGCAGATGCGCGCCGGTTGCTGGTCGGGCACCAAGCGGAAGTCGATGGACACACTGGCGCTGGTGGGTACGGCGTTCGCTGCGCCGCCACCCACTTCGCCGGTGCGAATGCCACGGATGTTGAGCGCGGGCAGCATGATGCGCTCACCGAGTGCGGCGTTGTTTGCTTCGGTGCGCGAGAGCCCAAGTGAGGTGCGCAACGAGTCGTCGGTAGCCGACAGTGCCTTGCCCAGCGCGCGATCGCCGTCGGAAATCGGCGGCACGTCCTCGTAGAAGCCGGCGATCTTGATGCGACCGTCCATGTCGCGCACGCTGGCGATGAAATGCGCGACGGCCACGCCGGGATTGGGCGCCCAGTTGCCGTAGTGACCGCTGTGCATGGCGCGATTGGGACCGTAGAACGTCACGTCCACACCCATCACGCCGCGCACGCCGAGCACGAGCTGCGGTGCGCCGCTCACGTGAATCGGACCATCGAAGAACAACCACGCATCGGCCGCGAGCACGGCCTTGTGTGCGTTGAGCAGGTCACCGAGGTGCTCAGAGCCGGCTTCTTCCTCGCCCTCCAGGAAGAACTTCACGTTTACGGTGGGCGCCTTCTTCGCCGCCTTGAGCGCGTCGAGCGCCGCCAGCATGGCGATGATCGGTCCCTTGTCGTCGCTGGCCGAGCGGGCGCGAATGCGGACCGCGGGATCGATGGTGTCGCCCTTGGCGGGCATGGCCACGGCATCGGTGGCCACGCTGTTCTGATAGCGGCGCAGCTCGGGGGTGAAGGGATCGCCGTTCCATCCGCCACCGGCCACCGGTTGACCGTCGTAGTGCGCGTACATCACGATGGTGCGCGTGGCACCAGGCGCCTTGAGTTCACCGAACAACGCGGGGCTGCCACCGGTAGGCGCGCGCAGCGACCGCATGGCCACGCCGCGCTTGGCAAACGCCGCCGTGAGAAACTCCACGTTACGGCGAATGTTCGCCGTGTCGGAGGCCACGTTGGGAATGGCCATCAGCGCGAACGCTTCGTCGAGAATCTCGCGCTCGTGGACCTTCCGCCACGCGTCGACGGCGGGGCGGAGCTGCTGGGCTTGGACGGGGGCGGCAAGCACGGAGAGTGCTGCGGAGAGCGCGGACGCTACGAAAGCACGACGAAGAGAGGCCATGCCCAAAGCTGCGGGCAATCTGGCTGCTCCGACAGGGGCTTGGCGACTGGCGCCAGCACTGACAGTCGCGAGCTCTTTGGTTCACGCGAAGGGCGCGAAGTCCGCGAAGAGACGCGAAGAACAGCAAAAGAAAAGAAAAATATTCAGTTGCTGTTCTTCGCGTCTCTTCGCGGCCCTTCGCGAGCTTCGCGTGAACCAGCAGCGTATCGGCTACAGCGCCGCCAGCAGCGCCACCCGCTCCCGTGTACTCACCACCACGCCACCGGGCGCTTCGACCGTGACCGCGAACATCACCGCGCCGCCCACGGGCACGCGCGCGTTGATCGGCACGAACACTTCGGTGGCCCCGGGCGGCACGTCGAACACGCCACCGTCGACGGGATACCGCTGATCGCGCGTCTTGTCGAAGATCCACAACTGATACTGCCACCGGCGCGTGTCGTTCGACTTGAGCCCGATCAGACGCATCACGCCGCGTTGCGCGCTGGTACTCCACACCACGTCCCCGCTGGCGCCGATGGCGGTGGAATCGGCGGTTGGCGCCCAAGCAATGCGGGTGATCGCCGAATCGACCGCCAACAGTGAGTCGCGCACCCACGAGGCAGCCGCCGACGCCGACGCGGCGGAGGGTACCATCGCGACAACGGCAGATGGCTTGGCCGGTCCGCGTGCCCACAGCGCAAGCATGGCCGCGGCGGCCAACCAGCCGCCCCACACCGCGAACGATCGGCGCGTGCGGGGTGATGCCGCGACGGTCAATGGCGCGCTCACGGGCGGCACCGGTGGCAGCACCACGACGGTGTTGTACGGCGCGAATGTGGGTTTGAGCGGCACGATCACCTCGCCCGCGGCAATGACACGTTCGGCAACGCCCGGCGGCAGCGCATCCTGCGCCGACATCGACTCCGCCGCCAGCGCGGCCGTGATTTCACCGATCAGCAGCTCATCCCGAGTCGCGATGTCCGGCACCTCGTTCTCCTTCCCGCTCATGACTCGTGCTCCTCGTTCGTCGCATCCGACGCGTGATGCAAGTCGTTCGTGTGCAGCAGCATCGCCCGCGCGCGCTGCAGACCGCGACGGATGTGCGACTTCACCGTGCCCAACGGCGTATTGGTGGCCTTGGCGATCTCGTCGTGCGTACGCCCGTGCAGGAGCGAAAGCTCGAGCATCGTGCGCTGCGCCTCCGGCAACGCCCGCAGCGCTGCCCGTGCGCGCTCCACGCGATCGTCGCGCGCATCGTCGGATGGCTCATCGTGGGCCAGATCGAAATCGTCGGGGAGCGGTTCGAGTTCCACCGCCCGCTGACGTCGGCGCAACCGATCGATCAGCCGGCGGCGCGTCACCATCGCCACCCAGCCGGCCTCAGTGGAGCGCGTGGGCTCATAGCGCGCGGCACTGCGCCACAGATCGACGAACACCTCCTGCACCGCATCCTCGGCGTCACGCGCATCGGGCGACCAGCGTCGCACCAGCGACCAGATCAGCGCACCATAGCGTGCGACACACTCGCGCACGGCATGCTCGTCGCCCGTCGCGATCCGCGGCAGTAGCGGGGCGGCGCTCGACATAACGGGGGTGAAGGACCCCGTCACGAGCGACAGATGCGCCCGCGAGTCGTCACGCCTGTTGCTTTCCGGTGGTGATGTAGCGTTGTCCATACCTGGGCGAAGTCGACCGACGCGAGGATGTGTCCCGAAATACACGAGCGCTCCGACGGGGTTCACATCAGTGTTCGCCGGCGCCCGCGTGTTGGATGCAGCAAAGCGGCGATTGGTTGTGAGCCCCTGAGGAATTCATACAAATCGACCGCACGCGTGGGGCTTTCCCATTGCCGAGAAATCTTTCGCGACTCGGCTGCATCCACGGCGCATCGGGCAGACGAACTGGAAGGCATTACCGCATTTCACTGTTCGTACCCCCACCGGAGCCTTCCATGCCGTGCACGCCTTCACGCGTTCTCCTCGCCGCCCTGTTCAGCGCGTCACTCAGCGCGTCCCTCACCCTCGCCCCGCAGGCGTCGGCGCAGCATCCGTCACGTAGCGCGTCCACGTCGCCAACGATCCCCCAGGTCGCGAAGACCGCCGGTCAGTTCACCACGCTGCTGGCGGCCGTCGATGCTGCCGGCCTCACACAGACACTGCTCGGACGCGGGCCGTTCACGCTCTTCGCGCCCACCGATGAGGCCTTCAAGCGTCTCCCCAACGGTACGGTTGCCGAGCTGCTCAAGCCCGAGAATCGCGAGAAGCTGCGCACGATCCTGACGTATCATGTGGTCGCCGGCCGCGTCACGGCGGCGCAGGCGCGTACGGTGCGAACGGCGGAAACGGTCGCCGATCTCGACGTGCGCATCTCCGATGTGAACGGCGAGCTGCGCATCAACGACGCCACGGTCCGTATCGCTGACATTCCGGCCAGCAACGGCATCATCCACGTAATCGATCGCGTGCTGCTCCCGCCCGATGCCCGCGCGAGCGAATCGGCCAGTGTCAGCGCCAGCGGCAGTGCGACGTCACTGATCGACTACGCGATCGACCGCGGAGCTCCGCTTTACAACGACGGCCAGCCGGCATCGACGGTGGCGATCTACGAAGTCGTCGCCAGCGCATTGCTGGCGTTCAACGACCGTGAAGTGCCCGACGAGGCGAAGCGGGGGCTTCGTGCGGCTTTGCGGGAGAGCCGCGGTACGCCGCGGGAGCGGGCCGTCGCCTTGCGGCGCGCGCTCGATTCGGCCCGGCAGATGGGGGCGCGCTGAGGCTGGAACTGACCGCGCGGCCACGGGTACCGCGCTGACGGTTGATGGCTCTTTGGTTCACGCGAAGGGCGCGAAGGGCCGCGAAGGGCGCGAAGAACAACAAAAGAAGAAATTATTGTTGCTGTTCTTCGCGTCTCTTCGCGGCCCTTCGCGAGCTTCGCGTGAACGACGAGCCTATCATCGAATCGGCCTCCATCAGACATCTCAACCAATGGCACCGCCAAACACAATCCGCGGCTCTTTCAGTGTTGATCAGCGGTTAGGCAGTTCCCCTTCGGCCGCTAAAGGAACAGCCTAACCGCTGATCGGCACGAATGCACGCTGATCTATATCGAGCGCACCTCGAACCCTAGAACTCCGCGCTCAACGTCGCGAACACCGCGCGCGCCGGTAGCACGAAGTAGCGCACGCGCCCCGACCCCGACACCGCACCGCTCGCGAACTTCTGATTGTCGCCAAGGTTCGCGCCGCGCACGGTGAGTGCATATCGGCCCAGTGTAGCCCGCCCCGACGCATCGACCGTGTAGTATTCAGGCAGCCTGCGATCGGCACTGCTGGTGTTATCCAGATACGCCTTCGACTGATAGCGCCCTTCCACGCTCACCATGAAGCGGTTCGTCGGCGAGAACTCAACGCGATGCGACGAGATGAACGCCGGCGTGAGCAGCGGCGTCACGTTGCGCCGTACCACCGGCGTGCCGCGCGAGGAATCGGTGAACTGCGCGATACGGTTCTGACTCCACGTGGCGTTGCCGGCGAGCACCAAACGTGAGATCCCGCGATACGCCGCATCCACCTCGATACCACGGCGGTAGCTGTTGCCCACGTTCCGACGTAGAATCGAGCCCGAAGCGGTGGGCGCACCGATCCGCGCGATGTCGTTGCGGAAATCCATGCTGTACAGATTCGCCGACACATCCATCGTCGCGCGCGACAGCGTGATACCCAATTCGGCGTCGCGCACCGACTCCGGCTTCACCCGCGTGAAATCGCCGTAGTCGGCCACATTGCCGCTGTTCAAATCATCGTCGCCAGCGAACAGATCGTTGCGCGCCGGTTCCCGACTCGTGATGCCGTACGACGCGTAGGTGGAAAGACCCGTGGCCAGCTGGTACGTGACGCCCGCCTTCGGATTGAAGAACATCCAATCGACGCTGCGCTCGTCGATACCGGCGTTGGCGTCGGGCTCGTAGCGGAACTTCGCATAACGTCCCTGCAGGTCGGCAAACCATCGCGCCCGGCCAGCGTCGAGCGACAGCTTGGCGAACGCACTGGCGTCCTGCTTGTGCCCGGTGTTGTCGTACAGCGTAGTCGAAGGCTGGAAATAGCCACGGTGCGCGCGCTGATACGTATTCGCGTTGATGCCCGTGTTCACACGCAGCGCACCACGCTCTACGTTGTACGCGCTCGTGACGCCATACCACGTGTGCGCCAGGTTGAAGCGATAGCGATCAGGGAGCTCGATGTAGTCGTAGTTGCCGCTGGCTGAGTTGCGGTACACCGTGGTGCTCACCGACCCGCCGTTCTGCAGCGCGCGCGTATACGCCAACGACACCATCTGCTGGCCGAACTTGTCGCGCTCGTCGGGCTGCAGCGGATTGTAGCGGCGGTTCGTGGCCAGCTGTTCCAATGTGGCGCCGGTATACGAGAGCGTATCGGCCAGCAGCCCCACCAGCGTGGTCAGCTTGACCACGTCGCGCGCGCCGAACCATCCGGCACCAACGAAGGCCGAACGGCCCATCACACCACTATGATCGCGGTAGCCGTTGGTGCGCAGCGCACTGGCGCGGCCGTACACAGCGAATTTGCTATCGGTCAGCCCCGAGTTGAATGACGCACTCACCCGCTGTGCGCCGTACGATCCCATCTGCAGCTGCACGTCACCGCCGGCATCGGGCCGTGCCACCGGCATCGTCTCGAAGTTGACACTGCCCGCGAACGACGCCGTGCCTGCCGTACTCGTGCCCACACCACGCTGCACCTGCACCGACTGGACACTCGACATCAAGTCGGGAATGTCAGCAAAGTACAGCACCTGATCTTCCATATCATTCAACGGGACGCCGTCGAGGGTGATATTGATGCGCGTCTGGTCGAGGCCGCGGAGGCGGAGGTAACTGTATCCCCACAGCGTACCCGTCTCCGTATGCGACGTCATCGAGGGCGCCGCGTTCATGAGCAGCATGGGCGCATCTTGCCCGAAGTGCCGTTGCGTGATGGCAGCGCGCCCGATGGTCGTTTGCGAGATCGGCGCCTGCTCGTTGGCGCGAATGGCGCGGACCAGCACGCCTTCGATGCGACGCACCGAGTCGGCCTTGGCAGCGGCCGAGGCGGAAACCTTGGTGCTGTCGGGACGGGACTGGGCGCCGAGCGTGCCAGCGGAAACAGTCTGGAGGGTAGCGCTGAGGACAGCGCTCAGGGTGGCGACACAAAGTCGCCGCGTGCGCCATGGGCGCGCGATTGCGTGCGGATACATCGATTGGACTCCCTACGCCGGTACGAGCCGGATCAGGTTCTACGGGACTCTCTCAGCCAACGCGCACTGGCGGCGCTGGCACCCCGGTCATGTGCGGTGAACCCTAATTAGCTTTGGCGTTCATGACCAGTACGGAGTTCCACCTCCTGTCCGAGCCCTGTGCCTGGCTCGTCGCGCACGGAAGCTCCTGCGCGGAGCTCCTCGGCTTCATCACGGGTGTGCTCAACGTGTGGCTGGTCACGCGTGAGAACATCTGGAGCTGGCCACTTGGCGTGCTCAACGCCGGATTCTACGTGGTCGTGTTCGCCCGCACCGGTCTCTATTCCGACACCGGCCTGCAGGTGGTGTATCTGGTGTTGTCGCTGTACGGCTGGTGGCATTGGCTGCGGGGTGGCCCAAGCCAAAAAGCAGTCGTCGTCACGCGCACCACGCGTCGTACCGCGCTGATCATGACGGCCATCGCACTCGTGACGTGGGTGTCCCTGGCCACCATTACGCGGCGGCTGCCCGGTGCCGCGCTGCCGTGGCTCGACGCGGCGCTGGTGTCGATCAGTCTCGTGGCGCAGTACATGATGACGCGCAAACTCCTCGAGAACTGGTTGCTCTGGATCGCCGTCGACGTGGTCTACGTTGGTCTGTTCATCAACCGGCAGCTCCCGCTCACGGCGGTTCTCTACGCCGTGTTTCTGGTGCTCGCCATCATCGGCTACGTGCAATGGCATCGATCGGCGGCGCGGACGCGCCTCGCGAACGCTCCCGCGAACTCACCCGAGCACTCACCCGCGTCGTCCTGACCGGGTCGGAGTCGGTGGGCAAGACCACGCTCGGCGCGCAGCTGGCGGCGCGCTTCGGCGTAGCGTGCGTGCCGGAGTTCGTGCGCGACTATGCCGCGGCCAAGGGGGCGCCGCTCGACTTTCGCGACCATGGCCCCATCGCCAAGGGGCAGATGGCTCTCGAAGACGCGAACATCGCCGCCGCCACCGCCCGCGGCGACGCGCTACTGCTGCAGGACACCGATTTGGTCAGCACCGTCGTGTACTGCCATCACTACTTTGGCCGCTGCCCCGAGTTCATCGAGCAAGCGGCCATCGCGCGCCGACCCACGCACTACCTGCTGCTCGATATCGACGTCCCCTGGATTGCCGACGGCATCCGCGACCGTGGGGAGCAGCGCGACGAGGTGCAGGCCCTCTTTCGCGAGACGCTGGCGCGATTCGACGCGCCGGTTACCGTTGTGCGTGGCAAGTGGGATGAACGACTGGCCACGGCCGCCGCACTGATCGACGTTCTCCTCGACACCCACCGACATGGCTGATAAGACTCAGAACTTCGCGAATCATGGGCAATTCATGCCCATGTACCATTTCTTCACCGCTCCGCTCTCGATGATTTTCTTGATCTGGAGCGTGTGGCGAGCCCTGACGATCCGGGACGTGGAGACGCACTACATGCTGGTCGGCGCACTGGCGCTGTTCGGGGTCGTCACGGTGTCGCGTCTGTCGCCACTCCGCGCGCAGGATCGCCTCATCCGCCTCGAAGAGCAGCTGCGCTACTCCCGCCTGCTGCCGGCCGACCTCGCCGCCCGTGCGCAGGCCGCCTTCTCGCCGCGCCACTACATCGCGCTGCGCTTCGCGAGCGACGCCGAGCTAGCGTCGATGGTGGAGATGGTGCTCAAGAATCCGGCGCTCAAGGGCAAGGAGATCAAGAGCCAGATCAAGACGTGGCGCCCGGACACCTTCCGCGTGTGAGTTGCGCGAGGGAGCGAACGGCGTGTCGCGCAGCCTGCTGATTACTGGGGGCGCCGGCTTCATCGGCGGGAACTTCGTGCACTATTGGAGCGCGCGGTATCCCGCCGACGTGGTGATTGTGCTCGACGCGCTCACCTACGCTGGAAATATCGCCACGCTGCGAACACTGATCGACCGCGGGCGTGTGCACTTCGCACATGGTGACATCAACGACATCACGCTGGTCGACGCACTGCTCCGCCAACACGACGTCGACACGGTCGTTCACTTTGCCGCGGAAACGCACGTTGACCGGTCGATCACCGATCCGTCGGCCTTTGTGCGGACCAACGTCCTCGGCACACAGGTGCTGCTCGAAGCCTGCCGGCGCGTCTGGTGCGAGCATGGTGCCTGGCGCGCCGGCGCACGCTTCCATCACGTCTCGACCGATGAGGTCTACGGGTCACTCGACGCCGATGATCCGCCGTTTTCCGAGACGACCCCCGTTGCCCCGAATTCGCCGTACGCCGCGAGCAAGGCAAGCGCCGATCATTTCGTGCGCGCATACGCACACACGTATGGGATGACCGCGTCGATCAGCAACGCCTCGAACAACTACGGGCCGTATCATTTTCCCGAAAAGCTGATTCCGCTCACGATCGTCAATGCGCTGCACGGCGAACGCATTCCCGTGTACGGCGATGGACAGCAGATCCGCGACTGGCTGTACGTGGACGACCATTGCGCTGCGATCGACCTGATCCTGCACAGTCCCCACGGGAGCGTCACCTATAACGTCGGTGGTCGTGCCGAACACCGGAATCTCAGTATCGTGCGCCAACTCTGCGCGCTGCTCGACGAACGGTTCGCGCGTGATGCGTCACTCGCCACGAGCTTTCCGGACTGCCCGGCCTCTCGTGGCGTCGACTGTGCGTCACTGATCACCTTCGTTGACGATCGCCTCGGCCACGACCGCCGCTATGCCGTCGACCCGTCGCGCATCGCAGCGCGCCTCGGCTTCGAGCCTCGCGAGACACTCGCCTCCGGCCTCGCGCGCACGGTTGATTGGTTCCTGACCAACGAAGCCTGGTGGCAACGATAGGCGGTCGAGTTTCAAGGGGTCAGAGTCGTTGAAACTTGACGTTCAACGACTCTGACCCCTTGAAGCCCTACACCCGCGACAACAACACCTCGACCGGCAGTCCACCATTCGCCGTGCGCAACACCGCATCGAACGTGAGGCGTGTCTGCGCGGCCAGCACGCGATCGGGCACCAGAAGCCCAAGCTGCCACGCGCGGCCTCCGGCGCGTACGACGTCGCCCAGTCGGGCGTACAGCGATCGCAGATCAGCGCCATCACTGATGCGGAGTCCGTACGGCGGATTGGTCAGGAGCAAGCCGGCCGTGCCGATCGCATCGAGCGACGTGTCCGACAGCGAGCCCTGTTCGATCACGAGATCCTGCAGCACACCGGCACGCTCCGCGTTGGCCACGGCCGCCTTGCACGCGCCGGCATCGCGGTCGCGCATCACGATCGGTACGCCCATCGAGGGCAGCTGTTCGGCCTTCGCGGCTGTACGGACGCGCGCGTGCATGGGCGCATCGGCACCGGGCCACTGCTCCATCACGAACTCACGACCGAGCCCGGGGGCCATGCGACGGATGCGCAGCGCCGCTTCGATGCCGATCGTGCCCGAGCCGCAGAAGGGGTCCACCAGCGGCATCTGACCGTTCCAATCGCAGGCGGCCAGCATCGCCGCCGCCAGCGTCTCGCGCAGCGGCGCCTTCGCGATGGCCTGACGCCAGCCGCGTCGATGCAGCAGCGCGCCTGAACTGTCGGCGCTGATCGTGCACCGATCGTGGTCGAAGCGCACCACGATCAGCTGCGTGTTGCCGTCGTCGTCCTCCTCGTCATCCCTGGCCCGACCGAGCGCCTGCGCGCCCTTGATGCTGTTGGTGATGCCGCGCGCCACGCGTTCGGCCACCGCATCCGAGTGATAGAGCCGCGACTTGCGACAGGTCACGCGCAGTCGCACGGCCGCGCCGGGCGACAACACCTGATGCCAAGGCACGCGCGCCGCCATCTTCTCGAGCGTCGCAAAGTCGCGCGCCTCGAACTCTGCCAGACGCACCAGCACGCGGCTCGCCAATCGCGACCACAGGTTCACCGTGAACAGCTGCTCGGCGGTGGCATTGAAGGACACGCCGGCCGGACTGACATCGCGGGGCGTGACCCCCAGCGCGACGCATTCGGCCGCCACCAGCGGGGCCAGCCCAGGGGCGGCAATCGCAAACGCATCAAAGCCCGACGGAAGCTCCGTGGGGATCGGCGTGGTGTTCGGACGGGTGGCGCGAGCCGGTCGGGCCGGTCGCGCGGGGATGTAGTTGTCGGGCTTATGCGGCTTTGACACTCATTTCGCGACGCCGGAGTGTGGGGTAGGGCGTCCGGGCACCTCGGGCGAGCAGCAGATGCCAGAAGTCTTCGGCATCCAGCGGCGGCGCGAACAGGTAGCCCTGTCCGAGCTCGCAACCGAGGGTGAGCAGGTGGCCGCGTTGCGCCTCCGTTTCGATACCCTCAGCCACGGTATTCATCCGCAACGTCTCTCCAAGTGCCACGATCGCGCTGGCCAGGACCGGTCCTTCGCCTCCCTTATCGATGACATCCACGAACGCCTTATCGATCTTCAGGATGTCGATCGGATAGCGCTGCAGATAACTGAGGGAAGAATAACCTGTCCCGAAGTCGTCGATGGCCAGCGAAATCCCGAGCGCCTTCAGCGCGTTCAAACGCGACATCGACAGCTCGGTGTTGTGCATCAGCATGCTCTCGGTGATCTCCAGCACGAGCTGGGCGGCCGCTAGCCCGGAATCCGCCAGTGCCTGTCGGACATCCTCGACGATCCCGGGCTCCTGCAACTGACGCCCGGAGAGGTTTACCGTGATCCGCACCGGCAAGCCGCGCTCGTCGGTCCAGCGCTTCGCCTCACGGCACGCCCGGCGCAACACCCAGCGACCGATCGGTACGATCAGTCCCGTCTCTTCGGCAATCGGGATGAACAGGCCAGGCGGGACGGTGCCGCGATCGCGACACATCCAGCGCACCAGCGCCTCGGCGCCGATGATGTCCCCCGTTTCGAGGGCGACGATCGGCTGATACTGCAGCATGAACTCATCGTGCTCGATGGCGCGTCGCAGGTCCGCTTCCACAACCAATCGGTCAAGCGCGGCCTTGTGCATCTCCGGCTCGAACAGCACGTGCTGCCCCTTGCCGCGCGTCTTGGCCACGTACATCGCCACGTCGGCGTTACGCACCAGCTCATCGGTGCTTTCGCCACGCGCACTTCGCGCGATACCGATGCTCGCGTTCACGAACACCTCCTTCCCGCCAAGAACGAACGGCTTGCTCAGCGCCACGCCGACGCGATCGGCTATGGCGAGCACTTCGTCCACCGAGGCGGTATCCTCCACGAGCACAGCGAATTCATCACCACCGAGACGCGCAATCAAGTCGCTATCGCGCACGCAGGTCGCCAATCGACGCGCGGCTTCCACCAGCAGACGGTCACCGGCCGCATGACCGAGCGAATCATTGACGGTCTTGAAATTATCGAGATCGAGAAAGAGCACCGTCACGGCATTCGACTGCCGCTGTGCGCGCGCCAACGCGTGTCCCACCTGATACAAGAAGAGTGAGCGATTCGCGAGATCGGTGAGCGGATCATGGAACGCCTGATGCATGTACTGCTGCTTGATCACGCTCTGCTCGGTCACATCGCGCGTATTCAGCACGAGGCCGCGAATCACCGGCTCACTGAGCAGGTTGGTGCCCACATTGTCGACGGTCAGCCACGCGCCGTTGGCGTGCCGGATCCGCCATTCGCGCTTCAGCACACCGGGCGTGGCACCACCGGTACGCGAGCGGTTCGAACGGGCCAGCTCCTCGAGAAACTGCAGCGCCGACGACAGGTCTTCGGGATGCAGGATCGATTCGATGCGCGAGGCGACCAGTTTGGCAGGATCGTGACCGAACACCAGCGCCATGGACGGACTCGCGTAGCGGATGGTGCCATCGGGATCGAGGATCATGATGACGTCACTACTGTGCTGCACGAGTGCCTGAAAGCGCGCCTCGTTGTTGCGGGCCGTCGACTCGGCAAGGAGGCGCACGGCGTCCTTCGTGGACGTGAATTGGCGTGCAAAGGCGAGCGCGGTGAGCACGACGACGCCGATGGCGAGACCAAGCAGCGGCTGCGTCCCGCCGTCGTGCGGGGTGCCCGAGTACGCGAGCTTGAGCAGCAGGGCGAACCCGGGCAGCACGGCGGCAAACGGAATCACACTGGCCGTGAGTTGATCGCGCTCGCTTCGCGCACGGACTTGTCGATGCATGACCGTCGCGATGCTGATCCAGGCCGCGGCCGCGATCAGCGCGAAGCTGACCGGCGTGGCAATACGGACGACATCGAAGTTGGTGATCCCCTGCGTCATCTGCACGATCGCCAGCACGTGCACGATGAATTGCAACAGCAGTGCGGTCGCCATCACCACCAGCACATTCGCGCGGTGCTGTAGCGCCGTGCGGCGCCATAACACCGAGGCCACGAGAATTACGATGAGTTCAAGCGTGGCATGCACATGCAGAATCGCGAACGGGCGCACGGCGATGCCACTGCCACCGACCATCCACAGGCCGTACCACGTCACGAGTAGCCCCGCCACGCCAACGGTGCCGATATCGAGCAACAGCTTCGCGCGATCCACCGCGCTTCGTGGCGCACTGGGCAGACACAGGAAGGCCGACAGCAGCACGATTTCCGCCGCGACCGGTGTGATCATCACCGCGAGATCGGCGGCGTCCGGCGACATGGGACGCAGCACGAAGTCGATCGCGACGCGGGCGATCGGAAAAATCGACAGGGCCGCCGCGATGACCTTCCAGAACCGCCGCGTGCCTCGGTCGAACGACAACTCCCCGCCGGCACGCCAGGCACAGACGATTGCCGCGAGGGCCACGACCTGCGGTGCCAAGCTACGCACCCAACTGCCGCGAGCGACCCCCGGCGCGCCGAGCGCCAGCCAGGTGGTGACCAGCGCGGTGTATCCGATCAGGGCCGCCAAGAGCAGGCGGTCCCAGGAGGCCCCAAATACCGGACCTCCAATCACCGGGATGCTGTCGAGCGATCGCCGGAGATTGGTGGTCAGGTAGCTGCCCGATCGACGCGAGCCGGCGTCGGCGGGTGAGGGCATGGCAGGCAGGGTCGGAGTGTGTCGAGGGATTCCCAAAACAGGGACGTCCCTCGGGTCCGAGCCGTCACGCAGCCGGTAAAGTCACCGAGGCGTCAGGGGGCAAGGGCCGCGGCCCTCGCGGACCCGGCTTGCGCAGAATGAAGCGCAACGCGAACAGGACCACGAAGACCGCTGCATAGAGGATCGGCTCGGCGAGATCCTTCTTGACTGCCCACAGGTAATGCACACAGCCGGCGACCGCCGACACGTACACCAGCCGGTGCAGCTGATTCCACCGCTTGCCGCCCAGTTTCCGGATAGACGACTTGGTCGACGTGAGCGCCAGCGGGATCATGAGCACGAACGCCAGCATCCCGACCGTGATGTACAGGTGCTTGAGGATGTCCTTGACGATCTCCGGCCAGTCGAAGAACTGGTCGAGCACAATGTAGACGCTCAAGTGCCCCATCGCCCAGAAGAAGGCGGCCAACCCCAGAAAGCGACGCTGGGCGACCATCCAGCCCCAACCCGTGAGCCGCATGAGCGGGGTCACGGCCAACGAGGCCGCGAGCAGTCGCAACGCCCACTCCCCCGACGCGTGCTCGAGCGCTTCAATGGGTTCGGCACCCAATTGATCCAAGAACAGCTGCGCCACCAGCACGATGGCGGGCACGATCACGAGCAGCCACAGCGCAGGACGGATCAGGCGCCGAATCGGGGATTCGGCGCGAGCGAGCATCGACCGCATGTCTGGGCTCAGTAGTACTTCCGCAGATCCATGCCGCTGTACATCGACGCGACCTGGCTGGCATAGCCGTTGAACGGCAGCGTGGGGATCTTCAGAAACTGCCCGATCCGACGCTCCTTGGCCTGACTCCAGCGCGGATGATCCACCATCGGATTCACGTTGGCGTAGAAGCCGTACTCGCTGGGATTGGCGTCATTCCAGGTCGTGTTGGGCATCTTGTCCGTGAACTTGATCTTCACGATCGCCTTGATGCCCTTGAACCCGTACTTCCACGGAACGACGAGCTTGAGCGGCGCGCCGTTCTGATTCGGCAGCGCCTTGCCGTACATGCCGGTAGCCAGCAGGGCCAGCGGATTGTTGGCCTCGTCGAGACGCAGGGCCTCCTTGTACGGCCACGGCAGCACGGCGCGGGCCTGACCCGGCATCCGGCGCGGATCGTACAGCGTGGTGAACTCCACGAACTTCGCACCCGGCAGCGGCTCGCACCGAGCCACCACGTCCTTCAGTTGCACGCCCTGCCACGGAATCACCATCGACCATGCTTCCACGCAGCGATGGCGGTACACCCGGTCCTGCACCGGCAGCTTCCCCACGAGCTCGTCGAACGAGTACGGGCGGGCCTTCTTGACCAGCCCCTCGACGTTTACCGTCCACGGCATCGGCTTGAAGTTCTTCGCCTGATCCTTGGGCTCGTCCTTGCCGGTCCCGAACTCGTAGTAGTTGTTGTAGCTCGTGGCGTCTTCCTCGGGCGTCAGCTTGTCGTCCGCCTGTAGGCCTGGAAAGGCGCCCGCCGTACCGCTATCGAAGCGCATCGCCTGCAGCGCCGAAGGCGCCACCAGTCCGCCCAGCGCCAACGCGCCGGCGGTGCCGATAAAGGCACGACGGTTTTGGTACACGGCTTCCGGCGTGATGTCGGAACTCGAAATGTCGTCGGGGCGGCGAATCAGCATGGGCGTCGGTGTCGGGGTGTAGGGTGCATACATTCTAGCGGCGAGCACGCTGTTCGGTTCCCGAATTTTGCGCCCGGATAGCTTCTGGTCCGGTCACTTCCTGCGATTCGTCCCCATGCGATATACGACGCTCGGCTCCACCGGGATCTCCGTGTCCCGCCTCTGCCTCGGCTGCATGAGCTACGGCACCCCCAGCTGGCGCCCCTGGGTGCTCAGCGAGGAGGACGCCCGCCCGTTCTTTCGCCGGGCCATCGAGGCCGGTATCAACTTCTTCGACACCGCCGACATGTACGCCCTCGGCATGAGCGAAGAAGTCACGGGCCGAGCCCTGCGCGAGTACGGCCGCATGGAGGAAATCGTGCTGGCCAGCAAGGTGTACTGGCCGATGGCACCGGGACCGAACATGCGCGGCCTTTCGCGCAAGCACATTGTGCAGGCCTGCGAAGCGAGCCTCACACGACTCGGTGTCGACACGATCGATCTCTATCAGATCCATCGTTTCGACGCGAACACGCCGATCGAGGAGACGCTCGCCGCCCTCGACCACCTCGTGCAGTCGGGCAAGGTGCGCTACATCGGTGCCAGCTCCGGCTGGGCATGGCAATTCGCGCGCGCTCTCGGCACATCAGACCTCAAAGGCTGGTCGCGCTTCGTCAGCATGCAGAATCACTACAACCTTCTCTACCGCGAAGAAGAGCGCGAGATGATTCCACTGTGCGAGTCGGAAAAGATCGCCGTGCTGCCGTGGTCTCCGCTGGCCCGCGGCCTGCTCGCCGGCACCCGTAACGCGCTCGACGACCGCACCTCCACCACGCGCGCCGCGAACGACGCGTACGCCGTGGGGCTGTACGAAGGGGAGAAAGACTGGGAGATCGTGGACGCCACTCGTGCGATTGCGAGTGAACGCGGCGTGCCGATGGCGCAGATCGCCCTGGCCTGGCTGCTATCGAAACCCGCCGTGACCGCCCCGATCATCGGTGCCACCAAGATGTACCAGCTCGAGGAAGCTCTCGGCGCCGTCGACATCGTGTTGTCCGCCGACGAGATCACGCGGCTTGAAGCGTCGTATCGGCCCCACTCGGTGAAGGGTCACGAGTAGCGCAAACTCGCGTGACTCAGAACGAGACGACCAGATTCGCACCGAGCTGCCCGCTGCGAAAGCTCGCGTTGCCCACCTGATTGATGGTTCCGTTCCGGCTTGACCGCTCGTACTCGACTTCAACGCTGATCGCCTTGCCTCGAAGGGGGAGCGTATATCCTGTACTGAAACTCAGCGTGCTGCCGATCGCATATTGGTGCAGGTAGGATTGGGTGGACTCGTTCATCCGCTTCGTCGTCATTTGTCCAAAGCCAATTCCACCGCGCGAGTACAGTCCACGATTGAAACGCCGTGAGAACGGAAAGTACTTGGCGCTGAGACCAAGATTGTAGTAGTTGAAAATATAGTCGTCACCGAAATCACCCTTGGTCGACGAACCAAACGTGCCCTTGATGCGGGCGCCGATTCCCAGTCCGCGCCAACGCTCCGGCGCTGAATGGAATGCCATCGACAGGTTGCCTCCGGTGCCCGGCGAGAAGCTGCCCCCGAGGGACTGCCTCAGGCGGGTCCTGATGTCGCCGGAGAACAACGTCTGCCCGAATCCAATGCCGAGTTCGCCGAATACGGGAGTACGCTGTGCGTATGCGGTCGGCGCCGCGATCGTGGCCGCGACGAAAATGGCGAAGATGTATCGCATGATGAATCACCGGATGTGTGTTGAGCACGCGCGGCGATGCGCCACGCGTAGCAGACGTCGGCTAGCGCTTCTGCGCCGTGCCCGGGAGTTGGCGCTGATACCAGCGGACGGTCGCAGCCACGGCGTCAACGGTGGCCGTGGCGACCAACCCGAACGTACTCGTGAACTTGTCGCTGGAGACCACGAACGGTCGTTCGAACTCATACATCATCTCGACGGTCTCACGCGCCTCAGGCACGAAGAGTCCTGCCAGCCACATCATCCGCCGACTCGTTCCCTTGACTGCGATCGGACGTTGCAGCACGGGCTCGGCGAGTTGCAGTAGCTGCCGCGTTGACAGTGTCGGTGCGTTCGGGACATGCCAAACGTCCCCATCGCCGCGTGTGCTGGCGCCGAGCAACTGCAGTGTGCGGGCGAAGTCCTCAACAAACGTGTACGTGTGTACCAAATCAGGATCGCCGGTGGCATTCGCGGCTCGACCGGCGACCAGTGGTCCCCATACTCGATCACCAAGGACGGACCCTCGTACGTGTGGACCATAAAAGTCTGACCCTCGCGCAATCGCCACCTGAAGCGCACCACTCGCGTGCATCGCGAGCGCCTCGTCAGCCATCCGCGCGCGTACAGCACCTTTCGTCGACGTGGGCTGGATCCTGGTGGTCTCCGTGATGGTGCCGTCGACATCGCCATAGGCGTAGAGATTGTCGGCCAGAATCACCCGCGCACCGACACGACGTGCGCCGGCCAGAATGGCCTGCTGGAGCGGTACGAATTCTTCTCGCCACCGCGTGTAGGCCGGTTGCGCACACTGATACACGACCGCTGCGCTGCGCATTGCCGCCGAAAGTTGCGCCGGATCGCGCACATCGCACGCGACGACCTGCACGCCATCCTCGTCGGCCGGTGCACCACGTCGACTGATCACGGTCACGTCCTGGCCGGCAGCCACAATCGCACGAGCAGTGGCCCGACCGAGTGGCCCGGCGCCGATGACGAGATGCGCGGCGCTACCGGATACCAGCGAAGGCGTGTGTGTCATGATTCTCTCCGACGTGAACGCATCCACAGCAGGCCAGCCCATGGCAGCAGCAATAGGGTCCACGAAACGTATCCAAGATAAAAGCTGATACTGACTAGCGGCGTGTCGAGACCGAACTGTTCAACGCTGCTCAGGAGCGTGAAGAGTCCGCAGGAGAGTGCGACGCCGCCCACAACGCGCGGTACCCAAACGGTAGGGCGACGTACGGCACTCGCGCCGAGGGCGATCATCCAGGTGCCATGCAGCAGCCATCCCAGATGCTCTCCTATGGCCACACCCGCATAGCGGTTGAGTGCTTCGTGCACCACCAGCACGGCGTCTCGGGTCGCCATGGTTGCATCGGGTGCGAAATAGAGTTGCACCAATGCGGGTTCCATGAATGGCCAGCGCAGGAAGCCGAGCGCTTGCGTGAGACCGGTCAGGATGCCGAGGACGGCGGCTAGGTCCGGCAGGATCGATGTGCTCTCCGTCGTCTGCAGGCGACGGGCGAGCAACGCCAGCGGGATGAGGGAGAGCGAGGCGAGTGCAAAGACGTAGTACGCGGGAATGACCGTCGATGCGTTTCGTGCAAACAGGGTCAGCGCCTCGACGGGGGGTCGCCGCAAAATCGCCGGGAACGCAAACTGCTGCATCAGGATGGCGGCGGGGAGATTCAAGCCAATCGACGTGACCACGGCACCGAGCGCAGCGGCCGTGGCGGTGCGGTCCATGGACGCGCTCTTTCCGGCGAGTGACCGCAAGGGGGTAGTCATATGCGTCGCCCCTTAGAACCGGAAGCCGATCTTGACATTGGGCACGAATCCCAGATCCAGCGCCTTATGCTGATACAAAGATCCGTCTGCCCGGCGAAGTGGAGCAGTATCGTCGGTCAGTGATGTACCGACGGTGGGCCACCAGCGAAGCAGCGGCTGGATGAACCATCGCTGCCCGATTGGCTGATTGTACCCGACGGCGGGACCGACGGTGTACACGCTGTATGATGTGGCGCTGCCACCAGGGAGGCTTGCCTTCACGCGATGGGCCTTCAGGTCGAGTGTCACATTGAGTCGATTCGTAATCCGGTAGCCGAGGCTGGGTCCCGTGGTCCACGGCATGCGGAGCGTCGCCTGCTCAGCCTTGTCCGCATCGCTCACTCCCGACTCGAAGCGGTCGATCTGTAGGGCCGCACCGTGCGACCACCCGACGACGAAGTTGCGCGTCAGATATTCCACTTCGACGTTGCCGCCGCCGAACAGGATGGGCTGGCTGAGGCCTGCCATGACGGCCCACGTATTGACGTTGGTTCGACTCTGGGCCTTGGGCACGGATGACTGCGCGAGTGCGAGACTGCTGGTGCAGGTGATGGCCACGGCCATGCCGAGCGGCGTGAGACGTCGAGGACGGTCATTTCGTGCGATCATGGCGGTCTCCTTGTGAATGGTGATCGGTTTCGCGTTGTGCGATCCGCTCATCACAAGGGTGCCAGCGCCGCCCGTGGCGCGAACTGTCTCAGGACGCCAAACTTGTTGCCTATGCTGCCAAAACGATCCCTTTCGGCTGCGGGAGTTCGACGCTCGTCAGCGACGATCGCGGCGATGCATCTCCGGGCAGCCTTCGCCAGCGCGGCGCGGGCTGGTGTGGAGCAGTCCGCGCTGCTCGAGGCCAGTGGAATCACCCCCGAGCAGATGTTGTCCCCGGAGGCACCCGTTGCACTCGAATCAGCACTCCGATTGTGGGACGAGGCGGCACGGCGCAGTGGCGATCCTTGGTTCGGGCTGCACGCGGGGGAGCTGGCCGATCCGCTTCGTTTTGGCGCACTTGGGTATGTCATCATGAGCAGCGGCACGGTCAGGGAGGCGCTGGACGCCGCCATTCGCTACGAGCGCGTCATGTACACAGGGTTTCGCACCACGCTGGAGCAACAGGCTGAGAACGTCATCATCGGGCACGCTGCGGTCACGGAGGATATTCCCGTGGAACGCCATCCCATCGAGTTTGCGCTCGCGACGATTCTGACCGTATGCCGTCGGACCTCTGAACGGCCCGTCCGCGCGCGCGCGGTGCTGCTTCGTCATCGCGCGCATGGTGATACGGCGGAATACGAACGGGTGTTCGGTGTGCGGCCAACCTTCGGCGCGGAGAAGAATGCCTTGATCCTTCCAGCGTCCGCATTGGCATTTCCGGTGCGCGGCGCGAGCCCGGATGTCCTCCGTTCGATTGCCCCAATCGTCGAAAAGCTGCATGCCGACGTCCTTGGTGACGCGCCAGTCACGGATGCCGTGCGTCGTGCCGTCGCGACAGCGGTACATCACGCCGAGCCAACCCTGGCAATGATCGCGTCCACGCTGGTCATGAGCGAGCGATCGCTGCAGCGACGGCTTGCGGATGAGCAGACTTCATTTCAGCGTGTGCTCGACGACACGAGACAGGCGCTGACGCTGCAGTATCTCGAGGACCCGTCGCTGCCAATTGGTGAAGTCGCGTTTCTGACCGGCTTTCGCGACGGTAGCGCATTCCACCGTGCCGTGCGCCGATGGACTGGTCGCACTCCCGGTCAGATTCGCGCGGAACGGGACGGCGCCTAATCCAACGTCTTGGAAAACCGCCGCACCGACACCACCAGCAGCACCAGCGCCGACGCCGACAACACGCCAAGTTGTGTCCACAGGTCGCGCATGCCCACGCCTTTCAACAGCACGCCGCGCAGGATGTCGAGGAACCACGTGAGCGGTAGCGCCGCACCGACCCACTGCGCGGGCTCCGGCATGGCGGCGCGGGGAAAGATGTAGCCCGAGAGCAGGATGTTGGGCAGCATGAAGAAGAAGCTCAGCTGCATCGCCTGCACCTGACTGCGGGCGACGGTGGAGATGAGCAGTCCCACCCCGAGACTGGCGACGATGAACACCAGCGCCAGTGAGTAGAGCAACACGAGGCTGCCCATGATCGGAATGTCGAAGAAGATCACGCCAAGGGCGAGAATCACCGACATCTGCACGTAGCCCACCAACACGAAGGGCACGAGCTTGCCGAGCATGAGGCTGGTGCGACTGATCGGCGTGACGATGAGCTGCTCGAGCGTCCCGCGTTCCCGTTCCTTCACGATCGCCGTACTCGTAATCAGCGTCATCGTGATCGTGAGGAGAATGCCCACGATACCCGGTACGATGAACGTGGCGCTCTTCTGCGCCGGGTTGTACCACGGACGCATACGAATCTCCACCGGCGGGCGGATCTTGTACTGCGCGGCCAGCAGCGACGCGCCGCGCGCCTGCGCGGCCAGCTGCGCGCCGGAGATCGCGGCGCCTGAACTCTGCGGATCGGCCGCATCGATCAGCATTTGCGCCACGCCCGTGTGGCCACTGCGGATGTTGCGCTGATACTCCGGTGGAATCACCAGGGCGACACGCGCCGCACCGCGCTCGATCCATCGCTTGGCCGAGGCACGATCGGGCACCGACGCCACGAACGTGAAGTTGTCGGTGTTGGCCAGCACCTGAATGAGCGCGCGACTTTCACTCGTGCGCGATTCGTCGAGCACGACCGTAGGCAACCGTCGGACGTCCGTCTGAATCGCGTAGCCAAACAGCAGCAGCTGAATGGCCGGCAGAGCTGTCATCATGGCGAAGGTGAGTCGATCGCGACGCAGCTGCAGGAACTCCTTCCACAGCATCGGCCACACCGTCCACCGTCGCACCCGCTCATACAGCGCATTCATGACTTCGTGCCCGTCGCGGCCATCGCTGCATCGGCCTCATCGCGCTGCTGCAGCATCACGAACACATCTTCGATCGTCTCGGCATTGAACTGCTTCACCACTTCAGCTGGTGTCCCGAGCCCGATCAGATGCCCTCGTGACAGAAACGCGAGCCGCTGACAGCGCTCGGCCTCGTCCATGTAGTGCGTGGTCACCAGGATCGTCGTGCCTTCGCGCGCCAGTTGATAGATCGTTTCCCAGAAGGTGCGGCGGGCGGCGGGATCGACCCCTGCCGTGGGCTCGTCGAGGAACACCAGATCGGGGTGATGCGCCGTGGCGCAGGCGAGCGCGAGCCGCTGCTTCCATCCGCCGCTGAGCGTGCCGGCGCGTTGCTGTAGTCGGGAGCCAAGCCCCAACGACTCCACGTGGTCGGCCAGTCGTTGCTCGCGATCGTGCCCCACCAGTCCGTACACCGACGAGTAGAAACGGAGATTCTCCGCCACCGTGAGCTCGTCGTACAGCCCATACCGCTGCGACATGTAGCCGATGCGGCGACGCACCCCTTCCGTGTTCGTTTCCACGTCGAGCCCCGCCACCTCTGCCGTGCCACTCGTGGGCACCACGAGCCCGCAGAGCATGCGGATGGTGGTCGTCTTGCCCGAGCCATTGGGACCCAGCAGGCCGAATACTTCGCCGCGTGCGATCTCGAGATCGAGCCCGGCGACCGCCACCAGATCGCCGTAGGCTTTGCGCAGTGCCCTCGTGCGCACGACCGCGGAGCTGACGGCATTCACCGGCTCGCTCACTTGCTGGTGCGTGGTAGCAGCACCGAGATCGGCATGCCCGCACGCAGTCGCTGCGTGCTGTCGGCGAACTCCACCTTCACACCGAACAGCAGATCAGCGCGTTCCTGGTCGGTGAGTGCCACGCGCGGCGTGAACTCGGCCCGCGTCGCGATCGCGGAAATACGTCCCCGGAACAGCGTGGTGTCACCGTCGAGGCGCGCCGATAGCGAATCGCCCGGATGCAGGGTCGGCAGCACGAACTGCGAAACGTAGATGCGTGCCCATGGGCGCGACGGCTGGGCCACCGTGATCGCGCTCTGACCAGCGGCCAGCACCTCGCCCGGCTCGACATTGCGGCTCGACACCACCCCCGCCACCGGCGCGATCAGTACCAGGTCGTTCGCGGTGGCGCGCCATCCGTCGGCCGCGGCCTGCGCCCCGCGCGCTTCGGCGGCCGCGGCTTTGCGCCGCTCAGTGCGCGCGCCGTCCTGAATCAGGCGGAGCGCCTCGCGTGCGGCATCACGGCGACCGGCCGCCACCCGCGACGCGGCCCGTACGCCATCGAGTGAGGCACGACTCACATCGCCCTTTGCGGCGAGCGGCTCCAGTCGCGCCAGATCGGCCGCTGCGCGATCGGCATCCGCCTCGGCGGCCCGCAGTTCGGCCTGTGCACGGCTGATCTCCGCCGGGCGCGCCCCGCTCGCGAGTTCGCGCGACGCCTCCTGCGCGGCAACGGCGCGGGCCTCGGCCTGCGCGGTCGAGCTGGCCAGCGTCGGCGTCGTGAAGAGCACCAGCGTATCGCCGGCCTTGACCACGTCGCCTTCCTGCACCAGCACCCGGAGCGCACGGGCCGGCTGCAGCGGGCCGACGTCGACTTCGACCATTTCCAGCGTCCCGACAGCCGTTTCGGGGGCTGACGACCGCGAGCACCCGCCAAGAATCAGTAGCGGACCGAGTGCGACGAGCGGGAAAGTACGCACGATCACGAAATCACTCACGAAGAGAGACACGCACCGCACCGGACACGCTTGACCGGCCGACCTCGGCAACATTGCATTCCAGCATGTCCCACGCCACCCCGCCAACCCCGACAGATCCGTCTTCGCGAGAAGAAGCGCTACCGCCGTCCCTGGCCCGCACCCTCCGACAGTTCCGTGTCCTGGAGCGGGAAGACAAGATGCAGGCGCTGCTCGGATGGTCGAAAAAGCTCGAGGCACTGCCGGAACGGTTCGCGAGTCTCGACCGAACCGCGTTCACCGTGCCAGAATGCCAGACCCGGGTGGATATCTTTCCGGAACGGCAGGACGACGGCACGATCCACTTCTTCGCCGACGTCAACGCCCGGCAGTCTCCAACGGTGGCCGCGGTCCTCGCGATTACGTTCGCGGCCGTCAACGATCAGCCGCCGGCGGTCACGCTCGCACTTCCGGCCGATTTCGTGCGGCTCCTGATGCAGGACATCGGGCTTGGCGCGCGCGAATCCGGCCTGTCCGCCATGATTGCCCGTCTCAAGCGCTTCGCGGCACAGAGCGAGACGACGGCGTCGGCATAGCGCGTGTCGCCGACTCCATACTCCGTACTCCTTACCCCGTACTGTGTTATGCCCATCCCCGTCACCGTCCGCATGAACGGTCCACTCGGAGTTCCCGCCGAAGACGCCGCGCCGATGCGCGCGGCGGTCGCCACTCCCGCCAACTGAGCGCGGCTATGCGGTTGGTGCGAACGCTGCAGAACTGGTGGGCCTGGACGGAAACCGTGCTCGTCGTGATTCTCGGGACGCCCATCGTTGCCCTGATCTTTGCATTCACGGCGCCTTTCGATCCCGGTCGCTATGCCGCCGGTCGCGCCTTTCGCCTGGTGGGCGTCGCGGCGCTGCGCCTCAACAGCCTTTGGCGCTTTCGCACGCGAGGGTCGCTCGCCGATGCCCGTCGACCGTACGTGGTCGTCGCCAACCACGAGTCGTATGCCGACGTGTTCCTGATCAGCTGCTTCCCGTGGGAGATGAAGTGGCTGAGCAAGGACACGATGTTCAAGATTCCGTGCATGGGATGGATGATGCAGATGGCCGGCGACATCAAGTTGGTGCGCGGCAATCGTGATTCCGCCGCCGACGCCATCCTGCAGTGTCGCGATCGCCTCGCCAAGAAGGTCTCGGTCATGATCTTCCCTGAAGGCACGCGCTCGCGTACGTGGGAGATGTTGCCATTCAAGGACGGAGCCTTCCGCCTGGCAATCGAATCCGGCGCGCCGATTCTCCCGATAGCCGTTTCCGGCACGCGCCATGCCATGGCGAAGGGCACGTTTCGGTTTTTGCCGGCGCGCGCGATCGCCCAACTGCTCGATCCGATTTCCACCACGGGCATGACGCTCGCCGACATCGGCACGCTCAAGCAGCTCACTCGCGATCGCATCGAAGCCGGGCGCCGCGTGCTCGCCGCCGAGTTGGGCGTGCGGGTGGGCGACGACAGCACCGCCTCGACCACGGCCTGATCTCACCATGACGAACGGGGCGCCGACCACCGAGCTCGAGCTCGACGCCCTCTTGTCGGCGCCCGACGACCACACCGTCGCGGCGCTGTCGTCGCTCTCGGGTGATGTCCTCATTCTGGGCGCCGGCGGCAAGATGGGCCCCACCGTGGCCCGCATGGCCCGTCGCGCGATCGCCGACCAGTCGCGTCGCGTGATCGCCGTGTCGCGATTCACCGACGCGTCGACCGGCACCGCACTGCAAGCGCAGCACGTGGAGACGATCCGGGCCGACCTCGCCGATCCGGCCGCCGTGGCCGCGCTTCCCGATGCACCCAATGTGTTGTGGATGGCCGGACAGAAGTTCGGCTCCACCGGAGATCCGGTCGGCACGTGGACGCAGAATGTCGTGGCCTCGACGATCGCCGCGCAGCGCTATGCCGGCTCACGCATCGTGTGCTTTTCGACGGGCAATGTGTACGGACGACAGGCCGTGGCAGCGGGTGGCGCGCGCGAAGGAGATGCGCTGCTGCCCGACGGCGAGTATGCCGCCTCGTGCATCGGCCGCGAGCGCGTATTCGAATCGATCGCCCGTCGCACGCATTCGCCGTTGCTGCTCTATCGCTTGTTCTACGCCTGCGACTTGCGATACGGCGTGGTCACCGACATCGCCCACAAGGTGCTGAACGGCACTCCGGTGTCGCTCGACACCGCATTCGTGAACGTGATCTGGCAGGGCGATGCGAATCGGCTCGCCTTGCGTGCTCTCACGCAGGCCGCGGCGCCAGCCGATGGTGCATCGGTCGCGTTGAACGTGACCGGTCCGGTGATCGCCGTGCGCGACATCGCTGAACGCGTGGGGACGATCGCCGGGGTGGCGCCGGTATTCGCCGGCACGCCGAGTGAAGACGCATTGATCGCCAACATCGAGCAGCTGAATTCGCGCCTACCGTACACGGCGCTGCCGCTCGACACGCTGTGCGACTGGGCCGTGCGGTGGATCCGCGCCGGTGGTCGTTTACTGAACAAGCCGACGAAGTTCGAGGTGCGCGATGGTCGATACTGAGCGCGGCGCAGTCGACACGGTCGACGTCTTCGACATCCGCCGCCATTTGAACACTGGCCAGGTGATTCCCGCGCACCCTCTGGCGTTGCTGCCCACACGCGCCATGGACGAACGGCACCAACGTGCACTCACGCGCTACTACGTGGCGGCGGGAGCGGGCGGGATGGCGGTCGGTGTGCACACCACGGGATTCGCCATTCACGACGCCAAGATCGGCCTGTACCGACCGGCGCTGGAGCTCGCCGTCGAAACGGCCAATGAGGCACTGGCGCGCGACCCACGTCCGTTCGTGCGCGTGGCGGGACTCATCGGTGACACGGCGCAGGCCGTGCGCGAAGCGCAGATCGCGCAAGCGCTCGGCTATCACTGCGGCCTGCTGTCCTTGGGCGCATGGCGCAACGCCACCGATGTGGCGATCATCGCGCATTGCAAGCGGGTAGCCGAGGTGATGCCGTTGTTCGGCTTCTACCTCCAACCGGCAGTGGGCGGACGGCGATTGTCGTACGCGTTCTGGCGTGAGTTCGCGGAGATCCAGAACGTGGTGGCAATCAAGGTCGCGCCCTTCGACCGGTATGCCACGATGGACGTGGTGCGCGCGCTTGCCGATGCGGGTCGTGATGATATCGCGCTGTATACCGGCAACGATGATGCAATCATCCCCGACCTCGTGACCGACGTGCCGGTCACGAGCGGCGGCCGCGCGTACACGCGCCACTTCGTGGGCGGATTGCTCGGGCAGTGGGCGGTATGGACGTCACGCGCGGTCGAGATGCTGCGCGAAATTCAGGCATGGCGTGCTTCGGGTGTCGAGACGATGCCGCGTGAGTGGCTCAGCCGCGGTGCCGCGCTCACGATGGCCAACGCAGTGATCTTCGACGCGGCGCACGACTACCAGGGTTGCCTGCCGGGCATTCTCGAGATTCTGCGCCTACAGGGCCTCGTGCGCGGCACCTGGACCTTCGACACGTACGAGCAGCTTTCACCGGGGCAGAGTGAAGCCTTGGCACGATTGTCGGAGCAGTTTCCCGATTTGGCCGACGACGATTTCGTGGCGGAGCGGCTGGACGAGTTTCTGCGTTGACGCGGCATTGTTGAACGGGCATCGTTGAACTGATCACGCAGAGGAAACGAGAGAGCGCAGAGGCCGCAGAGAACAACGCTTTTCTCTGCGGTCTCTGCGCTCTCCAGCAGTCCTCTGCGTGATCAGTACAGCGAGCTATGGTTTACCGCGCCACCGGCAGCAGCTTCCCGTGCCAGCTGTCCGCCGCCGCCTTCTCGAAGCCGCTCCGATACGCGCCGACCGTGGTGATCGTGGTATCGAACACGAGAGTCTCCGGCACAACCGCACCAGCGGCCGCCGCTTCCCGAAACGCTGGCCGCGCGGCGGACACTACCGCGCCCGCCGCGTCTCGCCAATACACCGTGCCACCGCCCACGAGCGTCGTGCCGACCAGCGATTCGATGTCACGGAGCACGTGAAAGAGCCCGTCGATCGAACACCCCGTCGCACCGGTGGCCGCTTCATTCACGCCGATCACGAGGAATCGATCGTCACGCCACTCACGCGCACACACCAGCGGTGCGCCATGCGCGCGCCAGTTGGCGAGGTGGGCATCTACGGTGCCAAGCAGTGACTGCGCAGCGGCACCGACCACCGGTGCCGCTGCGCCAAATACCCACGCCCGCGCGTCGTCGGGCAGCGCGTCGAAATTCACCACGGGCATCGCGATTACTCCGGGCTCTTCGCGCCGGGGAGCTGCAGCATCGGCATCGCCCCACCGGTCACCTGCGGCATCTGCCCGTTCCAACGCTTGGCCATTTCGTACTGCACCAGCGTGCTCGTGATGCTCTTCGACAACAAGTCGTTCGCGCGGGACTGCGCTTCGGCTTCCGCCATGATCGCCTTGGCACGACCGACGGCCTTGATGCTGTCACCCTGCGCCTGGAACGTGTTCTTCTGCAGCTCGTTCTGCGCCGTGAGCGCCTGTTGCTGCATGACGTTCTTGAGCGAGATGGCGTCCATGACGGCTTTCGGCGCGCGGAACTCGTTGAGCGTGAACTGACGAACGTCGATGCCATAGGGGTCGAGCCGCTTCTGCAGATTGGCCTGCGAGCGCGTCACCACTTCCGCCTTCTTCGGACCGAGAATGGCGGCGATCTCCTCGTTGCCGACCACTTCCTGCAGTGCCTGGCGAATTGCCTGCCGAATATAGCCGTGTGAAATCGTCTCCACATCGGTGCGGAAGGTTTGATACAGCGCCGGCACCTTGTCGGCGCGCAGTTCAAAGCTCATCGACACATCGAGCGACAGCGGCTGACCTTCCACCGAATTCACGTTGATTTCGTCGTTCTGCTCCGAGCCTTCCGTGCTCGCTTTCGTGAGCACCAGCGTCTGCATGTACGTCGGATATTCCTGGATCTGCGTCATGAGCGGGTTCCGCATATGAAAGCCGGGACCCAGCGGCGTGGGATCCACGCCGCCGCCGCCGCGATGGATCACGATACCCACGTGGCCCGGCTCGATGTACGTCACCGACGGTCGCACCAGAAAGAGCAGCACGAGCAGCGCGACGAACGCGCCAGCGAGCTTTATGAAAATGCCGGCGCCACGACCACCGCCACCGCCCGGCATGCCCGTCAGCGGGTTGCGCATGGAGCTGCGAAGTTCGTCGAGCGTCGAATCAATCGATGTGGCCATGGACGGCCTCCTTGTAGCAATGAGAGCACAACGGTTCGCCCGTGGGGAGTCGCACGAGGTCTGCTTCGCGCTGCAACCCGTGAATCGGGCACGTGAGATCGGCTTGGCGATCGATGCGCTTGCGATTGGCCGTC
Organism: Gemmatimonas groenlandica; assembly: GCF_013004105.1. Lineage (NCBI taxonomy): Bacteria > Pseudomonadati > Gemmatimonadota > Gemmatimonadia > Gemmatimonadales > Gemmatimonadaceae > Gemmatimonas > Gemmatimonas groenlandica. The sequence continues at coordinate 3,161,975 of NZ_CP053085.1, forward strand.
TGCCGAATCCGGCGGCCAAATGGGGTAAAGCCCAGCGCCGTAACAAAAAGAGCGCCGAACACCGCCAGCAGGGCGATGAAGAGGGCGCTCTCGAGCATGATGGCGTTCATATAGTTACTGAATAGTACGGTCTGCGCGTCGGAAAAGTGTCATCCATCGGCACGAGGTTGCCTTCACGCGGCCGCAACGTTCCCGTATCTCTATGTTCTACAATGAGATAGGCACCGGCGCCCAGTTGACCTCGACAAACGAAAAGCAACAGCCGGAACACGGAGAAAACGGATCTCACCGATCGCACTGATAAACCAAAAGCGTTTTTCGCTTATCTGTGCGATCGGTATCATCCTCCCGGATCCGTGTTCCCGCTGTTGCCGTTGCTCTTGCCTACTCACCCAACTCAAACCGCAGCATCTGTTCAAGCTGCGGCAGTCGCCACACAAAGCCCGCGTCGCGCAGCACGCGCGGCTCCACACGCTGACTCGCGAGCACGGTGAGATTGGCCATCTCTTCTCCCAGCAACAGACGCAGCGCGAATGCCGGCGCATGCGCAATCGTAGGGCGACTCATCACGTCGCCTAGCACTTTCGTGAATTCGGCGTTCGTGACCGCGGTCGGCGCCACAATGTTGACCGGGCCGCGAATATCATCGCGCATGAGGCAGAAGTGGATCGCGCCGATCTCGTCGTCGAGCGCGATGGGGCTCACCCACTGTGTGCCGGGTCCGAGCGTACCGCCGGCGCCGTAGCGGAACAGCGGTGCTTGCGTGCCGAGTGCCCCGCCGGCAGCGCCTTGCACGATGCCCGTGCGCAGATGCACGACACGAATACCCGCCTTCTCCGCCGGTGCGGTGCTCGCCTCCCAGGCGCGACCGACATCGGCGAGATAGTCGTCGCCGAGCGTGCTGCGCTCGTCGAGCACGTCGTCGCCGCGACTGCCATAGATCCCGATCGCCGAGCCACTGAGCAAAACGCGCGGCTTGCGTGAGAGCTGGGCGAGCGTGTGCGCCAACAGTGACGTGCCTTCCACTCGACTGCTCTTGAGTGCTACGCGATGCTCCGCAGTCCAGCGCGATGCGATCGATGCACCGGCCAGATGAATCACCGCATCCACGCCTTCGAGTGAACGCGGATCGAGCTGAGCGCGCTCGGGGTTCCACTGGATGTCGTGACTGCCCGGCTTCGGCGCACTGCGTCCGATGCGGATCACCTCGTGTCCGCCCGTCGACAGAAACGCCGCGAGTTGCGTGCCGATGAAGCCGCTCGCGCCCGTAATAGCGATGCGCAGGCGTGGCCGGTCGTCGAACTGCGCGTGTCGCGCCAGATCCCCCAGCATCACCGCATGGCGATAGGCAAACACCCGCTCGAGCGTGCGTTGTGTGTAGCCACCGGCCACCGCGCTGCCGAGACCGCCGAGCGGCAGCTCATAGCGAATATGGTCGTCGAGCGTGCTCGCCTGGGCATCGATCGGCGCAAAGCCGTGGGTATGCTCCCACACCGAGAACGGTCCATCGCGCATCACATCGCGAAACTGCCGGTTCGCGATGTAGTCCCGATGCTCGAGCGTCCATGTCGTGGGAAGGGGGCCGGCGTGCACCTGCAGCACCACCTTGGCACCATCGCGGATACCGCCGGTGTGCTCGAGCACCTTGGGGCGATCCCACGGCGGCGACAGACGCTCGAAGGCGCCTGGCCGTTCATGCCAGGCGAACAGCGCCTCGACGGGCACGGGGGCTTGCACCTGCTTCCGAAATTCCTGCATCGACACGAGCACTCTCCACTGCGGCGACCCGCATTCACCGGCCCCTGCGCTACCAGCCGCCGGCGTCCTCGAGATCGAGGACCCGCCAGCAGTACCAACTGGCAACGCTTGCCCACGGACGCCAGTTCCGCGCCACCTTCTCGAGGCGGTCCGCCTCCGGTAGCGCTCGCATGCGATAGATCCGCTGTGCGCCCTTTCGCACGCCAAGGTCGAGCACCGGGAGCACATCGGGACGGCCGAGCCGGAACATCAGAAACATCTGCGCCGTCCAGCGGCCCACCCCGCGCACCGCAACCAGGGCGTCGATCACGGCTTCGTCGTCCATCGTGTCGATGACGTCGAGCGGCAGGCGGGCATCTTCGACGTGCTGCGCGAGGTCGACGATCGCCCGCGTCTTCGCCGTGGAAAGTCCGCACGCGCGCAGCGAGGCCTCATCCGATGCCAGAATCTGCGCCGGCGTGGGCGCCTCGCTGCCACCACCAATGCGTTCCTTGAATCGACCGTAAATCGTGGACGCGGCACCACCCGAGAGTTGCTGAAAGACGATGGCCCGTGCCAGATGATCGAAGTGCGAGCCATCGACGCGCGGAATCATCGTGCACGGACCCACACGCTCGATCGCGGCGGCCATCTTCGGGTCGCTGGCACGCAGCGCCGCGACCGCCTCCTGGAGGCGGCGCGGCGTCAAACGCACACGTGTCAACGCTGGCTCACATGGTCAACGAGAACATCACGTGCGCCTTCGGGGTGCCGGCAAACATCAGCCACGGCTTCGTATCCGAGGGCGTCGTCGAAATGCCAGTGGTCGCCGTCGTGGCAAACGGGATGTACACGACGAACAGCGGATTTCCCTGCTTCACCGTGCCCGACACCGCATCGAACGCGTCCTTCTTGCCGAAAATCTGATAGAGCGACGCCGGGGCCGTCGGCATCTTGAGCTTGCCCGCCTTCACCTCGGCGAAGCGCACCGTGTCGACCTGACCACCCTTCACGCCCGACAAACGCAGCGCGCGGCCGCGAGCCATGAACGGGTCCATCGAGTCGTGATAGCAGGACACGTGGAACTGCTCTTCCGCGGGATCGTCGGCCAGGCACATCATGCCGTTCTTCGTGGGGCGAAGCCATTCCAGCTTGCCGGCCGTCTTGTACCCCATCACACCGGCGCCGTCACGCATCTCCTTCGGCAGAGCCTGCACGGCCGCCGTGATCTGCTCGGCCACCGGCGGCGGCGTCTGCGCCCCGAGGGTGGTACCGGTCAGCGAAAGGGCCGCGGCACACGTCACGAGACAACTGGTGCGGAACGACATGGTTCGAGCTCCGGAAGAAGACGTACGAAAAGTGACAGTTGTGATTACCACCGTGCAGCATATTCTACGGCGCATATGGCCACCTCCACAAATCCGGTGCCCGATACCGACGCGCTGGTACGCTTTGCCAGGCGGGTCTCGCACGACATCAACAACTTCTCGACCGTCGTTCGGACGTACAGCGAGCTGCTGCTCTCCGATCTCCCCGAGGGCGATCCGATGCACGCCGACGTCGCGGAGATCCATCGGGCGGCCGACGCCACCGTTCGATATCTCCAGCGCGTGACGCAATTTTCACGTGCCGGCAACATGCGACGGCAGCCCACCTCGGTGGACAACGGCATCATCGATGCGCAGGCACTCTTCGCCACCGAGCAGGCCGACCGGCCCGTGCACGTGACACTCGACGGCGGCGAGATGCAGGCCGATGCGAGCTGGTGGCGTGATGTCCTCCTCGAGCTGCTGCGCAACGCGCACGATGCCGCGCCGGCCGGCCGCCCGATCGTCGTGCGGAGCGCCATGCACGACACCGGCACGATCGTCGACATCGAGGACGAGGGCGACGGCATTCCGGACGACCTGCGGGCGAGCCTCACGGAGCCCTTCGTGACGTCCAAACATGGCGTGCGGGGCGCCGGCATCGGGCTGGCGATCGTCGCGGCCTTCGTGCATGCACTTGGGGGCTCGATCCAGTTCGATCGGATCGACGGGGCCGACGGGACGCGCACCCGAGTGCGCGTCACCCTTCCCGCGTAGCGCTACACCCCGAGCGCTAGACGCGGCTGACGGCGATGGCGTGCAGCAGGGCGTCGGCGATGCGGTCGAGTGGCAGCACATCCACCGCCGCATCGATCTTCACCGCTTCACGCGGCATGCCGTAGACGACGCACGTCTCCTCGTTCTGGGCGACGGTGTACGCGCCGGCCTCGCGCATGGCTAAGAGGCCCTTGGCGCCGTCGGCACCCATTCCGGTCAGTAGTGCGCCCACGGCATTGCGTCCGGCGCTCCGCGCGACGCTCTGAAAGAGCACGTCCACGGCGGGTCGCTGGTGATGCACTTTGGGACCGTCCTTTACGCGTACCGCCCACCGGGCGCCACTCGCCTGCAGTACCAGATGCTTGCCGCCCGGTGCGACGAGCGCGAGGCCGGGCACGACAAAGTCCCCGTCCTTCGCTTCCTGCACGCGCATGGCACAGACCTGATCGAGTCGCTTCGCGAACGACAGGGTGAAGTGTTCCGGCATGTGCTGCACGATCACCGTGCCGGGCGCATCGACCGGAAAACGTCGAAGCACGTGTTCGAGCGCCTGCGTGCCGCCGGTTGAGGCCCCGAGCGCGATGATCTTGTTGGTGGTATTCAACGACGCGATCGCCGAACGGCCTGGCACCGGTGGCGCTTCGGCGGTCTCGATTCGTTTCACGACGCGCGCATGCGACGCGGCACGCACCGCGCGCACCAATTCCTCGGCGACATCGCCCGCGGCGAGCGACGAACCAGGTTTGGCGATGACATCCACCGCGCCGAGTGCGAGCGCACGCAGCGCCGTCTCGCTGTTCTGCGGGGTCAGCGAACTCACCACCACCACCGGCAGCGGGAAGTGCCGCATCAGCTTGGACAGGAACGACAACCCGTCCATGCGCGGCATTTCGATGTCGAGCGTGATGACGTCGGGGCGCAACTGGGCGATGCGCTCGCGCGCGACGTACGGGTCGGTCGCCGTGCCGACGACTTCGATGTCGTCGTGCTTCGAGAGCGCGTCGGACAGAATCCGGCGCACGAGCGCCGAGTCGTCCACGATCAGGACGCGCACCACACCTGGCTTGCGCAACGGTGAGCCTGAGCCGGGCAGCGGAACGCCCGGTGTGAGCGTCGTCGTCACGCGGCGCTCACAGCACCTTGGGAGACCTGCTCCGCGCCCTCGCGTTCACCGAACACGTAGAGCACCGCTTCGGCGCGACCGTCTTCTACTCCGAACATGATGCTCGCCGATGGCGCGTCGTCATCGCGCGACACGCTGTCGACGCCTTCATGTACCTGCGGCGCCGATAGGTGAAACACGGCTTCGGCACCCGCAATCACGGGCAATACGTTACCACAAATCACGTTCGCGATTTCCCCCAGCGCGTCTCGCTGCAGCGGCGCTTGCCGGGAGGCATCCTCGCCCAGCATGTTCGCCGCTATCGCCGACAGGATGCTGGATGAAGCCCGCAGCACGAGCCGGCCGCGCAGCGGACCGCGAAACTCTACCGACACCGCCACGTCGAGTGGGGCCGCGGCCTGTTCCGGCGAAAGCTCGTGCTCCGGAAAGAGGAGCGCGAGCTCCTCAAAAGTCGCTGTCGTCGCTCGTGACAGAGACTGGACCGTAGTACTCGACATCGGTGACTCCAGTAACGCGAATGATGGTGTCGCGCAGGGTCTCCGGCGCGAACGGCTTGCGGACGACTGCGGCACCCAGCTCGTGGAGCGCCGCCAGACGGGTCTCGCTGCCTTCCGTGGACACCACGATGACGGGCAGCGAAGCGGTTTCCGGTGTGGCGCGGAGACGCCGTAGCATCTCTTCGCCGTTCATCACCGGCATGTTGATATCGAGGAGCAGCAGGTCTACCCACTGTTCCTGGAGGACGAACAGTCCTTCTTCGCCATTGCCGGCCTCGAGGACCGTACCCAGCGGAAGACCACTCATCCTGAGGGTGCGCACGACCATCTGCCGCATGACGGCACTGTCGTCGACCACGAGAACGTTAAAGGCCATGAGTCGGTTTCCAGTGCTTCAGAGCTTACTTTCGGCGCCGTTGATCTTGAGCGTGACCTCGCCTGTGGTCACGTCCACCCACATCGTGCGGGACGTCTGGACTCCCCCGGTGTCGTGCGCGTGCACGAGCACTCCGTTCTTCCACAGCAGCTTGCGCAGCGCGATCATGTTGCGCTTGCCGATCTGAAAGCGGTCGTCTTCTTCACGAGCACCGGCGTGCGCGCCGCCGGCCACCTTCACCTGCATGCGCTCCTTCTTCGCGCCGAGCTTGTAGCACTCTTTGAACAGAAGTGGCACGCCACTATCCACGAACATGGCGGGCTTATCCTTCATCTTGGCTTCGTCGATGGTGCCGGTGGGCAACATGACGTGCAGCATCCCCGCGACGGAGACGACTGGGTCATAGACCACGATACCAAGACAGCTGCCAAGGGCATAGGTGATGATTCGCTCGCCTGGCGTGTTGGAGACCTTCACGTCGGCCACACCTACGACTCGATCGACCGCGCGCACGGGCGCAATCGTACCCACGCTACTTCACGTAGACCGCGGGCTGCACATACCGGAACCGGTGTGTGAGGCCCGTGAGACTTTCCGAGTGTCCGACGAAGAGGTGTCCGCCGGGACGGAGCAGCGCCCAGTAGCGCTCGACGAGCTGCTGTTGGGTAGCCTTGTCGAAATAGATCATGACATTGCGACAGAGAATGGCATCGAACGGTCCCTGCATCGGCCACCGTTCCATCAGATTCAGCTTCGCGAAGTGGACCAGCCGCCGGAGCGGCTTGCCCGCCTCGCACACCTCTCGGCCCTGCGGGTCGCGCGTGCGGGTCCAGTACTTCTGCATCCACGCCGAGGGCACGTCGACCATGATCTCGGCCGGATAGGTGGCCGCCTTCGCCGTGGCCAGCACGCGATGACTGAGGTCGGTCGCGAGAATGCGCACGTCACGCGTGTTGATGTCGCTGAAGCTCTCGTTGGCGAGCATCGCCAGCGTGTACGGCTCTTCACCACTCGAACATCCGGCGCTCCAGATCCGCACTGGACCCTTCAGCGTCGGGAAGACCGCGTCACGTAGGTAGTCGAAGTGCGACGCCTCGCGCAGGAAGCTGGTCTTGTTCGTGGTGAGCGCATCGATCATCTCGGCGAACTCGCGGCGCGACGGCTCCTTCTCGACGAAGTCGAGATACGCATCGAAGTCCGGCAAGTTGAGCTTGCGCAGCCGCTTGGCCAGACGGGCACGAACAAGCCCCTCCTTGCCTTCGCGCATGCGGATTCCCGCGTGCTCGTGGAGCACGTCGGTGATTCGCGCGAACTGCGCGGGCGAAATCTCGCATTCCGTGAAGAATGCGCTGCTGGAGATCGGGGCGGCCATCGGAGAACCAGAGAAGGGCGGAAGGATGCGCGTCAGGCCGCGTGCGACTGCGCGGCTTCGAGCGCCGCGATCTCGCTGCTGGCGAGCACCTTGTCGATGTCAAGCAGCAACTTCACACGTCCGCCGGCCTTGCCGATGCCAAGCAGGAATTCCGTGCGAATGCCGGCGCCGAAACTCGGCGCGTCCTCGATGTCCGCTTCCGCGATCGCGACCACTTCACTCACGCGATCGACCACGATGCCGGTCTGGATGCCGCGCATCTGCACGACGATGATGCAGCTGTCCTCGCTGCCGTCGTGCTCCATGCGGAACTTGGCTCGGAGGTCCGTGATCGGGATGACCTTGCCGCGCAGATTGATGACGCCGCGCACGAACTCCGGCATGCGGGGTACGCGCGTGATCGGCTGCATGCCGATGATCTCGCTCACCTTCAGAATCTCGAGACCGTATTCTTCGCCGGCGAGAAAGAAGGTGAGATACTTGCCCGCGCGGGACTGCGTGGCGACGGTGGAAACCGATTCAGTCTGCGTGCTCATAGCTCGCTCATTTTGGAAAGAGGGTACGCGGGTCCCACGACCCGACTGCTGTGTGGTATCGGCGCCCCCTCGTCGGAGCTTGACTCGAACACGTGTTGCCCAAAGGTCCCAGCGACACCGGGACCCGTGATGATTACGTCCTGATCAGGCGGCGGCCTGTCGGTCGCGGCGCACCGGCGACGGCTCGTGGCTCTGCGCCAGCGCCACGGTTTCGGTCACGTCGAGGATGAGCCCCACGCGACCGTCACCCAGAATCGCGCCACCGCTCACGCCCGGGACCTTGCCGAGGCCGTCGCCGAGTGTCTTGGCCACCACTTGCTGCTGACCGAGCAGATCGTCCACGAGCAGGGCGGTCCGGCGATCGCCGTCGCCCACGATCATCAGCAGGCCATCGAGCGGCGACTGCACCGCGCCGTGCACATCGAAGAGACGGTGCAGTCGGATGATCGGCAGCAGCTCGCCGCGCAGCAGCACCGCCTCACCACGCCCAACGACGGTCGAGAGCATCGACTGCTCCGGACGGAAGCTCATGTGGATGTGCGTAAGCGGCACGATGAAACGCTCATCGCCGACGCGGACCAGCATACCATCAGTCACCGCGAGCGTCAGCGGCAGGCGGATGGCGAACGTGGTGCCCTTGCCCGGCGCCGACGTGATGTCGATGCGACCGCGGATTTTCTCCAGGTTTCGCCGCACGACGTCCATGCCGACGCCGCGTCCCGAGATGTCCGTGATCTGCTCGGCGGTCGAGAAGCCGGGAGCGAAGATCAGGTTGAACACGTCGCTGTCCGTCATGCCCTTGTCGCTGTCGATCAGCCCCTTTTCGATCGCCTTCTTGACGATCTTGTCGCGATGCAGGCCGCGGCCGTCGTCCTTGAGCTCCACGACCACGTTGCCCGAGGCGTGGTAGGCATGCAGACGCACCACGCCCAGACGCGGCTTACCGTTCGCCACGCGCTCATCGGGCCCTTCAACGCCGTGGTCCACCGCGTTGCGGACCATGTGCACGAGCGGATCGCCCAGCACGTCCACCATGTTGCGATCGATTTCGACATCGTCGCCATCGGTGACGAACTGCACCGTCTTGGACGCCTTCGAGGCCGTGTCGCGCACGACGCGCGTGAGCTTCTGGAACGTCGCGCGGAGCGGGACCATGCGCATGGACATACTGAGGTCCTGCAACTCACGGACGATCTTGCCGGCGTGCGTGACCTTGCGCAGCAGGTCATGCTGCTTCCCCGCGCCGAATAGCTCGTCACCGGCAATCATGGATTGCGCGATCACCAACTCACCGACCATGTCGATCAGGCGGTCGAGTCGATCAGTGCGCACGCGAATCGTGGCATCGGCATTCGACTCCACGCGCGGCTTGTTGCCATTCCCGCTGGCCGCAGCGGACGCCGCTGGCGTCGAGGCGACCGGGGCGGCCGACGTCGAAGCGACCGGGAAGATATCGTCGGTCTCGGACACGGCCCGCACGGCAGTCGGCGCGAGCGGCTGGACCACCGGCAGCATCACGCCGTCGGCGTCGCGCGTGGGGTCGTAGCCGGCGAGCGCGTCGAGGAGCTCGTGGTAACCGTCGGGAATCGGCAGCTTGCCGTCGCCGTTCAAGCCGGTTTCCACCGACACGAGCAGCGCCTTGAGCATGTCGGCCGACCGCAGCGAGAGATCGGCGCACCCCTTGGTGTAGGCAATTTCCTTGTCGCGCACGCGACTCAGCAGGGATTCTGCTTCATGCGCGAAGGCGGCGATGCGGGAGAGTCCCAGGAAGGCCGAGGTGCCCTTCACCGTATGGAAGGCGCGGAAGACGGTATTGACCGCTTCCTCGTCGTCGGGGAACTCCTCGAGTTGCAGCAGCGCGGCTTCCGAGTTGACCACACATTCGTTGCTCTCCGTAATGAAATCGGGGAGCAGGTCGCGGTCGGCATCGTCAGGCAGCTGATCGACGCCCACGTGGTGCTGCAGTGAGCGCTTCTGTTCGTGCGGCGCTTCGGGTTCGTCGAGCTCGAATACGGGCACGCTGGCGGTCACGGCGGCGGCGGCCGTCTCGGCGGCGCGCGCCACGATGCGGTCAGCCGGCGACACGCTGCCTTCACTGGCGCGCATCGCTTCGTCGATCGCGCCGCTGACATCGGCGAACGCGGCCGGAATATCGGGCGCCGTTCCATTGACGATGGTGCCGAGCACGCGCGCCGCGCGGGCGACGAACGGCTGCGCACGTAGCGGCACGCGATTCTCGAAGGCGAGATCGGTGAGCGCTTCGCGCAGCATCGCAAGATCGGCGGTATCGGTTGCTTCCAGCTGCATCAGCAGCGTGGCGGCATCATCGAGATTCAGAGAGGACACGGGCAAACCGTCGGAGGGCTACAGTCGGTACCCACTTGGGTACGATCATCACTGAGCAGTATCGGCTCGCATGGCCGTCAGGTTTACCACTGTTCGCCAATTCGACCCCGCTACGACGAACGGCCCGTACCAGTGATGGTACGGGCCGCCGTAGTCACGCGTCGGAGCGGGGGGGACGCTACGCCGCGGGAGCGCGCACCGCCGTGAAGATCTCGTCGGCCAGCGCTTGGCGCGTTTCCGCGTTGAGTGTCGTGGCGTTCGGATCGTAGGTCGCTTCGTCGGGCGCACCATGCTGCCCATCGGAAATGACCTTCACTTGGTCTGCATTGTGATCGAAGAGCTTGGCCACGTCGAGCAGCCGGTTCTCCATCTCGACCAGCACCGCTGACGCGTGCGAGAGCTGCTGCGACGTGATGTCCTGGAACTGGAGCGCACCCATCATGAGAAAGAGCTCGTCGCGCAGATTCGCACGAATACCACCGGCCTTCTCCCGATCGGGGGTGTCCGCGGCATCGATCGTATCGAGCTCGTCGACCATCTGCGTCGCGCGGTCGCAGGCGTCCATGATGTTGATGGCCGCGTCTTCCGTCGCCGACGTGACTTCACGGATCTTCTCGTGCGTCGTCGCGAGCTTCTCGAGTGCGGTCGTCTGCAGCGCGGCGCGGCTCTCGCGCAAACGCGACAGCACGTTCAGGATCTGCGCGTTCGCCTGTTCGAGAATCTGCGGCAGTTCGGACAGCGAGAGCATCGGAATCACTCGCGCTGGCGGCTCGGCGGCGTCTCGGACATCATGCATGCCTGTCAGCTCATGGTCGACGAGGCGGAGGGCCGCCTCCGACTCGTACAGGACTTCCTGCGCACGGGTACTGGTCATTGGACTGGTCCTCAGGCCGCGGCTGCCGGGAGGAGCGCGTCGATCTTCTCCTTCAGCACCTGCGGAGTGAATGGCTTGACAATGTAGTTGTTCACGCCTGCTTCCATTGCCGTCAGGATGTCTTCCTTCACGGAGCGCGCCGTCACCATGAGAATGGGCACATGGCGCCCATCATCACGCGACCGCAGCACTTTCGTGAACTCGGTGCCGCTCATGTTGGGCATGTTCCAGTCCGTGATCACGAACTTGATCGAACTGTCGAACTTCGCCAACGCTTCCTGACCGTCGCCGGCTTCGACGGTGTCGTTGAAGCCGATCCGCTGCAGCGAATTGATTACGATGCGCCGCATAGTCGCGGAATCGTCCACCACAAGGAACTTCATACAGCCGGTCTCCTGATCGTGCCGGTCGGAGTGGGCCGCAGACCTACAGATCGCCGCGCGTCAGAATGCGGCGCGCTACCTGGTCCACGACATCGAGAGTGTTGTAGGCGCCCGTGAGCACCTTCGTGCGTAGCTCGGCCACACGTTCCGGGTTCAGGGCGTTCGCCTGCTCAGTGTTCAGGCGACGACCCGCGTCCGAAATCTGGACCGAGTCCGACTTCACCGGCTTGGTGGCCGGTGACTGCGTGATCTCCTGCGCGGGACGCTGTACGGCAGGGCTGCTCGTCGGCGTCGGGCGTAGTGGATCGAAACTGCTTCCGTTTATTCGCATAGGGGTTCCTCCTCCTCACATGGGACTATCGGCAGGAATGGCGCGCAACTTTACAAGTCGGGAGGATTTCCTTATCCCGGAATGCGACGTCCCTGTCGCCCAGTGACACAGGTAGAGCCCGTTCGGGACCGAACCACGGTCCCGGCGGTCATGCACCGAGCTATCGGCTCGGCCGTGCGGGGTAGCTGATGTCGAGCGTGGGGGCCGGAACATCCTGCTCCGACAGATCCCCCTGAAAGTGCACGGCAGCCCCGGTGTGCCACGGCTTTCCATCCGTGCCGCTCACCAGGTATGCCGCCCGCAATCGCAGCAGTTCGACCTCGTCATGCTCCATCAGTGCCTCGTGCTGAGCCGCCTGATCGAGCTCGTCCAGCTTCTCCTGCAACAGGGAGCCGAACGCCTCGGGGGTGGCCGGTCGTATGGACATCGTCGGCTGGTCTCAGATCAGCGGAGACGGTCAACCAGATGTGCTCCGGCGGCCGCTCCGTATCCAAGTCCTGCGCTGCTCGCGCGCTGTACCGCGTCAAGCTCGCTCCGGATCTCGTCGGTCCGGCGCGCCACCCTGGCGGCCAGTTCCATCGTGACGCGGTGCGACGTGCTCAGCGCTGCGGACACTTCCGTGAGCAGCGCATCCGCGTCATCGACCGCCCGTTCCGTCGCCGCATATAGAGGGCTATCGGCTGTCGGGCGTTCGAGACGCAGCATCACCAGATGTTCGGTGAGGTCCTGCAACATTTGGTCGCGCTGTTCAAGGAGGCTGAACAGGCGGTCGTCATCTTGGCCGACCACCTCGACGGCTTCGCGTGCGAGCGCATCCGCGCTGGCACAGATCGCCAGCGCTCCGCGAGCCGCCGCTTGGCGAGCCTCGGGACTGCGACGACCGAACCGGCCGCTGCGAATGGTGTCGAAGGCGTTCATGATCGGGTTCCGGGTCACGCGGTCTTCAGCTTCGCCACGCCGACGTTGCCGGCGGCGGAGGAGAAGCCGTCTCGGAGCGCCGTCGCGATGTTCACGAGCTTGCGCATCGTGGCCACATCACCGCGCTGCCCGATGTCGACGAGCTCATAGAGCATGAACTGATACAAATCGGCCAACTGATTGGCGAGCGCTCCACCCTTCTCGAAATCGAGCGTGGCCAGCAGCTCGCCAACCAGGCCGCGCGCGCGGCGCAGCGACGTGACACGCAACTCGATATCCTTGCGGTCCATCGCGATCCGGGCGCGCTCCAGGTTCACAACCAGCTGTTCGAACACGATTACGACGAGTCGCTCGGGAGAGGCCGACTGGATCTCCATTTCGCGATACGACGAGGACTGGCTGGCGTAAGACATCGGGGACAGTGGCTGGAGTCAGAACAGATACGTGGACTGCGTCTCTCTCTCGAGTATCGGCAGTTACCCGTTGCCCTGAAGTCCCTTTACACTGGAAAGCAGCGAGCTGCTCTGCGACGTGAGACGGCTCATCGCTTCTTCCATACGCGTGAACTGCGCCACGAGCTGTTCGCGCTTGAGTTCAATGCGCTTCTGCGCATCGGCCTCGCGCTTTTTCAGCAGAATCGTGTTCTGATTGATGTTCTTCAGCTGCGCGCTGATCGTCCCGACGCCGAACTGCGTCGCGTTGTCGGTTGCCGTCACGAACGCCTGCCCCACACCCGAGAAGCCGAAGAGGGCTTCGATTTCGCTGGGCTTGTCGGCGAGGGCGGTCTTGAAGGTGTCCTGGTTGAACGTCAGGATCCCGTTCCGGTCCAGCGTCACACCAGCGATGGTCAGCTTGTTGTACGTGGGGTTGCTGCTCACATCGGTGCGGAGCGCTTCCTGAAACGTGCTCACCACACCGCGCAACAGCGTATCGGCGTACAGCGGTGCATCACCCAGACGCTGCTCATCGAAGAACTTCCGGATCTCGTTGTACGAGTCCACGAACTTCTGCACGGAGTCGACCGTCCCCTTCACGTCCCGATCGATCGTCACATCGATCTCCGTGCCGGGTTCGGCCGTGCTCAGCGAGAGCGTGACGCCGGCAATGGCGTCGGTGATGTTGTTGGTCGATCGCGTGACTTCGCGACCGTCCACCCGGATCACCGCATCCTGACCCACTTGCAGTTCACGACTCCGTCCGGCCACCGACGTGCTGGCCGAGCCGAGCGAGCCGGTCGTACCGTCGGCATGCGTCACCGACATCGACATCGACAGGCGCGAAGCGCCGCCCGTTTCGTCGGTGAGGCGCATGCGTCCGTCGCTCCCGAGAGCCGCGGTGGCCGTGCGCGAGCCGGAGCCGAAGCCCGTGGTGGCGTCGTTCACCTTGTCGAGCAGCGTCTGCATGGTATCGCTCGCGCCAACGACCAGTCCGATCGTCACGGCGGTACCATCGCCGCGCATCCCGCGGATGTTGATGGCATCGCCGACGGCCAAATTGGACGCGGAACCTCCGAACTTGAGTCCGACCAGCGACGTCGCGGCACCGGCGACGGCATCGGCCGCGTCGGTGTACACGGGCGTCTGCACCGTCTGCTTCACACTGCCGGTGGTGCCGGCGGCAAAGCCGAGCGCATCGATGACCGCCTGCGAGTCGGCATCACCATCGACCGCCGTGACGTTGCCGTCGACGACCAGGCGATAGCGTGTCTCGCTACCGTAGGCTTCGGATTCCACCGAGGCCGCACCGCCAGCCGCGTTGATCTTGGCCGCGATCGACGCAATCGACTCGGTCGCCAGATCGGCGGTGATAAGGGTACTACCCACCCGAATGGAGGCCGGTTGCGGGGACACCGCGAGTCCGAGTGCCGCCGCCGCGCTCATGCTCGCCGACGAAATCGGCTTGCTGCGCGTGTCGATGAAGCCGAGCTCGCGCGCCATGCCACCGGTGCCGTCGGCAATGGTCACGCCGGACGCGCCAGCGGTGTTGCTGGTCAGCACGAGACGACCGGCGGTTCCGCCTTCGCTCACGATGGCCGCCGTCACCCCGATATTGGCGTCGTTGATCTTCGTCCGGATGTCCGCGAGCGACTCGGTGCCGACGATGTCGATCGACGTCCCGTTAATCGACATGGATCCGGTCAATCCTCGCGCCGCCGTGGTGTCGGCGACCGAGGCGCCGCCGATCTTCGCCGTGTCGGCGAGTTGCAGCACCTCAACGCGATAACGCCCCGGCGTCGCGGTGAGCGAGGCCGTGGCCGACAACAACGTGCGGGACGTGCTCGGACTGGGCGGGACGGTCGCCAAAAAGCCGCCGAACCCGGTGCGTCGCAGATTGCGCGCATTCGTGTTCAGCGTTTCGACGAGGCCCTGCATCTTGGTCCACGCCGTCTTCTGTGCCGCGCGCTTCGTGATGCGATCGGTAATCGGTGTGACCTGACGGGCTTCATAGGCCTTGATCGTCGAATCGACGATATCGCCCCATTGAATGCCGGTGCTCAGTCCACTGATGTTGATCGGACTCGACATGCGTTCCTCCTACTGCTTTTCTAAGGCCAGACCCCGGGGCCGGCAAACTCGCCGACCCCGGGGTTAATCACCTACTGGAGAACTTCAGGTTTAGCGGAGCAGCTGGAGCACGTTCTGGCTGCCCTGGTTCGCCTGCGACAGCATGGCCTGTGCAGCCTGCGTCAGAATGTTGTTCTTGGTGAATGTGGCCATTTCTTCCGCCATGTCGACGTCGCGGATGGTCGACTCGGCCGCGCGGACGTTCACGACGGCAGACTTCAAGTTCTGCACCGTGTAGTCGAGCACGTTCTGGCCGGCACCGATGTTGGCGAGCGTGGAGTTCACCGCATCAAGGGCCGTGTCTGCATTGGCAAGCGTCGACGACGCGGAGAGCGACGTCAGCGTGAGCGCGGCATTCACGGTGACCGTGCCGTTGGACGACGAGTCAGAAACCTGGAACGTGAGCGAGGCGAACACCGAGGCGCCCTGGAAGTCCGCATCCGCCAGGATACGAGCCGACTCAGTCTGGAGCGTAGCGATTTCGGTGCCGAGGGTGGCCGACACGGTGCTGTTGTTACCCGTCGACTCCTTCTGCGTGATCAGTTCCTTCTGACGTTCGATGATGCGCTGGATCGTGGACGCTGCACCTTCCGCGATCTGAAGCATCGCATTGCCCTGCTCCGCATTCGAAGCCGCCTGCGTGAGCGACCGGCTCTGCGTGCGAAGCTTGTTGGCGATCGAGAGACCAGCCGCATCGTCAGCCGCACGGCTGATCTTGAGGCCAGAGCTCAACTTCCGCATGCTGTTCTCCGTCGCCATGTTGTTGACGAAGATGTTGCGCGAAGCAGTGATGGCGCCGACGTTCGTGTTGATACGCATGAAACTATCCTCCGTGATGTTTACTCTGAGGCATCCGTGCCTCGCCCGGATCCGACTATCGAATCGCGGTCAGATGATATTGTCGTCCGAGCTCGAAAGAACTTGAGCGGGAGATTTCGAATGCTTCGCTCGGATGGAACGCCGTATCACAGTTCAGGCGCACTCGATACGGCAGTGGCGCGCATCGTCACACCATCGGCGCCTCACGCATGACGTCGCGCCCCAGTGACATCGAAGCGTGGCTGGTGGCGGGCCAAACGGCGCTCGATGCGGGCCATCATACCGACGCCGCCGCCGCGTTTGCGCGGGTGCAGCACGCGCTGCCCGGTGAGATCACGGCGGCGCTGCTGGTGGCCAACGCCTGGCGGCTGGCGGGCAACACGGTGGCCGTGCGCGATGCCCTGCTGTCCGCGTTTCGTCACGCGACCGACGCCACGTCCGGCCCCGCTCCTATAGAAAGCGCCGAGGTCACGGCGATCTATGAACTCGGCGCCGCGTTGCTCGACGCGGGAGCACCCACCGAAGCACGGCGGCTCTTTGAACGGGTGGTGCGAAAACGCCCCAAGGACCCGGCCGCGCTGGGCGCGCTGGCTGGTGCGACGCGGGCGGAAGGCGATCCGCAGCGGGCATGGCCGATCGTGCAGCGCGCGATGGCGATCGCTCCCAAGCAGCCGGCGCTGCTGCTGACGGCCGCCCAGATCCGGCACGCGCTCGGCGATCTCACCCGCGCACGGTACTGGCTCGATCGTGCGGAAACCGTGCGTCCGGCCCATGTACCAACGCGGCTTCAGCGCGCGCTGACCTCTCTTCTCGAGGGCCCCAGTGCGGAAGGCTGGGCGGACTTCGAACACCGCGGATTGCCCACTCCCCCGGACACTGGCGCGGCCGCGTGGCACGGCGAACCGCTCGATGCGCAGTCGATTCTTGTCACGGCGGAACAGGGTCAAGGCGACAACTTCCAGTTCGTGCGCTACGTGGCCGCGCTCTCTCAGCGTGGCGCATCGCGCGTGGTGGTGGAGTGTCATCCGGGCGCGTTGTCGCTGTTCATCGCGAGCGGCTTCGACGCGGTGGCGAAGGGCGAAGCGCCGGTTACCGACTGGTACGTACCGATGCTGTCGCTGCCGCATCGGCTGGGAGCCGGCGCCGACGTGGCCAGTGCTGGCATCCCGTATCTGCGCACGGGGGTGGCCGCGCGTCCGAGTGCGGCACCGTCCAGGCGTCGTCGCGTGGGCGTGGTCTGGCGGGGGAATCCGGCGTTTCTGTCGACGACGCTGCGGGATTTTGACCCGGCGTTGCTACCGCGCCTGCTGGATATCCCGGACGTCGAGTGGGTCTCGCTGCAGGTTGGCGCAACGATCGGCGAGACGCCAAGCACATTTCTCAAACCGCAATTGTCTTTGAACTGGCTTGATACTGCTTTATTGCTGGAGCAGTACGATGCCTTGGTCAGCGTGGACACGGGTACTGCCCATCTGGCCGGTGCGATGGGAATCCCCACCTATATCCTGCTCCCCTTCACCCCCGATTGGCGCTGGGGGCTCGCCACCGACGCCACGCCCTGGTACCCGGCGGCGCGACTGATCAGACAGCGAGCGCCGCGTGACTGGGCGAGCGTCGTCGAGGCGTTGGCTCGCGCACTCGGCTCGTAGCGTCCGGCAGATTCTGCCGGATCCGGAGGACGACGTTGCCGATTCACGTCGCGCCACAAGCCCGGCAAACCTGCTAAGATGTTGAATAGCAATGACTTGAATATGGCACATTCCGTGCATTTGGACGGGTCGCCATGCCTGTCTCCTCGTCTCTCCACACGCCCAGCACGAAACAGCGTGCGTCGCTCGCGCCAGTGTCTGCGCGCGGGAGCCGCTAGTGCGTCCGGTCGTCTGGGTAGGGCCAGTCTTCGAACCCACCGGCTATGCCGACGAAGTTCGAGGAATGGTGGCCGCCCTCGAGGCGGATCGAGTTCCGGTCAGCCTGCGCAGTAGCACGAGCGACGCACGGGGATTTCGCGAGACCCTGAGCGCCGACCACTTGGCCGCACTGACGCGGTGTGTCGAGCGTCCGGTGCCAGGGCCGTTCATTCAGGTCCAACACGCGACGATCGACAGCTTCGCGCCCTCCCACGAGGAGTCGGTGTACTCGGTCGGGCGCTCGATGTTCGAGACCGACGGACTTCCCGGGCACTGGGTCGCCGGCGCGAATGCCCTGGACGAGCTGTGGGTGACCGGTGACTTCAACGCGCAGACCTTTCGTGACGCCGGCGTCCGCGTGCCCATGCACGTCATTCCCGGTGGAATAGACAGTCAGCTCTTTCACCCGGACGGCGCACCGTACGCGGTCCCCGGCGTTCGCGGGACCGTGTTCCTGAGTGTCTTCGAGTGGCGCTTGCGCAAAGGGTGGGACGTGCTGCTGCGCGCATGGGCAGAGGCGTTCTCTCCCGATGACGATGTCACTCTGGTCATTCGCGCCTATCCCATCGGCAACGTGGACGGTCGACGAAACGCCGACATTCTGAACGAGCGTATCGACCACTTCCTCGCCGAAGCGTGTGGCCGGCGTCGTTCCGACGTCGCGCGGATCGTGCTGATCGGCGAGCGGGTGCCAGCACGCGATCTGCCCGCCCTGTATCGCATGGCCGACGGCTTCGTGCTGCCCACGCGCGGGGAAGGGTGGGGTCGCCCCTTTATGGAATCGATGGCGTGCGGCGTACCCGTAATCGCGACGAATTGGAGCGCGCATCTCGCCTTTCTGAACGCCGACAACGGCTACCTCATCGACGTCGACGGCCTCGTGCCCGCCGACGCCACCGAAGTGTCGGTCTACGCGGGACAGCGCTGGGCAGACCCCAGCGCCTCGCACCTGAGCGCACTCTTTCGCCGCGTCCATGCCGACCGCGCCGAAGCACGCGCCCTCGGCGCTCGCGCGCGACAGGACATGGTCACCGAATGGCCGTGGTCTCGGGTCGGTGCGGCGATTGGTGCGCGCCTGAAGGACATCGGTCGGACAGTGGATGCCATGAGCGCACCGGCGGGTCGTGCAACAGCAACCGAGGCCTCGACGGCCGGTGTGATCGTCGAGGGTGGCAGCGGCAACACACGGCGCCGTCATTCCAACGCCAGCGAATGGCTCTTCGCACTCCAGCAGCGCGGCAACGTGCCGTACGCTTGGCGCACCGACGAGCAGGGCGTTCGACCGTCCTGGTCATCTCCCGCAATCGAAGCCTGGCGGCATCTTCGCCGTACGCTGCCTGCGGTGGCCGTCCATGTCACCATCCTCGACGAGACCGCGCTCGTCACCCGTCCGTGCACGCCATCGCAAGGGACGTGGGTCATCGATACGGGCAGCGTTGTGACCGACCGTGTGCCACCCTGTCTGGTCACGTCACTGCGCGATCGCGCCGATATCGTCGTCGTGCCTCACGACATGGCGCGTGCCGCCGTGCTCGCGATCGGTGTCGATCCGGCGCGCATCGTCGTGCTCCCGGCGGCAGTTGACGCCAGCCAGTTCACGCCGACGGGTGCGAAGTACGGCAGACCGGCGACCGCCGCCACCCGCTTTCTCGTGATCGGTGGAGACCGGCCGCACCGCGCACTCGCACGCGTGGTCAGTACCTATGATCGCGCATTCACCGCCAGCGACGATGTGCTGCTGCATCTCGTGCTGCCATCTCGCCGCGAGGGAGACCTGAGTGCCTGGAGCGCGCGGCTCATGTCCGACGTATCGGCCGGCCGGCGACATCCGAATCTCCCTGCGCTCTGGGTCGACAGTTCGCCCATTGCGTACGATGAGATGCCGTCGCTCTATCGTTCGAGCGACGTGCTGTTGCATGTGGGCACGGCAACTGGTCGCGGCCGCACGCTCCGTGAGGCGATGGCATGCGGGGTTCCGGTGATCGCCACCGACGATGATCTGTCCCGACAGATCGTCGGTACGGACGCCGGCTGGCGTGTGCCTCCGTTCGCCGACACGTCGGCCGCTGCGGGCGCGTGGCATTCGACGCTCATCAACGCCATGCAGATGGCGACGGACGTTTCGGAGCGCGGTAAGCGGGCCCGGGCGGCCCACGCACGATCGCAGACCTTCATCACAGTCGGCGCTAGCCGGAGGGCGATGGCCGAGGCGTTGACGCATTGGGGCACGCTCACTCCGCGCGCGCTTCGCGCGGACACGCCGTCAGCGACGACGAGTCGCTTCGCGCTACAATCCCCGCGCAGCCTCGTGATTCTGGCGCACGCCGACTGGCACAACGGCACGTCACCTGCCATCGCGCGCGCCTTCGCCGGCGCCTGCTCGACCGATGATGACGTCACGCTCGCGATCTGTCTCGACCCGGCGCAAGGTGTGAGCGCCGAGGACGCGACAGACCGCCTTCGTGCGGCGATGCAACTGGCCGGCGGCAGCGACGCCCAGTGGCCGGACATGCTGCTCATCGAGGATCCGCTCGACAGCGACACCCTGCATCGCTTGCGCGCATCGGCCGACATCGTCGTCGCCGTGCGTGATCCCGCTGCGGCGGCGGCAGCTCGCGCGGCAGGGTGTGCGGTGATCGACTCGCTGCTCCCGTCTGCGTGGCACGCCGCGATCGCGCACCAGTATCCTCGAGAACTTTCTTCCAGACTGTCTGCATGAGTGCCCATGAGTAGTCCAATTCGCCGCAAGGTTGCCGTGTGCGCGTTGTTCCGGAACAGCGCCGCGTACATCGATTACTTTCGCGCCGTCATGACGGCGCAGGCACGCGATCACATCGAGCTAGCGTTCTCACTCGTCGAGGGAGATTCCACCGACGACTCGCACGCGCGCCTTCAGGCGTGGGCCGCGGCGGACAGCCGTGTCACACTCTCGAAGGTCGACGTCGAACCCGTGGCCGACTTCGCCGATCGCGTCAGGAAGTGGGCGATGCTCGGCAATGTGGCCGTCGAGCAGGCGCTTGCCACCGACTGCACCCATGTGCTCTGGTGCGAAAGCGACCTCGTGCTCCCATTCGATCTGCTCGACCAGCTGCTGGCCGAACCAGCGGATATCGTCGCCCCCGCCATCTTCCTCGGCACACTGTTCTACGACACGTGGGGATTCCGCGGACTCGACGGCGCGCGCTTCAACAATGAAGCGCCCTACCATCGCGAGTTTCGCCATCATGCCCGTGTGCCGCTGAGCAGCGTCGGCAGCTGCGTCCTGTTCCGGCGCGAGCTGTTCGACCAGGGTGTTCGCTTTCGCGGCAGCTATGACGACGGACTGCTGGTTGGTGTCTGCCGAGATGCCGCCGCACTCGGCTTCCAGACCTACATGGACAGTCGTATTGCCATCGTGCACCCCACGTCGCTATGGAAGCGCCAGCAGTACACGCTGGGTGCGGTCGACGTCCAGTGCTTCCGCCCAGAGAACAACGACCTGCTGGCGCGCGCAGCGCAGCGGGTCGTCTCGGACGTTCGCATCACCATCGGCAGCGTAGACATGAGCGGCGACCATCCCGTGTTCGCGCCGGTGCATGACATCATGCGCGCGCATCTCGCGGATACGCCGTTTGCCGTCCGCCTTCGTCTCGCCTCAGAGCGCGACAAACAGTACGCGCTGATCCTCTCTGATATCCCCGCTCCCCGGGTCTTGCCATGACTGCCATCCGCTATCCGGTCACCGAGCCACATCTCGATGACAACGACCGCTCGCACCTGCTCGACGCGTTCGATTCGGGCTGGATCAGCTCGCAGGGACCGTATCTCCAGAAGTTCGAGCGCAACTTTGCCGAGTTCGCCGGAACGACGCATGCGTTAGCCACCTGCAACGGAACGACCGCCCTCCACCTCGCGCTGATGGCGCTCGACCTGAAGCCGGGGCAAGAGGTCATCGTGCCGACGTTCACATACATCGCATCGGCGAATGCGGTGCACTACTGTGGCGCCGTGCCGGTCTTCGTCGACTGTTCGGCCGATACCTGGAACATGGATCCGGCAGCCGTCGAAGCCGCCATCACGGAGCGCACGGTGGGCATCATGCCCGTGCATCTCTACGGCATGCCCTGCGACATGGACGCCATCGCGCAGATCGCGCAGCGGCACAGGCTGTGGATCGTAGAAGACGCTGCGGAAGCGCATGGCGCCACCGTGAACGGTCGACGCGTCGGCAGCCTCAGCACGATCGCCAGCTTCAGCCTGTTCGGCAACAAGATTATGACGACGGGAGAGGGCGGTGTCGTGACCACCAACGATCCGGAACTCGCACGGCGTATGGAGCTGCTGCGCGGGCAGGGCATGGACCCATCGCGGCGCTATTGGTTTCCGATCGTCGGCTACAACTACCGCATGACGAACCTCGCGGCCGCACTCGGCGTGTCTCAGCTCTCCAAAGCTGAGCGCTTGATTGCCGCGCACCAGCAAGTGCACGCCTGGTATCGCGAAGCACTTGGAGACGTGCCCGGGATTGCCTGGCAGGGCGAGCGACCGGACACGACGAGCGTGCAGTGGCTCACCAGCATTCGGCTCAGGGCTGCCGAGCATCGGCCGGCGCTGCGCGACGAACTCATGGCTCGCTTGCGAGCCGACGGGATCGATACGCGCCCGTTCTTCTATCCGATGCACAGTATGCCGCCCTACGAGTCGTCTCGCCCGTTTCCGGTCGCGGACGCCATTGCGTCGTCAGGCATCAACGTTCCGTCGTCGCCTCGACTCACCCGCGAGGACGTGTTCGCGATCGCCGCTCGCATTCGACACCATGTCGAAGAGATCGAGCTGGGAGACGTGTTCGGTGGCGTGTCGGTGTCGGTGCCCGATGCGACCGGTGTTCCGGACACCGAACGCGCTATCTCGTCGGCGGCCGCGTGAGCAACACCGGCGTGGGTACGATCAAGGTCGCCATTCTCGGCGCCGGTGGATTCGCCCGCGAAGTGTGGTGGGCACTCCTCGACGCGCAGGCTCACCAGAGTGCGCTGCGCTTTGAGCCCGTCATGTTCGTGGACCGCGAACCGCGAGCGACGCTGTTGAAGGGACTTCCGGTGGGAACCCTCGCTGACGTCTCCGGCGACACGTTTCTGGTGTGTGGCATCGGCGGCATGACCGACATCAAGGATCGCGTGGTGTCGGCTGCACGCGCCGAGGGCTATCGGTTTGCACCGGCGATCATCGCCGCGGGGGCGCGCGTTGGACCCGACGTCGAGATCGGCGAGGGCACGATCGTCTGTGCGGGCACCATTGCCACCACCGATATCGTGATCGGCGCGCATGTGGCGGTCAATCTGGATTGCACCATCGGGCATGATGCCGTCATCGGCGACTTCGTCACGGTATCCCCGGGCTGCCATATCTCCGGCGGCGTGCATCTGGGCAGCCACGCGTACATCGGCACCGGTGCATCCATCCTCGAGCACGTGCGCATCGGCAATCACGCCATTCTTGGAGCGGGTGCCGTGGCCACGAAAGACATCGGCGAGTATGCACTGGCGGTCGGCGTGCCGGCCGTCGTGAAGAAGATCCGCCACGCGGCCTGAGCGCCACCTCTTACCTCTCTGCGATCGATATGACCAGTCCTGTCCTCTCCCCTGTGGTTTCCTCCATTGCACAGCGCAATCTTGACGCCATTCGCGACGTCATCGGGTCGCCATCGCTGAACAGCGCGACGGCCGATACGCTCGAGCAGCTCGCGCCGGACGATGTCAACAAGCCGCGCTTGATCGAGTGGCTTCGCGAGGGGGCCGCACAACAGGAGCGTCGATTCGAAATCCGGTCTGCCCTGCGGGCGATCGCGCACGCGACCCAGCCGCGCAGCTATCTCGAGATCGGCACGCGTCGCGGATGGAGTCTGGCACAGGTGCTGGCGGAGTCGCCCGATGTGCACGCGTACTCCTTTGATTGGTGGACGCAGAACTACGGCGGCGTGGACAATCCCGGTCCGGGATTCGTACGCGACGAAATGCGGCGCGTAGCGCCCGAACATCGCGGCGCCCTGCACTTCCTCTCCGGGAACAGTCATGACACGCTCCCCGTCTTCTTTCAGGAAGTACAGCTGGGCGCGGTGGAGCTGGATGAAGACGCGCTGTTACGCACCGGCGAAGCAGCCCCCCGTATGTTCGATCTGATCACGGTGGACGGAGATCACACCGCACTTGGCACGTGGTGGGATCTTGCCGACGTGCTGCCCCACATGGCCGTGGGCGGTGCACTGGTGTTCGACGATCTGCTCGATTCGTCGGACGAATTGCTGGGCGATTCGCCGAGCAGCCGG
Source organism: Gemmatimonas groenlandica (assembly GCF_013004105.1). Classification (NCBI taxonomy): domain Bacteria; kingdom Pseudomonadati; phylum Gemmatimonadota; class Gemmatimonadia; order Gemmatimonadales; family Gemmatimonadaceae; genus Gemmatimonas; species Gemmatimonas groenlandica. The sequence continues at coordinate 3,186,143 of NZ_CP053085.1, forward strand.
TACGCGCACATTCGTTCACATCCCGACGATCTTCGTCCCTCGCTCCTTTGGCTTTGGGAGCACTTGAAGTCGGTACTGGACGGCTGGGAGTTCATCGAATCGTTCGACTCGATCGTCCCGATCGGCATTGCGGTGCGCATGCGTTAGCGCACCGGCGCCAGCGCGCCCGCGCATGCTACGCGAGCGAGACGCTCGCCATCAGCGCGCGCGCTGATGCCGTCCAGGAAAACTGCTTCGATGTCTCCACACCGGCGTGATTCACCGCCAGCTCACCGCGCTGGCGTTCGCCGTGAACGTCCCGGAGATGTTGCACCAATTGTTCGTGCTGCGGGTCGCCCCACGCAGCCCAGCGGCCATAGTGCTCGCCCGGCACCGACTCCTCGAGCGCGTCGATCGCGACCAGCTTCGCATTGTCCGCGGTGAGAAAAGCCGTGTGCGCCGTACATGCCGACGCGATGACGCGCTTGCCCATGGCGAGCATCTCGAGGGCCTCGAGGTTCCAGCCTTCCGCGCGCGCCGGAAAAACGGCGCAATCGGCGATCGCCATCGCGGCGGCGAGATCCTTCTGATGCGGCAGCGGCTTCGTTACCAGCGTGATTCGCGAGGCCATGGGCGATCGCTTGAACGGTGCTAGAAGCTCGTCGAGTCGCGCCGCGTCGACGAACGCGTTGTGGCAGATGAGCACCAGTTGCACGGCGTCTTTCGGCGAGAAGGCTGCTTCGAACGCGCGGAGCAACTCGCGCTGCCCCTTCCGGGATTCGAGCTTCCCCACGCTCATGAAGACCGTATCGCGACCGCGCTTGCTGGCGGGGGGTACATGCTCGTGGAACACCGTGCGATCGACACCAAGCGGAACGATGTCGATTGGCGTACGCCAAATGCCGTTCTCCAGCAGCACGGCACGCGCCCACTCGCACGTCACGATGAGGCGATCCTGCCGTTCCAGATGGTGTCGCTCTGACGCATCGAAGCTGTCGAGCTCGAAAATGGGGAACCCGATGCGCGGCCCGCGGCCGACATGCAGCGCCAGGTCGAACTGTTGCGAAAGACGCACGCTCGGCGCCGTGTCGTCGAACTCCCCCTGGCGAGCCAATGCCGCACCAAGCTGATCGTTCTTCACGATGCTTCGGTCGACGTTCCCCAGCGGGAAATACGCGACCGGCACACCGAGCTGCGTGAACTCGCGCAGCAGGTGCGCACCGACCACACCATATCCGGTCCTGCAGTACGGCGCGATGAAAGAGAATCGGTCGGATGAAGGCGGCGCCGCACTCGTCGGGACCGGCGTACGGACAACGGCCGGCGTACGCTCCTCCATCACGAGTGCGCTCACGGGCTGCTCGGTCGCCGTGCCGGCGATGGCGATAACCGGCGTCCCCGCATCCCAGTCGGCCGTAGCGAACAGTGACGGTTCACCATCCGCATCGCGCATTTCGTGTATACCGAAACCCGTCGACCGAAGCAGTGCGTACGCCTCGGCATGGGAGGCCTCGGAGGCGTTTGCCGACGGAGAGAGGCAGATCGCAACGACCCGCCCGAGCACGATCAGGGCGTTGAGGCTCTGCAGCACCGGCGCCAGCGAGATCGCGTCGGCATGCACGAATACTCGCCCTTCAAAACCGATGCGATCGGCCACGAGCGTAACCAGCCGATCATTGGAGAAATCGGCGTGCACAAATGCGTCGAGCCAGCCGCCGACCTCGCGCGCTGCGCTCTGCAGCAGCGGAAGGGTTCCCGTTTCGTCATCGAAGACGAAGACGCTGGGCAGGCCTGTCGGTGCCGTGACGGCCGACAAGGAGACAAAGCCGAAGCCTGGTGCGACATCGACGAGCGCATCGCCCGCTTCCAGCTGCGCATCGAGGAACAGACGAAGCTCAGCGACGACGCCGGTAGACTGCTCCTCCTCCACCGTTTCACGCCATGCCGCGTGTAATGGCTGTGCGGGGATGTGAAATCGGGGGGCGCCGTCCTCGCGGCGCTGGGCGCTCTCGAGCGCGGGCACGTTCGGCGTCGATGAAGACGTGGACGGCACGACCGTTACGACAGCCGCAGCCCGTCTTCCGCCACCGGATACGCGGACAGATCCATCGGCTCTCGCAACGAATACTGCTCGTCACGGTTGACGATCTGCTGCGCGAGGCCTTTGCTGATGTTGAACACGATCGGTGCACGGAAATTTCCGGTGACCGGCTCACTCGACGTCATCGGCAACGCGACCATCACCAGCGCCAGCGCATCGGTCGGCTCGACGATCTGCAGCGCGTCGCGCTCCGAGTCACCGAGGTCGATGCCGTAGTCGGTATGCCCGACAAAGGGATCGGCCAGCACGAACGTCGTCTGCGGCTCGTCGACCGAGAGCAACCACCAGAGTCCCTGACGCGCCGCGGGGAGCAGCGCGTAGGTGGTACGCTCCGGAAAACCCCACAACGCTTCCGTGAAATGCATCACAGCGTCTCCGCTCACTTCGATCGTGCCAACGGCCGGCGACGTGATCGTGTACGTCGTGGTGCTGCGATCCTGCTGGTCCATGACGGCGTGACTCATCAACGTCAGAGGTAATTGGCCAGGCTGAGTCCGAGGATACGCGAAGTCGCGCTCATCGCCGCCTGATATAGCGTCTGCTTGCCTACAAGTTCGACCATCGCCTTGTCGATTTCTGTATCGCGCAAGTCCGAGCGGAACGCCTTGAGGTTCAACTCCATGAGATCGAGGTTGACCGTAGCCATTTCCAACTCGTTGATGCGCGCACCCTGCGTACCGATCAGCGACTGCACGTTGCTATTTGCCGTCGTGATGCGGTCTGCTGCTGCCTGAATCGCCGTCGGATCGTTGTTGCCGAGCGCCGTAGAGAGCGCGCGAAGCGACTCGAGGGCATCGGTATCGAGGAAGACTTCCGTACCGTTGTGCGTCGGCGTGACGAACCGATTGTCACCGATCTCGAGCGTGATGTTTCCGCTCGGATTGACCGGATTCCCCGCCAGCGTCAACTGCGAGAAGCTGCCGGTCGCCGGCGCGGGCGTGGCGAATGGAGCTTCTCCGGCGCGATTGCCGCCGAACAGATATTCGTCGCCGATGCGCGTGTTGCCAAGGTTCGCCGCCAAGTTGATCAGCTGATCGACCTCGGCTTTGACGATGAGGCGTGACTGCGGATTGGCCGTCGCACTGGCCTGCCCGATGCCGAGCTCGATACCGCGCGTGAGCGCGTTCGTGAGCTGGTCCAGCACGTTCTCTTCGGCGGAGGCGCGGGCGTTGCCGCTGTCGACGTTCCGCTTGAACTGCGAAAGCGCGCGCATCGAACTGCCGATACGCACGAGCTCACCGCCGCTGGTGGGGTTGTCGGACATCTTCCGCAGGCGAATGCCAGAAGAGATGTCATCCCGAATGCGATCGAGCCCCTGCAGGTTGGCCTGCAGGCGCGATTGGCTGTTCCGGGTGATGATCGAGTTGGTGACGCGCATCTGACCTATGGATTCGGTGACCGTTACATCCCTGAAGGGTTGCAACACGGTGCCGGCACTCCTCTACAAGTATCGGACTGGTGAGCGGTTCCTTTAGCAACGCAGCCTGGAACGCTCTTTTCTTCGCGTTTTTCAGGCTATGCGGCTAATTTTGCCGGGTAGCTCGCTCGGGCGCCTTGCTGAGGCGCCCATCCGACGCCCACTTCGTCCCAGCGCTGCTCCGCCATGGCCACAATTCTGTACGTTGATGACGAGCCAAGCGTCGGGCTGATTCTCGAGGATTCGCTCGCCCAATCCGGCCATACGCCGATCGGCGCCCGAAGCGTGCCGGAAGCGCTCCAGATCCTGGAGCGGGGTGGCATCGACCTGATCATCTCCGACTATAGAATGCCGGGGCTGACGGGGCTGGAGTTCATCCAGCTGCTCACGCGGGAGGGGTACGACATCCCCCTGATCATGCTCACGGGCCACGCCAGCATCGAGCACGCCGTCGCCAGCATCAAGGCGGGGGCGATCGACTATATCACCAAGCCCGTCCGTCCTCAGCAGCTCGAGCTGGCGGTGGATCAAGCGCTCGAGTTCGTGCGCCTGCGGCGCGAGAACGAGACGCTCCGCAAGGAAGTGATGCAGTTCCGGAACGAACGGCAGATCATCGGCGACTCGCCGGCGATCCGCCGGATCCTGCAAACGGTGTCGATGGCCGCACCCACCCGCGCTACGGTGCTGCTGCAGGGCGAGTCGGGCACGGGTAAGGAACTCTTCGCCCGAGCCATTCACGACCAGAGCGAGCGCCGCGACAAGCCGTTCATCAAGCTCAACTGCGCCGCGCTCCCTGAGGGACTGGTCGAGTCGGCCCTGTTCGGCCACGAAAAGGGCGCCTTTACCGGCGCCATCAAACGGGTCGAGGGTGCGTTCGAGCGGGCCAATCGCGGCACGCTGTTGCTGGACGAAATCTCGGAGATGCGCCTCGATCTGCAGGCCAAGCTGCTCCGCGTGCTCCAGGAACAGGAGTTCGAGCGGGTCGGCGGCACGTCGCCCATCAAGGTGGATGTGCGCATCGTGGCCACCACCAATCGCGATCTGGCCTCCGAGGCCGACCACGGGACGTTCCGGCAGGACTTGTACTATAGACTGTCCACGATCCCCGTGCTGATCCCACCGCTGCGCGATCGGCCCGAGGATATCGCGGTCCTGGCGCTTCGCTTCGCAATGCGCACGGCGGCCGAGCTTGGCAAGAAGATCGACGGCATCTCGCCCGACGCCCTCGAATCGATGCAGCAGTACCCGTGGCCTGGCAACATCCGCGAATTACAGCATGTGATCGAGCGCGCCGTGATTCTCACGCCGGACCCGATGATCCACGCGCACTGCCTGGAAGGGACGCGGTTCGGCCTGGCCCACTCACTCGGCTCGCCGTCAATTCGCACACGCTCGATCCCCACGCCCGGTACGGTTCCGGCGGTAACGACCGGTACCACCCCCGCCGCCGGGATGGCCATTGGCGGTGCGACCAACGGCAACATCGCCTTGGCGTCGCTGAATGTGGCCGATGCCGAACGAGTGCTTATTCAGCATGCGCTGGCAGCTGCCGATAATAACCGTACGAAGGCAGCCGAACTGCTGGGCATCAGCGTGCGCACTCTCCGCAACAAGCTCAACGGTCCCGGCAAGGACGCCGACGGCGACGAGGAGTAGTCATTCGCGTGGTCGCCGGCAACTCCGACCGGGTGACGGTGGTCGGCAAGTTTGGTCCTCGGTCTACCCGGCAACAATTGCCCCGATGGCGTGATTGACCGCACCCGGCTTGCTTGGAAACACTCGGGACTCCGTACTTGAACTCACGACTCAAGACTAACGGCAGCAATGAGTTAGCACGCGACAATAGATGAGTGCCCGATGGCCGGTCCTTTGTGGCCCGGCCATTGCTTTTTACCGGTGTGGATACGCTCGCCCTTTCACACCGGGACTACGCAGATGCTCTTCGGACTCATCGATCGCACTACCTCCGCCACGTCGCTCAAAGGCGCACTCGACAAGAGTGTGGAGCGGTCTCGTGGCATCGCGGATCGCGTCTCCAAGGCAACCGTGGGCAACGGTGACGGCTTCGCGCTCGAAGCGAAGGCCGGCACCGCCCAGGCCAACCTGAATTCCGTCAACGTGGAAGACGAGATGACGGCGCTGGCGGATGAACAGATCCGCTTCCTCGCTACCACCCGCCTTCTCGAAAAGACCTACGCGAGCCTTCGCACCGCCATCAAGGGTGGAGGTAACGGCTGATGTCGATTGATCCGACGCGCCGCCCCGCCCTGCTCCCGATCCCGGGGCAGCAGACGATCCGCCCGATGTTTCGCTCCTTGGGCATCGCCGCCAGCGGACTCAGTGCCCAGCGCCAGCGCATGGAGACGATCGCCCAGAACATGGCGAACGCCGATGTCACCCGCGGCCCCGACGGTCAGCCATACAAGCGGAAAGACGTCGTGATGGAAGCGGCGACGTCGCAGAACGCGCTCTACAACTCCGAGAATTTCGCGTCGACCATGGGCACGGCCGCCGCCAGCAACAGTGTGTTCGGCAGTAACGCCTTCGAAGTGGCGACCAGCGACTCCCGCAAAGCGATCGAAGTGCCCGTGCTGCCGACGACCGGCGGCGTGAATGGCACGATCGGCGGTGAGTTCGGCGTCCGCGTGGCGGGCTTGGCGGAAGATCAGGGTGAAGGCCGTCTCGTGTACGAGCCCGGCCACCCCGACGCCAACGACGCCGGCTATGTGCGCTACCCCGACATCGATACGACGCAGGAAATGGTCAAGCTGATGGATGCGAAACGCATCTTCGAAGCGAACGCCGCCGTCTTTCAGACCGCCAAGTCCATGCTGCGCGCGTCGATCGACATCTGATGAACTAACCGCACTTCCGCTGCGGGCTCGGGGATCGGCGTGACTCTTCCTCCTCCTCCTCTCCGAACCACACGGTCCCCGACCCGCAGCACTCCTGGCAGCACCGCCCGACTCGCTTCACTCGCTGCACTCGTTTCACTCGCATCAACCGAACACCAGAGATTCACATGAGCGTCAACGGCATCAACAACACCCCGCTGCTTCCCAACCTCGGCGCGAACCGCGCCGAGACGGCACGCACGCAGAACGGCGCGCAGAATGGCGCCGAGCGCGCGCAGCAGGCCACGACGAACGCTCGGGCATCTCAGAACGCCGCACTCAAGCCGCAGACGCCGATCGCTGGTCAGTCATCGGCGCAGAACACTGTACCGGCTGAAGCGCCGGCCGGAACCGACCCGACGTTGTGGAGCGTGTTGACGAACGACGAGCGCAACTTCTTCGCGAAGACCGCCGCGCTCGGCCCACTCACGTACAGCCGTATCAAGGCCGTCACGAACCCTGCGCCGCCGACGGCGCGCGGGATTCGCCTCGACGTCCGCGCCTGATTCCCGACTCCCACCGACTGATCATCATGCAGAATCGAATCGATCTTCTTACGCGGGCGATGCCCGAGTTCGGCGGACGCGACACCGGCCTCTCCAAGCAGGTGCCGGTCATCGGTGAAGGCGAGAACTCGTTCGGTAACACGCTCACCAAGGCCATCAACGAAGTGTCCGACGCGCGCGATCGCGCGGGCGACCTCACGCAGCGGTTCGCCGCCGGTGAGAACGTCGAGCTGCACCAGGTGATGGCAGCCAGTGAAGAAGCAGGTCTCGCGCTCGATATGATGATCGAGCTCCGGAACAAGGTCGTCGAGGCCTATCGGTCCGTCATCGCCATGCAGTCCTGAGTAAGCGACAGTCATGAACTCCCTGATGGAATCTCTCTTCGGACGCATGGGCAACGGACGGCAGATCGCGATCATCGCGGTCGGCGTCGTGGCCACGGCGCTCGTGTTCGGTGTGTCGCGCTGGGCGACGCAGCCGACGATGGTGCCGCTCTATGCGGACATCCCCGTCGAGAACGTGAAGGCGATGACCGACAAGCTCACCGAGACCGGCATCGTGTACGAACTCGATCGCACCGGTTCGACGATTATGGTGGCGAGCGCCGATCTGGCGCGCGCCCGCGTGAATCTGGCGGCGGAAGCGATGCCGACAGGCGGACGCCCGGGCCTCGAGCTGTTCGACAAGCCGTCGTGGGGCATGACGGACTTCACGCAGAAAGTGAACTATCGCCGCGCCCTTGAGGGAGAACTCGAGCGTACGATCGGCAAGCTGAAGAATGTCGAGATGGTGCAGGTGCACCTCGCGCTCGAAGATGCGCAGATGTTCAAGGCGAACGAGCGGCCGAGCAAGGCGTCGGTGACGCTCAAGATGGCCGGTGGCGAGACGCCGCGCGCCGAAACGGTGCACGGTATTGCGAGCATGGTGGCGAATAGTGTGGGCGGCCTCGACCCCGAGCACGTGACGATTGTCGACGAGCGCGGACAGGCCCTCACGCTCGAAGACGAAGGCTCGGTGGCCGGTCTCTCCAGCCGTCAGCTGTCGGTGCAGCGCGAAGTCGAGACGTACATGGAGCAGAAGGCCGACAAGCTGCTCAACAGCCTCGTCGGCGCCGGCAACGCCCGCGTACAGGTGGCCGCCTCGATCAACTTCGATAAAGTCGAGCGCACCGTGCAGGCCGTCGACCCCGAGCGCCAGGCACTCTCCACGGAACAGAAGGCGGAAGTGACGCCGAGCAATCCTTCGCAGGGCGCCGGCTACAGCACGACCGCGACGTCGTACGAAAACACCAAAAGCGTCGAGAGCTTCAGCGGCGCGATCGGCAATCTCAAGAAGCTGACCGTCGCAGTGCTCGTGGCGGACAAGGTGACGATGCCGGTGCTCGACACCACGCTAAAGACGGCGCAGGCGCCGATCATCACGGTGCGCACGCCCGAAGAAATCGCCCGCATCGAAACGCTCGTGCGCAATGCGCTCGGCGTCGACTCGACGCGCGGCGACATGATCTCGGTGGTCAGCGCACCGTTCGACATGCCGACCCCGATCGTGCAGCGCGACACGGTGCTCCCGCCGCAGGACATGGTGGCCAAGCTGCAGGCGAACCCGAAGCCGGTCGTCGCGATCGCCGCGCTCGTGGTATTACTGGTCATCGCGCTCGTGAGTGTGAGCGCGCTCAAGCCCAAGAAGTCGAAGGCCGTGGCCGGCGGAACACCGAACCTGCTGCCACCCAACGCCGGGTATCCGGAACTGCCCGCCAGCTCGCAGATGCAGTCGGCGATGCAGGGCATGAACGAGTACGAAGAGGAACTCGAGGAGCCCAAGCGCCCCGTGCGTCTTCCCCCGCCGCCCACCACGCCGGAACGTGAACAGGCTATGGCCACCGTGGACCAGCGTCCTGACGCTGCGGTTCGTGTCATGCGCGGCTGGCTTCGCTCGTGAGTTCTGCCATGATTGCTCTCCCTCGCGGTGGCGCAAACTCCGCCGACAAGTATTCCCCCGACCGCCTCACTGGTCGCCAGAAAGTGGCGATCGTGTGCATGGCGATCGGCACCGAGCATGCGGCCAAGGTCACGGCCGGCCTGCACCCCGAAGAGGCAGAGATCGTCGCGCTCGAGATGGCGCAGCTCGATCGCGTACCGCCTTCGGTCGTCGACATGGTGCTCGCCGAGTGGCTCGAGCTGACGCTCGGCGTGGATTCCATGAGCACCGGTGGTGTGGAGTTCGCCAAGGACGTGCTCGAAGCCGCATTCGGTGCGGCCAAGGCGCAGCAGATTCTCAAGCGTATTCAGGGGCAGCTCGCCGACAGCGATCGCTTTGGCCGGCTTCGTCGCGCCGACCCGCAGCAGCTCGGCAACACGCTGCGCGGTGAACACCCGCAGACGATCGCGCTCATTCTCGCCCACCTCGATCCAAGCCACGTCGCCGCCATTCTGCGCGAGCTCGATCCGGCGCTGGGCGGTGACGTAATGTTCCGCATCGCCAAGATGGAGAAGGTCTCGCCCGAGATGATCTCTCTAGTTGAGCGCGCGATCGGCAACGAAGCGGACCTCGCGTTTTCGCAAGGCATGTCCAGCGTTGGTGGTCCGGCAGCCGTGGCTGCAGTCCTCAACCTCGTCAGCACGTCGCTCGAGAAGGAAGTGCTCGACCTGGTGGCCGAGAAGGACGCGCACCTCAGCGATCAGATCAAGAACCTCATGTTCGTCTTCGAAGATCTCTCGTCGCTCGACGACAAGTCGCTACAGCGCCTGCTGCGCGAAGTGGACGTCAAGCAGCTCGCACTGGCCCTCAAGGCCGCGAGCCCCGAGCTCAAGACGAAGATCATGCAGACCATGTCGCAGCGCGCGGTCGCTGGCCTCAAGGAAGAGATGGAGTTCCTCGGCCCGGTCAAGATGCGCGATGTGGAAGCGGCTCAGACGGACATCGTATCGAAGGTACGCGCCCTCGAAGAGACCGGCGAGATCGTGCTGAGTGCCGGAACCGACGATGTCATCATCTGAGGACCGACCAATGCGAGCAACTGCCTGGTCTCTCGACGAGTTCGCCGTGGCCGACGGCTTCGGCGAATTCACCCCCGCGGAAACGCGGGTACCGGCCCAGTCGCCAGACGACCTGGAAGCGGACTTCCAGGCGCGCCTCGCGGTCGAGCGGTCGCGCTCCGAAGCGGCAGCGTACAGCCGCGGCCGTGCCGATGGCGAACGTGCCGCCCGCGCCGGCGTGGACGAAGAAATCGCGTCGGCGATGGCGTTGCTCTCCGAGGCGCTCGCCAATGTGCAGCTGCACGAAGCGCGCTGGGTCAGCAATGCCGAAGAGAACATCGCCGCGATCGCGGTGATGGTGGCACGGCATATCGTGCAGCGCGAAGTGAATGCCGATCCGTCTTTCGTTCGTGACGTAGTGCAGAGCGCGATGGCGCAGTATCCGCTCGACCAGGAGATCACCATCCGCATCAACCCGGAAGATCTCCATGCCTGCCGCGCGTCCATAGAGGAAGCCGGTCGGCGTGAGATCCGCTGGATCAGTGATGCGTCGATCCTTCGTGGCGGGTGTCTGATGGAAGGACGCGAGCGCATCATCGACGGCCGCGTGGACACGGCGCTCGAGCGCGCCTATCGCAGTCTCGGTGGAGTGCAGGCGTGATGTCGCCGACGCGCACCGCAGCGACGTTCGACGACGGATACACCAACATGCTCGACGCCATGCAGGACCGCCTCGCGCGCAGCGAGCGCTTCGGTTCGTACGGTCGTGTTACGCGCGTCGTCGGACTCGTGGTCGAAGCCACGGGCATCGATGTCGGACTCGGGTCACTATGCCGCATCACGAGCCACTCGCGCGAGCGGTCGGTGCTGGCCGAAGTGGTGGGATTCAACGAGCGAAGCGTGCTCCTCATGCCGCTCGGTGAACTCGACGGACTGCATGCCGGCGCCAGCGTTCAGCCGCTCGGTCGCACCTTCGGTGTTGATGTCGGCCCCGGACTGCTGGGTCGCGTGCTGAATGGCCTCGGTCATCCCATCGACGGCAAAGGCAAGCTCGATACCGTGGAGCGCGTGCCGCTCTCGGCCGAACCGCCCAATCCGCTCACGCGCGACACGATCGACCGTCCGCTCGAAACCGGTGTGCGCGCGATCGATGGACTGCTCACGATCGGCCGTGGTCAGCGCGTTGGAATCTTCGCCGGCTCCGGCGTGGGTAAGTCCACGATGCTCGGCATGATCGCGCGTAATGCGCAGGCCGATGTGAACGTGATCGCGCTGCTCGGTGAGCGCGGTCGTGAAGTCCGCGAGTTCATCGAGAACTCGCTGGGTGAAGAAGGACTTGCCCGTTCCGTCGTCATCGTGGCCACCGGCGATCAGGCTGCGCTCGTGCGCGCTCGCGGTGCGCTCGTGGCCACGGCGATCGCCGAGTACTTCCGCGATCAGGGCAAGCAAGTGCTGCTCATGGTGGACTCGGTCACGCGCGTGGCGATGGCTTGGCGTGAGATCGGTCTCGCCACCGGCGAGCCGCCCACCACGAAGGGCTATCCGCCCTCGGTCTTCGCCAACCTGCCGCGACTGCTCGAGCGCGCCGGCAACGCAACCACCGGTGGCATCACCGGCATCTACACCGTACTCGTCGACGGTGACGACTTCAACGAGCCGGTCGCCGACGCGTCACGCTCGATTCTCGACGGCCACATCGTGCTCACCCGTCGCCTCGCGGCACAGAATCACTTCCCGGCCATCGACGTGCTCGACTCGAAGAGCCGCGTGAAAGATGCGATCACGAATGAAGTGCAGCGGCGTGCCGGTAGCGCGATGCTGCGACTCGAGGCGGCGTATCGCGAGAAAGAAGACCTGATCATGGTCGGCGCGTATCAGAAGGGGAGCGATCCCTACGTGGACGCCGCGATCATCTATCGGCAGCGCGTGCTCGAGTTCCTGCAGCAGCGTCCCGACGAAATGACACCATATGGCGACACGTACAGCGCGCTCGCCCAGATCGCCGAGGCTATTGAGTCGTCGGTGCGGAGACGCCCGTGAGCTTCAAGTTCCGGTTGCAGCGCATCCTCGAATTGCGCGAGCAGCACGAGCAGGCAAAGGCGCGCGCATTGGCCGGTGCACGCGACAGTGCGGATGCGGCGCATCGCGCGAAGGACGAGATCGCGAACCTGCGCGATCACAGTAAGCAGCAGATCACGACCACCGCGAACAATGGCCCGCGTATCGGCCATCTCCATCAGCTCGGATTTGTGCTCGCATCGCTCGACGAACGGGTGCTTTTGGCCGCTGATGCGGCAAAGCTTGCCGATATAGACGTGCAAAAAGCGCAGGGAATGCTCGAAGAAGCGGCCCGCGACCGACGCGTGCTCGATCGCCTAAAGTCGCGCCACGCCGACACTTGGCGTGCTGAGAGCGCTCACAAGGACCGAGTCGCTATGGACGAGATCGCTCTGGCGCAGTTCTCGCGTAAAGCAGGGCTGAATGCGGCGGATGACGCCGCGAGCAGCAACACCCCCATTGATGGTTCGCATTCATGAAGCAGCTGATCATCCCGATCGTGATAGGACTCCTGGCCGGCCTCGGTGGCGGCACGGGGTACTCGTACATGAAGACCTCGGCGAAGTACACGGCCGACTCCACGCACATGGCAGATAGCCTCAAGGCCCATCCGCCGGCTGACTCGACCGACGCGGATTCGACGCATGGCGAAGCGGCAGCGCATGACAGCGTGCCTGCCGACAGCACCGCGCATGGTATGGACGCGCCGGGCGCACACGAAGCCGCCGCACCGATGACGCCGGCCGACAGCATTCGCTTGTTGGACGCGACACGCCGCGACCTGAAGGACGTGTCGGCAAAGCCGGCTCCGGGCAAAGCCGTCGATACGCACGCCGCGCCCGCGAAGGCGACCCCCGATGCGCACGCGACGCCGAGCCTGAAGTCGCAGACGCAGTCGGCGCCCGACGCGAAGTCCACCACCGCGTCTGCTGCCAACGTCGTCAAGGAAGCGCGTGATGCCGCGATGAGCACCGCGCTCCCCGAGCAGCGGCTGGCCAAGATCTTCTCGGCGATGGCCGCGAAGGACGCCGCCAAGGTCCTCGACCAGATGACCGACGGCGATGTCCGCACGATTCTCGGCATGATGAACGACCGCCAGGCGGCCGCCATCCTCACGTCGATGTCCGCATCTCGTGCCGCCGCCATCACGAAGGGTGGCAGCAAGGCCCCCGGAGGATCGCTATGAACGTGATGAAGGCCATTACCACCGCCACACCGCGTCCGGAACGGGCCGCCGATCGCGCGATCGAGCGGACCACGCGCCCCGAGAGCGACCGTAACGAGACGGACGCGACAGCCGAGACCGAGAAGAAGCGCAGCGTGTCGCGCGCCGAGTTCTCCGCCCTGCTCGCGCTCATCTCAGGCGCCGGCTCGCGCGTGCGCTCCGATCTGATTCAGCAGCTGCCGGCCGAGGGCGCGTCCCTCGTCGACAAACTGCTCGACGAAGCGGCTGCCGAGCAGACGACCGACGAATCGACCGCAGACACCCTCACCGGTGAAGGTGCTTTCCCCGGCGAGAAGGGACTGCGGACCGCCTTGCAGCATGGCTCTCACGATCGCGAGGCGCAGGAGGCGGCGCAGCAGGTCAGTGAAGCGCTGCGCTACGGCATTCTGAATACGTCGATCGACAACACGCCGACCGAGCCGTCGACGGACGATATCATCGATCTGCCCACGTACGCCAAGAATCGTGGCACGAACGGCCTGCTGGGCATTTCGCGCGCGGCGCAGCAGATCAGCGCGCAGCTTGGCGGCCAGGGAGAGATCGAAGGTGAACGCAACGCGCTGGCGGTGCTCTCGCGCATCGCGACCAAGCGCGGGTCGTCGCTCGAACAGTTGATGGCCATCGGCGATGTCCGTGGCGCCGACGCTCGCGCCGCGCTGGACGCGTTGCTGGCGAAGGCAGGCACGCCGGCCGGTACCGAAATCGCGGACAACGCGGCAGCCGCCGCTGCGGCATCGGCCAGCGCGTCCGCCTTGGCTGCGGCCACGGCGGCCTCCGCCGCCGATCCGACTACGCCGATCAAGGATCTCGACGCCGTCGCCCCGGAGCTCCGCTCGCGGGTGCAGCGTGTGATCGATCGCATGAAGGGTGAGTATGGCCACGACGTCTCGATCGTCGAGACGGCGCGCTCGCAGGAACGCCAGGACCATCTGTACGAGCAGGGACGCACGCGTCCGGGCGCCGTCGTGACGTGGACGCGCGATTCCGCGCACACGCGTGGTGACGCCGTCGATGTGATCGTGGACGGCTCGTGGGAAAACGCGCAGGGCTTCGCCCGATTGCAGCGCATCGCCAAGGAAGAAGGGCTTCGCACGCTCGGCATGAAGGACCCTGGACACCTCGAGCTCGCGAACCATGGCGAGCGCGCTCTGGCGAACGCGGCGCCGCAGGCGCTCGACAAGGTCACGGCGGCGTTTCAGCGGCAGTCATCGTCGGCCGCGCAGGCTGCATCGCAGGCCGCACCGGCTGGCGTAGCCCAGGTCGCGAGTGTGGCTGGCGTGGCGCAGGTGGCCCGCGTGGCCGACGCCAACGCCGCTCCCGCGGCGATGGGTGAAGGCGCGGCGGCGTACGTCGCGCAGGCCAATGCGAACAAGGGCGCCAACGGCGAACAGAATGGCAACGCGTTCGGACGCGGTGCGCGCGATGAGAACGGACATCCGATCAACGATGGCCGGAAGCTCGGTCACACCAAGCAGGACGCCGCGGGCGACACGTCGGGCTTTGGTGCGCTGCACGGCAACGGCAACGGTCAGAGCGGCATTCAGGCCACGGGTGCCGAGCGCGCCGCCTCGGTTGGTCAAGCAGCGGGCAGTGAGCAGGCACAGCGCGTGTCGGAGATCCAGGCCATGCGTGCGGATGCGCCAGCCGGTCCGCTATCGCGCATGACCCTCAATGTCGACAACGCGAACGGGACGCAGGATCGCATCACGGTCGATCTGCGCGGCAACGTGGTCGACACGTTCATCTCCACCGACGCATCGAGCGCCGAGCGGATGAAGCTGCGCACCGGTGAGCTGCAGGAGTCGCTGAGCCGTCATGGCCTCGACGCCGAAAGCGTGCGGATCAGCGGTGCCAGCAAGTCAGAGCAGAACGATTCGTCGCGAGCGATCAGCAGCGAGCGCGATGCGCTGCGTACGAACGGCGCGACGCAGACCACGTCGGGTGAGGGCGCACAGTCCCAGAGTCAGCGCGACCGGGCAACCGGCCGCGACTGGGATAAGCAGCAGGATGCTCGCCGCGAGCAGAAGGAGCAAGCGGCGCGTGAGCAGCAGCGCGAACAGGCGAATCAGCGCGGCTGGCAGAATCTCTTCAACGGGACCAAGTGATGATCACCGCTACGCGGAACGTCGCCAGCGCGTTTGATCCGAACACGATCAAGCCGAGCTACGCCACGACGGACACGACGACGGGAGCAAAGCCACCGGTTGGCGCGGCCGAGCCGTCGGTCAAAGTGAGTGGCCTGGCCAAGACGAGTGCGATGGGCCAGGACGAGTTCCTGAAGATGCTCGTCGCCCAGCTGAAGAATCAGGATCCTCTGAATCCGATGGACGGCAAGGACATGGCGGCGCAGCTCGCGCAGTTCTCGACCGTCGAGCAGCTGATCACGATGAACAAGTCGATGGAAGCGCAGGCGGCGTCCGCCGGGGCGACCGCCGAAGCGATCAAGGCGCTCGAGACGACGCAGAATGGGCGCGCCGACGAACTCGCGCAGCTCATCGAAGGACAGATGGCCATGGGCACCGTTGGCAAGATCGGCGTGACCACGGGCAATACCACCTTCCTCGACAAAGCCGGCAACGGCACCATCGTCGTGGACAGCGGCACCATGAAGGGCGGCGCGCGCGTCAGCTTGGTGAACGAGAAGGGCCAGACCGTCAGCACCATCAGTCTGGGTGAAGTGAAGGGCGGGCAGATGTCGTTTGAACTTGGCGACTACGCGCAAACACCGCCGCTCCCCGCCGGCAAGTACACGTACAAGTTCGAGGTCGCAACGGATGGCGGCCAGTGGCAAGCAGCGAAGACGTACACTGCCGGACGGATTACCGGCATGCGGTACGAAAGCGGCAACCCCATCCTGATCATCGGCGATTCGCTCAACGTGCCGATGTCGCAGCTCACCCAAGTGCGCGCCTGATCGCGACCTGACCCACGAGGATTTTTACAGATGCTTCGTTCTCTCTTTGCCGGTGTGTCCGGCCTGCGCAACAACCAGGTGCGCATGGACGTGATCGGTAACAACATTGCGAACGTGAACACGGTGGCCTTCAAGGCTGGCCGCGTGACGTTCAAGGAAGGCTTTGCCCAGCTGCTGCAGGGCGCGAGCCGTCCGCCTGGAGACCAGGGTGGTATCAACCCGGTCCAGATCGGCCTCGGCATGCAGATCGGCTCGATCGACCAGATTTTCAATCAGGGCAATCTCGAAACGACTGGCTTGAACACCGACGTCGCGATTCAGGGCGACTCGTTCTTCGTCGTGCGAAAGGGCAACCAGAGCTTCTACACGCGCGCTGGCAACTTCCAGGTGGACGCGAACGGTCAGATGGTGTCGCCGGCCAACGGCTTCATCGTGCAGGGCCGCATGTATGAAAACGGCGTTTTGCAGGACGGCATTCAGGACATCCGCTTGCCGTTCGGCCAGAAGGTGTCGGCCAAGCCGACGACCGAAGCCGTGCTCGCGGGCAACCTCAACGCGTCAGCCCCGGTGTTCCAGGGTGACTTCCAGGATCCGATCGATCGCGCACTGCCGATCAACGAGAAGTCGTGGACGGAGTCGCAGATCGCCGTGTTCGACTCGCAGGGTACCAAGCGCGACATCAAGATTCAGATGTGGAAGACCGGCCCGAACTCGTGGGATTGGCAGATCGATCCGATCGCCTCGGGCGTTATCGAGAACTTCCAGACGGACGCCAACTCGCCGCCGTCGGATATCCCACTGCCCACGCCGATTGCCGGCTACGAGATTCTGCCGGCCAACGTGAAAGTGTATAGCTCGTCGGGTACCGAGTATCTGTCGCCCGCCGACTACAGCTTCTCCAGCGGGCCGCCACCGGCCGTGCAGTTCACGGCCAGCATGCCGGCGAGCTCCGAGATCAAGATCTCGTACTTCATGAGCCCGACCGCCGCCACCGCGAGCGAGAACAGCGGTACGTTCACGTTCGACAATGCCGGCATCATGAACACGAACATCTCGGCCGCGATCAACTTCGCGGTGCCGGGAGCGAATCCGGTGCAGCTCAACCTCAAGCTCAACGGCGGCGTCAGCGGCCTCACGCAGTTCGCGTCCACGGCGTCGACCGCCGTGCTCCGTGACCAGAACGGCTACACCGCCGGTACGCTGCAGAACTTCAGCATCGACCGCTTCGGTCTGATCACCGGCTTCTTCACCAACGGCACCACGTCGTCGCTGGCCAAGATCGTGCTCGCCGACTTCAACAATCCGAGCGGTATGCTCCGCATCGGTGACAACATGTACCAGGAGTCGGCCAACTCGGGCGGCGCGGTTCTCGGCTTCGCCCTCGAGGGCTCGCAGTCGCAGCTCACCAGCGGCGCGCTCGAAATGTCCAACGTCGACTTGGCGCAGGAATTCACGAACATGATCGTGGCCCAGCGCGGCTTCCAAGCCAACGGCAAGGTCGTGTCGACCTCAGACGAAATGCTGCAGGAGCTGATGAGCATCAAGCGCTAACCGGGTGACCCGATTCGGGTCGACCGGATAGGCTGGACCACCCGGATTCGGGTGGCCAGGAGGCGGAGGATGGGGCACGCACGGGCCCTCATCCTCCGCCTTTGGCGTTTCCGGCCCGGCATAAAGTGCCGGGATAAGCAAAAAGGACCGGATTCTTGTGATAAAGTACAATGTACGGTTTGGCGGTCCTAGGACCACAATTCGCACCTAAGTGATTGTATTTCAACTCATTACCCAAACCTCACCACTCAGAACTCAGAGTGGCCTGGGTCGTGCTTTTAGAGGGGTCGTAGCACTTCCTCTGTCCGACTCGACGAACCGATCCATGGCTAACGAAACCCCGCAGGCTCCAGAAGGCGCACCCGTTGCGCCCACCAAAGCAAAACTCCCGATGCTGATCGGCATGGTTGCCGTCGGTCTGGCGCTGGGTGGCGGTACCGGGGCAGCGGTGCTCGGACCGATGGTTGCCAAGAAAATGGGCAAGGTCACGCCGATCGTCGCCGCTGCGGATAGCGCGCACGGCGGGGACGCGGCTGCCGCTGAAGGCGAGCATGCTGCGCCGGCTGAAGGTGGCAAGGAGGGCGGAGCCGCCGAGGCCGCGATCCACGTGCTCGACAACATGGTGCTGAATCCGGCTGGCAGTGGTGGCTCGCGCTACCTCCTGCTCACCGTCGCGATCGAAGTCGGCTCGCCCGCCGCGATCGAGAGCTTCAAAGCACGCGACGCCGAACTGCGCGACATCGTGCTGACCACACTGGGCACGAAGCCCGTCGAGCAGCTCACCGATATGGCCACGCGCGAACAGTTCAAGGTCGAAATCATGAAGGCCGTGGACGAGCGCTTCGGCAAGAAGTCGGTGAAGCGCATCTACTTCCCGCAGTTCGTCGTTCAGTAAGTCACGCCGCACCGACCACCCGATGAGCTCAGAAACTCTCAGCCAGCACGACATCGATCGCCTCCTCGGCGGCGGCTCGCGCCAGTCGCCCACGGCGGCGGCGGCGATGGACGTGCAGGTGTACGACTTCCGTCGTCCGCACCGCGTCTCGAAGGAACGCCTGCGCACGCTCGAAGCGATGTACGAGCGGCTGGTAAAGGGCCTGGAAGCGTGGCTCATCTCGCGTGTGCGCGGACAGATCGAAGTCCGGCTGCAAAGCGTCGAGCAGTTCTCTTTCGGTGAGTTCACGCTCTCGCTGCCGATGCCCTGCTCGTCGTTCATCTTCGACATCACGGGCACGGGGCAGAAGGGCGTCATCGACGTCGGCCCCGAGTTCAGCACCTACATCATCGATCGCCTGTTCGGTGGCGAGGGGACGGGCAGCGCGCTCACGCGTGCGCTTACCCCCATCGAGCGAATGGCCGTCCGGTCGGTCGCCGACAAGGTCAGCGGTCTCCTTCAGGAGATCTGGCAGGACCATGTCTCGATGGACCTCAACATCACGGGCTTCGAGTCGTCGCCCGAAATCCTGCAGGTCGTCAACCGCGAAGATCCCGTGCTCGTGGCGAACGTCGAGTTCACCACCGGCAACGTGAGCAGCCTGTTGCTCATCTGCCTGCCCTTCTCGGTGCTCGACAAGTTCTTCACGTCGAGCGGCCAGCAGCGCAATGCCTTGCTCACCACCAGCGATCAGGAACGCGAGACCACACGTCAGCGCAGCGAGTCGGCGCTTCGCGCCACGAAGGTGCCGCTCACGGCGCGCCTTCCTGACTTCCAGCTCTCCATGCGTGACATCGCCGGCATTACCGAAGGCACCATCATCCCCACCGGCATTCCGACCGACGCGCGCGTCATCGTGCGCGCCGGTACGCAGGAACGCTTCATCGGCCATCCCGGCCGCGTAAGCGGAAATCTCGCGGTGCGCATCCTCGATGCCGTACCCAGCGCCACGACCTCAGACTCACGGACGACCTCCGCATGAATCCCGCCGAAATCGACGCGCTCGTCGCCAGCGCGCAGGCCGCCAAGGCGGCCGGTCAGCCCATCTCGTCGCTCATGGACGAATCGGCTACGCCCTCCGCGGCGCCGGTACGCGCGCCGCAGCTCACCGAGTTCGAACAGACGATGATGAGCACCACGGAGGTGCCGATCGGCATGCTTCTGGATCTCACCCTCCCCGTCTCCATCGAGCTGGGTCGTACCTCGATGACGGTGCAGGAAATTCTGCGCCTCGGTCGTGGCTCCGTGATTCAGCTCGATCGCCTCGCCGGCGAGCCGATCGACATCTATGTCGGTGACCGCCGCTTCGCTGAAGGCGAAGTCGTGGTGCTCGGCGAACACTTCGGCGTGCGCATTACGCGCGTGCTGGCCAATCCGGCCGCCTCCAGCGCTGCCAACGCAGCCTGAGACCTGACATGCTGACCGCTGCACTTGGTGTCATCGCTGCTCTCGCCTTCGTCCTCGGACTTGGCGCCGTCTGCCTCTGGGCGCTCAAGCGCTTCGGAGCCGGTGCCCTCGCGTCGAAAACGCGTGTGCCGTTGGAAGTCGTGCAGCGCATTCCGCTGGGCCCGAAAACGGGGCTCGCCGTGGTGCGCGTGGGAGAACGGGTGATGGCCCTCTCGGTCGGCGAAGGTGGTGTGCGCCAGCTGTTCGAACTCGATGAAGTCGACCGCCAGCGCGTGATCGCGACGAGCACGTTGCCGGTGCCGATGGTCTCCAGCGCGGCCGCGTCGGCCTCGTTCACGATGCCAGCGGCGTTGCCTGGAAAGTTCGGCGCGATGTTCCGCCGCTCGCTCAACGCCACGAACGTGCAGGCTGCGATCTCGCAGGCGGATGCCGAGCAGAGCGCCGCGTTTCTGGTGCCAAGTGCGCCGCGCGTCGTGGTGCAGCCGTTCTCGCCGGCCGAGCCGAGCGAAGTACCGGCATTTCTGACGGCCGCCGTGACGACACGCCGTGGTGATGCGATCACCTATACGCCGCATGCGACATCTCCGCAGTCGGCCACGCAGCAGGCCGATCGCGACTTCCGGGCGATGCTCGGTATCTCCTTGGGCGGTGCGACGCGTCTCGCGACCTTCGCCGCCGCTATGTTCCTGCTCGGCGCCACGTCGCTGAGCGCGCAAGCCGCCACCCAGAGTGCGCCGCCGCGGCCGGCCACGCCGGCAGCAGCGGCGGCCGCGCGCAAGCCACTCCAGGCACCGGCACTGCCGGGTGCCCCCGCTTCGGCGGCCACGTTGCCTGCACCCACCGCGCCGGGTGCGCCCGACTTCTCGCTGCCGGCCTCGCTGCAGAGCGTGACGCAGGATCTCGTGCAGAAGGCAGCCGCAGCCGAAGCAGCGACCAAGCCGGGCGCCGCTGCAAAGCCGAAGAGCCGTAATTCGCGACTCGGCGCCACGCCGGGGGCCGACAATGGCGCCGTGCTGACGGCGCAAGCGGCCGCATCGCGCCGTCCGATGTCACAGATGGTGGTGGACTCCGCCCGGGACGCGAGCGGACGCGCCAACACCGCGTCTCCGGCGCCGGTCGGCACCGATGATGCGATCATGCGCATGATGCCGCAGATGGATGTGAAGCTCGGCGGCGACGGCGAAACCGGTGGTCTGCGCCTGAACGGCACCGTCGGCATCGTCGTGATGATGGGGCTGCTCACGCTGCTCCCCACGCTACTGCTCATGATGACGGGCTTCACCCGCATCCTGATCGTGCTGCACTTTCTAAAGCAGGCGATGGGCACGCAGAGCGCACCGCCGGCGCACCTGCTCGCTGGTATGGCGCTGCTGTTGACGGGATTCGTGATGACGCCCACGCTCACGCAAGTGAACCGCCAGGCGATCGAACCGTGGCTCGAAGGCAAGATGACGCAGGTCGAGATGATGAAGACCGGCGTGAAGCCGATGCGCGAGTTCATGCTGCGTCAGACCCGCGAATCCGATCTGAAGACCTTCGTCGAAATGAGTCGGATGCCACGCCCGAACACCGTCGACGATGTGCCGCTGCACGTATTGATGTCGGCGTTCGTGGCCAGTGAGCTGCGCACCGCCTTCCAGATCGGCTTCGCGATTTACCTGCCGTTCATCATCATCGATGCCGTCGTCGCCTCAGTGCTCATGAGTATGGGTATGATGATGCTGCCACCGGCGATGATCTCACTGCCGTTCAAACTCCTGCTGTTCGTGCTGGTGGATGGCTGGACGCTCACCATCACGAGCCTCGTGCAGAGTTTCAAGTAGCGCGCTGTCAGGCTGGTGCCGACCACGTGTCAGCGAATCCCTGACAGGCGCGCCGTGTAACGAAAACATCATGGCGAAAATCGGACTCTCCGTCCGAATGGACTCAAGTCTGTAGTCAACTGTTCCGACATTCGAAAGTGTTCAGGATTGTACAGGAACTGGACAACGAAGATCGGGGCGACGCTGCCTCCACACCGCACGCGACACGAGCCGGAGTGGGTGCAGTATGTCCGACACTGGTGACAGCAACGAGATCGTCAACGAGTTCCTGGTCGAGAGCTATGAAGGGCTCGACCAGCTGGACCTCGATCTCGTCGAGCTCGAACAATGTGGAGGCAACGCCGAGTTGATCGGCCGTGTCTTCCGATGTGTGCATACCATCAAAGGCACGTGCGGCTTTCTCGGGTTCGGCGGCCTCGAAAGCGTCGCCCACGTCGGCGAGAACCTGCTGTCGAAGGTCCGCGATGGATCGATCGGTGTCTCTCCAGACCTCACGTCGGCACTGTTGCGGCTGAATGACGCGATTCGCAGCATGCTCACGCACATCGAAGCGCACGGCAAAGAGGGCGAGTTCGATCATGCCGACCTGATCGCTGCGCTGGTTCGGCTGACCGACGCGAAAGCCGCACAGGTCGCGAGCGACGCAGCGATCAGCGAGCAGGAGTTGGCCGACGCCCTCGAGTTGCCGCCTGCGATTCCGCTACTGGGCGAGATCCTGGTCGAGCAGGGACATGTCAGCACCGCGGACATCGCGGCGGCCGTACACGAACAGAACCAGACCGGCGCACCTCGCGTCGGTGAGATTCTCGTGGCTCGCGGCGCCACGACGCACGCGGCGGTCAAGGAAGCACTCGAGACCCAGCAGGACGCGCGCGCCGGACATGTGAGCGACGGCAGCATCCGCGTCGACGTCGCCCTCCTCGACCGTCTCATGAACTTGGTGGGCGAGCTCGTGCTCGCCCGCAATCAGATCTTGCAGTGCACCGCCACAAACGCGGACAGCACGCTCAATAGCACGACACAGCGGCTCAATCTCATCACGTCCGAATTGCAGGAAGGCGTGATGAAGACCCGCATGCAGCCGATCGGCAATATCTGGAGCAAGCTCCCGCGCGTCGTGCGCGATCTCGCGGTCACCTGCAGCAAGCAGGTCACGATCCAGATGGAAGGCGCCGAAACGGAACTCGACAAGACCATCATCGAGGCGATCAAGGATCCGCTCACGCATATCGTGCGCAACTCGATCGATCACGGTATCGAGTCTCCCCGCGACCGCGTGCTCAATGACAAGAGCCCGGAAGGCCGCCTCTTGCTGCGCGCCTTTCACGAAGGTGGACAGGTCAACATCGAGATCACGGATGACGGCAAGGGCATCGATCCCGTACGCCTTCGCGCCGCCGCCGTCGACAAGGGTGTCTTGACCGCTGAAGCGGCCGCCAGGCTCTCCGATCGCGAAGCACTGCATCTCATCTTCGCGCCCGGCTTCTCCACGGCTGCCAAGGTGACGAACGTGTCGGGCCGCGGTGTCGGCATGGACGTCGTCAAGACAAACATCGAGAAGATCGGCGGCACGGTCGACGTCACCAGCACCGTCGGCGTCGGTACGACACTGCGCATCAAGATTCCGCTCACGCTGGCGATCATCCCCGGTCTGATCATCACCTCCGGGGCCGAACGGTTCGCGATTCCGCAGGTCAGCCTGCTCGAGCTCGTGCGCATGGAGCACGAGGAGGCGAAGACGCGCATCGAGATGATCTACGACTCGCCGGTCTATCGCCTCCGCGGCAAGCTCCTGCCGCTCGTCCATCTCAACCGCACCCTCGGACTGGCGCGCACCCCCTGGCCGAACGAGCCGGGCGCGCCCGATGTGGCGACCAGCATCGTCGTGCTGCAAACCGACGGCGTCCCCTTCGGCCTGGTCGTGGACCATATCAACGACACCGAGGAAATCGTGGTGAAGCCACTCGGCAAGCAGCTCAAAGGTATCTCCAGCTTTGCCGGTGCCACCATCATGGGAGACGGCCGGGTCGCGCTGATACTCGACGTGCATGGACTCGCACAACGGGCCGGCGTCCTCGCCACCGATCGTGACCGCCACGCCGCCGAACAACGCACGGAACAGCGTGCCGCCGGCGAACCGATGCAGACGCTGCTGGTGTTCTCCAGCGGCGGCGATCACCGCATGGCGCTGCCGTTGTCGGAAATCGCGCGTTTGGAAGAGTTCGAACCGACACTGGTGGAACGCACCGGCCGGTATGACGTCGTGCAGTACCGCGATCAGATCATGCCGCTGGTGCGCCTCGGCAACGTGCTCGAGGGCGTCAGCTCCAACGCCGCCGCTGACGACATGATGCAGGTCATCGTCGTGTCGCACAACGAGCAGTATGTCGGCCTCGTGGTCGACCGGATCGTCGACATCGTCGAAACGACCGTGTCTGTCCAGCAGCGTCGCCGCCCCGGCACCGTGCTCGGTTCAGCGGTCATCCAGAACAAGGTCACCGACATCCTCGATATCCGACGCTTGGTGCAGGACGTGGATGAAGAGTTCCTCGCCATCGCACCGACAGGAGGCTTCGCGCTCCATGGCTGATGCAACGCAGTACTGCACCTTCTGGGTGGACACACTCTATCTCGGCATCGACGTGCACTCCGTTCAGGAAGTGATGCGCACCCTCGAGATGACGCCGGTGCCGCTGGCCTCGGCCTCCGTGGTCGGTCTGATCAATCTGCGTGGACAGATTGTCACCGCGATCGATCTGCGTCGGCGCCTTGGCCTGCCGCCGCGTCCCGACGATCAGGAACCGATGAACGTCGTCATGCGCACCGACGACGGCGCCGTCAGCCTTGTCGTCGACGAGATAGGTGATGTCATCGAGGTCAGCAACGACACGTTCGAACGTGTCCCGGATACGATGCAAGGCGAACACCGCGCGCTGATCCGCGGCGTCTACAAACTGAACAAACAGCTCCTGCTGATTCTGGACGGCGCCAAAACGGCGCTCCCGGAGCTGTCCTACGCCGCCAACTGACGTTCTCTGCCCCTCCCTCTCGTACAGGAACTCCGCACATGACGCCCGCTACGACCACCAAGCGCTCCACCCGCGGCCGCACCAACGGCACCGGCGCAACACCGACTGCCGATCTGGCGCCCGCGAGTGTGAACCACGCGCAGGCGGTTGTCGACGCCATGTCACGTTCGCAGGCGATGATCGAGTTCGATCTCGACGGCACGATTCTCCACGCGAATGACCTCTTCTGCAAGACGATGGGCTATCGGCCCGACGATGTGGAGGGGCAGCATCATCGTATCTTCGTCGATCCGGTGTACGCAGCGGGCGCAGATTACGCCAAGTTCTGGAGCGACCTGCGGACCGGACAACCGTTCGTCGCCGAGTTCACGCGTCGGCGCCGTGACGGCAGCGACGTCATGCTGCACGCGAGCTATATGCCCGTACTCGACGACAGCGGCCGCCCGATCAAAGTCGTCAAGGTCGCCACCGACATTACCGCGACCAAGACGCGTGATGCGGACCTCTCGGGTCGCCTCGACGCGCTCAATCGCGTGCAAGCCGTCATCGAGTTCACGGTCGACGGTACCATTCTGCATGCAAACGACAACTTCCTGGCGACGCTCGGATACCGCCAGGATGAGATCGTGGGTAAGCACCACCGCATGTTCATCGAGCCCGCCTATGCGGCCAGTGCCGAGTATGCGCAGTTCTGGGCTAAGCTCGGCGCCGGCGAATTCCAGAAGGCCGAGTACAAGCGTCTCGGCAAGGGCGGCAAGGAAGTCTGGATCGAGGCCTCGTACAACCCGATCTTCGATCCGAAGGGCCGAGTGGTCAAGGTCGTGAAATTTGCGATCGACGTCACGCAGCAGAAGCTCAAAACCGTGGAAGCCGAAGGACAGCTTCTCGCCATCAGCCGTGCACAGGCGGTCATCGAGTTCAATCTCGACGGCACGATCATTACGGCGAACGACAACTTCCTGAACGCGCTCGGCTACCGGCTCGAGGAAATCCGCGGGCAGCACCACCGGATGTTCATCGATCCGGCCTACGCATCGTCTAGCGAATACCACACGTTCTGGGCCGACCTCAACGCCGGCAAGTTTCAGCAGGCCGAGTACAAGCGCTTCGGCAAGGGTGGCCGTGTCGTGTGGATCAACGCCAGCTACAACCCCATTTTCGATCTCAACGGTAAGCCGTTCAAGGTCGTGAAGTACGCCACCGATGTGAACGAGCAGAAGCAGTTACTCGCACTCGTCAGCAACAGCGCGAGTTCGCTGGCCAGTGCCGCGGAAGAGCTCACGGCGTCGAGCCACACGATGAGTGCGACCGCAGAAGAGACGAGCGCTCAGGCCAACGTGGTCTCGGCCGCCTCCGAGCAGGTCAGCCGCAATGTGTCGACGGTGGCCACCGGCACTGAGGAGATGAGCGCCAGCATCCGCGAGATCGCGTCGAACGCTGCCGAGGCGTCGAAGGTGGCAAGCCACGCGGTCAAGGTTGCCGAAACGACCAACGACACGGTGGCGAAGCTCGGCGTGTCGAGCGCCGAGATCGGCAAGGTGATCAAGGTCATCACCTCGATTGCCCAGCAGACCAACCTGCTCGCCCTCAACGCCACGATCGAAGCGGCGCGCGCCGGCGAAGCCGGCAAGGGATTCGCGGTCGTCGCCAACGAAGTGAAGGAGCTGGCCAAGGAGACCGCGAAGGCCACCGAAGACATCAGCCAGAAGATCGAAGCAATCCAGAAAGACACCAGCGGAGCCGTGTCGGCGATCCGTGAGATCTCGCAGATCATCGACAAGATCGCCGAGATCCAGACGACGATCGCGAGCGCGGTGGAAGAGCAGACGGCCACCACGAACGAGATGGGACGCAACGTCACCGAAGCCGCCAAGGGCTCGTCGGAGATCGCCGAGAACATCACCGGTGTCGCACAGGCGGCGATTGCCACCTCGCAGGGCGCGGCCGACTCGCTCCATGCCTCGTCGGAGTTGGCCCGCATGGCCGCTGAGCTGCAGAGTGTCGTGAGCCGGTTTCAGTTCTGATGCGAGCCCTCATCGTCGATGATTCGCGCGCGATGCGTGCCGTGATCGGCAAGATGGTCAGTGAGATGGGTGTCACGACCACCTTCGCCGCCAACGGCCGCGACGCCATCGATCAGTTGAACGCGCTCGGCAAGCCCGACTTTGCACTGGTCGACTGGAACATGCCCGAGATGAACGGCTTCGAGTTTCTCGTGGCCGTCCGTGCCGATCCGCGCTACGCCGATCTGCCGCTGGTGATGGTCACCACCGAGACCGAGATGAGCCAGGTCGTGAAGGCGCTCGAACACGGCGCGAACGAATACGTGATGAAGCCGTTCACCGCGGATATCCTCCGCGACAAGCTGGACATGCTCGGACTCGTTCCGGCGGTCTGAGCATGCGTCGCATTCGCGTGCTGGTGGTGGATGATTCCGTCGTCGTACGTCGGCTCGTGACCGACGTACTCAGCGGCGATCCTGACATCGAAGTGGTCGGGATCGCCGCGAACGGCCGCATCGCGCTGCAGAAGATCGCGCAGCTCGCGCCGGACCTGGTCACGCTCGACATCGAGATGCCGGAGATGGACGGCCTCACGACCATCTCCGAGATCCGGAAGACGTGGACGCGCTTGCCGGTGATCATGTTCAGCACGCTCACCGCGCGCGGTGCCGAAGCGACCCTGGAGGCATTGTCACGCGGTGCCACGGATTATGTCACCAAGCCCGCCAACGTCGGCAGCGTCACGGTCGCGCAGCAGCGGATACGCGACGACCTCATCCCGAAGATCAGATCGTTGTGCGCAAGCGTACTGCCCGCGGTGCCACCGGCCACGCCCCGTGCGGCGGCGGTACAAGCGGGGGTACCCGCGGCAGCACCCGCGTCGGGGGCACGCTCCTCGGCCTACCACACCAGTGCCGCGTCCCGTGCACCGATCGGCATCGTGGCCATCGGATCGTCGACCGGCGGTCCGAACGCGCTGCTCGAACTGATCCCGAGAATCCCGGCCGACTTTCCGGTGCCGATCGTCATCACGCAGCACATGCCGCCGATGTTCACGAAGTTTCTGGCCGACCGACTGACGGCGATTTCGCAGCTCCCCGTGCGGGAAGCCACGGAAGGCGCGGTGATGGCACCGGGCACGATCTGGATCGCGCCGGGAGACTTTCATCTCGTGTTGCGCACCGTGGGCCGTCAGATCGTCGCGTCGATCACGAAGGATCCACCGGAGAACTCCTGCCGCCCGGCGGTCGACGTCATGCTGCGTTCGGTGGTCTCTTGCTACGGGCCGCGCGTGCTGTCGGTGATCCTCACCGGTATGGGGCAGGACGGACTTCGCGGCAGCGAAGGCGTTCACGACGCCGGTGGCAGTGTGATCGCACAGGACGAAGCGACCTCCGTCGTCTGGGGCATGCCGGGCTTCGTCGCCCGATCCGGGATCGCCAGCGCCGTATTGCCGTTGCCGCTGATCGCTCAGGCCATCATCGATCGCGTGACGATGGCTCCCTCCTCGTTTCGCGTCGCGCCGTCGACCGCGCCATCAGCCGCGCCGCGCCACGCGTCCCCTCCTGCAATGTCGCCAGGTGTCTCATGGCAATGACGGCCAAGACGTTCGACTACATCAGGCAGGTTGTCCTGACGCGGTCCGCCATCGTGCTCGAACCCGGGAAGGAATATCTCGTGGAGTCGCGGCTCGTGCCGCTGGCCAAGGTGCACGGCTTCGCGACGCTCGATGATTTCGCCGACGCCATGACCAAAGCCCCGTTCGGGACGATGCATCGCCAGATGGTCGAGGCGATGACCACGAACGAAACGAGTTTCTTCCGCGACATCCATCCGTTCGACGCGCTACGGAAGACGATTCTCCCCGAGATCATCGCCCGCAAGGCGGCCACGAAGCAGCTCAACATCTGGTGCGCCGCCGCCTCCAGCGGACAGGAGCCGTACTCGGTGGCGATGCTGCTGCGTGAACACTTCCCCGAGTTGCAGAGCTGGAAGTTCAGCTTCATCGCCACCGATCTATCGAATGCGGTGCTCGCCAAGGCGCGCAGTGGACGCTACGGACAGCTCGAGGTGAATCGTGGACTGCCCGCGCCGCTCATGGTGAAGTACTTCACCAAAGACGGCACGGAATGGATCATCCGCGACGACATCCGCGGCATGATCGACTTCCGCGAGCTCAATCTCATCGAGAAGTGGCCGCAGCTACCGGTCGCCGACATCGTGATGATCCGCAACGTGCTGATCTACTTCGACATCGCGACCAAGAAGCAGATCCTGAAGAACATCCGTTCGATGATGTCGCCCCAGGGCTATCTCATGCTGGGCGGTGCCGAAACCACGATGGGGCTCGACGATCAGTTCGAGCGGGTGCAAGTGGAAAAGGGCGTCGCGTACCGTCAGATCGGCGCCACCGGCGCCGGGAGAGTCAATGTCGCAGCTTGAAGAGGCGATTCAGGGCATCGTCAGCACGGTGTGGGACAGCATGCTCGGCATTCAAATCGAGCCCGAGAACCCCATTTCCGCCTTCAGTCATCACGACGGCGATTCGCCAGCGGACCACGCGCACACCTACGCTGGGGTGGTGCAGATCAGCGGGGCGTGGGATGGCGCCGTGACCGTGCAGTGCTCGGCCCGCGCGGCCCGACACGCCGCCCGCACCATGTTTGGTCTCGCCGACGAAGACGTGTCCATCTCCGATCTCCAGGACGCCCTCGGCGAGCTCACCAACATGACCGGGGGTAACATCAAAGCCCTGCTGCCGGAGACCTGCTACCTCGGTCTCCCGGTAGTAGTGGAAGGCTCCGACTACCGTTTCCGCCTCCCCGGCTCGGCTCCCGTGCGACGGTCCACTTTCAAGGCCGGCGACGAGTTGGTCGTGGTGACCATGCTGGAGCGGGCGTAGCGGCACTTCTCGCCGCTGTCACACGCGGCAAATCTTGCCGAATCAAGCGGATCGGTCAATTAGACCGATCCGCTTGCTTGATGTAAACACCACAATGCCAATGCTTTAACCAACTCTGTGATCCGGGTCTCGCGTGGTACGACCCCTGCTTTATCAGAGCTCGACAGTTCTCCTTTCTCGAGCCGACCCCGGATGTCACACCAACTCGTCATCGACTTATCACGCCAAGCGATCATGACCGCGCTCATGATCGCGGCCCCGATGCTACTCATCGCCCTCGGCGTGGGTCTCGTCGTGTCGATCATCCAGTCGGTGACCCAGATCCAGGAACAGACCCTGGCCTTCGTCCCGAAGCTCGTCCTCGTGGGCGGCGCCTTCATCGTCGGCATGCCGTGGCTGCTCCAGATCCTGATCCGCTACACCACCGAACTCTTTCGCGGCATCCCCGCGATGGTCGGCTGAGCGGAATCGATCTCGTGACCCCTTCGACGGGCCTCTTCGGCCTCCCCGACTTCTTCGCTCCCGGCGTCGCGACAGCCTTCGTGCTGACCGCGCTCCGCGTGGGCGGGCTGTTGCTCGTCGCTCCGGCGTGGTCGGCCAAGAGCTTCCCGATGAAGCTCCGCACCGCCGTCCTCGTCGTCTTCGCCACACTGCTCATTCCTAGCGCCTCCGCGAACGCCGACCTCACCGCGCTGCGCATTACGCCGGTGACGTTCCTGAGCGAGACCATCATCGGCTTCGTGATCGGCTTCGCCGCTGCCATCATCGTGGCCGGCGCCGAGTTCGCGGGTGAGCTGATGACGAACTCGATCGGTCTGTCGGGCATGGCGATTCTCGATCCCGTCAACAACACGCAGGGCGCCATTCTCGGCACCTTCATGCAGATGCTGGCCGTCACGCTGCTCCTCACCGGCGGCGGTCATCTCATCATGCTGCAGGCCGTCGCGCAGAGCTTCGTCTCGATGCCGCTCGGCGCACCGCTCGATCTACCCAGCGGCATGCTCGCCGTCACCAAGGCCGGCACCACGATCTTCGCGACCGGCATGCAGTTCGCCGCACCGGTGATCGCCGCCATTCTCGTCTCCAACATCGCGCTGGCGATCCTCGGACGCGCCGCGCCGCAGCTGCAGGTTATGAGCCTCGCCTTCCCGCTCCAGATCGGGATCGGCTTGCTCACCTTCGCCGGTTCGATCGGCCTCGTCGTTCACGCGCTCGCCGACTGGACGCCGGCCTACGCCACGACGCTCGACACTTTTGCGCGGGCGGTGCACGTCGCCCCTGCGCCGACGACGGGGCGTTGATCCATGTCTGATTCAGATTCCGGCGAAAAGACAGAAGCGCCCTCTGGCAAAAAGCTCGAGGACGCACGCAACAAAGGCCAGATCGCCAAGAGCCCCGAGCTCACCACCGCCGCCTTCCTTCTGGGCTCCACGCTCACGATGACGATGGCCGGACCGCCGCTCTGGCAGTTCCTGCTCGACACGATGGGCAACACGCTGGCCAACGCGGGTGATCTCGAGCGTGGCGGGACGTCGGCCATCCCGTTCCTGCAAGCCCTCGGCTTCCGCACCATCGTCGCGATGGTCGGCATGATGGCTGCCCTCGCCGTGATCGCCATCGCGGTGCAGGCCATGCAGACCGGCGGCTTGCTCACCACCGAAACCCTGACGCCGAAGTTCAGCCGCATCAATCCGATGAACAATCTCGGACGGCTCCTCGGCAAGCAGTCGATCGTCGAACTCGTGAAGGCGCTGCTGAAGCTGAGCATCGTGGCGTGGGCCGTGTACTCCACGCTCGCCGATGCCTGGCCCGACGTGCAGGGCCTCGCGCTCGACAAGTCGCCCGCCGCACTGATGCAGGTCGTGGGCAAGTACGCCATCGCGCTTCTCAAGAACGCCGGCTTGATGTTCCTCGTGCTCGCCCTCGCCGACTTCGCGTGGCAGAAGTACAGCACGACTGAGTCGTTGAAGATGACGAAGCAGGAAGTGAAGGAAGAGGCGAAGTCGCAGGAAGGCAATCAGGAAATCAAGGGACGCCGTCGGCAGATCGGCCGCGAGCGCATCCGTCGCCAGATGTTCGCCGAAGTCCCCAAGGCCGATGTCGTCATCGTGAACCCGGTGCACATCGCCATTGCGATCAAGTACGACCCCAACGTCGCCCCCGCGCCGTACGTCGTCGCGATCGGTCAGCGCAAGATCGCGCTGCGCATCAAGGAACTCGCCTTCAAGCACAACGTGCCTGTGATCGAAAATATTCCCCTCGCCCGCGCGCTCATCGTCGTGGCGAAGGTGGGCACCGTCATTCCCGTCGAGATGTATCTGGCCGTCGCCGAAGTGCTCGCCTTCGTGATGCGTCAGCGTGAACGGTTCGGCGCCTCGTGGCGTGGAACGGCCGCCGCATGAGGAACGTCTAAGTGACCAGCGCAGCTCTCCCTATTTCGCTCCCGGTCGAAGCGGGCAAGAAGGCAGAAGTCGCCCTCGCCCTCGCGGTCGTGCTGATTCTGGCACTGATCGTGGTACCGTTGCCGCCGATCATGCTGGACCTGTTCCTCGCCGCCAGCATCGGTTTGTCGCTGGTCGTGCTACTGGTGTCGTTGTACACGACCGACCCGCTCGACTTCAGCAGCTTCCCCGCACTGCTGCTGCTGCTCACGCTCTTCCGCATCGGTCTCAACGTCTCGTCCACGCGCCTCATTCTCACGCAGGCGCATGCGGGCAAGGTGATCGAAGCGTTCGGCAACTTCGTGATCGGCGGCAACTATGCCGTCGGCATCGTGATCTTCCTGCTCCTCATCGGCATCAACTTCATCGTCATCACGAAGGGTGCCGGCCGTATCGCTGAAGTCGGCGCGCGCTTCGCGCTCGACGCGATGCCCGGCAAGCAGATGGCCATCGACGCCGACCTCTCGGCCGGCCTCATCGACGAGAAGGAAGCCCGCACCCGCCGCGACGTGATCTCGCGCACCGCCGACTTCTACGGCGCGATGGACGGTGCCTCGAAGTACGTAAAGGGCGACGCGATCCTCGGCATCCTCGTGGTCGCTGTCAACATCATCGGCGGCATCTTCATCGGCGTGATCCAAAAGGGCATGCCGCTCGAGAAGGCCGCCAGCACCTACACGCTCCTCACCGTTGGCGACGGCCTCGTGTCGCAGGTGCCCGCGCTGATCATCAGTACGGCCGCCGGTCTCATGGTCACCAGCGCCGCCGGTAACGAGCGCATGGGCACCGTGCTCAGCAAGCAGCTCGGTGCGCATCCGCGCGCCATGTGGATGGTGGCCGGTGTGCTGTCGTCGTTCGCGTTGATTCCCGGCCTGCCGATGTTCCCCTTCCTGGCCTTGGCCGCTGGCGCCGCGGCGCTCGCCAAGATGTCGGAGAAGGCCGTCAAGACGCGCAACGAACTCGCGCAGTTCTCCGCCGCACCGATCGAAGAGATCGAAGCGCCCGCGCCGAACGATCCGATGCGCGACCTGCTGCAGATCGATCCGATCGAACTCGAAGTCGGCTACTCGCTCATCCCGCTGGTGGACGAAAGCCAGGGTGGCGATCTCCTCGAACGCATCGGTCTCCTGCGCAAGCAGGCCGCGCTCGAACTCGGCATTCTCGTACCGGCCATTCGTATCCGCGACGACATCCGCCTGCCGGCCAACGAGTACGTGATCAAGCTGCGCGGCTCCGAAGTCGCGCGCGGCGAGGTGCTGCCGCGCTTCGTCATGGCGCTCAACACCGGTGGTGTGGTCGAAGAGATCCAGGGTATGGATACCGTCGACCCGTCGTTCGGCATGCCCGCCAAGTGGGTCTCGATGGGCCAGCGTTCCGACGCCGAGGCGCGCGGCTACGTGGTCGTCGAACCGACCACGGTGGTGGCCACGCATCTGTTGGAGACGCTCAAGAACAGCGCCGCCGATCTGCTCGGCCGTCAGGAAGTGCAGGAAATGGTCGAGACGCTCAAGAAGTCACACCCGGCGCTCGTCGAAGAGATCATCCCGAACAAGGTCTCGCTCAGCGTGCTGCATCGTGTGCTGCAGCGCCTCCTCCGCGAGCGTGTGCCCATTCGCGATCTCGTCACGATCCTCGAAGCGATCGGCGACGGCGCAGATGCCACGAAGGATCCCGAAGCGCTCACCGAAGTGGTGCGCAAGTCGCTCACCAACGTCATCGCCCGCCTGTTCGCCGACCAGACTGGTGTCGTTCGCGGCATCACCATCGGCGGCCGGCTCGAGTCGGCGCTGCTCGGTCTCTTCTCGCCGCGCTCCTCGAACGTCAACGCCCCGGTGCTCACACCGGAATCGCTGGCGGGCCTGCTGCGCGATCTCAACCAGATGGCCACCACCTTCTCGGTGGATGGCCGTCCGCTCCCGCTCATCACGCCGCCGTCGCTGCGTGTGGGCGTTCGCCGCCTGATCGAACCTGTGTTGCCCAGCCTCCCGGTGGTCTCGCTCGCCGAGCTCCCCGCGCAGATCACGCTGAGCAGTGTTGCCACCTGGGAGATGAACTGATGCATTTCAATTCGGCAGAACGTTTCCGTGGGGTCGATCTCTCGCGCGTGGCCGATCGGGCCCGCCGCACGCTCGGCGATGATGTGATGATCCTCCACACGCGCACGGTGCGCGATGGTGGCGTGCCGATGGTCGAAGTGCTCGCGGCGCCGTCCACCGCGATCGATCGCGTGCGTGCGCGTCTCGAGCCTGCGCCGTTCCCGGTGAACATGCGGAAGGCCGACGGCCGTCCGTATTGCATCGCGCTGGTCGGTCCGACGGGCGCCGGCAAGACGACGACCGCAGCCAAGCTCGCGGTCCGTCGCGGGATGTTCGGCGCCGCGCGCCCGGGCCTGCTCACGATCGACACGTATCGCGTGGGTGGCATGGAGCAGTTGGCCACCTACGCCGATCTCGCCGATGTGCCGTTCGAAGTCGTGTACGACGCGCGCGAAGTTGACGCGGCGATGAAGCGACTCTCGGGCACCTGCGACGTGATCATCATCGACACGCCGGGCCGTAGTCCGGCGTCGGCCGAGCTCACCGAGCGGTGGCGTTCACTGCTCGACGCGCTCGCTCCCGACGAGGTGCATCTCGTGATCCCCGCGTCGTTGCGCGCCGACCTCGCGGTCGACATCGGCCGCGCCTATCGCGCCACGCGCAATCACTGCGGTGCGACGCACCTGATTCTCTCCAAGGTCGACGAAGTGCCGCGTGAATCGGGCATCAGCGATCTCGCGCTGTCACTCGAAATGCCCACGCGATGGGTGACCGATGGACAGGATGTGCCCAGCGATCTCAAGCCCGGTGTGTCGCGGTTGCTGCGCGCCTGGGGACTCTCCGCCGATGCGGAGCCTGACTGGATGCCCGCATGAGCGGCTATCAACTCATGTCGCCGCCGCGTGGAACGGCCAGTGTGTCGCAGGTCGACGCGCTGCTGGGCCGCGGCCCGCGCAACAGCACGCAGCCGGGTGGCGCACCACGCGGCGCGACAACGCTGCTGGTCGCCAGTGGCCGCGGTGGTAGCGGTACCTCGCTGGTGTCGGCCCTACTCGCGGTTGCCGCCGCCGGTGATAGCCGTCGGGTGTTGCTCATCGACGCGGATGATTTTGTCGGACCGCTCGCGCTCACTCTGGGCGTGCCGGCGCGCGCCTCGTGGCAGGATCTGCGCGGAGGCCGCCTCTCGCCGGCCGACGTGGCGACGCCGGTCAGCACCACGCTGACGCTGGTGGCCGGTGGCGCACCGCGACTTGGCTCCGACGGGCTCGCGCTCTCCGCCGCCGAACGTCGCGCCTGCATGCGTCGCCTCGGTGTTCTGGCAGATGGAATGGACCTCGTCGTCATCGACTGTGGGGCGCGCATCGACACGGTGCTCGCCGCGATCACGCCGCACGCCGACGAACGCCTGATCGCCGTCTCCGCCGGGAGTGACCCGGTGGGTCTGGCCTCGACCTACGCCCTCTGCAAGGCGGTGCACTCCCGTCACGGTGCCCTTCCGATGGACGTACTCGTCAATCGACATGAAGGGAGCGAAGCCGCTCGTTGTTTCGACGCCATCGACGCCGGTGCCCGTCAGTTTCTCGGAATTTCTCTGCGCCTCGCCGGCGCCGTTCCAGCTGATCCGACGCTCGACGCCGCGCTGCGCGCGGGAATGCCTTTTCCGCATGCGGCCGCCGGTTCTCCGGCTGCGATAGCTGCTCACGAAGTCGTGATGCGCGCGCTGGCTACTGCTTCACTCTCCCGTTCTGGTACTTGACCGTGACTCTCGTTTCTACGCAAGGCTCTGCCTCCATGCACACCAAGCTTTGGCAGTCATACCAGGCCGGCAACCAGACGGCACGCGATCGTCTCCTCGAGGAGCATCTCGGACTCGTGCATCACGTCGCCCGTCAGGTCTCACGCACCCTCGCCGTGCGTGCCGACTTCGATGAGCTGGTCAGCGCCGGGACGATCGGCCTGATGACGGCGCTCGAAGGCTTCGACTTCTCGCGCGGTCTCGCCTTCAGCACGTTCGCCGCTCCCCGCATCCGCGGCGCGATTCTCGACGAGCTCCGCAAGCAAGATCATGTGCCGCGCTCGATCCGTCGCAAGACACGTGAAATCTCGGCCGGCCGCGAATCGTTTCAGCGCACGCATGGCCGCGCTCCTGACGACAAAGAACTCGCGCAGCATCTGAACGTCGACATGGACACGCTCTGGCGCTGGCAGGCCGACGTGGAAGGCGCACATCACATCCCGCTCGACCGCGCGCCCGGCGAGCGTGAGAACACGGCACCGGTGCCGGCCGAAACGCTCAGCAGCGACGGCGACAACGATGTCGAGGACAGCCTCACGCACGAACAGGAAGTGTCGCACCTCAAGGATGCGATCATGCACCTCAAGGAGCAGGAGCGCGTGGTGTTGTCGCTCTACTACTTCGAGGAGCTCAAGCTGCACGAGATCGCGAAGGTGTTGGAACTCACCGAGTCGCGCGTTTCGCAGATCCGCTCGAAGGCGCTCAGCAAGCTGCGCGTCGAACTTACCCCGCTCCGCGAGAACGTGGCATGAGCACGGGCACGACCTCCGCGTTCCGTGAGTCGATGCAGATGGTCGGCATCGGGCTCGGCGTCACGGTGATTGGCCTGATCGTCGGTGCCGTCGTCGTGTCGCCCGCCGTCTCGCACGAACAGCGTCTGCTCGGCATCGGCTCCCTCTTCGGTATCGCCGCCGTGGTGCTCGCCGCCCGTCTCGCGATCCGCGGCCTCCGCTCCCGCCCCACCAAGACCACCCGTCAGGCTCGCCAGGCCCCGGCGCCCACCATCACGCTGCGCGGCGGCAAGTCGTCGCGCACCCCGCGTGCCGTCGCCGCCCTCGCCGCCGCCGGCGCCGACCCCACCGAGATCGCCTGGAAAACCGGCCTCCCTGTAGATGCCGTCTCCATGCTGTTGGAAATCTCGGGCTCGCGCATGTCGGCGGTCTGATCGGCCGCCGAAGCAACAACGAACCGCTTTACCGCGAATTTCCACCGATCACGCACGAATTGGCCCCGCGGGAGCTTCCGATGTCCCGGCGATGACGGCCATATCGCTTTTTGTTGTTGAAAACAAAATGCGTTCGTTCGATGGCCACACGACGGTGCGCGACTCACGAGGCCATTCGCGGTCGTTTTCGTGTAATCCGCGGCCAAGCAGTTTTTTTTGCCCCCGCCCCACCCCTCCGGCAACAACCGCCGAGGCCTCCGAACCACCCGGGCACGATCGGCAGCAATTGCCGCCCTCCGGTCTTCCCAGTGACCCGCCCCGGCACCTCGCAGCACCACCCAAGCATAAGCAGGACAACAACTTAACAAAAACACCCCGGTCGGGCCATTCGTGGCCCGACCGTTGCTTTTTACCCTGGTGAGTTCGTGTACCCTTTCCAAACCACGACCATGCCCGGACCCGTTCGAACCAATGGGATGAGCAGTGCCGCCGCCGCCATGCAGATGCTGGAGCGGAAGCAGCAGGTGCTCGCCAACAACCTCGCCAACGCCTCCACCCGCGGATTCAAAGCGGAGACGGCGTTCGCACGGCTGATGGACAACCAGCTCGCCAAGACCGACACCGCCCTCGATCTCACCGCTGGATCGCTGACCGAGACCCACAACAGTCTCGATCTCGCCGTCGAAGGGGACGGGTTCTTCGTCACCAACACCCCCAACGGCGAGCGCTTCGTCCGCAACGGCAGCTTCCGGCTCGATCCGGAACGCCAACTCGTGGATGAACGCGGCAATGCCGTCCTTGGCGAAGACGGCCCGATCGTGCTCCCCGCGGGCACCGTCGAAGTCGGCAAGGATGGCACCGTCAAAGTGAACGGACGGGTGCTGCAGCGACTGCGGCTCGAGCGCGTGGATGAAGGCGCGCAGCTCCTGCATGAAGGCGGCACACAGTTCGTGCCCGATGCCTCGCGTAAGGCGATTCCGCCCGGCGAGCGCACCGTGCGCCAGGGATTCCTCGAGGAATCCAACGTCAACACGATGTCGGCGATGACCGACATGCTCGCCGTGCTGCACCGCTACGGTGCGGCCCAGAAGGCGCTTTCGACCATCGATGCCGCGCGCGGGACGTCCGTGAACGACCTCGCCAAGCCCGTTTAAGGAGAATAGGACATGGATCCGGCACTTCGCGCCGCCGCTACCGGCATGATGGCGCAGCAGACCCGCACCGAAGTCATCGCTAATAACCTCGCCAACGTGAACACGCCCGGCTTCAAGCGGAGCCGTGCGCACTTCGAGGACCTGCTGTATCAGACCGTGCAGGATCAGGCCATCCTCGGCGAGACCGCGACCAACACCACCGCCGCGATTCAGGTCGGTCGTGGTACGCGACTCTCCGGCGTGCAGCGCATGCACGAACAGGGGCCGCTCGAACAGACCAACCGCAATCTCGACGTCGCGATCGAAGGCGAAGGCTTCTTCCAGATTCAGCTGCCGAACGGCGAGACCGCCTACACGCGTGACGGCAGCTTCCAGATCTCCGATCAGGGACAGCTGGTCACCAGCGCGGGCTACGGATTGCAGCCGCCGATTCAAATCCCGATCGACTCGGCCGAGCTCACGATCTCGAACACCGGCATCGTCTCCGTACGTCGCGGCAACGACATCGAACCGACCGAACTCGGACGCATCGAGATCGCGCGTTTCGCCAATCCGTCGGGACTCATGTCGCTCGGACAGAACCTGCTCGCTCCGACGGCCGCCTCCGGCCAGCCGGTGGTCGGCTTCCCGAATGACGAAGGCATGGGGCGCCTGCAGCAGGGCAGCCTCGAAGGCAGCAACGTCGAAATCGTGACCGAGATGGTCGAGATGATCGCCGCCATGCGCGCCTATGAGATCAACTCGAAAGCCATCAAGACGGCCGACGAGATGGGTCAGATCGCCAACAACATCACCCGATAGTCCGCCTCATGAAACTCGTGTTCATGCGACTCCTGGTCTCGCTCTTCATGCTCGCCGGCGCGGTCTCCGTGCTCGGCGCGCAGGAACGCACGATCACGGTCTCGGTCGCCGCGCGTGCCCTCGCTCGCGGCGAGACGCTGCAGGCCGGCGACATCGCGACCATGGACACGACGATTGTCTGGCGCTGGAACTCGATTGCTCCGGATACCACGCGCGCGCTTCCCGGCTGGGTCACGCGCCGCAACATCGCCCTCGGCGAAGTGTTGCGCGCACCGGCCGTCATGCCGCCGCCCGTGATCACCAGCGGCACGCGCGTCACGGCGATCTGGCAGGATGGCCCGCTGCGCGTGGTCGTCACCGGCATCGCGACCAACACCGCCGCCATCGGAGCACCGGTCGGCGTTCGCATCGATCCCACACGCAGGCTCGACGGCATCGCTGCCGGGCCCAATACCGTTCGCCTCCGTTGAAGACCCATCAGGTGAGGACCGTCGCTATGAATCCCACGCGTCTGCTCGTCACGACGAGTGTCGCTGTTGCGCTCGCGCTCTCGGCGCATCCAGTACTGGCGCAGGCCGCCGGTGCGCAAGCCGCGCCGGCCACGGCCAGCACCGTTACCGTGCCGCCCGTCGCCCCGATCAAACCGCGCGAATCGTGGACCGCCGACCGCCGCAACTTCGCAGTCGGTGACATCATCACGATTCTCATCGACGACTACACGATCTCCACTGCGGTGAAAGAGAACTCGGCCTCCGACACGCGCACGCGCGGCTTGTCGGTGAACGCGAAGCTTCCCACCAGCTCCAAGCAGATCGGCATCGACTCGCGCAACAACGCCGATCAGCAGCAGCGTGGATCGGCGCGTCGCGAGAATCGCTTCCAGAACGAAATGAGTGTGCGCATCATCGCGGTGGGGCCGAACGGCTTGCTGCAACTGAAGGGCACGAAGAAGATCGACATCGACAAGGCGCTGCAGGACATCGTCTTCACCGGCTGGGTGCGCTCGCAGGACGTCTCCACGTCCAACGTGATCGAATCGAGCCGAGTGGCTGACGCGCAGTTGGGTTACGCCTCGCCGGGACCGCTGGGCAAGCCGAAGCAGGGCATGATCACGAAGGTTCTCGGAGCGTTCTGGCCATGACCGCGACTCAAGTGCGCCATCTCGGCGTGAAGATCGCTCGCACCATTCTCGTGACGGCCGGCTTGCTGCTGTTGCCGGTCATGGCCCGCGCGCAGAACGACATCAAGATCCGCGACCTCACGAGTGCCGAAGGCGCGCTGCCGGTACGCCTGGTGGGCTACGGACTCGCAATCGGACTCGACGGCACCGGTGACCGCGCGATCGGCGGGCAGACCGCCGGCCCGACGATTCAGAGCATCATCAACATTCTGCGTCGCTTCAACGTCGAAGTACCGGCCGATCTCATTCGCATGCGCAATGTGGCCGCCGTGCTCGTGACCGCTGAGGTGTCGCCGTATCTGCGCGCTGGTGGCCGCTTCGAAGTGAACGTCGCCTCCATGGGTGATGCGCGCTCGCTGCGTGGTGGCACGCTCTACATGACGCCGCTCGTGGCCGATGCCAGTGGCGCGCCACTCGCGTCGGCGCAGGGTTCGCTGCTGGTGAGTGATGGCGGTGCGGCCACGCGCTACATGCCGTCGCATGAAACGTCGGCGCGCATTCCGACGGGTGGCGTGCTCGAAGCCGATCTCCCGCGCCCGGCCATCGTCGCCACCTCGCGCTTGCTGCTGCGCGAACCGGATCTCGGCACCGCCACCCGCATCGCCATCGCCATCAACGCCACGTACGGCGAGAAGACCGCCACCGTGGAAGACGAAGGCTCGGTGATCGTGACGCTCCCCGACTCCGTACAGAAGCCCACGGCGTTGGCTCGCATTCGTGACCTCGCGGTGAAGCCCGAGTCGCGTCCTCGCATCATCATCGACGGCAAGGACGGCACCGTGGTGGCCGGCGGCGAGATGATCGTCGGTTCGGCGACCGTCAGTCACGGCGCCATCACGCTGGCCATCGGTACCGAAACCGCCAACGACACCACCGCGATTCCGGGCAGTGTCCGCCTGCCG
This sequence comes from Gemmatimonas groenlandica, assembly GCF_013004105.1. Classification (NCBI taxonomy): domain Bacteria; kingdom Pseudomonadati; phylum Gemmatimonadota; class Gemmatimonadia; order Gemmatimonadales; family Gemmatimonadaceae; genus Gemmatimonas; species Gemmatimonas groenlandica. Next base: position 3,227,335 of record NZ_CP053085.1, read on the forward strand.
GCTGGCATTCCCGTGCAACGCGTGGCGTCAGCACTCCACGCCGTCCGCACCCCGCCCAACGAGATCGCCGCCATCTTCGCAGCCCTTCGCGAAGTGGGCGCTATCACCGCAGAGGTCATCGTTCGATGATCGACCGCATCAATGCCGGCAGCATGAAGAGCGCGAGTGTGCCCCCGACTCCACTGTCCGCCAAGGACCAGCGGGACGCCACACTCATGAAGACCGCCAGTCAGCTCGAAGGCATGTTCGTCCAGCAACTTTACAAGGCGATGCGCGAGACCGTTCCACAGCAGGAAGGAATCGTTTCAGGAGGGGCCGGAGAAGACATCTTCACGGGACTCCTGGATCAGCACCTTGCTGCCGAGACTCCCAAGCAGTGGGAGCATGGGATCGCCCAGGCGCTCTACCGACAGCTGCGTCACGGCACCCCCGCTGACGCACCCCAGGACTCCGTGACCACTCCTGATTCAAACACCCGCTGATGTCGACGATGACACTCTTCCCACAAGAACCCGCACCCCGCCTCGGCGTACCGACTGGGGCACTGCTGGATGCGCTGCACGATGCGCTGATCAGCGAGCGTAAGCTGCTCGATGATCTCATCGGGCAGATGCGGCGCCAGCGCGCGTCGGTCGCGGCGGATGACATCGAAGGCGTGGATGAAAGCACCTTTGCCACGCACCGCATTCTCGCCACGCTCGGTCAGGCGCGTACGCGTCGCCGGCAGCTCAACATCCTGCTGGGCGGGTCCGAAGACTGCACGTTGCGCGAACTCGAAGACATGCTCGGCGACCAGGTCGACACGCGACTGCGCGATGCGCGGTTGCGTCTTACGCAGGCCGCCGATCTCCTCACTCGCGAAGTGGGCATGAACCGCAAGCTGCTTCGCGAAGCGCTGACCAATACTGACCAGCATGTGCGCACCCTCGTGGGCGCCCCTGCCCAGCCCACCACGTATGCCACCGAAGGGGTGGCCACGCCCAGCAGTGGCGCGCCTCGTGGTGTGCTCGTGAACCGGACCGCCTGACATGTCTTCCGGCCTGTTGAGCATCGCGCGCACCGCGCTTCTCACGCACCAATCCGCACTCCAGACGATCTCGCAGAACATCGCGAACGCGGAGACGCCGGGCTATTCGCGCCAGGAAGCGGTACTCGCTGCCAACGTGCCGGTTCGCATGTCGTACGGCAACGTCGGCACCGGTGTTCACGTCGAAACGATCATCCGCAAGCGCGATCTGCTGCTCGACGACAGCTACCGCTCGGCGAGCAATCTCGCCGGCAGCGCGGAGATGCGGCGCGACCTCATGGGCCAGGTCGAAAGCGTCTTCGGTGAGCCGAGCGACGCGGGCATGGCCAGTGCGCTCGACGCGTTCTGGGGCTCGTGGAGCGACCTCTCCGCCTCGCCGAGCAGTCTGTCGGCGCGGTCGGTGGTGCAGCAGCGTGGTCGCCAGGTGGCCCAGCTGTTCAACGAGTACGATACGCAGCTCACTCAGCAGCGCACGTCGACGCTGGAGCGGTTGCAGAATACCGTGAGCACGATCAACTCGATCGCCACGCAGGTGGCCGAGTTGAACACGCGCATCATCACGTCGGAAAGCAACGGCAACACGAACAACGATTTGCGCGACCTGCGCGACATGAAGCTCGACGAGCTCTCGAAGATCGCCGGCACGCGGGTCATTCCGCAGATCGACGGCGGTGTGTCGGTGCTCATCGGCAACTCCACGCTGGTGCAGGGTGATACGGCGCGTCCGCTCACCCTCAAGCTCGAGACGCCGAATCCGATGCCGGCCACGCCGCTCACCGACGTGAACGTGCGCATTCAGCTGGGCACGTCGCCCGACCGTCTCGCGCCATTGGCTGGCGAGCTCAAGTCGATGGTGGACGTGCTCAACATCGACATTCCCGATACCCGCAGCCGGCTCGATGCCATGGCCGCACAGTTCACGACGGCCGTGAACAACGTGCACACCACCGGCTACACGTTTACCGGTAACGCGGTCCCGGGCACGGCCGCCGGCAACTTCTTCGACGCGGGCTCGGTCGCCAACCCGGTCACGGCGGCGACGATCCGGGTCGACAGCGCCATTCTGAACGATCCGCTCAAGATCGCCGCCAGCGGCAACGCGAACGGCCCGACCGACAACAGCGTAGCGCAGGGGCTGGCCGGCCTGCGGATCGTCGACGACACCGTCAGCTGGACGTCGAGCAGCGGTGCCACCGAGTCTGGCTCATTCCTGAGCTTCTTCCGCAGCATGGTCACGCGCATCGGCATCGATTCGGCCGCCGCGACCGACAATGCCACCGTGTACCGCAGTCTGGCCGATCAGGCCGACGCCCGCCGCCAGTCGGTCAGTGGCGTCAGTACCGACGAGGAACTGGTGAACATGATGCGCGTGCAGCAGTCTTATCAGGCGGCCACGAAGATGATCAAAGTGGCCGATGATATGATGCAAACGCTTCTCTCACTGGTCTGATACGCGATGCTCATCCTCGGACGTCGCGAAGGCGACTCGATCATCATTGACGGCGGGATTCGGATCGTCGTCGTGTCCTGTGACCGCGGCGGCGTCCGAATCGGCATCGACGCGCCCAGCCACGTCAAGATTCTGCGCGGCGAGATCGCCGATCAGGTCAAGTCGGAAAACGAGCGTGCCGCCGCCCCGGTGGGTACGGAATGGCTGGCCGCTCTTGGCGCGCCGACGAGTAAGCCGGCACCCGAGCCGGACGCCTGATGTCCGCCGGCGCGTTGGCGGGCGCGTTTGCGGGAGCGTTTGCCAGCCCGTTAGCGGGCGCGGCGCGAGGCCTGCAAGGTGGGCAACTCGATGAGGCAGCCGTAGGGATAGGCGTGACCGCGTCCGTTGCTCCGCGCCAGCAGCCAGCTGATCGCACCGGCATCGAGAGAGAGGGCATCGACGTCGCCCTCACCGGTGCTGCCGTCGGTGGACACCTCGATTCGCACGGCATCACCCTCGGTGGAGAGCGCCACGCGCACGTCGGCCCGGGTCGCGCCGTTCTGGCCAACTCCCACCCGAGCCGCGGCCACCAGCGCCACGCACAGCGCGTGCTGCAGCGACGCCGGATCGGCTCGCACCGGCTGCACGTCGTCAGCGACCACGACGGTACAGCGCACCTCCCGGTACTCCGGATGGTGCTCGAACAGGGCCAGAGCAGCGCGCACACTGTCGCCGGGCATCAGGGGTTCGAGATCGGCGTCCTCACGTCGCGTCAGCTGGCGCAATTGCTCCAGCAATCCGTCCAAACGGTCGGCATCGGTGCGCAGTCCGGTGAGCATGCGTTCGTCGGGAATACGCGACGAATCGAAGAGCGCGGCGATGGCCGCGACCGTCGCCACGCGATTGCTGAACGCATGTGCCAACCCGCGAAGCAAATCGTCATGTACCGAGAGCCAGCGCGCCGCACCGGCGTCGCTGCTCACGTCTGATCTTTCCACTCGCACTCCAGGATCTGCCGCGTGTTTGTCATCATAGGCCTGGTCATCGTGATGGGCTCCGTCATCGGTGGCTATGTGATGCACCATGGCGAGCTCGCCGTGCTCATCCAGCCCAACGAGTTTCTCATTCTCGGTGGTGCGGGACTTGGCTCCATGATCGTGGCCAATCCGCCCGCGGTCCTGAAGGGTGTGGTCTCGCAGGCGCTCGGTCTGCTCAAGCCGAACCCGTTCGGCGCGACGGCCTATGCCGAACTACTGCAGGTACTCTACGAGATCTTCCAGAAGGCCCGCAAGGATGGACTGGTCGGTCTCGAGTCGCACATCGAAACTCCCGAGTCCAGCGACATCTTCCAGAAGTACCCGTCGTTCATGGGGAACCACCACGCAGTGTCGCTGTTGTGCGATACGCTCAAGGTGCTCCTCACCGGCACCGTAGAAGATCATAACCTGGCCGAAATCCTCGACGTCGACCTCGAGAAGCATCATCACGAGGCGATGCTGGTTCCCAGCGCCGTGACCGCCGTCGGCGACGCCATGCCGGGCTTCGGAATCGTGGCCGCCGTGCTCGGCGTCATCATCACGATGGGCTCGATCGGTGGCGCTGCCTCCGAAATCGGCGAGAAGGTCGCCGCTGCGCTCGTCGGAACGTTCCTCGGCATTTTGCTCGCCTACGGCGTGTTCGGCCCGATCGCCAAGGCGATGGAGAACCGCATCGCCGCCGAGCATGATTACATGCTCTGCGTGCGCACCGCGCTGCTGTCGTTCGCGCGTGGCGATGCCCCGATGACCGCCGTGGAGTTCGCCCGCCGCAACGTCGAACCGCACGAGCGCCCGAGCTTCACCGAGCTCGAAGAGCTGACGCGCAAGAAGGCCGCGTAATACCATGGCTCCGCGCGGTGGCAAGAAGATCATCATCGTCAAGAAGAAGGTCGCCGGACACGGCGGCCATCACGGCGGCTCATGGAAGGTGGCGTACGCCGACTTCGTGACCGCCATGATGGCATTCTTCATGGTGATGTGGATTCTTGGCATGGACGACAAGACGAAGCAGGCCATCGAGGGCTACTTCGCCAATCCGGTCGGTTACAAGAAGGGCTACGGCGCCGGTTCGAGTCCGCTCTCCACCGGCACCGCGCCGACCAACGTCCAGAAGACGCCGTTGCGGATGATCGTGCGCAGCACCGAGCAGCGCACCTTCGAGCAGCTCAAGAACGCGATTCTCGAAAAGGTCGCCGCCAACGATTCGCTGAAGTCGCTCAAAGCCTTGGTGGATGTGCAAGTCACCAACGATGGCCTGCGCATCGAGCTCGTGGAAACGGGTTCCGGCGACGTGTATTTCCCGACCGGCTCGGCCAAGATGAAGTCGCCGACGATGCTCGCGCTGCAGCTGATCGGCACGGAGCTCGCTACGCTGCATCACCCGGTGATTCTCGAAGGCCATACCGACGCCGCGCAATTCAGCGCTGCCGGTGGCGCCTACGGTAATTGGGAACTCTCCGCCGATCGCGCCAACGCGGCGCGTCGCGTGCTCGAGGGCGTGGGACTGGGCGACGGCCGCATCGTGGAAGTGCGCGGCTACGCCGCCACCAAGCCGCGCATCCTGGACGATCCGCTGTCGGCTGCCAATCGGCGCATCTCGATCCTGCTGCCATTCAGCGTGACGCCGGATGGTGCGGCCGATGCGGCGAGTATGGCGCAGTACAAGACGGATTCGATGCACGCGAGTCTCGCCAAGCGAGTCCCGTAGGACTCATGACTCCGAACTTTGGACTCAACACTCACCACTCACGTGAGTCTTGAGTTGTGAGTCGAAGTTGGGAGTTGTGAGTACTCCCCACTCCCCACTCCCTCCTAGCCCGTTATCCGCAACCGCTCCGTCGCCCACAGCGCCGCATCCGCGTACAGCCCCGCGAGCTCGGCGCGCAGCGCGATCGCCACGTTGTCGTCGGCGTCGACCTCGGCCCACTCACCGCGCTCGTACGCATCGGCCAAGCGCAGCACCGGCGCATGCGGTCCGGTCCCCAAGAGCAGCGCGTCGCGCACATCGGCGCTCACCGGTAGCCGCTCCAGCACGGATTCCATCGGCAAGCCGAGCAGCGCGTCCATGCGCGAGAGCAGTCCGACCAGGAAGCGCGCGGAGGGATCGCCGGACAGACCGTGCGCGGTCACGGTTTCGCAGAAGCGGCCGCGCACGAGCGCGTTCACCACGGCCTCGTGGGCCACGGGACTCTGGGCGCCGACGGTGGCGATCAGCATGATCAGCATCCAGCGCGACAACGCTTCCCGGCCGATCAGACGGATCGCATAGGAAATCGAGTCGACCGAACGGGCGCCGAATGAGGCCGAGTTCACGATGCGCAGCAGGGAGAGCGAGAGCGACGGATGGCTGCGGAACGCTTCCTCGAGCGCCGAGTCCGTGACATCGGGCTCGTTGAGGAGGGCCATGATGTTGAACACCGTGGCGTGCTGCACGTTGACCGCACGTCCGTCCAACGTTTCGGGTCGGCTGAACACGTAGCCCTGAAAAAGCACGCACCCGAGCGTCTCACAAACGTGCAGCATCTCGGCCGTTTCCACCCGCTCGGCGAGCACGGTGAGCCCAAGCCCCTTCAGGCGTGTCACGGCCGGTGCAAGTTCGTCGGCGGTTTTCCCGAGCACGTCCAGCTTCACGATACTGGCAAACGGCAGTAGCGGGTCGAGCGACGGGCGCGAGTCGTAGTCGTCGAGCGCCAGACGATACCCTTCGGCCACGGCGCGCTCGCAGGCATCGACTACCGCGGGGTCGCCGTCGATCGTTTCGAGCAGTTCCAGCACCACCGCCGTCGGGTCGAAGATCTTATAGAGCTCGCCCAGCAGGTGTTCACGGGTAATGTTCACGAACGCCGTGGTGCCTGCGGTCAGCCGGTCGAGGCCGATCGATAGCAGGGCGTGCAAGGCCGTATCACCGCACATGTGCGATTCCGACAGGCCGATGGCCTGCGTGGCATCCCGGTGCGCCCGATACAACAGCTCGTACGCCACCCGTCGTCGATTGGTATCGAAGATCGGCTGGCGCGCAATGAACACGTGTTGCGCCGTTGGTGGCGGCGTCACGTCGACTTCGGTGTAACTCATACGGGACCCGGGTTCGTCATCTTACCATCGACTATCGTCGTCACCATGCGGCAACTTCAATCCGAACGGCCAACAGGGATGAAGCGTTTCGACGTGCGGCACATTATCGCACTCTGTCTGCCTTTATCAATGTTCGTGATGGCCGGATGTCGCGATCGTAATGCGCAGACGTCGGCCGTCGACTCGCTGCTGGCCCGCGATCTCACGCTGGCCGCCGGCGACGCGCCCATCCGGCCCCTTCCCGCCCAGATCGGCGACACAGCTCTTGCTACCCCAAGTGCTCCCGCTCGGGCCACGCCTCGCCCCGCCGCACCCGTTACCCAGGCCGTTCGCCCCTCTTCGCCCCCTTCGCGCGCTTCGCGTCAAGCCGTAGAGCCCGCCCCCCCCACCGGCTCCCGTCGCCGAGGCACCAGCCGCAGCACCAGCCGCTACGCCAACAACAACCCCCGGACCGACCCGCGGCCTCTCCTCCGGCACCTCGCTGTCCGGAAGAACGAACGCCGCCATCTGTTCGCTGGCCAACCGTCCCGGCGACCGCATTGTGGCTGAGCTCGCCGAACCGGTGAACGGACCCGACGGTGCCACGCTGCCGGTGGGCACGCCGATCCTCGTCGAGATGGCGCCCCCGACCTCCGACGGCGGGTTCGTGTTTCGCGTGCGCAGCGTGCAGGTAAACGGCGAACTCGTGCCCGTGCAGGGCACCGTGCGCGTGGGTGACAACGTGGCCATCACCGAGCGCCAGGTCTCGAAAGGCGGCGACAAGGGCAAAGTCATCACCGGCGCGATCATCGGCGCGATCGCCGGACGCGTGCTTGGCGGCGGCACCCGTGGTACTGTCATCGGAGCCGCCGGCGGTGCCGCGGCGGGAACCATCGCCGCCGCCCGCAATTCACAGACGGAGCGCTGTCTTCCCGCTGGCGCGTCTCTCACCGTCACGCTCTCCGCCCCACTCGTTTTTCCGTAGAAGTCTCAAGAGTACGCCGTACTCCTTACCCCGTACTCCTTACTGTCTGTTCATGATTGACGTCATCGAGTACACCAAGTTGTACGGCGATACCGTGGCCGTGCAGTCGCTGTCATTCCGCGTGGCCCCGGGCGATGTGCTCGGTCTGGTCGGCCCCAACGGCGCCGGCAAGACCACCACGCTGCGCGCGCTCGCCGGCATTCTGCAGCCCACGTCGGGGAGTATCCGCATCGCCGACATCGATCTGCAAACCGATCCGGTGGCGGCCAAGTCGCGGCTCGCGTTCATCCCCGATGAACCGCAGCTGTTCGACTATCTCACCGTCACCGAGCATCTGCAGTTCGTCGCGCGCCTGTATGGCGTGCGCGACGCGGCGCCACGCATTCCCGTGTTGCTCGAAGAACTCGAGCTCACGGCGAAGAAGGATGCGCTCCCCACCGAGCTCTCGCGCGGCATGAAGCAGAAGCTGGCCATTGCCTGCGGCCTGCTGCATCAGCCGTCGGCGTTGTTACTCGACGAGCCGCTCACCGGGCTCGATCCAGTCGGCATCCGTCGCATGAAAGAGACGATCGCCGCGCGGGCGCGCGAGGGGGCGGCCGTCATTCTCAGTTCGCACCTCCTGCATCTCGTGGAAGAGCTGTGCACGCGCCTGCTGGTGATTCGCAAAGGACAGGCGGTCGCGTTGGGCACCATCGCCGAAATCGTGGAATCGCGTCCGGATCTGGCTGGTCGGTCACTCGAGGAGATGTTCATCAGCCTCACCGGCGACGACACCGTCTCGTGAGTATGACGCCCACGGTTGTGCAACAGCCGGCGCCGGCGCCGGCCATGCTGTTCCTGTATCAGCGCACCGTCGCGAATCGACTGCGCCAGCAGATGGCACGGGCCAAGAGTCCGCGCTATCTCGCGGCCGTCGTGATGGGCATGCTGTACATCTGGTGGGCGCTGTTCCGCAATTCACGGTTGGGCGGCGGACCACTCGCCAAGCTGGTGGAAACCGACGTGGCCGTGCCGATCGCCAGCGCGCTCCTGTTGTTGTCGGCCGCGCGCTGGTGGGTGTTCGGTGGTGAACGCAGCGCCCTCGCCTTCACGCCGGCCGAAGTGCAGTTCCTCTTTCCCGCGCCCGTGAGCCGACGACAGCTCGTGCATGCGAAGCTCGTGCGCATGCAGCTCGCGATTCTGCTCAACACGGTCATTTTCAGCGTGTTGCTGCGCGGCAGTGGCGGCAGTGTGGAAGGATGGCAACGCGGACTCTCGCTGTGGATGCTCTTCTCCTCACTCGCCCTCCATCGCCTGGGCGCATCGATCGTGCACGCCAACGCCATGGAGCACGTGGGCAAAGCACGTCGTCGGCTCATTCTGCCGCTCATCGTCTTCGGCGCAGTATTGGTGGCCGTGATCTACGGCATCGTGACGGCGTGGCCGCTGCTTAAAGTGGCGAGCCTGTCGGGCACCAAGGCCGTGTTGCTCGTCGTCACCGATGCGCTCCGCACACCCGCTCCCTCGGCCGCGCTCTGGCCGGTGCGCGCCGTGCTCGAACCCGTCTTTCTTGGCAGTGGAGCCAAGTGGCTCGCCGCCATGCCGTTCGCCGCGGCGATACTCCTGCTGCACTACTTCTGGGTCGTTCGGCTCGACAAGGCGTTCGAAGAAGCCGCACTCGAAGCCACGCAACATCGCGCCGAACGCCTGCAGCGCTTCCGTTCGTCGCAGATGGGCAACTCGCGCTCGCGGAAGGGCAAGCTGGCCAAGGTGCCGTCGTTGGCGCTCACCGGTCGTCCGGAAATGGCGATCGCGTGGAAGAACGTGGTGGCCGCGATGCGCGGCGGCGCGTGGCGCACGCAGCTGCTCACGTTCACCGTCGGTCTGGCGGTACTCGCCGCGGTCACACGCTCGGCTTCCGACCGTGCCGGCGATGTCTTCATGGGTGTCACCTTCGGTTGGGGCGCGATGCTGCTGTTCATCGGCCCGCTCTGGATGCGCTTCGACCTGCGGCTCGACTTGCCGCGCCTGGCGATGCTGAAAACGATGCCGCTGCCCGGATGGCGTATCGTGGCGGCGGAGATCGC